>JAFSVU010000006.1 GCA_017444825.1 Clostridia bacterium
CATCGAAGTTGATCTCCCCGAGAATGGCAAGACACTGACCAAGACTATCTACACATCCAAGGAAGAGCACGACATCGCCTACCTCATCGAGACCGACGACTGGTTAAACAATAATGGGTGACGCATTGATAAAGTCAGGAAACAATCGCCATATTCCATAAAAACGTGGACGCTTATTAAACCGTCACTAAAAACCTCTTTGATATGAATGCATTGAATAAACTCCTGGTATTTGCCGCTCTGCTTCCTGCGGCAATCTCATGTACTCCGAAGACCGAGAAATATGCCCAGAATGAGCATGGAAAAAAATTCGGCCCATGGGAGATAAACTACAACGCCGGCGACTACGACGTCTATTGGCCCTCATTAAAACTGACCGATGATGTGGAAGGTGCATTGCGCGAAGTCGTAACGGATCGGAACTGGTGGTCCGGGGCTATTATCCGCCGTGACACGACAAGCACAGCGGCGAGTCTGGGCATTATAATATATAGCGTCAAGAGCAAGAATGACGCGCGGTACTACAACAGTGTACGTTTCCGGGTTGCAAATCCTAAAAAGACGTATCGTTCCGGCCTGGAGCACAGATTCATTTTTAACGAAGGACAAAAAGATTCTCTCTCTTTTGCAGCAACATCCAACAGTGATGATTATTTTGTCCCGGAAAGAGTGGTTTCTGAACAAATCCTCACACTCTTCAGCGAGAAGAAACCGATCAGTGTGAAGGTAATCTGCAGCAGTTCGACGTATGATGGTGCTTATACATTCGACATGGAGGGTTCTCCTAAACTCAAACAGGCACTGAAGTTGAATGAGGATCGCAAAATCTTTGCTAACAAAGAGTTCAGCAAGGCGAATAGCAAGGCGGAAAAGGAATTCATGAAGATGCTGCAATAATAGGTAATCCTGATGAAAGGCACCCCTGCTCCCCCCGCAGGAAGTTGTTCACGCTCAAGCGAAGCGGCCAGGGAGGCTCCTGAGGGCCTCCCTTTCCTTGCGGAAAGTATCGGCGGCCATCTCATATTTCTGCTCAAGGATGCCGATGGCGTCGCAAAGCCAGAGTTCGAAGAACTTGTCCTGCAGCCGGAAGTGTCCGCTGCCGATTTCAGATACAGTGGCGCGTTTCATATTCGTCAGTTTTTTCAGCGACGATGTGACGGAAGACGGACCTCCCAGGTTGTACTTTGAAATCATCGCTTGGGAGGTAAGCTCCGAGGCAGTGCTTTCGACAGCAAGGCATTGGAGAAGATTCCTTTCCTTGACAGATTTGCTTTGTGCCAATAATTTGCGGTAGTAAGCGTCGTTATCCAGCAAATACCCCTGGATGCAGTCTTTGATTACAGGGATGCCGGCTGTTTTTCCTTCGCCCGTGAAAGAGAACGCAAGATTCATCACTTGCTGCATTTCGTATGTATTTGCCGTGAACAGGTCGTAAGTGAAAGAAATCGCCTCTGAGGTAATGTGTCTTTTTCTCTGCTCGAAGAGGCGGGAGCAGAAGGCTTGATAGGTCGCCTCGGGGATGATGTCAAGCTCCATGGGAAGGGCCGTCCGGAAGAAAGGCTTGTTAGACTCGTTGAACATCGATGCCAACAGATGCCGCTCGCTCCCGGAAAACACGAAGCGCGTGTTGGTCATCTTCTGGACGTATGACCGGAGGATGGCCGACATCTTTTCCGGATATTCTTCGATGGTCTGGAATTCATCGAATACGACGAGGTTCGGTTTGTCCGTCTGTTCCAGGAAGGCGAACATCTTGTCCAGGGTGACGGCGTATTCCGTCCGAAGTTTTGCCTCGGCTCCGGCATTGAAGACGCCAAGGTTCAGATTGGCATACAGCCGGACCTCCGGAAACAATTCATTGAGGGCATTTTTCCCTTTTTCCGTTTTCGTAAAGGGCGCATTCAGGAAAGCCTTGCTGAACTCCCGGATAAAGTCCGACTCGCCCTTGGTCATGTAGATGTCCACCATGAGCGTGTTGTACCGCCCGCCAATCTCCGGTTGCTTGAACAAGTGCATCAGCAAGCTGGTTTTTCCCAACCTCCGTTGTGCTTTCAGCACCACGTTGTTCCCGTTGGTGATATACCCGATGAGCTTTGCCGTCTCCATCTCCCGGTCGCAGAAGTATTCGTTCGGAATGTCCGTCCCGATGATGAACGGATTGCCCGTTCCCGCCAGCCTTTTGATGTTCATGTCTTTCCGTTTTCTGCAAGATAGACATTTTTCTTCGTTTCACAAAATTCGTTACGAAAAAAGTGAAATGAAAAAAGAGGCTCTCATCAAAAAAAGCTTCTGCGAAAATATTCTGCATTATTATATCAGCCCGGCTATTTTGGTGAACTGAGCACTGTTCATCACCATGAACTGCTCCCGACTTTTGAACTTGATAGCGTGCCGGTTACCCTTGTAGCTGGTCCACACACTTCTGGAGCACGTGCAAAACTTTCGCGATGCCAAGCAGTTCATGGGGCTCGCTCACTGCCAGGCACAAAACAAGGAGGCTTTGGCCTTCGCGTTCAACATCTCACTCTCTTCCGTCAACGTTGCCAGGGCGAAAGCCCGTCAGGAAGGCCACAACCTTTCGGTCGGAGCGACAAAAAACCCTGCTGCACAACGCTGCGATGGTGGATAGATTTATTGCAATGACCGCGAAACACGCAAACTTATAAAATAAAACTAACGAACGATTGAATAAAGAATAGCTCATCAAAAGAAATCTTCCCACTCCAACTCTCTCCCGCACTGCGGGCAGAAGCGCATGTCGATGCTGATGCTGCTGCCGCAGTGGGGGCAGGTTTCCTTGCCGTAACGGGAGACGCGGAAGCCGAGTTTCTTGGCGAGCTTGAG
>JAFSVU010000021.1 GCA_017444825.1 Clostridia bacterium
CTCTTAAATGCTGATGTACTTTTTAATGTGGACTTCAGTCGTCTTGTGAATTACCACAGAGCAAAAGGTGGACTGGCAACGCTGTTCACGCATCCTAACAGCCATCCTTATGACAGCGGCATAATTGTGGCGGATACGGATGCCGCTGTGGTGGACTGGCTCACGAAGGAGAGTCCAAAGCCACGCTGGTACGCCAACAGGGTGAACGCCGGGCTTCACGTTATCAATCCCGCTGTCCTCGCCATGACGGGTATTGCCCCGGAGATAATAGGAACAGAAATTGACGGAAAAGTCGTTAAGGTTGATCTCGACCGCCAAGTCCTCAGGCCGCTGTGCAACACAGGCAAAATGTTCTGTTATGACAGCCCTGAATATGTGAGGGACATGGGAACACCAGACAGGTATCAAGCTGTTTGCCGCGACTTCGCATCCGGCTGTGTCCAGGCAAAAAGCCTGAGAAACAGGCAAAGGGCCATATTCCTTGACAGGGATGGGACCATCAATAAATATGTTGGTTTTCTGCAGAATGTCGATCAATTTGAGCTCCTTACCGGCGTGACAGAAGCGATAAAAAAAATCAATGCCTCTGGTTATCTTGCAATCCTTGTGACAAACCAACCGGTGATAGCACGGGGAGAACTGACAGTTTCGGGGCTCCGGGAAATTCACAATAAAATGGAAACCCTCCTGGGAGCAGGCGGGGCGTACCTCGACGCAATTTATTATTGTCCGCATCACCCCCATAAGGGATACGCGGGAGAGGTCATGGATTTAAAGATTGACTGTGAATGCAGAAAACCGAAGCCGGGGATGCTGCTCAGGGCCGCTGAAAAATTCAACATCGATCTGTCCGCCTCATGGATGATTGGAGACAGTGAAAGCGATATCAAAGCCGGGAAAGCAGCGGAATGTAGAACAGCCCTTATCGGCACGGAAGACTTTGGGCAGGATAAAACTGTAGGCTCGCTCCTTGAATTTGTTGATTTTCTATTTCATAGCAGGAGATAATTGACTTTTGCCTCCTCCTGGAACAGGAGGAGGCAAACTTTTTATCTTTGATCTACTTTTGCCAATCCAGAGCGAAAGCGGCCATGGCAGCCACGCCGGTCCACAGCACGGACTCGTTCACCATGAAATGCGCGTTGTGGTGGGGACAGTCGCGCTCGTCGCCAAAGGTCGAGCAGTGGTAGAAGAACGCGCCGGGGATGGTCTTCGTGTACTCGGCAAAGTCCTCTGCGCCGGTGGTGGGCATGGCGATCTCATGCTCAAACTCCACGCCCAGCTCCTTGTGAATGATGTCGCGCATTTTGAGTGTCAGCGCTTCGTCGTTGACGACGGGAGGAAGGTCGCTGGAGAAGGCCACAGTCCCTGTCCCGCGCAGGGAGGCTGCTTCCTGTTCCACAGTCTGGACGATGCGCTCCTTCATGAACGCGCTGTTCTCCGTGCTGAAGCTGCGGATAACGCCTCTGAAGCGGCAGAAGTCCGCCACGATATTTGTGGTTGTTCCGCCCTCAATGTGTCCCACGGTGAGGACCCTGGGGTCGAAAGGATTCATCTCTCGGCTCACAATGAGTTGGAGCTGGGAGATGATAAGGGCCGCCATAGTGATGGTGTCTACCCCCAGGTGGGGCGTGGCGCCGTGGGCGCTCTTACCTTTCAGTTCCACGTTGAAGGTGGTCGTGGCCGCCATGAAGGGCCCTACTTTCCATCCAATCTGCCCCGCCTTGAGTCCGGCCCAGAGGTTACCGGTGTGGAGCCCGATGATGGTGTCCACTCCGTCCAACGCCCCGTCCTTCACCATGACTGCCGCGCCGTTGGCGGGCTCCTCCGAAGGCTGGAAGAGGAATCGCACCGTCCCGGCCAGCTCGCCTTGGGCTCCGCTGAGGAGTTTCGCCGTGGCCAGCAGCATGGCGGTATGGGCGTCGTGCCCGCAGGCGTGCATACAACCATTGTCCGAGGCGAAGGGCAACCCTGTCTCCTCGCGAATGGGCAGAGCGTCCATATCCGCACGCAGGGCCAGAGTCTTTCCCGGCTTGGCCCCCACAAGGTCCACTGTCACGCCGTGCCCCCCGCCGATGCCGCGGCGGATGTTCGTAAAGCCCATGGCCTCCAGCTCGCGAACAACAACTCCTTCGGTGAAGGGCAGATCAAAGCTCAGTTCCGGGTGAGCGTGCAGCTCGCGCCGGATTCCAATGGCGTAGTCGTTCAGCTCCATCGCACTCTTTTTAATATCCATTGTATTCATCCTCCCATGTCTTTATTATTGTTACACCTAGTTAGATTGTAAATCCAAGTTATGTGGCGCAGGTCGCTCCAAGAAAACCGATTCAAGGGCATCCAAAAGAATTTTATCAGAATCTATTATACATTTTAAACCAAATAGGACCCTATCTTTTGTCTTTCTCTTTACTTTCTTTGTTGCTTGCCCCTGCTGATGATATATGCAAATCTCTGGGGTGTAAACAATGGTCAGACCATGGCGCAATAATTCCAGGTACAAAAGTTCTTCCTCTCTGTATAAAAAAGTCAATTCATTAAAGCCGTTTATGTGATTAAATGCTTCATGAGAAAAAACTAAAAAGGCGCCCGCCAATGGGACTTGTTTTTTTCTATGATAGTTTGAAAAGTCAGCTTTTAGTTCCTTTGTTAATCTAAATTTATGAGATATCAGCGTTTTAATCTGATGAATACAATTAGCAAATCCTAATAATCCAAAATAAAGTAACATCCGATTCCTCTTCAGGATTCTAAGCTCCCTAAGAACCCATTCTTTTGTGGGAATTGGAAGTGGACTATTCGTATATCGCCCATCCGCTGTCAAAATCATTGGCCCAAGCAAGGCGAACCCGCTGTTCTCGAATTCCCGGTGCAGTTTCGAGTACAGGTCGCGCTGTATCAACTCAGTGTCGCTGTTCAGGACAACGACAAATTCTGGCCTGTATTTTTCATTCACATATCGGATGCCGACATTATTCCCGCGGGCGAATCCTAAATTTTCCTTATTGCAGAGCAGTTCAATTTTTTCAGTGGGCACGTTCGCTCCGGATGGGCAAGAAAAAGCCTCTTTCAGTCTCTCCAGAGAATTATCTGTAGAGGCGTTATCAACGACAATGATCTTGTAATCTTGTGTGTCAATCTTATCGTTAATAGAATGGATGCAGGCTATGGTCTCCTCATAGGTATTGTAATTCAGTATGACAAAAGCGAGCTTTACAAGGGCTTGCTCCTGTGTGATATCTGTCTGCCTGTCCATCCTCTCTCACCCTTCCCTATTTGTTTAA
>JAFSVU010000022.1 GCA_017444825.1 Clostridia bacterium
CAAGGTTTAAACAAATAGGGAAGGGTGAGAGAGGATGGACAGGCAGACAGATATCACACAGGAGCAAGCCCTTGTAAAGCTCGCTTTTGTCATACTGAATTACAATACCTATGAGGAGACCATAGCCTGCATCCATTCTATCCACGATAAAATCGACACGGAAGACTACAGGATCGTTGTTGTTGATAACGCCTCGACAGACGATTCTCTGGAGAATCTGAGAGAGGCATTTCCCTCTCGATCTGGATCGGATGTGTCTTCCCAAAAAATCGAACTGCTCTGTAATAAAGAGAATTTGGGATTCGCGCGGGGGAACAATGTCGGTATCCGGTACGTGAACGAGAAGTACAGGCCGGAATTCGTCGTGGTCCTGAACAGTGACACGGAGCTGATACAACGCGACTTGTATTCGAAACTGAGCCAGGAGTATGCGAAGAGTGGTTTTGCCTTGCTCGGCCCGATGATTTTGACGGCAGACGGTCGGTACACTGACAGTCCTAAAAAACAGCCGATAAAAGAAGAACTCTTGAGGGAACTGAAGGCTTGCGAGCGGCATCGTTTTTTGCTTAATTGTGGACTCTATAACGTGTATTTGAGTGTGAGAAAACTGATCATGTTCTGTTTAGATGGTGTAAAGAATTTTTCCCGTCAAAAAGATACTTATGTAAAGCAACCGTTAAATTCTCACCAATATCAAAAGCAAGTTGTTTTACAGGGGGCTTTTCTTGTGTTTTCAAAGAAAGCCTTTGAATCTATCGCAGGTTTTAACGAGTCTACTTTTTTATATTATGAAGAACAACTCCTGTATCTAAATTTATTGCGCCATAGCTTGACAATTGTATACGACCCAGAAATTTGTATTTATCATAAACAGGGGCGTGCAACAGACAATAGCCGGGGGACAAGCCGGAGAAAAGACCTTTTTCTTACGCAGTGTCTTATAGATTCCAATAAAGTACTGCTCAGGGATCTTGATAAATACTATAAAGGAAGGATTGAATAACATGGATATTAAAAAGAGGGCAATGGAGCTGAATGATTACGCTGTGGGGATTCGGCGCGAACTGCATGCGCACCCGGAGCTGAGCTTCGATTTGCCTTTCACCGAGGGCGTTGTCGTCCGCGAGCTGGAGACTATGGGCTTCAAGAACATTCGCCGCGGCATCGGTGGCGGGCACGGAGTGACAGCGGACCTCGTTGGAGCCAAGCCGGGGAAGACGCTGGCACTGCGCGCGGACATGGACGCGCTGCCAATTCGGGAGGAGACGGGGCTGCCCTTCGCATCAGAGAATGGTTGTATGCACGCTTGCGGGCACGACGCTCATACCGCCATGCTGCTGGCCGCAGCGAAGCTCCTCAGTGAGGCTAAAGACGAGCTGGCTGGGACCGTGCGCTTTCTCTTCCAGCCCTCGGAGGAGCCCGCCAACGGCGCGGCGATCATGGTGAAGGATGGGGCGTTGGACGGAGTGGACACTATCGTTGGCCTCCACACCGGCAACCTCTGGGCCGGACTCAAGGCGGGGCAGATTGGATGGAAAGTAGGGCCCTTCATGGCGGCCACGACCACCTTCAACGTGGAACTGAAAGGTAAGAGCGCCCACGGCGCCACGCCCCA
>JAFSVU010000023.1 GCA_017444825.1 Clostridia bacterium
TATCTGGCTTGTCTTTTAAACTCAAATTATTAACGAGTTTCATGTTTGTTTGCTGTTCAGTTTTCAATGTCCGTAACGCCCCCGTTTTTGAGGCGCCCGACAATAATACCACCATTGAATCCCTCTGTCAAGCGCTTTTTTTCGTTTTTTTGAAAAAATTTTTCATTTCTCTATTTGCTGTTTTTCGGCGGGATTCGCCCTTCTTTTAGGCAAAAATCCCACTTGTAGCGGCGCAATCCGCCGGCCGGCACTTTATTTTTTTTATTTAAAAACAGGTAAAAGCGGGCCGTTTGCTAAAAGTTTTGTCCGTTGCTGTCGCTGCCGCAGGTTTCCTCATACCGTTTTTCGGCGCAGGCCGCGACTGCCTTCAGAAAAGCCATTGCCTTTGGACGCTCGGTAAGGCCGTTAAACAATGTCGCCCCGGAATTGGTGTCTTGCCTTTTTGCCCTTGCCCAGGCCCCGCAGACAGCGGACCTGATGGACCGTTCTATTGCCTTTGGCGTGTTTCTGCCGCAGACCCTGGCGGAGGTCATGCCGTAGAGACTTTTGGGCTTGCCGCCGGGCACACCGTTTTCGATGATCAGAACCACAGCTATTACGATGTTGATGAAATTGATGCGCATTGGCACAAAGCAGTTCTCGGTGAGCGTTTCTACCACAAACCCGGCGTGCCTGTGCTTTTCTATCTCGTCAAACGCCTTTACGAACGCAGCCATTTTCCCGGGGTCTTTCATCCGCGGCACCTCTCTTATCTTATATTAGTACTATATTTGTCGGGGCTCCGGCTTGCGCCTTTCGCAAAACCAAACTTTCATTAAAAAAAATCCCCCCAAACTTTCATTCAGGGGGATGAGCGCGTATGTTATTGGTTTTCAGACTGCGTGGTAGAGCTTCTTTGTCTGGTAGGCAGGTTCGCAGGTCACCCTTACGCCGAGCTTTGAGAAGACGTTTTCGTCGACGTGGGAAAGGATCACCGTTGCGTGGGCATCACAGCCCTTGAGGAGCGGCAGCATTTCGAAGGCTTTGGCTGCGTCATTGTTTGTGATGGCGCTGAAGGAGAGGGCGATGAGCACCTCATCGGTGTGGAGCCTGGGGTTGTGGTTTCCCATGTACTTTATTTTCAGCTCCTGGATGGGACCAATGACCTCAGGAGGAATGATCTTCTTGTCATGGTCAATGCCGGCAAGGGTCTTGATGGCATTGATCAGTGCGGCTGCGGAGGCTCCGAGGAGGGGGGTGGTCTTGCCCGTCACTATCGTGCCGTCCGGAAGCTCTATTGCAACTGCCGGGCCCTTGGTCTCCTCCGCTCGTTTTACCGCCGCGGGAACAACTCTTCTGTCGTTGACGGAGATCCCGGCCTTCGCCATGAGGGTGTCGATCTTTTCGGCCTCTTTCATGTCCGCAAGACCCTGCTTGGCGGCGCATCTGGCTTTGTAAGCCCTCCGGATGATCTCTGCCTTGGCGGCTGCCGATACGGTTTCGTCATCGGTGATGCAGTAGCCTGCCATATTTACGCCCATGTCCGTGGGGCTCTTGTAGGGGGACTCGCCAAGGATCGTGGTGAGGATCGTATTGACGACGGGGAATATCTCGATGTCGCGGTTGTAGTTAACGCAGACCTTCTGGTAGGCCTCCAGGTGGAAGGGGTCGATCATGTTGATGTCGTTGAGGTCCGCGGTGGCCGCCTCGTAGGCAATGTTGACCGGGTGGTTAAGCGGCAGGTTCCAGATGGGGAAGGTCTCGAATTTTGCGTAGCCCGCCTTAACGCCTCTCATCTGCTCATGGTAGAGCTGGGAGAGACAGACCGCCATTTTGCCGGAGCCGGGGCCCGGGGCCGTAACGACCACCAGACGCCTTGTGGTCTCCACAAACTCGTCCTTGCCGAAGCCGTCATTGCTCACTATAAGCTTTGTGTTGTTTGGATAACCTTCGATGGGGTAATGTTTATAGACTCTCACGCCAAGGGACTTCAGATGTTCGATGAATTTGTCCGCATTGGCTTCGCCGGCATACTGCGTTATGACCACGCCGCCGACGTAAAGGCCCACGTCTCTTGCGGCATCAATGAGCCTCAGTGCGTCAAGATCGTAGGAAATGTTGTAATCGCCGCGCTTCTTGCTTTTTTCAATGGCTTCCGCGTTGATGGCGATCACTACTTCAGCATCTTCTTTAAGACTGAGAAGCATTTTGAGTTTAGAGTCCGGCATGAACCCCGGCAGCACCCGCGATGCGTGGAAATCGTCAAAAAGCTTCCCGCCGAATTCCAGGTACAGCTTGCTTCCGAACATCTTAATACGTTCGCGAATTTTCTCGCTCTGAAGTTCAACATACTTCTCGTTATCAAAACCCAGCTTCATAAATTTGCCTCCGAATCTCTTCGAGTATAAGAGGTAACAAAATATGTCCCCGGGAAATCATTTTACTGTATCGGGGGTGTTTTTTCAAGACTCCTTGACCGCTTTTCGAACCTTTCTTAACCCTTTTCCGGCCCTTTCCCGGGCTTTTCTTAAACAGCAAAAATGCTTGAATTGTTCCCCGACAGTGATGTAAAATAAAAGTGTGTGCCTTTCGCACGCCGCTCGGAGGTCCCCATGAAGAACAGAGTGTTCAACACCATACTCAGCGTCAATTCCGTGTTCCAGGCGATCTCATGTCTGGCGGCTCCGATCGCGCTGGGGGCACTCATTTCGTGGGCATTGACGTCGAACAACATCACCGGGCCGTGGATATATGCGGTCCTGATAACGGTCGGCGCTCTCGTGGGCCTGATATCAATGGTTGGTTTTCTGCTTAAGGTGGCGGAGACGGAAAAAGCCATGAAAAAAGCCGCCGAAGAGGCGGAGAGGGCGGAAGAAGAGGCCGGTAACGAAGCAGCAGAGGAGGAGAAGAAAAAAGATGTCAGATAACGACAATCTCAGTTCTTTTATCCTTGTGATCGGCTCCGTGATCATTGCCGGCGCTGTCATTGGCGTCTTTGCGCTCATCGGGCAGTTCCATTGGACAGTCATAACGGCGGCCTTCGCCGGGGCTTTTGTTACGGTGGTGAACCAGCTGACATTGGTTATATTCGTAAACAGAGCTTTTGACAAGGCGGTCAAGGCCAGAGGCACCGGGGAACTCAGCGAAGAGCAGATCAAAGAGTTTACCGACGGCAGCATGAAAAAAATGAACAATGCGGTGAAGCTTTCCTACGCGATCAGACTTCCGATCCTGGGTATTACGGTGCTCTGCGTGTTTATTTTTAAGACGGTGTTTAACCCCATCGCATTTGTGGCGGCCCTTGTCGCTACCCATCTGCTCATTATGTTTTCCGGACTTATCCAAAAAAAGGCCCGGAAGGCCAAAAAGTGATCATCAAGAAAGGAGTGACTGACCTGTGGACGGAGAAAGCTTAAGCCGCGGCGCAAAAATACTGTTCCGGATAACGTGCTTTAACGGGGCGCTCACTATAGATATTACACAGACTACCATATCTCTGTTCGCCGTCACTCTTATCGTTTCGATCCTCGCGATAGTTCTCGGAAAAGGCATAACCAAAAGGCCCGGCCGCAAACAGGCGCTGGTGGAAAAGATCGTTATGATGCTTTACAACCTGGTAGAGACTACCATGGGAAAGCACAATCTGAAGTACGCGCCTCTCGTCGGAACCATATTCGCCGCATCTCTTTTCGGAACTCTCATCGGTCTGACAAAAATATTCCGCTCCACCACGGCGGATCTCATGGTCGTCCTCGGCATGTCGCTGGTGACCTCCATGCTCTGCTGGTACGAAGGTATACGCAACAGAGGCTTTTTCGGATGGCTGAAGAGCTATACGGAGCCGGTCGCGTTTATCACGCCCATCAACCTGGTCAGCGAGGTGTCCCAGCCTCTTTCGATGACCTTCCGTCACTTCGGAAACATTGCCGGCGGCGGAGTTCTGATGTCCATCGTTTACGCGGCTCTCGGCTCGGCATCGTCCCTTCTTTTCAAGTGGCTCCCGGCAAGCATCGCCTCTGTGATGCCCCCTATCCTGCAGGTCGGCATTCCGGCGGTCCTGTCTCTTTATTTTGACCTGTTCTCGGGTCTCATGCAGGCATTCGTTTTCTCGCTTCTTACAATGGTTTATATCGCCCAGGCAAATCCCGCGCCGGTCCCCGGCGAAAACGCCAAGGCAAAAAAGCCTAAAAAAGCGAAAAAACAGAAAGCGCCCGCATCCAATGGCATACAACAGACTGACGCCCCGGCGCACCAGTCTTAGTCAAACAATTTACTGGAGGTAACTATTATGGATCCTACTGCACTTACAATTCTCGCAAAAGCATTCGCATCTGCAATCGTTATGGGTATCGGTTCGATCGCGCCTGCTCTCGGTGAAGGAAACGCCGTCTGCAAAGCCCTCGAAGGTATCGCACGTCAGCCCGAAGCTTCATCCGATCTCAGATCGACCATGATCCTCGGCTGTGCAATTACGGAAAGTACCGGTATCTATTCATTGGTTATAGCGATGCTCATTCTCTTCGCACTGTAATTGCTTTTACGAACTGCCGCAGTTTAATTTGAAAGAAGTATTATTATGAGTTTCCAGGTTTTCACAGACCAGTTCGAACAGTTTATAGGCACGAACTTCTGGACAATGATCATTGCGTGGATCAACATCCTGATCATGTACCTTATACTTCGCAAGTTTCTTTTCAAGCCCGTGAAGAAAATGATCGACGCCAGGCAGAAGGAAGTTGACGATATGTACGCCAATGCCGCTGAAGCCACAAAGGCAGCGGACGAGATGAAGGCCGACTACGAGCAGAAGCTCGCCAAGGCGACCGAAGAAAGCGAGCAGATCGTTAAAGACGCCGTCAGAAGGGCGCAGCTTAGGGAAGAGGAAATGATCAGGGACGCGGAAGGTCAGGCCTCCCGTATCCTTGCCCGTGCTGAAGAACAGATCGAACTTGAGAAAAATCAGGCCATCAATGATATCAAGAATGAGGTCTCCGGGCTTGCCGTTGACCTGGCTTCCGCTATCATCTCGAGAGATGTGGACGCGGCGGAGCACGAGCAGTTCATTGACGACTTCATCAGCAGGATCGGCGACGAAAACTGACGGGAGGTGATCTTATGGCGGATGCAAACGAATACGGAAAAGCGCTTTTGATGCTGGCCGGGGAGACCGGTGACGAGGAGAAAGTGCTTGCCGAGCTGTCCGACGTAAAAAGGATCATCATTGAAAACCCGAAGTATACGGACCTTGCAGACACGCCGGCGGTTCCTTCCGCTGAGCGCATTGGTCTCGTTGAAGAGGCGTTTAAGGGTGTCGACGGAAACGTTCTGAACCTTCTTAAGATGCTTTGCGAAAAGAGGGAGTTTTACAAGATCCCGGCTATCGCAGACAGCTATTCGAAGCTTTTCGACGAACATGCGGGAAGGCTCAGAGTCACTGCGGTGACGGCGGTTCCATTGACGGATGCCCAGGCCGCTGCTCTTAAGGAGAAACTCGAAAAGAAAACCGGCAAGACGGTCATCATCGAAAACAAAGTCGATCCGGCCGTCCTCGGCGGTGTGAAATTGCGGTACGCAGGGGTGCAGCTTGACGGAACTCTCCGGGCAAATCTCCTTGCGATGGAAAAGAAGCTGGCGGACCTTAAGATCTGAGCGATCCAGACCCCGGCCAGACAGAAACCTTTTTAGGATGTAATTGGTGTTTATATGAAATCCCGAATTGACGACATCAGTAAAATCATAAGAGAGCAGATCAGGAACTATTCAAAGAACATTGAACAGGACGAGATCGGTTACGTAATATCCGTCGGCGATGGCATCTCAAAGATCCACGGACTCGACAAATGCAAAGCCAATGAGCTCCTTGAATTCAGCAACGGATCCTACGGAATGGCCCTGAACCTCGAGGAAAAGCTCGTCAGCGCCGTTTTGCTTGGAACTGACGTGGGAATTGCCGAGGGAAGCGTGGTAAAGCGCACCGGAAGAGTTGTTTCCGTGCCTGTAGGTGAGACCACCATCGGAAGAGTTCTGAACGCTCTCGGCCAGCCTATCGACGGAAAAGGCCCCTTAGAGCCTGTGTCCTATAACCCGATAGAGCGCCGCGCCTACGGTATCATCGAGCGAAAGTCGGTATCCGTGCCTCTTCAGACGGGCATCAAGGCCATCGACTCCATGATCCCCATCGGCAGAGGCCAGCGTGAGCTCATTATCGGCGACCGCCAGACAGGAAAAACGGTCATCGCCACCGATACTATCATCAACCAGCGGGGCAAGGACGTCATCTGCGTCTACGTCGCCATCGGCCAGAAGCAGTCCACCGTGACCAATGTGGTCGAGACCCTCTCCCGCAACGGCGCCATGGACTATACCGTCGTTGTTTCGGCATCCGCCTCGGAGTCGGCACCTCTTCAGTACATTGCCCCTTATGCGGGATGCACCATTGGCGAGTACTTCATGGACAAGGGACGGGACGTTCTCATAATTTACGACGATCTTTCGAAGCACGCCGTGGCCTACAGAGCCCTTTCGCTGCTCATCAGAAGGCCTCCCGGACGTGAAGCCTACCCGGGCGACGTATTTTACCTCCACTCGAGGCTGCTTGAACGTGCCGCGAGACTCGCACCGGAATACGGCGGCGGCTCCATGACAGCTCTTCCGATCATCGAGACCCAGGCGGGAGACGTTTCCGCTTACATACCCACAAACGTTATTTCCATCACGGACGGCCAGATATTCCTGGAGACCGAGCTCTTCCACGAGGGCATCATGCCTGCGGTAAACCCGGGTATTTCGGTGTCCCGAGTCGGCGGCGCCGCCCAGACCAAGGCCATGAAGAAGGTTTCAGGCCGCCTGAAGCTGCTCTACTCCCAGTACAGAGAGCTGGCCAGCTTCGCCCAGTTCGGCTCCGACCTTGACGACGACACAACGGCAAGGCTCGAGCAGGGAAAACGCATCGTCGAGGTGCTGAAGCAGGGAAGGAATTCACCGATCGCGACGGAGCTTCAGGTCGCTATCATTTATGCGGTGGTAAACGACCTTCTGAAGGAGATCCCCGTGGACAGGATCCACGAGTTTGAGGACGAGCTTTTCCGTGATCTCACAGCCACCCGCGAGGAGCTGCTTAAGACCATCCGGGAAACGGGCGTCCTTGGCGCTGATCAGGAGAAGGAGCTTGCGGAAGCCATCAATAATCTGAAAGAAAAGTTTTTGAACCCCGCCGCGGTGTGAGGCTCATTGGTTATAAAAACCGGCTATTTATAGGAAAGGAGGCGTGACCGGCCATGGGCTCGGCTTCACTGCTTGAAATAAAAAGAAGTATAAAAAGCGTGCAGAGCACGATGCAGATAACCAAGGCAATGGAGCTTGTTGCGACTTCCAAACTGAGGAGAGCCAAGGAGCGGGCCGAGCAGACGAGACCCTACCACAAAGCCCTTCAGGAAGCCATTGCGCAGATCATCCGCTACGAATCCACCGCCGGAACGTCTTTTGCGGAACAGCGGAAGAACCCCAAGACCTGCTTTATCGTGGTGGCGGGCGAAAGAGGACTCGCGGGAGGCTTCAACAACAACATATTCAGGCTGACCGCAGCTCTTGCGGAAAAATGCGAGGGTCCGGTGTGCTATCTTCCCATTGGCAAGAAGGCCATCGAGCGTTTCACATACGAAAAGAAGGAGATACTCACCGACGAATTCGTGAACATCAGCAGTTTCGGCGTCAGCAAGTCGCTGTCCCTGGGAAATTCCATCGCCAAGTATTTCCTCGACGGCACCATCGACAGAGCTGTTATAGTTTACACCGAGTTCGTGTCGATGCTCTCCCAGGTGCCCACCCACAGCACGATCCTTCCACTGTCACCGGAGCCTGAAAGCGATGGCGACGAAAACGTGAGCCTTGACGACGACCCGATATACGAGTGCCCGCCGGATGACATGCTGAAGCAGATCGTTCCGAACTACCTGGGAGGCTCAATTTACATCGCCCTTTGCGAATCCTTCGCGGCGGAGTGCGGCGCCAGAAGAACGGCCATGAATTCCGCCAACAAAAACGCCGAAGAGATGCTCAGCAATCTCTCCCTCAGCTTCAACAGGGCAAGGCAGGCCGTCATAACCCAGGAGATCACCGAGATCGTGTCCGGCGCGGACGCGCTTTAACGGAAAGGAATCAATATATGGAAAAAAACATCGGAAAAGTTGTTCAGATCATAGGTCCGGTCCTCGACATACGTTTTGAGAACGGCCATCTTCCGAATCTTCTGAACGCCATCGAGATCGAACATGAAGGCAGAAAGATCGTTTGCGAGGTTGCCCAGCAGATGGGCGACGATCTGGTCCGCTGCATCGCCATGTCCTCCACCGACGGTATGTCGAGAGGCGAAGAGGCAGTCGACACGGGCGCAGGCATCAGTGTTCCTGTTGGAAAAGAGACCCTTGGAAGGATATTTAATCTCCTCGGCGAGCCTGTCGACAACGGACCCGAGGTGGTTACAGCCGAAAAGTGGCCCATTCACCGGGATCCACCCTCTTTTTCCGAGCAGGAAGGCGCTGCGGAGATCCTTGAAACGGGCATCAAGGTCATAGATCTTATCGATCCTTACGCAAAAGGCGGAAAGATCGGTCTGTTCGGCGGCGCAGGCGTCGGCAAGACGGTCCTCATTATGGAATTTATCCACAACATCGCCAAGCAGCACGGCGGCATCTCGGTATTCACCGGCGTTGGCGAGCGCACAAGGGAAGGCAACGACCTTTACTACGAGATGAAGGAGTCCGGCGTTCTCTCAAAGACCGCCCTTGTTTACGGCCAGATGAACGAACCCCCCGGAGCAAGAATGCGTGTGGGACTGTCGGGCCTCACCATGGCAGAGTATTTCCGCGACCGCGAAGGCCAGGACGTGCTCCTTTTCATCGACAATATCTTCCGTTTCACCCAGGCAGGCTCGGAAGTTTCCGCTCTCCTCGGAAGAATGCCCTCCGCCGTAGGTTATCAGCCGACGTTGGCAACGGAAATGGGTGAGCTTCAGGAGCGCATCACCTCCACAAAACGGGGCTCCATCACCTCCGTCCAGGCGGTCTACGTCCCTGCGGACGACCTCACCGACCCGGCACCGGCCACCACGTTTGCCCACCTTGACGCCACCACGGTCCTTTCAAGAAGCATCGCATCCCTGGGCATCTACCCCGCAGTTGACCCTCTCGACTCCACATCGAGGATACTTTCCCCCGACATTGTGGGTATCGAGCACTACGAAGTCGCCAAGGGCGTTCAGAAGATACTCCAGCGCTACAAGGAGCTCCAGGACATCATAGCCATCATGGGTATGGACGAGCTTTCCGAAGAGGATAAAGTCACTGTCAGCAGAGCCCGTAAGATCCAGCGATTCCTGTCCCAGCCCTTCTTCGTCGCCGAGCAGTTTACAGGCATCGAAGGACGTTACGTGCCGCTTAAAGAGACCCTCCGGGGCTTCCGCGAGATCCTTGAGGGCAAGCATGACGACCTGCCCGAGTCCGCGTTCCTTTTTGCGGGCACCATTGACGAGGTAGTGGAGAAAGCCCACAAGCTTGAAGCCGCAGAGTAATTTCGTATCAGTTTTTTGAAGGGAGGCGTATTGGTTTCGCTATGAATACTTTTCATCTTGAAGTTGTAGCTCCGGACTGCACGCCTTTTTGCGGAGAAGCGGAGAGACTTCTGGTAAAGACCACCGAAGGCTACATCGAGATCCTCAGCAATCACACCGACTACCTGGCGACCATCGGCACCGGCAGGGCAAAGATCACGGTAAACGGCAAGGCACGCACCGCCTCCGTCTCGGGATGCTTCCTTTCGGTCAAAAAAAACAATGTGAAGCTGGTGGTGAACACCTTTGAATTTGCGGACGAGATAGACCTGAACCGCGCCATACGCGCCAAGGAGAAGGCCGAGGAAATGCTCCGCGAAGGACTCGACAAGGAGCACAAAGCCAAGGCCGAAGCCAAGCTCATGAGAGCCGTCACCAGGATCTCCGTGGCAAAGCGCAAGTAAAAACAATTTCCTATATTTAGCTTAAAAGCGCCTCTCCATATTCCGGGCGGCGCTTTCTTTATATCTGTTTTATATCAATTCCTCGTCGATGATCTTAAGTCCCAGGTCCTTGTATTCCTCCCGGAACCTTGCCTCCGTGTCTTTTGCCTCAAGTATATCCTCCGGGCGGTGGGCGTCTATCCCGAATATCATCGGGCACCCGGTCTCCGCCGCCACCTCCAGGAATTTTCTCCCGGGGTAATGGCGCCTTCCTTTGTATCCCAGAAGGTTTATCTCGAGGGGCACATTGGTTTCTTTGGATGCCTCGCATATGCGGGCCGACTGCTCCTTAAACACCTCTTCCGGTCCGTCAAAATAATAGATGTCCGGATGGGCGACGTAAAGGAATTTGCCGCTTTTTATCGAATTTACGATAAGGCTCACGTAGTCTTTGTACTGCTCTATCGTCCCCGGGTTTTTCCCCGCCACGTGAAAGGAGCCCTTGTCAAATTCATTGCCGAACATGTGCTGGCCGAGAAGCATATACGAAACTCCCCCGGCCTTAAGAAACGCCTCTGTCCTGTCAAAGCATTTCGGATAATACTCGATCTCAACGCCGGTGACGATCCTTATTCTGTCCTTAAATTCCTTTTTCAGGCTTTCAACGGATCCGACGTAATCTGAAAGCTGCTCCGGCCTCATTCTGAAGCTTGAGTAATACCCGCCGGCCTCCTCGGGAAAAATGTATGGACTGTGGTCTGAAAAACCAAGGGTCTTAAGCCCTGCGGCCACCGCCGCCTCCACGTATTCCCTGTCCTGCCCCAAAGCATGGTTGCACCTGGGCGTGTGCGTATGATAGTTGTGTAACATCGGAATGTCTCTTTTTTTCGTAAAAATGCGTCAATGCGGAAGAACGATGCCCTCGTTGTAGGCTGCGATCCCGTTCTCCACCTGACTCTTTATATAGTCTCTCGCCGCGGTGGCGTGGTCCACTCCAAAGGAGCTCTCGTTGAGACCGTAGCGGTTTTTCGATTCATCGTTTTCAAGGGCAAGGCGCACGGGAACGATTGTCGTCTTTGTGCCGCCGGAAACGCCCAGACGGTGGCTCCAGAGGGGCTCGTAGGACACATTGGCGATAACAGTCTCCCCCGTCGAATACTTTCTCACAGTGATCTTCGAAAGCACCTCGTTTTCGGTGAGCCAGGCGTAGGAAGGCTTTGACTCGAAGGTGGTGCGGTTCTGGGCGCTGATGAAATTGCCAAGGGAATAGAAGCAGATCATCCTGTTCGAGCGGTCCGCGGAAACAAAAGTCTCCACCGGCTGCACAACGTGGGGATGCATGCCCATAAGAGCATTCACGCCAAGGTCACAAAGCTTTTGGGCAATGGCCTTCTGGGTGCTGTTCGCCTCCTCTTGGTACTCGTCGCCCCAGTGGATAACGAACATGATGAAGTCCGCGCCCTCGCTCCGCATCTCTGCGATCCTGCTGCTGACGCCTGAGTAAAACTCGCCAAGTCTCGTGTAATTGAAGGAATCGATCAGATCCCTGTCGACCTGATCCACTTTATTCCCGTTGAGATATTTCACCGAGCTGTCACCGTTCTTGTCGTCGGGAGCGTATTCGTAAGTGTAGTTCAGGAACCCTATTTTAACGCCTTTTACCTCATAAATGCCGTAGGACGAGCCGTCAGCGGTGTCCTTTGTTCCGTAAACTGTGAGCCCGTTCGACTTCATGAGCTGCTGGGTGCGGTGAAAACCGCCGTTTCCCTTATCGTAGCAGTGGTTGTTTGCGAACAGCGATATGTCGAAGCCTGTGTTTTTCATGGCCGTAATTATGCTGTCCGGCGCATTGAATGAGGGGTAGTGAGAGTACCCGCCTGCGTTTTCACCCGCGCAGGTGCCCTCAAAATTAAAAACAGCGACATCCGCCGCCTCTACGATGTCCGTCAGGAGGGATGTCAGCTCTGAAAAATCATATGCTTCCCCGTTTCCGTTCTGAAGCGCTCTCTGCCAGAGGGAATAGTAAATAATTACGTCCCCCACCGTCACAATATCCACGTCCTCGTACGTAACGGGCGCCTCTGTGGGCGCAGGTGTGTCTGTGGGCGCCTCTGTTTCCGGAATTCCGGTCGCCCCGGGCGTTTCCGTGGCAAAAGAAGGCTCCTCCGTCGCTTCACCCGGCTTGTCTGCCTCGAAGCTGTTCTTAATGCCCCCCAGCACCACTACCAGGAAAAATATCACCATCGCCAGGACCATCACGCCAATGGCGATGCAAAGTATCAATTTAATACGTTTTGTATCCATTTCAATTCTTTCCGTCCCGTATACGGCTCCGTTTCAACCGGTAGGCTTCAGTCCTCTACGGCAGTCTCGGCAGGTCTTTTCAGTTCTATTATCGAGACCTCCGGATTGCTGAAAAATCTGAATCCGTTCTCCACGCCAAGGCCGGCATTGATGTAGGTATATCTCCCCGCATCGTCCTTGCTGATACCCCTAAGAGACGTCTCCTGGGGGAAGAAGCCTTCCTCCTCGGAATAAAGGGCTCCGAGGATCGGCACTCTGACCTGGCCGCCGAGGGTGTGCCCCGAGAGGCAAAGATCGTAATCCACCTCGGTTATGGTCCTCTTGTTCATATCCCTGAGCCGCCTGGTAACGTTATAGTTTATAGGCTTGTGGGTCACGCAGATGCTGAAATCCATCTCCTGGTCAAAATCCATCTTGTTCAGCGTTTCCCTGTCGTAAGATATGGACGTGAGATATATCGAATCTCCCGCGGCATTTGTGTATTTTTGCGCAGGGTACACAAACATTCCGTTATATTCCCTGAAAACGCCCATTACCGGCAGGTCCTTTTCGGGCATTATGCACATCTTCCATCTGTCGCTGGTATCGCTGACGTTCGGCGGTGTGTAGTCGCAGTCTCCAAGCACGTAATATATAGGCACGTTTTCCTTGAGACCCGCAAGAAGGTCCCTGAGCACCCAAAGATCCTGGTCTGCCCCCTTGGCGGAATAATCGCCGGTGAACACCACCATGTCATAGTCAAGCTCCTCGATCACCTTCAGCAGGTTTTTCTGGTTCTCGCCAAACTCCTTCCCGTGAAGGTCGCTGAGGTGAAGTATCTTAAAACCGTCAAATGACTCCGGAAGCTGCGCACTGACGACAGTAGCGCGATCCACGGTGATCTTTTCTCCGTACCTGAGACCCACAATGGAAAACAGGATCAAAAACAGGAAGACCGCGCCAATGATAATAAGCGGCACGATGGGGCGTTTCTTCTTCTCTTCAACGAAGAAGCTGTCCTTTGTGCTGCGCTTTATGTATCTTCTTTTTTTGAACTTGAACATATGCGTTCTTCCCGGGTTAAAATTTGCGACGCCAATGGGTCCGCCCCGCATTGGGGCCGTCTTTCATTATAACCCTTTTGGCGGTTTTTCTTCAACATTCTTCTTTTCGCCGTTTTGACCCTTTTTCCCTTTTTGCCCTGATTTAAAAAAACTGTTGAAATCTTATTTTATTTTGTAGTAGAATAGTTGTCCTTGCGGTCTTTACTTGACACAAGGGGCGTTGCCGTTGTATACTTTTTCGACGGTTTCGACCATTCATCTTACGGGAGGTGCCATTTTAAAATGATCAGACCATTCCAACCGAAAACAAGACAGAGAAGTAAGGTTCACGGTTTCAGAGCGAGAATGTCCACTGCCAACGGCAGAAAAGTTCTTGCCAGGAGAAGGGCGAAGGGCAGGAAAGTTCTCTCCGCTTAATATGCAAACATCTCTGCGGTATTGCCTTTAAGGCTGCCGGTTGCATTGATTTGTTTTGAAAACAATGAGCTAAAGGGTGGCAGCATATGAAGGACAGTTTTTCCGTAAAAAATCATTATGAGTTCCGCCGCGCCTATAATAAAGGGCTGCGGAAGGGCGGACGCTACATGGTGGTGAACGTCCTGAGATCTTCCCGCGAAAACTCCAGGCTGGGGCTTTCCGTGAGCAGAAAATTCGGAAACAGCGTGCAGCGGAATCGCTTCAAGCGGCTCGTTCGCGAGAGCTTCCGCAAAATACGCGGTGATCTTAAAGGCAATTTCGACATATTTGTGACCGCCCGCTTCTCTGAGCGTGCCGCGGCCAATCCTCAGCGAAAACTGCGCGCTGTATACGTTCCTTCTTCTTCCGAGGTTCACCGCGATCTTGTACGGATCCTAAGAACACTCGGAGTTTTGGCATATGAAAACGCCAATGACGACCCGGAGCCCGGCTCCCGGGCCGAGACGTAACCCTTGGCGGCATTTTGAAATTGGTTATTCACATGAGAAAGATTTTTTCGTGGATATCGAACATTTTGAGATCTGCTCTGGTGGGGATCATCCGGTTTTACCGCAGATTTATATCCCCTCTCAAGCCTCCATGCTGCCGTTTCTACCCCACCTGCTCCCAGTATGCTGCGGACGCTATTAAAAAACACGGGGCTATTAAAGGAACAGGTATGGCTGCCTGGCGCATCCTGCGCTGCAATCCTTTCGGAAAAGGCGGCTACGACCCTGTCAAATAACTGTTTTTTGTGAAGACCCTGCGGCAAAAACCCTCTGTTCCTCCGCGCCGCCGGACTGAATTATCTCGGGAAAGGATCATTGATGGATTTTTTTGCTCAACCCTTTGGAATAATTCTGAATTATATCTACAAATTTCTGGCTTTCGGAAACTACGGACTGACAATAATCATTTTCACCGTATTCGTAAAACTTCTATTGCTGCCGCTTACGCTTAAACAGCAGCTCTCCACCATCAAGACCCAGGCCCTTCAGCCGGAGCTTGACGCTCTCAAGAGAAGCTACGGGAATGACAACCAGGCTCTCATGCAGGAGCAGCAGAAGCTTTACGCAAAATACAACGTAAATCCGATGTCCGGCTGTCTGCCGACGCTTATAATGTTCCCTGTGATCATATTGGTTTACACCATTATAAGATCGCCTCTGCAGTACATTGGCGGATTAAGCAAGAACGTGATCCTGCAGCTCCAGGCGGTAATGACAGGCGTTGGTTTTTCCAGCGTTACAACCGCGGACCAGCTTGCGATCAACTCATATTTCCTTTCGGACCCCGCAAAAAGAGCCCAGGTCAGTTCCCTTGTGGGAGATCATTCCTTTGTTAACATGAGCTTCCTCGGCCTTGACCTCGGTAAAGCCCCCTTGGAGGTGTTCACCAATTTCTCCTGGAGCATCCTGCCCCTCGTGATCATTCCGATTTTGACATTGGCGACGCAGTATCTCCTGCAGTGGTACAGTTCACCCACCAGAGGCAAAAAGAAACAAAAAGGCGGAGACCCCACTTCAAGGTCCATGAATCTTATGATGAAGCTGATGCCGTTGCTCACGTTCGGTATTGCGTTCACCACTCCTTCGGGCCTTGGTTTCTACTGGACCGTCAGCAACCTGCTTTCGCTCCTTCAGACATTTTTGATCAATACGTTTCTTCTTAAGAGGAACGAGAAAAAAGAGGTAGTATAAATGGCAAGAACTGTTATAAAAAAAGGAAATACCGTTGAAGAGGCGATAAACCTTGCGCTGGCGGAACTGGAGCTTGACCTGGAAAACGCCGATGTCGAAGTCCTCGGAAATGAAGATCAGTATTCGGTGGTCAAAGTCACGGAGCATATTGCCGACGAAGCTAAAATATCCTCGTTTATCAAGGAAGTTATGGCTTATCTCGGAGTGGAAGGCGACCTTTCCTTCTCGTATCCCGATGAGGAGACCATCAAAGTCGACATCACCGGAAGCAATATCAGCAGCATGATCGGAAAGAGGGGCGACGTGGTATATGCGATCTCCTACCTTTCCAACATTATCGTTAACAAGGACAAGACCGTCTTCAAGCGGATCGTCGTCGATTGCGAAAACTACAGAGCTAACAAAGAAAAGAAGCTCATAGATCTCGCCAACAGCACAGCTGCCCGGGTCTGCAAGTACCGCAGGCCGATCCAGCTTCCCCCCATGCCCGCAGCGGAGCGCAGAATCATCCACACCGTGCTCCAGTCCAACCGCATGGTGGAGACCGAAAGCTTCGGTGTCGAACCGCAGCGCTGCGTTGTTATAAGGTTAAGACCCTACACCAAGGTTATCTGACAGTGACACGGAGTGAAAATGACACAATAGCGGCCGTCTCCACGCCTGCGGGCAGCGGAGGCATCGCGATCATAAGGCTCAGCGGACAAGACGCATTTACCATTGCTGATAAGATCGTCAGCGGCGGCAAGAGTGGCGTCTTGTCTGCTTTTGTGTCAAAAATGGCCGATCACACCATCGCTCACGGCTATGTCTTCGACTTTTCGGGAGAAAAGCCCGAGCTTATCGACGAGTGTCTCGTGTCCAAAATGGAGGCACCCAAAACCTACACCACCGAAAATATCGTTGAGATAAACTCCCACGGAGGTTATTCCGTGGTAAACAAGACCCTGGAGCTGCTGCTTCGGGCGGGAGCCAGAGCCGCAGAGCCGGGAGAATTCACAAAAAGGGCGTTTCTCGGCGGGCGCATAGACCTTTCCGGCGCCGAAGCGGTCATGGATCTCATCAACGCAAAAACCGAGAACGGCAGGAGGGCGGCGGTTTCGGGCCTTTCGGGACGCATTGGCCATGAAATAACCGAGATCTGCAATGCTTTGACCGGCGCACTTGCGGGCATTGACGTTTCCATCGAGTATCCGGAGTACGAATTCGACGAGGCTGTGGGAAAAGACGCTCTTCTCGTTCTTGAAAGTCAGATCAGGCGCCTTAAAACACTCAGCGACACCTATTCCCAGGGCCGGATCGCAAAGGAAGGCATAAAGATCGTCATCGCCGGAAGCCCCAACGCGGGAAAATCCACCCTCATGAACGTTTTTTGCGGCACGGACAGGTCCATCGTAACCAATGTCCCCGGCACCACAAGGGACCTCATCGAGGAGCAGGTCCAGCTCTTCGGTTTTCCGGTCATCCTGCAGGACACGGCAGGGATAAGACAGACCTCTGATATTGTCGAAAAAATAGGTGTAGACAGGGCCCGGGATGCCATAAGCTCCGCAGATCTTCTGCTCTACGTGATCGACGCCAAGGCCCCCGTTTACGATGAACCCGCTCCAGAAGCGGCGGGTCTTCGGACTATATACGTTATCAACAAGACCGACATAGAAGAGGACGTTTCGGCTGTTTTAAAGCTGCTTCCGGAAGGCGCTGACGCTGTCAAGATATCCGCTTTGACCGGCGAGGGCGTGGACAGTCTGTTTGGCCGCATAAAGGAACTGTTTCTCCTTGGCACCTTTGACTTTACAAGCGAGACCGTTATCACGTCTGAAAGGCACAAACAGCTTATCGACGAAGCACTCGGCCTTCTCGATCTCTGCGTCGAAAGCAACAGGCAGGGGCTGCCCCTTGATTTTGTGGCGGAGGACCTCAGACTTGCGACAGACAAGCTTTGCGAGATCCTGGGGAAGAACATTTCAGATGAAGTTGTTGACAATATTTTCCGGCATTTTTGCGTAGGTAAATGAATTTTTGTTAAAAATTCGAGGTTTCTATTATGAGTTTTTTGGCAGGCGAATATGATATCTGCGTAGTTGGCGCGGGCCATGCGGGAGCTGAGGCGGCACATGCCGCGGCGAGCCTGGGTCTTCGCACCGTTGTTTTTGCTATCAACCTTGACAGTGTGGGCAATATGCCCTGCAACCCCAGCATCGGCGGCACCTCTAAAGGACAGCTGGTGCGTGAGATAGATGCCCTTGGCGGCATAATGGGAAAACTGGCGGATAAGGCCACCACCCAGTCAAAGATACTTAACAGATCAAAGGGTCCCGCCGTTTACTCCCTGCGCGCCCAGATCGACCGCAGACGCTATCAGACTGTTGTGAAGCACGAGCTGGAGCTTTGCGAAGACCTTGACGTAAAGCAGGGCGAGATCGTCGACATTCTGTGCGAAAAGAGCGAAAACGAGACGGTTCCGCACGTCACAGGAGTTGTGACCCACACCGGCGCCACGTATAAATGCCGGGCAGTGGTCCTCTGCACCGGGACTTATCTTAAGGGAAGGATCATCATTGGCGACGTTTCATATCCCGGCGGTCCCGATGGCCTTTTCCCGGCAAACAGTCTCACCGCAAGGCTTTCGGAGCTTGGTTTTACCATTCAGAGGCTCAAGACCGGCACGCCCGCAAGAGTGCTTCGGCCCAGCATTGATTTTTCCACGATGATACCCCAGCCCGGGGACGAGAGACCCACACCTTTTTCCTACGAAACGGAAAATTTTAAGGTCGACGAGATACCCGTTTATCTCACCCACACCACCCCCGAAACCAAGGAGATCATAGTCTCAAACATAGACAGGTCACCGATCTACAACGGCTCCATCGAGGGCATCGGGCCGAGATACTGTCCGTCTATCGAAACGAAGATAATGCGCTTCAGCGACAAAGAGCGCCACCAGACCTTCATCGAGCCCATGGGCCGGGATACCGAGGAGCTGTACCTGCAGGGGCTCTCATCAAGTCTCCCCGAGGACGTTCAGCTCGCCTTCATCCGCTCGATTCCGGGAATGGAAAATGCATCCGTCTCCCGCCCCGCTTACGCAATAGAATATGACGCGATAGACGCCCGCCAGCTGAAGCTTTCCCTTGAGAGCAGGCTCGTTTCAGGGCTCTTCTGCGCAGGTCAGATCAACGGCTCCTCAGGCTACGAGGAAGCCGCCGCCCAGGGCCTTATAGCAGGCATAAATGCCGCAAATTTACTGAAAAACAGACCTCCGCTCATCGTAGGCCGCGACGAGGGATACGTGGGTGTTCTCATTGACGATCTCGTCACTTTGGGCACAAAGGAGCCCTACAGGATGATGACCTCCCGGGCAGAGTACAGGTTGCTTCTCCGCCACGACAATGCAGACCTCAGGCTCACGGAAAAAGGCCGCGAGCAGGGCCTCATCTCAGACGAAAGGTACGAAAAATTTCTCAAGAAGAAGGCGGCTGTCGAAAAGGGCATCGAATACCTTGAAACCACCATTGTATCCCCTTCCGCCAAAACCAATGACCTCCTCACATCCAAGGGCAGTTCACCTCTCAAATCAGGAGCCCCCATGGGCGACCTCTTGAGAAGGCCGGAGCTTACACTCAAGGACGTGCTGGGCCTTGCGGCTGATACACCTTGCGAAAACGACGGAGATATTCTCGAAAAACAGCTCGGCTGCGACGTTTCGGGCCTTGGCGAGCTCACCCTTTCCGGCATCTGCGAGGAGATCGAGATATCCGTAAAGTACAGCGGCTACATAAAGCGCCAGGAGGAGCAGGTGCAGCAGTTTAAAAAGCTTGAAAGCACCAGACTTCCCGAAAATATCGACTATAACAAGATACCCACCCTCAGCCTTGAAGCCCGGGAAAAGCTGGCAGAGACCGCACCGGAGTCCCTTGGTCAGGCAGGAAGGATCAGCGGTGTATCCCCCAGCGACATGGCTGCGCTGCTCATTTATCTCAAAACTCTTAAGTAGGCAAATTTGAAAGGCAAAAACCAATGGAACCATCCGAAGGATACAAGCTTCTCGCAGAAGGCGCCGCAAGATTCGGCGTGACGGTGACAGAAGAACAGTGGAGCCGTTTCTATGACTATATGCGGCTTCTTCAGGACTATAACAACCGCGTAAATCTCACCGCCATCAAAGAGGATCCGGCTATCATAACCAAGCATTTCGTCGACTGCCTTTCTATCGTCCCGTTCATACAGACCGGCGGAAAAACGAAGACCCTGTGCGACATAGGAACCGGCGCCGGATTTCCGGGGATTCCCCTAAAAATAGCAAAGCCCGAGCTTCGGCTCATACTCGTTGACTCCCTCAATAAGCGGCTTTTATTTCTGGAGGAGGTCGTCAGGAAGCTCGGCCTTGAGAACGTTGAGCTTGTGCATATGAGAGCCGAGGATTTCGGCCGCGACCCGAGATTCAGGGACAGCATCGACTATTCGACCGCCAGGGCCGTAGCACCGATGAACACGCTTCTTGAGCTCTCAACGCCCCCGTTAAAGCCCGGCGGAACTTTCATAGCAATGAAAGGCGGCAGGGACGAGGGCTCATTCGAATCGGCGGCCTCAAAGCTGGCGCTTACGCTCGACCGGACAGAAAGATTCTCGATACACGTCTTTGACGATGACGGAACGGAGTCCGCCGCAGAGCGCATTGTCTATATATTTAAAAAATTAAAACCGACGCCGAAGGCTTTTCCCAGAAAAGCGGGAACCCCTTCAAAGGAGCCCCTGTAGGCAGCGGTACCAGTACTATTAAAACCCGGCAGGCATAATGCCGGAAATTACAGGAGGATAATGAATGTTAATTGATCTTGTTCCTGATTTTTCAAAGAATTTCGCAAAAGGCTCCCATTCCGAGCTGCGGATCCACACAAATAAGACCCGCAAGGCAAGCCTTCTCAACGGAAATCTCATCGGAAATTCCCGCTCAGAGTCATCAGGCGTGAGCGCCAGGGTCTACAAAAACGGTTTTTACGGCTTTTCATCGTCGGCCGAGTACAGCCCCGCCACGTGTCTCAGCGTTCTGAACGCCGCCACGTCGAATGCGGAATACTACGCGTCCCGTCTCACTTCCGGTAAACCTGCTCTTCCCGATCTTCCCACGGGTTCAATTAAGATAAAAGAGGACTTTTCGGATCCGGATCAGAAATTTTACATCGACGTGATCCGCGAGATAGACGAGCACATCAAAAATACGTACCCGGACCTTGACAGCCGCGGCGTCACTGCCTATGCAGACTCGATGGAAAAGCTTCTGTACGTATCAAACGGGTATGAATCCCACTCGATAATGCCGAGAAGCTACATATATGTAACTCTCACAGGCGCCAATTCCTCCGGTGAGCCCATTGAAGTGTTCAGGGCCTTCGGCGGCTTCGGTCCCCTTGACACAAATTTCAGGGATCCGTCGGAGCTTTATGAGGATATAGAAACCATTTACAAGCAGCTTTGCGACAAAAAAACGGCTGTTTTTGCGGACGCCGGCTTTAAGACCTGCATTTTGGGGCCCAGAATGACCGGAATGCTGGCCCATGAGGCCGTTGGCCACACCGTTGAGGCGGATCTGGTCCTCGGTGGCTCTGTTGCAGGCCCGAACCTTGGAAAAACAGTCGCTTCGGACAAAATATCCCTGGTGGACTTTGCCCACACCGCTTTCGGAGCGCCAACGCCGCTGCCGGTATACGTCGACGACGAAGGCACAAAGGCCGAAGATGCGCTTATTATCGACAAGGGTAAGCTTGTAGGCTACATGAACAGCCGCGAGACCGCGGAATTCTTCAATATGAAGCCCACCGGAAACGCCAGGGCATATGCTTTCTCCGACGAACCCCTCATCAGAATGCGCAACACAGCGGTTCTTCCGGGCACAGACAAACTTGAAGACATGATCGCATCTGTCGAAGACGGCTATTATCTGATAGATTCAAACAACGGCCAGGCTGACACCACGGGCGAGTTTATGTTCGGCGTCACCATTGGTTATGAGATAAAGAACGGAAAATTAGGCAAAGCCATCAAAGACACCACCATTTCGGGCGTCGCGTTTGACATGCTGAAGACTGTTGACATGGTTTCCGACGAGATGGAGTGGGTCAGCAGCGGTTTCTGCGGGAAAAAGCAATGGATGCCTGTGGGCATGGGCGGTCCCTCAATAAAATGCCGCGTCAATATCGGCGGCCGCTGACATTTGTTTCTACAGGAGGACGATATGAGCTATTCAGTTATAACTATAGATAAGATAAAAGATGATGCGGACATTTCCACCATTAAACTCCTTCGCAGCGTTGCGGAAAAGTGCAAAAGTAAGCTGACCGAAGGCGGAGCGACACGATTTGTCTGCACTGTCAGCAGGTCCACGAACAACGAATTTAACGTTGACGGAGGGGTTTTCAGCCTTTTCAGGACCGTTTTTGCGGACGGGCTCTCCATAACGTGCTACATTGGCGATAAAAAAGGCTCCGCATCCCTTAATTCAAGCCTTACGGACGACGCCAATATCACAGCCGCAGTTGAAACAGCCCTTGACGGCGCAAAAGCCGCCGAACCGGATCCCGACTGGGAGGTGGCACCGAATGAAGGTTCAAAAATATTCCTTAAGGGAAATCTTGATTTTGACAGGGACGGACTGTTCGATCGCCTGGCAGAGGCCATGGACACCATAAAAGCCAAATATCCCCTCGTGCTGGTGGAGCAGGCCATAACGAATCACGCAAGGAGCATCAGCCTGTTCTTTACCTCCTCGGGCACTGAGTTTATAACCATATCCGGCAGTTACGGAGTGGAATTCATGTATTCCGCCCACGACGGCGACAATGCATCCTCGTTCTTCGGCAGCGGTTTTACCCTTGAGCAGATCGACAAGCCCTTCGTTGAAACCGGATCCTTCGCGGAATCCCTCGAAAACATCCAAAAACAGGTATACACAAAGCCTTTTAAGGGCAAAAAGACGGGACGGCTCATCACCACACCGGAACTCAGCAGCGAACTTATATTTTCGGCCATCAACAACTTTGCCGGCGAGTATAACATTCTGAACGGCACGGCTGTATGGCTTGACAAAATAGGCAAAAAAGTGGCTGACGAGCGGCTCACTGTGACCTGCGCCACCAACGATCCCCGCTTTGTGGGTGGACAGACCTACACAGGCGAAGGATACCTGACAAAAGACTATAGCATAATCGACAATGGCGTCCTCACAAGTTTTGATATCTCCGCCTATACCGCAAACAAAAAAGGCCTTAAAATGGCGCCAAACGCCGGATACAACCCAATCATCAATGCGGGAACCAAATCCATAAAGGATATAATAGCGGAGACTGAGTTCGGGATCTACGTTGCCCGTTTCTCCGGCGGAGAGCCCGCGATAAACGGCGATTTTTCAGGCGTTGCCAAGAACAGCTTTCTCATTGAGAACGGAAAGATCACTTCCGCCCTTTCGGAGACCATGATCTCCGGAAACCTGGAAGCGATACTTAACAACATCGTCGACATCTCCTCGGAGCAGGAGCTGGACGGAACAAGTGTTCTCCCTTACATCTGCTTTGACGGAGTGACAATATCGGGTGAATAATTGAATGTTCCACGTGGAACATTTTTCAAAACCAATGACTGTATAATGAAACACCGCAGGTTATCAGGCTCTTCGGCCCGCTGACCTGCGGTATTTTCATACACTTGTACAGATATGTAAATTTGCCTGTTTTTAGGCCATTTCAGCAATTGTTCCACGTGGAACAAAATCAGACCTGTTTTTCAGTTATCCTGCGGTATTTCGTAAAAAAGTAAGCTATATCACCCGTTCCGTCGGTTTCGGGATCGCTTTTTCTTTCAGCGCTTCTGTATACGAGCTTCCATTCGGGGATATTGTCGATATCCGGGAAATATACGTCCTTTTCAAAAGAAGCAGCAATCTTTGTCACATAGCACACGTCGCAGTGATCCAGAAACTGCTTGTATATGCTGCCGCCGCCGATAATAAATACGTCATCGCTGTTTTCATTTTTTAAGAGAGAAAGAACCTCATCAACGGATGACGCGATCTCGGCACCCTCCACCTTGAAATCCGGTCTTCTTGAAAGAATTATGTTTCTGCGTCCCTTGAGAGGCTCTTTTCCCGGGAACGTGGCAAGGGTCTTTGATCCGTAAACCACGGTCTTACCCTTAGTGAGCCTGGCAAAATTCCTGAGATCAGCCCGTATAGTGACCAGAAGACTGTCTTTGTTTCCTATTCCCCATTCATTATCAACTGCGACTATTGTATTCATTAAGAAAACCTCCGGGCCGGAATATCACACCGATCTTCCGAAAATACTGTTTATTTCCCTGTAATAAGCTTCGTCTATACCTGAAAGAGCTTCAACGGTGGTCCTGAAAAGCCAGTTTCCTTCCGGCTCCCCCGGAGTGTTCATTCTGCAGTCCTTGCCGTATCCGCACATATCCTGAAGAGATACCACGGAAAGCTTCGCGGGAGACTTCCAGACCGCCTCGGTCATCGCCCTGCATGACTCCGACTTGTAGCCGCCCTTTTCCCAGTCTGTGCCCTTAAATCCGCAATATCTCAGCGCGAACTCCTTTTCTTTCGGGTCCGCCTCCCAGAGCCAGCCAAGGACAGTATTGTTATCGTGAGTTCCCACGTATGCGACTGAGTTTTTATCGTAATTATGGGGAAGATTTGTGCTTGCCCGCGACTCGTCGAACGCAAACTGTATCACTCTCATTCCGGGAAGACCCACGTCCCTGAGAAGGTCTATCACGTCCTGGCCGAACACGCCAAGATCCTCTGCTATCAGCCTGTCCTTGGTGTACCCCGGTATCTCCTTAAACGCCTCAAAAAGCTCGAGACCCGGGCCCTTTTCCCAGTGGCCATCCTTTGCGCTCTTTGCCCCGTAAGGCACCGCCCAGTAGGACGCAAGGCCTCTGAAATGATCGATCCTGACCACGTCATAGAGATCCAGAGCGGAAGCCAGCCTTTCCTTCCACCAGCGGAAGCCGTTCTTCTTCATTGCAGTCCAGTTGTATAAAGGATTTCCCCAGAGCTGCCCTTCCTCCGAATAATAATCTGGAGGCACTCCGGCGACTTTTTCAGGCTTAAACGTAGAAGGATCTATCTGAAAATCACCGGGATCCGAATATACGTCCGCACTGTCGTAATCGATATAAAGAGGCATGTCGCCTATTATTCTGATGCCGTTTTCATTGGCGTATTTTTTAATGTTTTTCCACTGAAAAAAGAAAAGAAACTGTATAAAAGAATAGTATTCAATAAGATTATCTAATTCTTCCTTCCTTTCGGAAAACAGTTCTTCCTTCCATGTATTCCAGCACGTGCCTCCGGAGAGTTCCTTCTTTGCCTTAAACTCCGCGTAGGGACGAAGCCATGGGCGGGTCTTTACAAATTCGTTAAAGTCATTGGTTAACGGAAACGCATCACGGTTCTCCCGGAAGGTGCGGTACGCTTTTTTGAGTACGTTTTCTCTTGAAAACCTTGCAAAACCGTAATCCGCCGTATGGGGACTTCCCCGGTAAATGCACGAATAAATATCCTCATCTGTCACCAGCCCGAGCCCGGAAAGCCCACGCGGGTCGACGTAGAGAGTATTGCCGGCAAAAGCGCTCTCGCCGCAGTATGGTGAGTTACCTCTGTCAAGGGGCCCCAGGGGAAGCACCTGCCAGAAAGAAAAATCCATCCTTTTCAGCCTGTCGATGAAATCCAGGGCCTCCCGGCCGAAAACGCCCGTCCCGAAGGGTCCCGGAAGAGATGAAACGCTTAGCAGAACGCCGGCGGCTCTTTTATCAAAAACATTGGTGTCAGTCATCTGTTCTCCTGAAGACCCGGTCAGACAGCCACTTCAAACTTCGGTATCTTGTCCCCGTGGACGTAGTTTTCGACCTTGAAGCTGTCGGGAGTAAACTTGTAAAAATCGGTAATTTCGGGATCAAGCGTGACTTTCGGCGAATCGTACACCGGCCGCTTTATAAGCTCCTCGATGATGGGTATATGCCTGTCGTAAATGTGGCAGTCGGCGATCACGTGGACAAACTCTCCTGGCTCAAAACCCGTGGCCCTTGCTATCATCATAACCAATGCCGCGTACTGCGCAACGTTCCAGCCATTGGCGGCAAGCATGTCCTGAGATCTCTGATTGAGAATGGCGCAGAGCTTACCGTCCGTCACGTTAAATGTGAGGCTGTAGGCGCAGGGGTAGAGAGCCATCTCGCTGAGATCCGCGAAATTATAGAGGTTTGTCATGATGCGCCTGCTGTTCGGGGTGTTCTTGAGGTCGTAAATGACCTTATCCACCATGTCGAAGTCGCCCTCTTTATAGTGGTGCTTGACTCCCGCCTGGTAGCCGTAAGCCTTTCCGATAGTGCCGTTTTCGTCGGCCCAGCTGTCCCAGATGTGGCTTCCCAGGTCATGTATATTGTTTGATTTTTTCTGATATATCCAGAGGATCTCATCCACCGCCAGCTTGAGCGAAATGGGCCTTATAGTAATGAGCGGAAATTCCTTTGAGAGATCGTATCTGTTGACTACGCAAAACAGTTTTTTAGTGTAAGCCGGCGTTCCGTCGGGCCATTTCGGCCTCACGTTTCCTTCCCTTACCCAGGAACCGTTTTCCAGTATGTTTTTGCAGGTTTCAATAAAAGCAATATCAGCTGATCCCATAACGCTGCCTCCGTAACTTCAAGATAATTCTTCCTTTTGTGAAGACTAACTGATTTTACTAAATTCCGTCATTTCTTTCAACTCGATGAAATTTTTTCAAATTTTTTTGTTTCTTTTTTTCCACAAGTTGTTGTGGTCGCCAATCCCATTGGTTTCTACATCTTGTGTTTTTGATGGTATTGGTTAGTTTTTCGCCATTTTTTTCTTGTGATTTGGCTGTTGCATTATGATTTTGCTTTTGTTATACTCTTGAAACCCTCATACAGAAGATAAAGAATTACAACAAAATGAAAAATTCGGATATTGGTTGGATCCGTCTTTTTATGTTTAGGAGCTATTTATGATATCTTTTGACGGGTATGCAAATTTTTGGAATACTTTCAAAAAAGAATATAGACCCGTTCTCGGTTCTGCAATATTCTTTTCAACATACATTGAGCCTTCATCCATCGTCTATTTTGACGACGAAACTATCGTTATAAGCTGCGAGAATTCTCTGGCTGAGAAGTTTTTTTCGAAGCGCTACGAGTCCGTAAACTCTGTTTTTACGCAGATCATAGGCCATGAGTGCACCCTCGTGTTTTCCTCCGACAAAGAGGAGATCGCGATGTTTAAAAACCGTGCCGAGAGTGGTGACTTTTCGCACTCCACGGTCTCATCCGGCGTGGACGCATTCGAGCCTGCTGTCGTCTCCCGGAAGGAAACCGAAGACTCTTCAAACCTCATTTCGAAGTACACGTTTGATAATTTCGTCGTTGGCGATAACTGCGCCCAGGCCTACAGCGTCGCGACACAGATCGCTGCAAACCCCGGAGTTCTTTTCAACCCCGTCTTTATATATGCAAGCTCGGGCCTCGGAAAGACCCACCTTCTCCATGCCATCGGAAACGAGATAAAAAAAAACAACCCCGGCATGCGTATTCTCTACGTTCCCACCGAGACGTTCACCACGGACTATATTTCATCCATTCAGAACAACAGAATGGACGAGTTCCGTCTAAAGTACAGATCAGTTGACGTCCTCCTCATCGACGACATCCAGTTTATTGCCAATAAATCCGGCACCCAGGAGGAGTTTTTCAACACGTTTAACGAGCTCTACGCCCACGAGAAGCAGATAGTTATTTCAAGCGACTGCCGTATCTCCGAGATCAATGCCCTCGCCGAGCGTCTCAAGACCCGCTTTGAAAACGGTTTCCAGACCTCCATCGCGGCACCCGACTACGAGGTGCGCTACGCCATCATGCTCAAAAAGAGCGAAGACATGGATATGGATATTTCCCGCGAGATCATGGATTCTCTTGCCCAGTCTGAACTGACCAATGTCCGTGAAATTGAAGGCATTTTGAACCAGTTCAAGCTTCTTGCATCCCACGGTGAAAAAATCACCATGGAGGCCGCAAAAAAAGCCCTCAGCCACCTCAACATCTCCGAAATCAAAGAAGTCAACACCGAGCTTATCCTCGACGTTGTTTCCAGATATTTCGACGTGAAGGTCGAGGATATCATATCCAAAAACAGGTCGAGAGAGCTTGTCAAGGCACGCCACATCGCCATGTACCTTTGCAGAACCATCCTCAATTATTCCTACCAGAGAATAGCTGACGAGTTCGGTGGTCTTAACCACTCTTCGGTGCTTGACGGCTGCAAAAACGTTCAGGAAAGGTACCATTCTGACGAGGATGTAAAGGCTTACGTGGACGAAATCAAGAAGCTCATCGCATAAACTCAAAAACAACCCACAGACAATATATCAAAATGTCGGAAAAACCAATGACATCCCACACAAAACCCACAGACGGTTTTGTCTAATTTTAGCGGATTTCATTGGTTTTCCACTTTCCCACAGTCTCTATTATTACAACTATAAATCTCATTAAAAAGAGATAATGGAATAAGCCCCGTTTTGCTTTACAGAAAAGGCCCGATATGGTATAATTCAGGTATCATCTTCCCGTTAAAAAAGGAGGTAATTATGAAGTTTACATGTAACAGGGATCTGCTTGCAGAAGGGCTTACAATCGTTCAGAAAGCCATACCTAACAAATCCAATTATCCCGCTCTCGAGTGCGTGCTGATAGACGTCAGCGAAGATCTGGTGCTTACCGGATCCGATACTGATCTCAGCATTACTTATCAGGTTCCGGTCATGATCATCGAGGAGGTCGGCTCGACACTTGTCAATGCCAGAGTTTTTTCCGATATCATAAGAAGGCTGCCGGATCTTTACGTAACCATTGAGACTTCGGGAGTTGGAGGGAATATATCCATTAACTCAGGAAAGTCACATTTTGAGCTTCCCACCATCAGTTCGGAACAGTATCCTAAGATCAATTTCATAAACAATGACGAGAGGCTTATGGAGATGCCTGCACAGACACTTAAGAGTCTTATTAAGCAGACTTCATTTGCCGCAAGCCCAGACAGTGCACGGATGGTGCTCCGCGGTGTTCTCATAGAAAACTCCGGTGGCCTGCTTAAATTTGTGGCTATAGACGGTTACAGGCTCGCGGTCAAAACATCTCCCAGCGATTACGAAGAGGACTTCAGAATGGTGGTGCCTTCAAAAGTACTGAACGAGCTGGCTAAGATAATTGAGAAGAGTGAAAACAATATCCGTTTCTGCTTCAGCGAGGACGAAAAGCAGGTGATGTTCTTTAACGATAATTTCTCATTGGTGTCGGGTCTGCTTAAGGGAGATTTTCCGGATTACAAGCAGCTCCTTCCGAAGGAATACAAGTGCAGGATGGTGACAAAGAACCAGGTGCTTATTGACACTATAGAGAGAGTTTCATTGGTTATAAATGACGATAAAAAGTGGTTCGTTGAGCTCACCACATATCCCGACGAGGTGTTTATATGCGCTACCGGTGAAAACGGAAAATCCCACGAAACGGTTCCCGCCGAAATCTCGGGACAGGAGATACTGATAGCTTTCAACGAGAAGAGCCTTGTGGAGTGTCTTAAGGCAATCGAAAAAGAAAACATTACTATCAACTTCTCCTTTGAAAAAGGACCCTGCGTGATATCTTCCGACGAGGACAGCTCCTACTTCATCCTCATAATGCCGGTAAAACACAAATCCAGGTGACCCATTGTTTATTAAAGAATTAGAGCTTCATAATTTCAGAAACTACACCAGCCTCAATCTGGAGTTTTCCCCATCCATTAACGTTATCTACGGGAAAAACGGATACGGAAAAACCAACCTCCTTGAGGCTATGTTTTTGTGCTGCATTGGCAAGTCGTTTAAGGCGGCAAAGGATGCGGAGCTGGTGAAATATAACGAGGACAGCTTCAGAGTAAAGACGAGGGTCGGGGGGACGCTTTGCAACAGCATTGGCGTTTTCTACGAAAAGAACAAGTCAAAATACATTGAGATAGACGGTGTATACATCGATAAGATAAGGATGCTGTTCGGAAATCTGATCGGGCTTATGTTTTCGCCGGAATCGATGCGTATAGTGACGGACGGGCCTTCCTATAGGAGAAGGCTTCTCGACATTGCGCTCTGCCAGATAAAGAAGGACTACTATTACAGCCTGATGATGTATAACAGGTTCTGCGAGGAAAAGAGCAGTCTTTTGGAGCAGGGGCGGGGCGGCGACCGGCTTGAGCTGGAGGTCATAAACGAGAGCATTGCTTCGTACGGGGCGGTAATTGCCGTCGACAGGTGGAATTTTGTGAAGCAGCTGAACGGGCTGGCCGGAAAATATTACGCCTTTATGACCGACGAGGAAGAAAATGCGGACATGAAATACAGGCCTGACATACATTTCTTCAACGCGGCCATAAACGAAAAAGATGCTGCGGGAGATAACAGTGGGTTTGATACGGAGACCGTGAAGGATTGGTTTTTAAAAGAACTTAATGACGAGCGGCTTATGAGAAGAGAGAGGGACCTCAGAAAGAACCTCATCGGCATCCACAGGGACGACATCGAAATGAACCTTTGCGGGAACAATATGAGGAGTTTCGGGTCCCAGGGACAGAAGAGGAGCTATGCGATCTCGATAACGCTTGCTGAGATGGAGATACTCAAGCAAAAATCCGGCAGGACTCCGGTGCTTTTCCTTGACGACGTGCTTTCGGAGCTGGACAATTCGAGAAAAAGAAAGATACTTGAGATGACAGGAAACATCCAGACGTTCTACACGTGCACGGACAGGGATATGATAGGCGCTCCGGTTCCGGGCGGGCCCTCCGTTAATTTCATAGATGTTGAAAAAATAAGGTAAAAATGATACAATGAATCTGTGTTTGCGCACAAAAAGGAGAAGAAAATGTACCTCCATATTGGCGACAACGTCAGTGTCAGATCGGACAGGATAATCGGCATTTTCGATATGGAAAATACCACTGTGGAAGAGGCGACACGGAATTTTTTGAAATCTGCCGAGAATAAAAACGAGATAACCTACGCATCGCCCAAAATGCCGAAATCGTTTGTGCTGACAGAGGGCGCGGGAAGGATCGACGTTTATGTCTCGTCGGTTTCCGTTCAGACGATAAGAGAGCGGATCTCCGGCGAAAATTTACAAAAGATTTAAATGTACGAAGAGGTAAATGATGGACGAAGAAAACAAAAACATCGCAGCTGAGAACAATACCTATACCGACAGTGATATCCAGGTCCTCGAGGGACTTGAGGCGGTCAGAAAAAGGCCGGGAATGTACATCGGAAGCACCTCGCTGAGAGGCCTCCATCACCTTGTCTATGAGATAGTCGATAACAGTATCGACGAGGCTCTTGCGGGCCGCTGCGATAAGATCGAAGTTACGATCCACAGCGATAACTCGATCACGGTCTCAGATAACGGTGCGGGCATCCCTGTGGGTATAAACGAGAAGCTTGGCATTCCGACGGTGGAAGTCGTTCACACGGTCCTTCACGCGGGCGGAAAATTCGGCGGCCACGGCTACACCGTATCAGGCGGTCTTCACGGCGTCGGCGCGTCGGTCGTTAACGCTCTTTCGGACTACCTGGAGGTTGAGGTCAGCAGAGACGGCCACGTTTTCTACCAGAGATACGAAAAAGGAAAGACAGTCACCCCGGTCAAGATCATTGGCGATACCAACACGACGGGTACCACCACTACGTTCAAGCCCGACGGCACCATATTCGAGGAATTGGTTTTTGATTACGACACCCTCGCCACAAGATTCCGTGAAATGGCCTTTCTGAACGCGGGCATCCGGATCGATTTTAAGGACGACAGAGAGGAGTCACCCAAGGAGGAGGTCTTCTACTACAAGGGCGGCATTGTCGAGTATGTGGAGTATCTGAACAGGAAAGAGGACGTGATAAATCCCGACGTGATCTACGTGTCAGGCGAGCGGGACGGCACCTTCATGGAAGTCGCGATACAGTACAACAGTTCATATACCGAAAATATCTATTCCTACGCAAATAACATATGCACTCACGAAGGCGGCACCCACCTCACAGGCTTCAGGGCGGCGCTGAACAAGGTCTTCAATGACTACGCCAGAAGGTTCAACATTCTGAAGGAATCCGACGCAAACCTTGCGGGCGAGGACGTACGTGAAGGCATGACGGCGATCATCAGCGTTAAGCTCCACGAGCCACAGTTCGAGGGACAGACGAAGGAGAAGCTGGGAAATTCCGAGGTCAGAGGCTACATCGAGGGAATGCTCGGTGACAAGCTGAAGGAGTATCTCGAGGAGAACCCCGCCATCGCCAAAGTCATTTTCGACAAGTGCCTGACAGCCCAGAGAGCCCGCGAAGCCGCGAGAAAGGCAAGGGAGCTCACAAGAAGAAAGACCGCTTTTGACAGCACGTCGCTGCCCGGAAAACTATCCGACTGCTCCGAGAAAAACCCCGAGGTCTGCGAACTGTTCCTGGTGGAGGGAGACTCCGCTGCAGGATCCGCAAAAGGCGGAAGAGACAGAGAGACCCAGGCGATCCTTTCACTCTGGGGAAAGATGCTCAACGTGGAGAAGTCCCGTATAGACAAGGTCTACGGAAACGATAAGCTGCAGCCTGTCATCGCATCCCTTGGCGCGGGTATCGGTGCCGAGTTCGACGTGGAAAAGCTGAGATACCACAAGATCATCATAATGGCCGATGCCGACGTTGACGGTTCCCACATCAGAATGCTTCTCATGACCTTCTTCTTCAGGTACATGAGGCCGCTCATCGAAAAGGGTTACCTCTATCTGGCCCAGCCGCCTCTTTACAAAGTCGCAAAAGGAAAAGAGTTCTTCTACGTCCTTTCCGACGAGGAGTACGAGAGAAAGATAACGGAGAAGGGTTGGAAAGGCGACGATAAGGTCGTTAAGCAGCGTTTCAAAGGTCTCGGTGAGATGAGCCCTCAGGAGCTTTTTGACACCACCATGAATCCGGAATCGAGAGTTCTGCTCCAGGTTAACCTTAAGGACGCCGCAACCGCCAATGAGATCTTCTCCGACCTCATGGGCGAAAAGGTCGAGCCGAGAAAAGAGTTCATCAGTAAGAACGCCAAGTTCGTCGTAAATCTGGACGTGTAAGATTTGATAAAAAGATGCTCCGGAGCGGTGCCGCTTGAGCGGCGGGTCCCGGAAAACGGAAGTAGGGTATGTCTGCAAAAATTATTGCGATCGCGAATCAAAAAGGCGGGGTGGGAAAAACCACCACAGCCATAAATCTCAGCGCCTGCATTGCTTATTACGGGAAAAGAGTGCTGCTTGTGGACCTGGATCCCCAGGGAAACGCCACCACCGGCCTCGGAATAAACAAGAAGGACCTGGAGAAGTCGTCATACGACGCAGTGATCAACGACGAGCCCGCAGCCGGCATCATCATGAAGACCTGCCAGGAGAACCTCTATCTCATGCCATCCAGCATATCGCTGGCCGGAGCGGAGGTGGAGCTGGTGAGCCTTATGTCAAGGGAGAGCAAGCTGAAGCTGTCACTGGACGAGATCAAGGACGATTACGAATACATATTCATCGACTGCCCCCCGGCGCTGGGACTTCTGACTCTTAACGCCCTGACTGCCGCGGATACGGTATTGGTTCCCATCCAGTGCGAATTCTACGCTCTTGAAGGTCTCTCGCAGCTCCTTGACACCGTCAAAAAGGTGCAGAAATACCTTAACAGACAGCTCACTGTGGAGGGCGTCGTGATGACCATGTTTGACGTCAGGACAAACCTTTCCGCAGAGGTGGTCGAAGAGGTGAGAAAATACTTCGGGGACAAGGTCTACACGACCATGATACCCAGGAATATAAGACTTGGCGAGGCTCCCAGCTACGGCGTGCCCATCATTCAGTACGATCTGAGGTCAAAGGGCTCCGAGGCATATCTGGGACTTGCAAGAGAGCTTCTGGACAGTAAAAAGGGTTGAGAGAAGCAGGTAAAAATGAAGCGTAGATCGGGAGGATCCGCAAATGGCTAAGAAAAAGCAAGGTGGTCTCGGACTTGGCATTGACGCTCTGTTCAGGAATGATCCGGTGAATGAGGAGTCTTCGGTGCCGGCAAATTCGATCCTCGAGGTCAAGCTCAGCGACATAGAGCCGGATGACGGACAGCCAAGAAAAAATTTTGACTATGAGAAAATAAACGAGCTGGCGGAGTCGATCAAGGCCCACGGTATAATTCAGCCGCTCATTGTCCGCAAAGAGGGCAAGGTATATAAGATAATCGCGGGAGAACGCAGGTGGCGTGCTGCCAGGATCGCAGGACTTGAGACGGTACCGGTCATCGAAAGAAGCGTCACCGAAAAAGAGTTTTTTGAGATCGCGCTCATCGAAAACATTCAGAGGGAGGATCTGAATCCCATTGAAGAGGCGGAGGCATATGAAAGGTTGATCCGCGATTTCGGTCTGACTCAGGAGGCCCTTGCAAATACCGTATCAAAGAGCCGTTCTGACATAACAAACTCTATAAGACTTCTCAGCCTCGACGGCGAGGTAAGAGGCATGATAGCCTCGGGTCAGCTCACGAAGGGCCACGGAAAGGCACTCCTGGGACTTGCCAATGCCACCGACACCGTAAAGGTCGCAAAAACAGTTTCGGAGCAGTCTCTCAGCGTAAGACAGACGGAGAGCCTGGTCAAAAGGTACAATACGCTGAAGGCCGGCGGAGACGCAAAGAAGAAAGTAGAAAATGACGCCAGCGAGTATATCATCGCGAAAAAGGACGTTGAAACCAAACTAAAGAAAAAACTCGGGACAAAGGTTTCCCTCACGGAGAAGGAGAAGAACGGACGCGGAAAGCTCCAGATATTCTACTATTCCTCCGAAGAGCGGGAACGCATTATTGAAATGCTGTTAGGTGACTGACGGCTTCCGGAGAGGAGATGCGTATGGAAGAATTTTTTGCTAAAATAACGGAAATGTTCGACTTTGAGTCACAGATGTACATACTGATGGGAGCGTTTTTTATACTCCTTCTTCTGTGCTTCATATTGCTGATAGTCGTCGGCTCCAGGTATAAAAAACTGGCCGAAAAGGTGGAGGAACTGGAAGCCGAAAGAGAGAAAGCCGAACCCGAAAAAGAGCCAGAAAAAGAGTCGGAAGAAAAGACTGTCAAGCAGCCCGAGCTCGAGCTGTTCGACGATGACAGCGGAGACGTGCCCGCGGAAGCCGCTCCTTCACCCGAAGGACAGGAGCCGAAAGGACAGGAACCGAAAGCACAGGAGCCTGAAGCAAAGGAAATACCTGCTGAAGCTGTCCGTGAGGACGGATTCGAGGAGTTCCCGGAGCCTGAAGAAGAGACGGAAGCCTCCAGCGAGACAAGACTTGACGGCGATATCGGAGCCGTGGCTGAAGGTGCGGTGCTTGCGGCCGATCAGAAGCTCATAAACGAGACCGTTGAGAACGAGATCAACGCCCTCAAGGAAAAAACCGACGAGATCGCCAAAAACCAGCGAAAGAGCTTTGACAAAATCAAAGTTGTGCGCTATAGTTCAAATCTGCCCGACGGGACGGAGACCATTGGTTATTCTATAGGCATAACCAATTCCGACAGGGACGGCATCGTACTGACGGGAACGGAACAGGCGGACGGATCCACTGCGCTTGTGGTGAAATCCGTGAAGAACGGTGTGAGCAAGGTGCCGCTTACGCCTGCGGAGGACTGCGCTATAATGAGAGGCGCCAAGGAAAAATAAAACCACACCCCAAAGCAAAAGGGGTGACACAAAGAATTCTTTCTTAGGGAGTGAAGAAAAGTGTTAGATATTAAACTTATCAGACAAAATCCGGAGCTTGTAAAGAAGGCTCTTAAAAAAAGGAACTCATCGCTTACGCTTGATGAGGTGATCGCCGCCGACGAGAGGCGCCGCGAGATACTTGTGACCGTTGAACAGCTGAAAAAGAGTCAGAACGACGCATCGAAGCTCATTCCGGCATACAAAAAGGAAGGCAAGGACGTGGCACCCATAATGGAGGAGATGAAGGAGATCTCCCTCAAGGTCAAGGATCTCGATGCAGAGCTGAAGGTCGTTGACGAGAAGCTCAGAACTCTGATGCTCACTTTCCCGAACATTCCCAATGAAAAAGTTCCCTACGGCGTGGACGACAGGGACAATTTCGAAATGCGCAAATTCGGAGAGCCCACAAAGTTCGATTTCGAGCCCAAGGCCCACTGGGACATCGGCACTGACCTCAACATCCTTGACGCGGAGAGAGCCGCAAAGATCACGGGCGCAAGATTTACCGTTTACCGCGGCGCAGGCGCAAGACTGGAGAGAGCCATTTATAACTTCATGCTGGACCTCCACGTTGAGAAGCACGGCTATACAGAGATATTCCCGCCCTACATGGTCAACAGAGCCAGCATGACGGGCACAGGCCAGCTCCCGAAATTCGAGAACGGCGCTTTCAAGATCAAAAACATGGATGAGGAAGCGGCAGACGGCGAGAAGGACTTCTTCCTCATACCAACGGCCGAGGTTCCTGTAACCAATCTCCACAGAGACGAGATACTGGACGGAAGCCAGCTGCCCATCAAGTACTGCGCATATTCCGCATGCTTCAGATCCGAGGCGGGTTCCGCAGGTCGCGACACCAGAGGTCTCATCAGACAGCACCAGTTCAACAAGGTGGAGCTGGTTAAATTCACTACCCCCGAGACCTCCTATGACGAGCTGGAGTCACTGACCAATGACGCAGAGGACGTTCTTAAGATCCTGGGGCTCCCCTACAGAGTCGTCAGGCTTTGCAGCGGCGACCTGGGCTTCTCATCGGCGATGACCTACGACATCGAGGTCTGGATGCCCAGCTACAACCGCTACGTGGAGATCTCCTCCTGCAGCGATTTCGAGGATTTCCAGGCAAGACGCGCCAATATCAAATACCGCGACGCAGACGGAAAACCGAAGCTGGTCCACACTCTCAACGGTTCCGGCCTTGCAGTTGGAAGGACCACCGCCGCTATCCTTGAGAACTACCAGCAGGCAGACGGCAGCGTGATCATTCCCGAGGCCCTGAGAAAGTACATGGGCGGCATGGAAAAGATCACAAAATAAAAGATTTTTAAATAACTTCTGAGAAAACTCCCGGGCCATTTAAACAGAGGCGCGGGAGTTTTTTTACGGTTTGCAGGCCGGAAGCCTGTAGTAATATTTATCCTGATCGTCAATTTGCCTCAGCCATATCCTCCCCGCCCGGCTCGTCACCCAGCGCCACGACAGCGGAGATCTCCTCGGGGGAGAAAACGGGGCTAAAGTTTTTAGGGATGCGGACGGTGAGCTCGACGTAGTCATTGGTTTCGAACCTGGTGCAGAGCAGCGGCACTCCGCTTCTTTTGATGCCGTTTATGCTGGCGCTGAGCTTCTCAATGTAGTTCATTTTGTAGTTTTCCGGCTCGTTGGAGATGTGTCTTAACGTGCGGTTGATCAGCGCAAGATATGCCTCTCTTCCCAGTGCTGCAACGGTTTTCCCCTTGAGGACCTTTGAGAGCTGCTCCGCCCGTTTCGACCCGATCTTATAGCGGTCAAAAAGCGACAATACGTAAAGCTGCATATCCACGGTATCCACGTTGAGGAGGGTCCTGCACTGGCGCTCGGGGACATTGGTTTCAGCGATCATTTTTCTAACCGGCTGGGGAAGGGTGAAAAGCCTCAGCTTGTTTGAGACCGAGGGCTGGGCCATGTGAAACCAGTCGCTCAGTTCTTTCTGACCGAGCCCTGCCTGGGTAACCAGAAAATTGAAGCCGTAAGCGATGTCCAGAAAGTGTGCGGAGGGACTGACGCACCTTGAAACGTGCCGGACCGTCTGAGCGACCAGGGCCGGATCAAGCTCATACACAGCCGCTTTAATAACGCTTCCGCGGGAAGACCTCAATGGGATCAGATCGCCGTTCGACGGGCGGATAAGAACAAAACTGTCATCACCGGTCTTAAGCACGATTGCCAGAGACTCGGAAGGCACGAGGCTGCCCTTCACGCCAATGGCATCCAGATACTCGGCAAGGGATATCCCGCTTAAAAGAGATACCCGGGAAAGAGGAATCTCCCTAATGTGCACGGGAACGGAACGGGTCTCCCTCGACGGGACAAACTTGATCGTTTTCCCGTTCCCGCCCGGATCACGCAGGGCAACAAAGTCCTTTTGAGCATCGGTACGGGTAAGATTTCGATAAACTTTTTCTTTAGTATTCATGTAACCTCCAAATGAAGAAAAAACTTCCGGAACTGTATTTACAAACCAAGACGCATTATACACAATCTGAACAAAAATGCAAGAGAAATTTTGAAAAAATACTAAAAAAACAGTAAAAATTTCTCAAAAAAGTGTGAAGAGGGATAAAAGAACTAAAAATGCGACAAAAATTTTCTGTAATAACAAGTTGGAAACGCTGAAATATATTCGGAAATATATTCGGAAGGATATTTGGAAGGATATCAACTTTTGTTTGACATCCTTCCGAATAAGGGTTATTCTGAAGCAAAGAGTGGTCTCGGAGTTCTTGTTTGATTCCGCAAAGACATTGTAATAATGTCTATATATAATAATCTAAAAACAGTCTTGAAACCGCTAAACCGGGCAAACAGAAAAATCGCTTGACAAAGCCTAAACGGTTGGATTATAATCCCTAAGCTTGCCGCCTTGTGCGGCGCTGGCTTTTTTGCGGTCTGAAAAGACCGGCCGGTCCAAAAGACGGGCTGAGAAATTCGGGATCGCGGAAAGCTGTGCGACACGGCGGAGAGTAAAATATTTAAGGAGGTGAATTGATAGATGCCAACATTTAACCAATTGGTTCGTAAGGGAAGAGAGTCCGTAACTTACAAATCCACGGCGCCGGCACTTCAGAAGGGCTTTAACTCGCTCAAGAAGAAGAGCATCGACATCAGCAGCCCTCAGAAGAGAGGCGTTTGCACGACTGTTAGAACAACTACGCCGAAGAAGCCTAACTCAGCGCTCAGAAAGATCGCAAGGGTCAGACTGACAAACGGAATGGAAGTTACAGCTTATATCCCGGGAATCGGCCACAATCTGCAGGAGCACAGCGTAGTGCTTATCAGAGGCGGCAGGGTTAAAGATCTCCCTGGTGTAAGGTACCACATCGTCAGAGGTTCTCTCGATACCGCAGGTGTTACCGGAAGAATGCAGGGCAGATCCAAGTACGGCGCTAAGGTGCCGAAGGCAAAGAAATAATCGTTCATTAAACCCATGAGGTTCTGAACGGGCCGAATTTTGATGGACGATTATTTTTGCCGGTGATTTCCTATGAAATTGTTTTGGCAAGCTGTGAAACGGGAGTCCCCGGGAAGCAGCGGTTAGTCGGAGAGATCCGGCTAAGGGTGCCGGTTACTAAAAAACGAATATTTTGCGTCAAAATGATTTCATAAGAAATTATGCGGCGATATTTCTTTTAAGTAATCCAGCACAGACTGCACGCGGCAAGTGCAGAGTACCGTTGACACGAATTTCGTGCCGATTGATTAAATAATCAAAGGAGGGAAGAAAAGTGCCGAGAAAAGGTTATATTGCAAAACGTGAAGTTTTGCCGGATCCGGTCTACAACGACAAGATCGTGACAAAACTGATCAACAATATCATGCTCGATGGCAAAAAGGGTACAGCCCAGAAGATTTGCTATGCCGCATTTGATATTGTTAAGGAAAAGACAGGCAGAGATGCGCTTGAGGTTTTCAACCAGGCGCTCAATAACGTAATGCCTCAGCTCGAGGTCAAGGCCAGAAGAGTCGGTGGTTCAACATACCAGGTTCCGATGGAAGTAAGACCCGCAAGAAGGCAGGCGTTAGGCCTGAGATGGCTTGTAACATTTTCCAGAAAGCGCAGCGAAAGAACCATGGCTGAGAAACTTGCAGGCGAGATCATCGATGCAACGAACAATGCCGGCGCGGCTTTCAGAAGAAAAGAAGACATGCACAAGATGGCAGAAGCAAACAGAGCTTTTGCACACTATCGTTGGTAATTTTATTGGAGTATTTGATTAATGGCCAGAACGTTTTCGCTTGAGAATACACGAAACATCGGAATAATGGCGCATATTGACGCCGGAAAAACGACAACTACCGAGAGAATTTTGCTTTATACAGGCAAGATCCACAAGGTCGGAGAGGTTCATGACGGCACCGCCACTATGGACTCTATGGAGCAGGAGCAGGAGAGAGGTATCACTATACAGTCTGCCGCTACCACTGTTCATTGGAGGACCACTGATGAAGACGGACAGAGCAAAGACACAAGGATCAATATCATCGATACCCCCGGACACGTCGATTTCACGGTAGAAGTTGAGCGTTCCCTGAGAGTCCTTGACGGTGCGGTAACTTTGTTCTGCGCCAAGGGCGGCGTTGAGCCCCAGTCTGAGACAGTCTGGAGACAGGCGGACCGCTACGGAGTGCCCAGGATTGCCCATGTCAACAAAATGGACATTATGGGTGCCGATTTCTACCATGTTGTCGACATGATAAGGACCAGACTTGGCGCGAAAGCCGTCCCGATCCAGCTGCCTATAGGCAAGGAGGACACTTTCATTGGCGTCATTGACCTGGTCAAGATGGAAGCGCACATATACCGCGATCCCGAAGGCACTGAAGTTGACATAACTCCCATCCCTGACGATATGGTCGAAACGGCCGAGCGTTACAGGGCGGAGATGCTTGAAAACATTGTCGAAGAGGACGACGAACTGATGATGAAATACCTCGACGGAGGGGAGCTTACTGTGGCTGAGATAAAGAGGGCCATCAGGAAGGGAACTGTTTCGCTTCATTTCGTGCCGGTCACGTGCGGATCCTCGTACAAAAACAAGGGCGTTCAGCAGCTGCTTGACGCTATCGTTGACTACCTGCCCTCCCCGATGGATATCCCCGCTATAAAGGGACAGAAGCCCGACGGAGAAGAGACCGAAAGACACCCCAGCGACGACGAACCGTTCTGCGCATTGGCGTTTAAGATTGTCTCGGACCAGTACGGAAAGCTTTGTTTTGTCAGGGTTTATTCGGGTGTGCTGAAGAGCGGTTCATACGTGCTCAATGCGTCGAAAGACAAGCGTGAGCGCATTGCGAGACTTGTTCTTATGCATGCTGACGAGAAGACAGAGGTCGAAGAGATACATGCCGGCGACATAGCGGCCATCATTGGTTTGAAAGAGACCACGACGGGCAATACGCTTTGCGACCCTGCAAACCCCATAATCCTTGAGTCCATGGTGATACCCGAGCCTGTCATTTCGGTGGCGCTCGAACCCAAGACCAAGGCCGGTCAGGAAAAGATGACGTTTGCGCTTCAGAAGCTTACGGAAGAGGACCCCACGTTCCGCGTTACGACCAACGTTGAAACCGGACAGACCCTCATTTCGGGCATGGGAGAGCTTCATCTTGAGATCATTGTCGACAGACTTCTCCGTGAGTTTAAGGTCGAGGCTAACGTGGGTAAACCGCAGGTCGCTTACAAAGAGGGCATCAGAAAAGCTGTCACCCAGGAGGGCAGATTCGTCCGCCAGTCGGGAGGCAGAGGCCAGTACGGACATTGTGTCATCGAGGTGGAACCCAAGGAACGGGGCACAGGCTACGAGTTTGTTAACAAGATCGTTGGCGGCGTGATCCCGAAGGAGTTTATTGCTCCTGTGGACCAGGGTATACGCGAAGCGATGCAGAGCGGTGTTCTCGCAGGATACCCCGTTGAGGACGTCAAAGTCACTCTGGTCGACGGTTCGTACCACGAGGTCGACTCGTCTGAAATGGCATTCAGGATCGCCGGTTCAATGGCGTTCAAGGAAGCTATGAAGAAAGCCGATCCGGTGCTCCTCGAACCTATCATGAAGGTTGCGCTTACAGTGCCTGAGAAAAACATGGGCGACGTCATCGGAAGCCTCAGTTCAAAGCGTGCGAGAATTGACGGCCAGGATGAAGCCAGCGCAGGAAACAAGCTCATCAATGCTTCGGTTCCGCTGGCCGAAATGTTCGGTTACACCACCACCCTCAGGACTATGACGCAGGGCAGAGGCTCATTTACAATGGAACCGAGCTACTATGAGGAAGTACCCCGCAGCGTGCAGGAGAAGATCCTTAGTGGCGCGGTCCGCAAATAAGAATCGATATTGAAAACCCTTTATCGGTTTGGTATAATTTAAACAGTATGTGCGTATTTTCGCACCCATAATCTTGCTGCAGATTCATTACTAAAGGAGGAATCATACACTATGGCAAAAGCAAAGTTCGAAAGAACCAAACCCCACGTAAACATTGGAACCATTGGCCACGTTGACCATGGTAAGACAACGCTCACAGCGGCTATCACCAAAGTTCTCAGCTTCACCGACTCCAGCATCGTGGTTAAAGCATATGACCAGATCGACGCTGCTCCGGAAGAGAGACAGAGAGGTATCACGATCAACACAGCTCACGTTGAGTATCAGACAGAGAAGAGACACTACGCTCACGTTGACTGCCCCGGACATGCTGACTATGTTAAAAACATGATCACAGGCGCAGCTCAGATGGACGGCGCTATCCTTCTGGTTTCCGGACCCGACGGCCCGCAGGCTCAGACGAGAGAGCATATCCTTCTTGCCCGTCAGGTCGGTGTGCCCTACATCGTAGTATTCATGAACAAGTGCGACCTAATCAAGCCCGGCGACGAGGAACTCCTTGACCTGTCCGAGATGGAGATCAGAGAGCTGCTCAACAAGTACGACTTCCCCGGCGATGAAATCCCGATCATCCGCGGTTCTGCTGCTAAGGCTCTTGAGAGCACCTCTACCGATCCGAACGCTCCCGAGTACGCTTGCATTCACGAGCTTATGGATGCGGTTGACAACTACATTCCTACTCCTCAGCGTCCTACCGATCTGCCCTTCCTGCTTCCTGTTGAAGACGTGTTCACGATCACCGGTCGTGGTACCGTTGCCACCGGTCGTCTTGAGAGAGGCATCGTGAAGCTGAACGATCCCGCCGAGATCGTCGGACTGAAAGAAGAGAAGAAGTCCACGGTCGTTACCGGTATCGAAATGTTCCGCAAATCCATGGACAGCGCCGAGGCCGGCGACAACGTTGGTCTGCTGCTCCGCGGTGTGCAGAGAACCGAAGTTGAAAGAGGACAGGTTATCGTTAAGCCCAACTCCATTCATCCTCACACTCACTTCAAGGCTCAGGTGTACGTTCTGACCGCTAACGAAGGCGGACGTCATAAGCCCTTCTTCACCAACTACAGACCTCAGTTCTACTTCAGAACGACTGACGTTACCGGCGTTATCACTCTGCCCGAGGGCGTTGAGATGGTCATGCCCGGCGACCACATCGAGATGGAAGTTCAGCTGATCACCCCCATCGCTATGGAGGAAGGTCTGAAGCTGGCTATCCGCGAAGGCGGCCGTACCGTTGGCGCCGGTTCCGTTACCAAGATCATCGAATGATGACCTGATCGCGGACAACGCATAACTTTCAAAGAAACAGCACTTCCGTTTAATTCGGAGGCGCTGTTTTTTTTGCTTTCGCGGACAATTACGGCGGAACGGGAATGCGCGGCGGTTTTTTAGCGTCAACATAAGTGAAGGACGGTTTTTCCTTATGAACAGTTATTTAAGCGATAAAGAGATGATAATGTTGTTCGACCGGCGCGACGAGGCGGCGCTTACCGAGCTTGAGCGGAAGTACGGGGCGCGCCTGCGCAAAGTGGCCTTCGACGTGTTAAAAAACGAAGCCGACGCGGAGGAGTGCGTCAACGACGCCTTCCTTAAAGTCTGGAACAGCATCCCGCCGGCGGTGCCGGAGAAATTGTCCGCGTACGTGGAGAGCGCCGTGCGCCGCAAGGCCATTGACCGCTACCGCACGGAGCGCCGGGACAAACGGATCCCGCCGGAGGAATTGACCACGCTGGACGAAGCGGCGGCGCTCGCGGACGATACGGCGGATGCGGAGCCCGCGAAAGAGATCGTGGACCTGATCGCGGAGTATTTAAACGGGATAGACCGCAAAAAGCGGCTGATATTCATAGGCCGGTACTACCGGAACCGTTCGGTAAGCGAGCTGGCCGCAGAGCTGGACGTGGCGGAGGGTACCGTGATGTCGTCGGTGCATCGCACGAAGAAAGGCCTGACGGCGTTTTTGAAGAAGAGGGGTGTGTCATTATGAACGAAGAAATGTTGGCAAAATACGTGAAAGCGCTGCCCGGCGAGATGCTGGGAGAATATGACGCGGCGGCCGCGGGGGCAGCTGCCGGTGCGAAACGCGCGGTTTCCGGCGGTTTGGGCTCCGGCGCCGGCGGGGGGCGCAGACGTTTTCCCGTCCTCGGCCCGGTGCTGGTGCTGGCGGCGGCAATACTCGTCACCGCGGTGGGGATCATCATTGCCCGCAATGCCGGAAGCCAAAAACACAAAACGGATCAGCCGGCGGCAACAGACTATAATATAGCGGTACCCACGCAGCTTCCGCCGGTCACCGAAGCGCCGGAAGTGACGGAATTGCCCGCGACGGAAACCCCCGCGCCCACGGAGGAGCCCGTTACCGCGGCCCCGGTCACCGACGTGCCTGTCACGGAACCTACGGAGCAGCTGACTGAAGCCCCGACCGAAGTGCCCACGGAGCAGCCGACCGCAACACCAACCGAAGTGCCCACGGAGCAGCCTACCGAAGCACCTGTCACCGAAGTACCTACGGAGCGGCCGACCGCAACACCGGCGCCGACGGCAGTACCGACCGCGACTCCCGTGCCCACCGAAAGACCGGCCCCTGAATATCCCGACGCGATCTCGTTCGCACAGAGCGAATACACTATAGATCCCGGCGAACCGTTCTCACCGCAGATCATATTTGAACCGGCAAACACAATAAACCGCGATATAACCTGGTCGCTGAAAGAAGATCTCCAAAGTTACGGTGTTGCCCTGTTGGACGAGAACCAGGTGCGCGGCTGGCATCCGGGCAGTGTGACCGTCGTTGCCGCTGCCGGCAACGGTGTCACGGCCGAATGTGTGCTGAAAGTGCGCGGCGTAACCAGCTTAAAGTTGTCCGAGACCCGGCTGACAATGAAGCCCGGCGATGAAATCCCGCTCACTGTCGAGATCGTCGCCTTTGAATCGGACGCGTCATACACCTGTCAAAGCGACGCGCCGGGTGTTGCCGTATATGAAAACGGCAAAGTCAAGGCGCTCTCCGTCGGATACGCCACCCTGACGTTCAGAAGCACCGACGGTTCCCGGACCAACTACTGCTACGTGACGGTGGAAGGCGCTTACAAACCCGCATCCGAACGCACGCAGGAGGATATACGGAACCATACGACTCCGGCAGGGATCGATGGCCTGCACTCCTATTCTGTGGAATTCAAGTCGGACAAAACGACAACTGTCGTATTCGTATACGGCTGCAGCGCTTCGCGGGAGTATTACGGGCTGGTAACTGCTCCGACAACCTTCCGGCCCTGCATTGTCGCATACCGCGACGGCGTCCCGGTAGACTACAGTTACACCAACGTAAACGGGGTCGCACAGTTCTTCCTCGACCCGGGAGAGTACACGTTTGAGTCGGAGACGATCGGCGGCGATTATTGGGCGTATTATTACCGCCCGGAAAAATGCAGCGTCCCCAAGTTCGAACGCAATTCAAAAAGCTATGTCAAGACCGGCATCATGTTTTATGAGCGGTTGGAATTCCCCGGGACTTGCACGATGAGGGTCGTCGACGAAGCCGGAGTGCCGATTCCCTTCGCGACGGTCCGGCTGATCCATGGCACGGACGTGGATCTCACGCTGACTTCGGACGTGAACGGATATGTGACATTATTAACACTGTACTATTATTTCGGGCTCGAGTACAGCCAGGTGCTGAACGTAACTGTCTCCGCCGAGGGATTCCGCGAGCAGACAAAATACTTTACTTTCAATGACAAGCAAAATGAAACGATCTCGGAATGGTACAGTTTTGTGCTGAAAGCGCAGTGACAGCAAGAGGCAATATGAAAAAGAAGAAGGGTATATTATTGACGATTGCAGTCTTGGCAGTCGTTGGCGTAACGGTTTTCCTGATTGCGTACAACTATAGCGTTTTCTCAAAGGTGCGGCCTTTTGATGTTGACGATTATCAGGAGTTCATTGATACATTTCCTTCAAATGAGTGCCTTGGCAAATTAAGCGGAAAGACGGACGCGGTTAAAAAAGCTGAAATAATATTGGTCAAAATATACGGGAAGCAGGTAAAAAAGGAAAGACCGTATCAGATCTTCTATGACGAAGAGGCGGGAGTCTGGCTTGTTCAGGGATCATTGCCGTCCAATATGCACGGAGGCGTCGCTAAAATCATCATAGAAAACAACACCGGAAAGGTGTTGGCCGTCTGGCATGAAAAGTAGTCAATGACTGATATTGCCCTTTTCGGCAAGCATGCGCTGCAATTGACAACCGCCCCGAAAACTGGTACAATTCGCCATTGTGGGGGTGTGTGATCACATTGTACCTGAAACGGCTCGAAATGCAGGGCTTCAAGTCATTCGTTGACAAAACAGTATTGGAGTTCAGTAACGGAATAACGGCGATCGTCGGACCCAACGGCAGCGGAAAGAGCAACATTTCCGATGCCGTTAAATGGGTATTGGGCGAACAGAGCCCCAAAACGCTGCGCGGCAGCAAGATGGAGGACCTGATCTTCGCCGGCACCCAGAGCCGCAAACCCACCGGCATGTGCGAAGTATCGCTGGTGATGGACAACGAAGACCACGCGCTCAATATTGACTTCATCGAAGTCCGCGTCACCCGCCGCCTGTACCGCTCCGGCGAGAGCGAGTACCTGATCAACGGGGCGCAATGCCGCCTGAAAGACATCGTGATGCTGTTCGCGGACACCGGTATCGGCCGCGACGGATATTCGCTCATCGGGCAGGGGCGCATAGACGAGATCCTCAGCACCAAATCCGAGGAGCGCCGCAACATTTTCGAAGACGCTTCCGGCATAATGAAATACCGCATCCGCCGCAACGAAGCCGAGCGCAAGCTGGCCGCTACGGAGCAGAATCTGCTGCGCATCAACGATATTGTCCGCGAACTCGAATCGCAGATCAAGCCGCTGGAAAAGCAGAGCGAGGTTGCCCGCAAATACCTCGGGCTCCGGTACGAGCTCCGGGACATCGAAGTGGGCGTACTCAGCGAGACCATTTCGCAGGCCGAAACGCGGCTCGGGGAGATCACCGGGAAGGCGGAAATTGCCGCCGGCGACCGCACTGCCGCCGAAGCCGAACTGGAAGCACTGCGGCAGGAAAACGAATCCAAACTCGAATTGTCCCGCCAGCTGGACAGCCTCATATCGCAGCTCAAGACCGAACAGTTCGAGCACGAGAAGCGCGTGGAACGGCTGAGCGGCGAGATCGCGGTCAACAACGAAAAGATCGTCCAGGCCCGGGCCAGCAGCCAGCGCGCGGACAATGAAAAAGCCGAACAGACCGGGCGGATGGAAGCGTACAACGCGGATATTGACCGCCTCAATAAAGAGATCGCGGCGCTGGACGCCGAGCTCGCGGAGGTCAACGAACGCGGCGGCGCCCAAGCAGACCTGCTGAACGCCACGGACGCGCGGCTCGCAGAGGCCGAGCGGGGGACCGACGCGGCGCGCGCGGAGCAGGTACGGCTGCAATTATTGCTCACCGAAAAGAACGCGAAGGCGGAAGCAGCGAAGGAAAAGATCGCCATTGCCACCGCGCGGAAAGAATCGCTGGACCTGGAGCTTGAAGCCATCCGGGAGAGCGACACCGCGGGAGAAGGTGAGCTCAGCGACGCGGAGAAGGCGCAGGCGGAAGCGGCGAATATTGCCTCCGACGCCAAGCAGGAATACCAGAACGGCCAGAGCCGTCTGGCGGAACTGCACGCGCAGATCGACAGCGATAACCGCACCGCCACCGAGCTGACCGGCCGCGTACAGAGCCTCGGCGCCCAGTGCAAACTGCTCCGGGAGATGGAGGAAGAGTACGAAGGTTACGCCCGCAGCGTAAAAGAAGTGCTGCAGATGTGCAAAAAGAACCCCGCGTTCGGCGACGGTATATACGGCGCGGTGGCGCAGCTGATCACGGTATCAAAAGAATACGAACTGGCCATCGAGACCGCGCTGGGTCAAAGCTACCAGAACATCATAACCGAATCCGAGGAAGAGACCAAGGCCGCCATCGAGTTCCTTAAAGAGCACCGGTACGGGCGGGCGACGTTCATGCCCCTCACCGCGGTGACCGGCCGCCGCTTTGACGCGCAGCTGGAGCGGGAGCTGAGGGGGCTCCGGGGATATTTGGGAATTGCCAGCGACCGCGTGGAGTGCGAAGCGCGGTTCCGGGTCGTCGCGGACAGTCTGCTTGGCCGCGTGGCGGTGTTCCGCACGCTGGACGACGCCATTGACGCCGCCAAAAAGTATAAATACGGCTTCATGTCCGTAACGCTCGAAGGCGACCTGCTGCGCACTTCCGGCGCCATCACCGGCGGCGCGGCGGAAAAAGGCGCGAAGACGACCGGCGCGTTGTCCCGCACCCGCGAGATCCCAAAGCTGGAAAAAGAGCTGGACGAGGCGCGGAAAAAGATAGAAAAACTGCTGCATAAACTGCACGACAATAAAGAAGAAGCGGATCAGCTGTCAAAACAGCAGACCGAACGCTTCGAAAAGCTGCGGGAACTGGAAAAGCAGGCCTCCGCGCTGGACGCCAGAGTAGCGGCGCTCAGAGAACGGCAGGAAGGCCGGCGCGAACGCCGGGGCAAACTGGTGGAAGAGCTGAAATCCCAGATCTCCCAGGTGGTCACGCTGAACGGCGAGATCGGGCAATTCAAGGCCGATGCCGAGCAGGCGGGCGCGGATATTGCCGCCGCCGAAAAACGGCTGGAACAGGCCGCCCAGCGCGCGGAAGAGGTGCGCAAAGAGCGGGAGGCCGTGAGCAACGCGCTGTTTGCGGTGAAAATTGACCAGAACCGCGTGGAGGCGGCGCGCAAAAAGGCGGAGGAGAATATTGACGCCATAAAGCGCGACATCGAAACGCTCCGCGAAAAGCTGGCCCTGTACGAGACCCAGAAGCAGGAAAACGCCGAAAGCGTAAAGAATCTGGAAGCGGAGATCCACCGCCTGGAGACGCAGAAAGCCGTGTCCGCGCTGGACGCGGAAAACGCCGCGGAAAAGCTGAAAGGCGTGGAGGGCCGCAAAGCCGCCACGGACGAGACGCTGGGCGGCATGCTCACCCGCATCACCGACATCAACACGCGCCTCGCCGGCATCGAGCAGGAAATCAACCGCCTCGAGATCCAGCGCGTGCGCTGCGAGAACGAGATCAACTCCGGCCGCAACCGCCTCTGGGAAGAATACGAACTCACCCTCAGCGCCGCCAAAGAACTGGCGGAAGGCATCGTGATCGAGGACTACAAAGCCGCGGCGGCGCGCATCAACGAGCTGCGTTCCGCCATCAAAGCGCTGGGACCGGTGAACGTCAACGCCGTGGAGGAGTACGAATCCACCGTGGAGCGCTACAACTTCATGTCCGCCCAGAGCAAGGATATGAACGACGCGCGGCTGAAGCTGCGCAAGGTCGTTGACGAACTGACCGAAGTTATGTGCGCCCAGTTCTCGGAGCAGTTCAAACTCATACGCGAGAACTTCAACCAGGTATTCACCGAACTGTTCGGCGGGGGCAAGGCGGACATCGTGCTGGCGCAGGGAGAGGACGGCGCCAACGTGCTGGATTGCGGCATCGACATCAACGTCCAGCCGCCGGGCAAAAAGCTCCAGAACATGCTGCTGCTCTCCGGCGGCGAACGCGCGCTCACCGCGATCGCGCTATTGTTCGCGATCCTGCGCCTGCGCCCGTCACCGTTCTGCCTGCTGGACGAGATCGAGGCCGCGCTGGACGACGCCAACGTTTACCGCCTCTCCGACTACCTCGAGGGCGTGTCAAAAAATACGCAATTCATCATGGTCACCCACCGCAAGGGGACAATGGAGTACGCGGGCTCGCTGTACGGGGTGACAATGGAAGAAAAAGGCATCTCGCGCGTCGTTTCGCTGCGGATGGACAAGTGATTTTTCCCGCGTAAGACCGGCGTTCAGGCCGCACGGCGCGCCGCACAGAAAGAATAAGGTGACAACATCATGGGATGGTTTGATAAATTAAGATCCGGGCTCAAAAAGACCCGCGAAGGCTTCAAAAACAAATTAAAATCGCTGCTGGCCGCTTTCGGCAAAGTCGACGAGGATCTGTTCGACGAACTGGAGGAATTGCTCATCACGTCCGATTTCGGCGTGGAGACCACGGAGCATCTGATGGAAAAGCTGCGCGCCCGGGTCAAAGAAGGCCGGATCATTGACGCCGCTGAAGTGGAAAAGGCGCTGCAGGAAGAGATCGCGGCAATGCTCACCAAAGGCGAGCAGGGGCTCGATACCGAGGACGTGCCGGTCATCATTTCGGTCATCGGCGTCAACGGCGTCGGCAAGACCACGTCCATCGGCAAAATGGCGCATCTGTACAAATCCGCGGGCAAGCGCGTCCTGCTGGCGGCGGGGGATACTTTCCGCGCGGCGGCAATTGACCAGCTCGGCATCTGGGCGGAGCGCGCCGGCGTCGAAATGGTCAGTCAATCCGAGGGCGCGGATCCTGCGGCGGTCCTGTTTGACGCGTGCCGCAGCGCTAAAGCGAAGGGCGTCGACGTCCTGATCTGCGACACCGCGGGACGCCTGCACAACAAAAAGAATCTCATGGATGAGCTGGCCAAAATGAACCGCGTCGTTGAGCGCGAAATGGCGGGCGTGCGCCACGAGACATTCCTGGTGCTGGACGCCGCCACCGGCCAGAACGCGGTCAACCAGGCCCGGGCTTTTTCGGAAGTCGCCGGCATCACCGGGATTATATTGACCAAACTGGACGGCTCCTCGAAGGGCGGCATCATCGTGTCGATCTGCGAAGAGCTCGGCATCCCCGTGAGACTTGTAGGCGTGGGAGAGGGCATCAACGACCTGCAGCCTTTTGTGCCCGAAGATTACGTCAGGGCGCTGTTTGAAGGCTGAACGAGCTTCTTAGGTGCTCGTCGAAGGCTGAAGCGTACCGAATTAGGCGCTCGTAGGGGGCTGAAGCAGGTCGCTCAGCCGTTTGCTGAAAAAGAATTCGTGCGTGAGGCGGTCAAACTCGGTCCAGAGGGGCAGCGTCTGGCATTGTCCGGCGCGCGGGCAGGGGGCAACGCCCTCCGCGAGGCAGGCTACCGTTGCCAGCGACCCTTCGGTCAACTCGAGTATTTCCCCGATACTGTACTCCTCCGGCTTCCGGCACAGCTTGTAGCCGCCGCCTTTGCCGCTGGCGCCCGCCAGCAGCCCGCCGTCAACGAGCTCTTTCACGATTATCTCCAGATACTTCTTCGATATCTCCTGCCGGGCGGCAATATCCTTCAGCGCGATATACCGTCCATTCCCGTTCCGGGCCAGATCCAACATCACGCGCACCGCGTACCTTCCTCTTGTCGAGATCACTTTGCTCACGCTCCCTGACAATAAAATTGACCGCTGACCTGCAGGATGTCGATCCGCTATCCCGCGATCCGGCCGGTCACCGAGGCGTTTTCTCTTCGCCTATTATACCATAGGTAAGTAGGTAAATGCAAGCGCGGGTCGGATTGGGGACAGGGCTCACGCATGAAATGGTTTTCTTTCTCGCTCATTTTTAACCTTAGTGAAGAGCACTTTTCTTGCAAAGCATCTGATAAGAGCGTTTTGCAAGAAAAATCAGAAGGCACTTTTACTTTTCAAACGATGAGGAGGGGAGGCTTTCTTGCAAATTGCCTATTGAAATGAGTTTGCAAGAAAAAAATGAAGGCTCTTGCTCATTTCTATCCAGATTGAAGAGCACTTTTCTTGCGAAGCGTCTGGTAAA
>JAFSVU010000024.1 GCA_017444825.1 Clostridia bacterium
GATGGTGTTCTCGCCTCTGAGGTTAGATACGTCGATATCCATGGTGAATCTGGAAGCCTTCGGGCCGCCGCCTTGCGTGGGATCAAGAACCTGAGGCTCTGTAGCAGCTTTGTACTCGCCGTAAATGATGGTTCCGCCGTTGATCTGATATCCGAACTTATCAATATCCTGATTTGCGTTTCCGTACCAGCCGTGAAGTGTAACGGTGTTAATGTCGCCCTTTGTTCCGTCGATGTTCTTCTTAGCGGCGATAATTGCGGAGTTTCCGTTAGCTATCTCGGTGCCGTTAACAAGGATCTGGTCGAAGGAGAGTTTATCGCCTGCATCTTTGCTGAAATCACGAACGCTGCCGGATACCGGAGCAGATCCGTAAACTTCAAGCTCAGCAAAACCGCCGAAGTAATTCGAAGCATCAGCAGTTACGCTCTCTTTTGTTATGTTGATCTTAACGTAATTTGCATCTTTGCCAACGTTGCTGTAAACGAAAGGATCAATGGAAGCCCAGCCGTCAGCCAGACTCACGCTGGCTACAACTGTCCAGTTGGTCTTGTCAGTTGAAACTTCAACTGTGAAAACGCTGGGTGTTGCATTTCCATTGAGGAACTGAGTCGGGAAAAGCTTTATGGTGCTTACAGTGTAAGTGCCCTGAAGGTCTACTATAGCTGTAATATCAACGTCTCTGGAAACGCCTGCGGTATACCATGCAAGGCTCTGGTTCAAATTATTAGTGTTTCCGTCAAAGGGTATATTAATACCGTCAGTGAGATTCTCTTTCTGGAACCACTCGGGCATACGAAAATCGTCGTTAGCTCCGCCGGTATCGCTTGTCTCGACGGGTTTGTTAAGAGCGACGTTTGTGTCAGCCGCGAACGAACCGATCGTGCAAAGTGCGAGAACAAGAGCAACTGCTAAAACAAGACTTATGATCTTTTTCATGTTGTTGAACTCCTTTTGTTATGAATGATTGTGATTTTCTGTCAAAACTCAGATTTTCGGGCACAATACGCACCCGTCGATCTCCTTTGTCTAATTCTACAACGAACAGGCTTTTCCGTCAATCCTTTTTTCTTGCCGCAAAAACCGCAGCTGCAGCAACGGCGATAAGCGCTATACCGCCGCCAATGACACCACCGCAGCCCTTCTTATAAAGCACTTCGGGAGCTTCGGTAGCCACCGCGGGAGCTTCTGTCTCAGCGGGAGCGTCAGTCGGCTCTGCGGTGGGCTCTGCGGTGGGCTCTGCGGTGGGCTCGGGTGTAGCGGTAAGAGGAGCCTTGTAGTTGATGATCGCTTCTCTTTCGGGTCTGTTAAAGATCACGACCTCGTCGTTTGCAAGCCTTACGCAGCCCTTGATCACGTGATCCGCGCCGTCCTGGAGGCCCGTCACGTCCACTTTGATCTTGTATCTGAGACCGTTGAGGTCGGAAACTTCCTGCTCCGTGTCGGCCGTAAACGAGCTGTCGAACACCGGTTTTCCGTCGTCAATGATATAGCCAAAGCTCACGTAAGTATCGGCAAAGGATATTGATTCGTCCGTAAGTCCGAACCAGCCGAACATGGTGATGTCGTTGATGGATCCGTCTGAACCGTCGATGCCGGCCTTGAGGGCTGCTACGGCTTCATTGCCGTTGGCTTTCTCTTCGCCATTGACCAGGATCTGATCGAAATACTGCTTGTCGGTGTCTGCGTTGAAGTCGCGGATGTTGAGCTGGGGCTCCACGTATTCGTAAACCTCGATCTCACCGAAGCCGCCGTAGTACTGACTGTCGCTGATGGCGCTGTTCCTGGTGATGTAAATTCTGATGTAGCCGGCCTCTGCTCCATTGGCGTTGTAAACGAAAGGCTCAGTATAGTTTACGAAGTCCTTCAGGTTCGTTTCGCCGCCTACAGTGGTCCAGTTCTCGCTATCAAGCTCTTCCCAGTCCTCTCCGTCGACAGATATCGAAACGGTGAACGTGGTAGGAGTGTTGGTGCCGCTCAGGAACTTGGTGGGGTAGAGATAGATCTCGCCGATCTTGAAGGTGGTGTCGAGCTCAACGCGGGCAGCGATCTGGGTGTCTCTGTTGAGGGACGCGGTGTACCATGCAAGGCTCTGAGCCAGGTTGGTTCCGTCGCCGTCAAACTCTTCGAGTCTTCCGTCGGTCAGGTTCACAGCGGAGAACCACTCGGGATTCTCAATGCTGGAATTTGCGCCGCCCTCATCCCAGGTCTCGACCACAGCCTCAAAAGCTATATTGGTCTGATCCGGGTGAGCCATTCCGCCCTCCGCGAAAGCAGGAACTGCGCAAAGCACCAGCGCCAATGCCAAAAGCAAAAACAATGTTACAAATTTTTTCATAAATATATTCCTTTCACTTAAGAAGTGTTACTTTTACCTCTTACCTATTACTTATTACTTTGTCCGGCACTCGCTCTCACTTTTTCTTTTTATGAAACCTATGCACCTCATACGTCTCGTTCTCGTCGAATTTCTCATTGGTTTTTTTGCCCGTCTTTTCGTCAATGATGTACCTGTCGTAGAGCTTGTTGATGCCGTCGTCCACGAATATCTTCTTCGGAGGCTCAAGGAGCTGCTCCGGGTGCTTCAGGATGCGCATGAAAAGCCTTGCGCTCTCGGCGTAATAGTGTCCGTCGCAGATACGCTCGTCGCCCACGATCTTAAAGCCCATGAAGCGGCGCTTTACAGTATTTCCGGCGGAGTCTGTGGTGATCACGGTGCGCTTTTTTCCGATGGCGAGGAATATCGAGGTGGAGCCGAACTCGTAAATGTGATGGTAGATGGGTTCGATTCCGATAGAGCCGATATTGGTTATGAAGAAGCTGGTGTGAAAGGGGCTGACCTTGGCGATGAATTTCGGCATGCAGTTCTTCTTATCCATGAACATCAGTGTGTTGATTACGAACTTTATTAACCAATGGGGCAGGTGTCCGATAACGTCAATGGTGTCGTCTGTGCCGTTGGTGGCCTCCACCACCTTGTTTTCCTCAACTATCTTTGTGAATGCATTCACCACGTCGATCAACGTTCCGTCGAGGGGCAGCTCCGGCTTGACCAACGTGTCCTCACCGTTAACGTGGACACCCTTCTTTATCATCATTGAGATGCAGAAATGGTTGCGGGCGTAGATCTTACTGTCCACCACGAACCTGTTGAGGTATGGGCGCTGAGAGAAGGTCCTCAGCACGGCGGCATTGATTATGTGATAGAGGGAAAGGCCCGGGATGTCCTCCTGGTGGGCACGCATGAACTCCTCAATGGCGGTGATGTCGAAATCGTCCTCGAAATAGACCTGCGAGTCTACACGAGTCTTCATTATGTAGGGGATTAGGAGTGCCGGTCCCGTGACCTTCTTGACCCTGTACCCGTCGTATCTGTCACCGCATTTTCTCGACAAACGCATTAGCTAAACTCCCTTGAAAATAAAACACGGCTGCGCTGTTAAAACACAACGACAGCGACCTCCGGCGTGGTTCCGAGCCTTATGGGAAGGAAGCTCTGGCCAAGGCCGCAGGTGATGTAGAGCTTATTGTTGGGGCAGTAGTCGTAGAGCCCGTAGACAAAGCCTTTTTTCGGAAGACCGTCGTTTCGAAGCACCTTAAATTCCAGGTTGAAAGGCAAATAGACCTGCCCGCCGTGGGTGTGACCCGCCAATGCAACACTGTATTTAGAGCCGGCTCCGACCGCCTCCCCGATGCGCTCCATTATATCAGGGTTGTGCATCAAAAGCAACAGCTTGTCGCCGTCGCCGCACATTCCCTCAGCCTCCTTATACGTGGTAATATAGGAGGATTTGTTTGCTACGATGAACTCGTCGAAGCCCGCGATCACAAGCTTCGTGGAGGCCCCGATGATGTTTATCTTTTCAACATTGTTGCGAAGAACTCTGATATTTTGCCCGCATTTTTCGATCTCTTCGCAGTAGGTCGTAAGCTTCGCAGGGTCCTTCCCGCAGACGTGGAGGGCGTCGTGGTTTCCCGGCACCACATATATCGGTACGTCCGGTATCTCCCCGGAAAGGCTCTCAATGAACGCCAGCATTTTCGGCTTTCCCTTCCCGTTCTGGCAGAGGTCACCGGCAATGGCGATAACGTCGCAGTCCTGCTTCTTCAGCGTGTAGATAACGTTTTCAAGGCTCACCCCGATCATGGGGAAATGAAGGTCTGAAATGAGGCCGACTCTTACAAACTCCGGATTTTCAGGCACGTTTTCCTGCCCGTTTTCTTCCCCGTTTTCCTTTTCGTCCGAAGGTTTTTCATCTTTTTCCGCATACACGTTCGTGACCTTGAAGCGCTTCGTCTGGATATAACATGCGGTAAAAACAACCACCGCCGCGGTGATGAGCGCCGCGACGAAGGTTGAGATCTGTGCTGCTGTTGATATCAGAAGTGGGTAGGGCATTGGTTTTTGTTATTTTCCGGAAATGTCATTTCTTTCCGATGATCTTTTTCTCCTGGTCGGTCACGAATATGGAGTTCTTCTTCCAGATGGCGGCTCCGATGGATATTCCGATCCAGATGCCGAGGACAAGGGCCACGACAGCCCAGAAAATGACGGCTCCAACCGGCACGGGGCTTTCCTCCTGCTCCTCTTTGGAAGCTTCGGGCGCTGATGTGAACTTTTCAGGCAGGGTGGCGCTTGAAGTGGCTGTCGGAGCGATGGTCTCGGTGTAAGGGGCCCTGGTCTCAGTGGGTGCGGGGGTATCCTGGGGCGCCTCCAGTATGACCAATGTGGCCGTGGGCGTCGGCACGTACTCCGGCGTGGGCGTGGGAGAAGGCGTGGGCGTCGGTGTGTTTGTGGGTCCCGGTGTCTCGCTGGGTCCCGGAGAAGGCGTGGGTGACGGTGTGGGAGTGACTCTCACCTTCGGAAGAGCCGCCCTCTTAACTTTATAAGCAAGCTGGGCGCTGGTGCTGCTGACCCCGTTTTCCGTGGCGGTGGCTTTTACTTTAACGACCGTATCTGCCACGTTCGGTATGGTTCCGGTCACCGTGCAGACTCTCGCTCTGCTTCCGCTAACGGCGGAGTTGAAAGCGCTGTTTGTTTTATAGTTTACCGTCAGGACCCCGGGCTGGTATCCGGGCTTAATATCAAAGCCGCTTCCGCCCTTTACACCCGTTACGCTCATGCCGGAAAACTCCACCAGCACATATCCCTCGTATGACGTGCCGGCTCTCACGCCCACCACGTAGACGTCCACCGATATGGTGTCCCCCATGTTGTACGTTCTGTTCTCAAACTCGGCGGCAACGCTTATGTCCGCGGCGAACACGTTCGTCGTTAAAAGCGCAAAAAACAAGGCGATGAGGACAATGCCTGCGAGGAGCATTGGTTTCAGAAATCCGTATGTAGTTTTCTTTGGATCAGCTTTCATCACGAACCGTCCCTTCCATCTCAAACTCGCCCTTTTCCCAAACGACGCGCAGCCTGACCTGCACCGTGCATTTTATCGTAATATTTGGTCTTTCGCAAGTATTGAGACGTTTTTCGCAATAAAGATCTATAACGTTCTCGCCAAGGCGGTACCCTTTCACGCCGTGGGCCTCCGTCAGCTGTCCTGTCCGTCCCCTTCGGGAGCTTCGTCTTGAGGTTCCTCCGCTTTTATCATCTCAAAAAGCCTGAAAGACTTTTTCCTGAAAAATACCACAAAATAGAACACGAACACCGCCGTGCCGAGGACCGCAGTCAGGATCACCGTTGGCGTGTCCCAAAGCTTGCCCTCCCCGATGGTCGGTATCAAAAGCCCGCAGAAATTGTATACCGCGTGTATAATAATGGGAACCAGTATGTCCCCCGTGATCAGCATGCATGCCGCGCACATAGCGCCAATGAGCGTCGAGTAGCCGATCTGAAGCGCCACGTCCCCGAAGCCCGCACCCTCAAAAAGGTTGAACAGGTGGTAAAGGCCGAATACCGCGCTGGTGGCCACGATGCATATGAATATGTGAAGGCGGCTCTTGCATTTTCTGAGAAAATAGGGGAAAAGCACACCTCTGAAGGCCAGCTCCTCGAAGGTCCCCACCGCAGCGCATTCAAGCGCAAAAAGAAACACCCAGAGGGGACTGTCGGAGACCCTGCAAAGCCCGGTGATAAGCCCGATGACGGGAAGGTTATTGACAGCAACAAGAAGCGCCGGAATCGCAAAAGGCAGGCTCGAAAGGTACTCCTTCACAGGCCTACGGCTTGGCACCTTTTTTTCGCCCTCAAGAAAGATCGTGAGGAAAAAGATGCTTGCCAGGGACCTTGTTAAAAGCACGGTCAGGATACTGTTATGCACCGCATCCTGCACCAGCCTTATCTTCAGCGCCTCAAGCACCACGTAGCCTATCAGCAGCACCGCGGCGGCAATTCTCACCGCCTTCAAAACGTTACGCTTTTTTGACATAATACTTCCTGTACAGGAACACGCCTATCGCAATGCCCCCGATCACCATCAAAACACTTGTAAACTGGGACGGCGTAAAGATCTTAATGAAAAATTCTCCCCTGTCGTCATCCCTCAAAAACTCGATGAAATATCTCCAGATCCCGTAGCCGATCATGTAAATAGGCATTCCGAACCTGAAATCCCTCTTCTTAAGGTTCAAAAACAGTATGACGCCAAACAGCACAAACAGGAATGCGCTCTCAAAAAGCTGCACCGGCAGCCTCTTAAAATGTTCTCCCGGGAATTGCACGCCAATGAAGCTCTCCGTCGGGACCCCGTAGCAGCACCCCGCAAAGAAGCAGCCTATCCTTCCCAATGCATGGGCCGAGGCAATGGCCCCCGCGCCAATGGAGATAAGGTCCCAAAGATTTGTGATATGTTCTTTTTCCCTGTCCTTAAAAAGAAAATGTCCTGCGATAAAGTATATGATAAAGAACACCAGAACGCCTACCACAAGTCCTCCCAGGAATGTGGCTCCGGTGTTTTTATTAAGTTCAAACTTGCCGGTCTTTATGCCGTTATAGATGCCCTGGGTGAGCACAGCGCCCAGGTAGCCTGTTACAATTGCGACAAATGCATCAAAAAGTACCAGGTTCTGCATCCTCGCCGTAAAACCCCGCCTGTCCGCGCAGATCCTGAACACGATGAATGACGAGAGCACGCCGAGAAGAAGAAAGATCGAATATAGGTCGATTCCCCAAAATAGCTCGTTTGGATACATAAAACTCCTCCGAATCAGACGGTTTGTTTACGGAACCATTATAACATATAATTAGCAAAATAAAAAGGCGCGGTTGCCCGCGCCTCATTGGTTATTAAATCTCAGTCATCAGTCTTCTTTTTTCCTGAAGCCTACGAATGCAAGTCCCACCACTGCGACAAGTGCGATTCCGCCGCCAATGAACTGTCCGCAGCCTTTCTTCGGCTCCGGCTCAGCTGTAGCGCCGTACTCCGGATTGTCAGGAAGTCTCTCGAGATTAACTTCGCCCTTGTTGATGGGGAGGAGGCTGTTGTCAGCGGGTTTCTTCGCTGTGCCGGCCTTCATGTAGGTCTTCTCGTTTGCGGGCTGCTGAGTCTGTACGAAGAAGTTGAAGTAAAGTGTAGCGTTTGCCGGGATCTCAACGCCCTCTGTGATCTCAACTTCGACACTCTTGAGTGTGGTCGGGTAGTCTGCCTGAGCCTCTGCGACCTCAGTCTTGGTGGTAACGCACTTTGCTCTTCCGATGACCAGACCCTCTGTGTACATCTTCTCGGGATGCTCTGCAACGTATGCCTGAGCCTTCTCGATGTTCTTATAGATATCGCCTGTTGTGATGATGATCTCGTTCTTCTGCTGCGGGTCGGATGCCACGTCTGCGTAGAGCTGATCGCCAAGGGCATCGATTTCGACTGTGATGTTCTTGATCTCAACCTTTGTAACAGGATTTCCGATAGCAGGTGAACCCTGAACGTAGATGACGTTTCCTTCCTTATCGGTTCTGGTCATGATGTGCTTCTGCTCGATGACAAGCTTCGGGTTGTTGTATCCGTAAGCTTCGCCTTCGTCATACTGCTCATTCTTGTTTGCATCGTAGTAGTCAGCCATATCGGACTCTGTCTTCTTTCCGTCGCCGTCAAGGTCGATATAGTCAATGGTGAACATCTGGATGCTGCATCCGGTGAGCCAGGCCTCTTTCTCTTTTACGAGGGAGTTGTAAGCTCTCTTATCCTTTGTGTCGATCTTTCCGTCTTCGTTATAGTCGACTGCGGGATCCTGTGTGTCGGCGAGGGTAGCATATTTCTCGGGCATTGTCAGAACCTTCTTATCGATGAGGTCCTGGTTTGTGATAGTGGTGTAGTCAAGAACCTTTCCGTCAGCGCCTACGCGGGATTCCAGGTCGATCCAAACGAGGATGGGCTCACCCTTCTCATTTTCGCCAACTTCGACGAAGGGCTCGATCCTGTGGCCGTCTCTTGCGTGCCAGATGTTGTTTGCGTCGATAACGTAGCCGTTAATGTCGATTCTGAGGTTGTTTCCGTCAGCGTCAACAGCCTTGTCAAGGAAATATCCGTCGACCAGTTTGAAGTTCGGGTTGGGCGTTCCTGCGTCATCGTAGAACTCGCTCGGTCCGTAAAGAGTAGCTGCGCTCTTAATGCTGATGGCTGTGTTATCGCCAATGTCGGAGAGACCGCGGGTCTTCAGTTTATTGATTCCCTTAGAGTCCATATCGTAAGCAGGGGAAACAACGCAGTAGAACATTTCTTCCGTTTTATCTTTTCCTTTTTCCTTCTCGCCGTAACCGGGCTGGAAATTGGTGAATGTTCCGTCTTTATTTGTGAAGGCAATTGCGGGGACAATATAATAATCACAGGGATCAGCATAGATCCAAGCCTTATCGATTATAACATCATTTCCGTCGGCATCTTTAACAGTGTTACCGTTTACGTCTTTCTTAACAATGTTGTCAGATTTTGTGACATACTTGTAAGACACGACGACGGGCTCTGTGTAGTGAACGGTCATCGAATAAAAATCAAAGCCGTCACCGCCCTTAGCAGCTGCAGCAACATCCTCATCCGCGAAAGTCGGAACAGCAAAGCAGGACAATGCGAGTACCACAGCCAAGACAATGGTTAAAAACTTTTTCATATATAAACCTCCCAGCATTGTGTAAAAGGATTATTCTCTATGAAAAGGATATCACCTTTCAAGTTACTGTGTCAAACAGTTTTAAGAGAATACTCTAGCAAGGTTATTTTATCAACTCTGACTGCAGAATTCAAGCGTCTTCTTTGCCTTGACAAAGCCCTCCCCGAAGCTTACAATCCATCCGGGCCGGAGCGGAAGGTTCCGGTCGATCGAGCTTTTTACCGGAGGAAACAACGAATGAAAATAGCGGTACAAACAGGCGGAATTTCGGAGCGCATTGGCGTTGACGAGGCATACAGGCTGATCAGTGAGTGCGGGTTTGACGGAGCGGACGCGAACCTTGACCACGTGTTCACACCGGGAGATGTGCGCAGAAATAACGTGCCTGAGCTTATCACAAATTACAACGAAAAAGCGTTTTTCGATTTCTTTAAGCCGTGGAGAGACTCGGCGATAAGGCACGGCGTCGAGAACGTCCAGGCCCACTCTGTTTTCCCCAGCTGGATGCCGGGGGAGGAGAATCGCGAATATAACGTTTTTTTGCTTGATCTGCAGAAAAAAATGATCCGGGCAGCGGCTTTTATCGGATGCGGCAGGCTCGTCATCCACCCGTTTTTCGGGACCTACACCGCGCCGATTCCGAAGGATGAGGAGTTCAAGCTGAACCTTGACAGTTACCTTTCCCTTGCGGACACCGCCAAGGAATACGGCGTGACGATATGCCTTGAGAACATGTTCGTTGCAAACAGAGGAAAGGCTTACGCCGCATGCTGCTCGGACCTCACTTATGCCTGCGAGCTCGTTGACGCTCTCAACAAGGCTGCGGGGGAGCGGAGGTTTGGCTTCTGTCTCGACACCGGCCACATTCTCCTCACCGGCATAGATATTTACAACGCCATGGTCAAGCTGGGCAACCGCATCGAATGCTTCCACATACACGACAATAACGGCATGGGCGATCAGCACCTGGCTCCATATATGGGTGTGCTGGACTGGAACCGCTTCATCGAGGGCCTCAGAGCCATTCATTTTAGCAAGCCCCTCAGCTTTGAGACATTCAACGTCTGGAACGTGGTGGACAACGAGGTGGCGCCGGAGCTGATGAAATTTATCGCCAAGACGGGGCGGATGTTTGCCAGGAGAGCCGAGGAATAGTTAAAGCGGTGCCGGACAAAGTAATAGTTTGAGGGGTGCCGCTCAAAGTAATAAGTAATAGTTTGAGGGAGTGCCGCTCAAGTAATAAGTAATGGTTTAAGGGAGTGCCGCTCAGGTAATAAGTAAAGTTTAAGGGGTGCCGCTCAAGTAATAAGTAATAGGTGCCTGCGGCAAGGGGTGCCTAAACTGTACCCCTGAAAATGGACACAGCACTTTAGTAGTACGCCCTGATTTTCGGACACGAAAGAAGTGGTAAAAGACTAAAAACCCCGAATTGTGTACATTTTTCTAGGGATAGGTTTTATGATAAAATGTATCCATCTGTCGAGGACTCGAAAGGTGGATTCAGTATGAAAAACAGATTAACAGAAGAGCAGCTCAGGTTGCTGCGTTCTAACGTAAACGTCGAGTATGCCAGTGAACACAGTGTTGGCTTTACAGACGCGTTTAAGAGAATTGTTTACGAGGAAAAAGAGGCGGGAAAAC
>JAFSVU010000004.1 GCA_017444825.1 Clostridia bacterium
CATCTGATGGTGAGGTTTTCGATGCAATTGATACAATAACTGTATCCAAGAAAGACGTCTTTCCGGATCCACTTCTCCCCCCGACAAAAAGGTGCGGGAGGTTTTTTAGGTCTGAATACAAGACATTGTTTTCCGAATCAACTCCTACAACAAAGGCAAGTTTTGATTGTTTACTGCAAAACTCATCATTTCTTATGAGCGGCAATAGTGGAACATCTTTTTGTATGGCATTCGGGACCTCAACAATTATTGCTCTTTTAGAGGTCGATAAAGAAAGCCTTAATTCCGGACGCTGAAGTTCAAGTTTTATCTGGTCCGTACTTTTCATTATCTTTGATACTTTTACGCTGTCCGCTACAGTAATCTCGTATGTAGTTATTGCAGGTCCGGTTATGATATTCTTTAATTCGCAAGGGACACCCATAGTCTTAAGCGCCGTTACTATTTTTGTTGAAAAACTATCATCAATAAGCTTTGCCTTGACCGTTTCAAACCAAATGCACTTTTTAGAAAGGTCCTTTACCGCTTCTGTTCTCGATTCGAATGTGTAAAAATTGCATCGTTGAAATCTCCCGAATCTGAATTCAAACCATCCGGGAAACACTGTGTTTTCGTCAATACATATATTTATAAATTCCTTGTTGCTATTCCTAGCATACTCCAACTCATCTCTGCAGTTAGGCGAGTCAAGAAAATTATCGGTTATCATAAACAGAATTCCGGCACAATGGTTCAACTTATCGGCAATTTCATCGTCCCACTCTTTCCCGTAATGAAGCCCTTCGTCGAACCAAACGTTATAGTTCTTTTGCAGTTCATAAACAATCGGGAAAACTATTTCCTTATCCTTATGAGAATACGAAACAAAAATAAATGGATCGTCGCCAAAATATGCTTTTACAGTATCAAACATAACATTCCCTCATTTACATTTAGATAAATCGCACCACTTCATTGACCTTGAATCAAACTATTACTTATTACTTTGTCCGGCACCGCTCACGCAGTTACCTCTTACCTCTTACTTATTACCTTGTCACTCGCTCACGCAGTTACCTATTACCTCTTACTTATTACTTTGTCCGGCACCCGCTCCCGTCTCGCACCTTGCATCTCGTCACTTGGCTGCACTTCGTGCTTGATCGCTCCTCGATGAAACGTGGTCGACGTTGGCCCTCCGCGCAGCACTTCTTACCTTTTACTTATTACTTACGCGGCACCCCTCAAACTATTACTTATTACCTAAGCGGCACTCCCTTGGACTATTACTTATTACCTTGTCCGGCACCGCTTTAACTGTTTTACTCTATGGTCAGTATCTCGGAAAACCCTGTTATCTCAAGGACCTCATTGACCTGCTCGTTTACGTTAATGAGCTTCATTTTTCCCTGTTTGTTCATTCTTTTCTGGGCTGAAAGCAGTACACGCAGGCCGGCGGAAGAGATGTAGCTGAGTCCTTTCAGATCAAGCACAAGAGAAGTGATGCCTTCGACGGAATCAAAAAGCTCTTTCTCAAACTCCGGAGCAGTCGCGGAATCAATGCGGCCTTCAGGCGCAAGTGTCAGTTCGTTGTCATTGGTGTTTTTTGTGATCAACATTATCTCATACCCCCTCTTAACGGTGTCGGTTTATTTTACATCAGCCTTTGCTTTAAGGTCAAGGCGTTTCGGGAAGGTATTAAGGTTTGTGTTTTCATTGACCAATCTATTCAAAACCGATAAAATAGCACCGGAGGCAAAAACATGATCAAGTTTATGAGGAAAACAATACCGGTGCTTGTCGCGCTGATAGTTTTGCTGACTGTGTTTATCATCATCGCAAAGCTGGCGGGACAAAAGGAGCAGCCCTCCGGCGAGGATCCGGAGACCACCGCCTTGCTCATAAACACTCCCGGCAAGGAGTCCCTACCCACCGTATCTCCGGAGCCCACCGATCCGCCCGTTGAGACCCCCACCCCGGAACCCCAATTTTCGGCAGTTATATCCCCGAGGCTTGAAGGGACCGGCAGCGAGGACATTGAGATATCGGTCCGGGAGAACCTTATCGAGGCCCGCTACCCCTACCTGAAAGACGAGGACCTTTTCTCGGGGATGAAGCTCATTGTCGACGGAGAGAACATTGGTTATGTTGAAGGTCAGGAGACCGGTTTTGAGCCCTGGCAGCTTTACCCCGTAAAGATCACGGACAGTCAGGGACTTGTCAAAGATTTCACGTTCAGATTCATTCCGAAAGGGCTTAACATTCCTCTCGTTTCGATATACACCGAGGGACCCGTGACGTCGCGGCTCGACTACGTAAGCGGGACCATCTACGTAAACGGCGACAATACCGAGGGTTTTAAAGGGAAAAACATTGACGGCGCAGGACTTAAGATCCGGGGCAGGGGCAACGCATCCTGGGACATGACCGACAAAAAGGCCTACAGGCTGAAGCTGAACGAAAAATCCTCCGTGCTGGGACTCCCGACAAACAGGGATTTTGTGCTGGTCTCGAATTATTTCGACAAGTCTCTCCTCAGGAACGTGGTGGCCCACAGCCTTGCGCAGCAGATGGAATATCTTTACTACACCCCGACCCACATTGAGATCGATTTCTTCCTGAACGGCAGGTATATGGGCGTTTACACCATTGCCGACAAGATCGAGGAGGCCAAAAGCAAGGTGCAGGTGTACAACGGGACTAACCCCGACGAGCCCGGTTTTATGATCGAGATAGGCTGGGATTATTCCAAAACCAATGTGCGGGACAAGGACTACTTCGACACCGACATCATCATCCGCCTCTTCGTCAAGGAGCCGGACATTCCAGCCGCCAATTCTCCGGAGATGATGTACATCAAAAACTACATAAAAAAGGCCGAGGAGGCAATGGTTTCCGGCATTGGTTATGATGAATACATCGACGTCGACAATATGGTGGACTGGTTCATCATCGCGGAACTGACCAATAACACCGAGATGGCCTTCTATAGAAGCTGCTACTTTTACAAGCCCGAGGGTGGTAAGATCACAATGGGTCCTGTCTGGGACTTTGACATGGCCTTCGGAAACCACCAGGGGGACATTTGGGACTATAACGGCTGGGCGACCGCCGAGGCGACGTACCACTACGTAAACGACACCTGGACCACGTATCTTGTCAAGGATCAGAAGTTCATGGACAAGGTAAGAGCACGCTGGCTTGAGGTCCGGGACAGGCTTCTTGAGACGGCGAGCAGGACCATTGACGAGCAGTATGCGCTTGTAAAGGACTCCGCGGAGCTTAATTTCAGCCGCTGGGATATCATCGGGCAGCAGATCGGCCTCGGCAACGTGGATTACAAGGTCTACGACACCTACGAGAAGCAGGTCCGGTTCCTCCGTGAATTCATAATAAAAAGAGCCGCCTGGATCGACGGGCGGCTGGGGATCTCAAACTGATCTCTTCACAAAAACTATTTGTCTTTTTTCACGCTTTTCAATATCTTGCGAAGGGCAGGATAAAGAACGAATACCGATAGTATCACCGCGACTGAGAGCATCAGAACGCCGAGGATGAAGTACAGCGGGCCGCCGGAGTTTTTCGGAGAACCGCTTTCTTCTTCATTTGTCTTGGGATCGTTCGTGGGAGCGGGAGTTTCCTCCGCAAGTTTTCTCTCCTCCTCTTCTCTCCTGAGGCGTTCCTCCTCTTCCTTTCTGAGACGTTCCTCTTCCTCTTTTTTCAGTCTCTCCTCTTCCTCTTGTCTCAGCCTTTCCTCTTCTTTGAGGCGTTCCTCCTCTTCCCGCTTCAGCCGCTCCTCCTCTTCGATCCGCTTCTGCTCGGCGTAGGAGACGACGTTTTCCATCATATTGTTCGCCCCTGCGGTGTCAAGGCCCACGGTGGTCCTGTAAAGGCCGAAGGCTGCACAACTGTACCGGTATTCATCGTCCACGTAGAACCAGGTCCATTGCTGTGTGACGTGCCTTTTGTAGCTCTCTTTTTCCACCTCAAGAGGCGTTTTGCCTCCGAGAGCATCCATCTTTTGCCGCAGGTCCAGCCTTAAAGCATTCTCCTTGTAAAGATGGAGGTAAGTCTTTGGCGTGTCGTACACCCCGTATTTTTCCGCGGAATCAGGCTCAAACGTCTCGTCCGCCGTTTTTTCGACAGCCTCTCTGAGGGCCGCGCAGAGTATCATATGCCCGCCGTGTCCGTACTCGCCGTCAATGTCGTGAGTAACTATCACCAATGGTTTGAACCGCCTTATGTTCGCCGCCACCGCAGACACCAGTTTGTTGTAGTCATATATGCTTCTGGCCGCCTCAAGGGAGTCTGCGTAATGATCGCTGAAAGCCATCGAGGCAGGGTAGTTTCTGAGACCCATTGTCCAGAGACCGTCAAGCTTCTCGTGCTCCCTGGACTTTTCACCGTCCCAGTAGTCGCACATGTAGACCACCTGCACCTTGTAGCCAAGGGCATTGTAAAGCGTGACCGCCCCGCCGAAGAAAAGCACCTCGTCATCCGCATGGGTGGAAAATACCAGCATGTCGGCCTCCCCGTCAAGGGGCTTGTCCCAGAGCTGGATATCCGCCGGAAGCTCGCCCTCGGAATAGGCCCTGATCTCGCTTATCAGCATCTTCTCCGAGACGGTTATCGTGCACTCAGTCACGCCGCCGACCTCAATATAATCATGTATGAAGCCCCCCGCGGGTCTTGATATCTCTTTATCGCCAAAGGATATCTTCCACTCTTTAACGGGTGAATTCCACATCACGTACACGCCTGCCATCGGGGTAGATGATTTTATCGTGAACCTGTCCCCGGGGTTAACTGTCTCGTCGGTGTAGTAGTCATTGTCCCTGGTATAAGAGGCGGCTTTATCGTTTCTTGACACCGAAACGCCGAGGGACAACGCTTTCCTCTTAAGAGTCAGCGAAGCAGAAACGTCTCCCTTGTAGAATCCGTCCCCGTCGAAATCATCCTCACCTTTGTACACACAGGCTGTGATCTTTACCGGGGTGTTTATGTAGTCGATCTTTTTCCCGGCGGTTATCTTCATGGACGAAAGGGTCAGGTCACCGGTCTCTCCCGGTTCCAGGTGGGAATACCACTCCCCCTTGGCGACTCTGATGTCGTCGTAAATATAGTTCTCAAGGTATTCTTTGTAAACCAGCTCGTCTCCGGGCTTTTTGATCATGACGTCGAAGGCATTGCCGTCTGAGGTGCCGAACTCCACCCGGTAGCAGATCTTGCACCCTTCGCTACCGGAAAAGCTGTTCCAGGCTTCCTTCCACACATCCTGGTAGTGCCTTCCGTTGATGGCGATCTCATTGGTTTTTGAGGCAATGGGAAAAATGCTCGTTATATCGTTACCGGCTGTCCACTCCGAAACATAAGTGTCCCCCCAGCGCTCGTAAGCAGTCCTGTCACCGTTCCTCTTGTACAAAGAGATCTCGCTCACACCGTCGGCAAACACCGCAGGCATCGCCAATGCAGCCAGGATCATAACCAATACCAGCAAACCCGCAACCTTCCTCATTCCGGAGTCCTCCTGCGTTTTATTGCACAATAAATGACGCTCACCACCGTGGAAGCGGCAAGAGCTATCGAAATGATCAATAATATTACTGCCTTTGAGGAAGTGGTGCCGTAGACCTCCACTATCCCTACAAATGCATTTCTGGCGATCTCCGAAGCCGCAAACAGCCTCAAAAACGTGAGGGACTGGATGTACGGCTCGAAATTGATCTTCCCCAGCGCCAGAAAAACGATAAGCATCACAAGGGGCACCGTCCAGAGAAACCTTATCCGCAACGAATAGACACCGTGACCCGCAAACTCATAGATCACGGCAAATATGACGCAGATGACCGTCATGATCAGGTATCCGATCCTACCCCTCTTTAGGTATGTAGATAATGTCACTTACAAACCTCTCTGTAATCCTGCCGTTGTTTACCGGCTTATTGATTATCTTTCCGTTGAAATACATGGCCGACGATCCGCCGCCGTCCATGTTGTACGCATTGACAGCGCCAAGGCTCTTCAATATCTCCGCCATTTGCCGCAGCGAAAGTCCCTCGCTCTCCACGGTCCTGCCGTCACTCACCATGAGTAGATAGTGCCCCGGGCTCACCTCGGCAATGGCCGTCCTCGGATTGCTTTCAAGATGCGCCATTACGTCGTCATACGCGCCAACGACGATCTCGCCTTCCTTTATCAGCGTCGGTCCGAAGGAAAACACCTGCCACGGGCCCCAGGAAACCACTTCGTCAAAGCTCACCTGCTTCTCGTTGAAAGCCACAAAAGAGCCGTCCTGCAGCACCGCGATATCGTCGTAAGTGTTCCGCTCGTTTCTTCCGGAAACGGTGTTTCTCCAGATCTTGCCGTTTCTCACCACAAAGCCGTTCTCGCGTTTTCCGTAGAAATCCCCGTTTATCGCCAATATGGCATTGTGCCTGCTCGCCTGGGAGGACGTGGTCTCGATGATATTTCTACCGTAGGTGTCCTTGGCAAGTCCCGTCATAAAGAGCAGCGGATCCTTCACCTTCACGTCGGCAACGTACACGTCCGTGTCATACTCGCGGTACTTCGTCATCGTAATGTCAATGTCGCCCGTCTCGCTGCGGTATCTGTTGTCCGTCAGAATGTAAAGGTCCTCCGGCGTGGGTGTGGGCGTAGGTTCAGGCGTATCGGTGGGCTCGGGCGTCGGCGCAAGGCTGGGCGTGGGATCGTTGTTCTCCCCGCCTGTAGCCTCAGGAGTTTCGCCCGGAGTTTCATCAGGGCGGTCCGTCTCCCCGTTTTCCCCCGGCGTTGCAGCCCCGGGACTCTCCTCCGGAACCAATGTGGCACTTTCCGGCTGCGGTGTCCGGAGAGCGATCTCGCCAATAGCATCATTGCCGTAATCTCTCGGTATGACAAAAAAATCAAGCATGACATACGAAAACACCGCCAGTATCGCCGCGCACGCAACAATGTAAACTATTGAAAAAGTTTTGACACTGTTTTTCATCCAAACCGATCCCGTTTCAACCGTTTCTTTAATGGCCGCAATAAAATATCGGCCAAGGGGTAGCATACCACGTTTGGCCGATTTTCTCAATCACTTGTTATTTTAGCGGCACCCTTTTTACAGGCACCTGTTACTTTTTACCTGTTACTTTTTACCTGTTACCTTTTACTTATTACTTGAGCGGCACTCCCTCGAACTATTACTTATTACTTTGACCGGCACCCCTCCCGTCTCGCACCTTGCATCTCGTCACTTGGCTTCACTTCGTGAAGAATCGTTCCTCGATGAAATGTGGTCGACGTTGGCCTCTTACTTTTTACCTCTTACTTATTACCTTAAGCGGCACCCCTTTAACTTATTGGCGCTTCATCATAAACGCTCCCGCCGGGATCCCCGCCGAGTTGCACAGGTTTATATTCTCGCCGAAATAGTAAGACGTCACCAGGTTGTATCCCACACCGTAGTTCGCGGACAGGAGAGTTACCTGTACCGTATCGGTGCCCACGATCTTGCCGTCTACAGCTCCGCCAATCCTGTTCATGGATGAAACTGCATGGAAGCCTTTGACCGTATCGCTGCCGTCGATCGTCTTAAGCCCCGCGCCAACGTTTTTGTACTTGATGGTGGCGGTGAGCCCGTCTGCGGAATATGTGACCGACTCAACTATCGGTCCGGAGGCATTGTCCATTGTGATGCCGCCCTCTCCGTTGAATGCGCAGGCGATCTTTGCGGCTCTGTCTGCCTGTTCAAACTTGCAGTTGGGGTGGAGGCTGTTCCAGTAAGTCTTGTCGTGCCAGACATCGCTGGACTGCACCTGGAAAATGTTTGGCGCCATGGTCACCATATTGCCCATCAGGCCGCGGATCTTGGCGACGTCCATATACGCCCACTGACCGCTGTAGCCGCTGGGCTTGGTGTACATCGACGGGAATTCGATGAAGTACACGGGGAAGTCCTTGTTGTTCGTGTTGTGGGTGCCCCGCATGTATTTCACGTAATCCACAAACACCTGTGCATAGCGGTTCGCCTCATTGTCGGCGTAGTCGCTCTCGCCCTGGTACCAGAGAATACCTGCCATAGGCATGCGCTGGAACGGCGCCATAAATTCGTTGTAAAGAAACCTGCCCTGGTTGGCATTGACGCCGGTGGTGCGGTAGATGCCTGTAGACGAGTTGTATGTGTCCGTATGGTACTGATTTGCCACCTGGTTGCAGAGGAATGCGCCAAGGGGCTGCCCGTTTCCGTCGATCTCGATCATTCCCACAGGGACAGTGCTTCCCGTCGCCAGCACGTAGCTTCGCGCGAACAGATAACCAATGGCAGAGAAGTTCGGGATGGTGGCTTTTGACGCGATCTTCCAGGTGTTGGTCATGTTTAGATCCTTTGCCTCCTTATCGCCGCCTCTCTTAACGGTGGTGTTGGGGCTGTTCTGCGTATTGTAATTGATCCTTATCGGCAGATCGTAGTTCGCATTGCGCCCGCATCTTACGGTGTCATCGTTCGAAACAAAGCTCCAATGGGTATTCATGTCGTAAGCGGTGTTGGACTGGCCAATGACCATATACACATCGCCAACGAGAACGTTGTTCAGTTCCACAGTCTTGCTCTTGCTGTAGACCTTGAGGGTATTGCCCATATTGGCGTTTGCCGCAAAAGAGTCGCTGAAGGTTATAATCCATTCGCCGTTTTGAATGGTGGTCTGGGCCTTCTTGCCAAGGAACTCAGCAGTGATAACTCCGCCCTCAGAGGCGCTGTCGCTCGAAAAGCCCCATATCTTGAGAGGCTCGTTTCTCTGCACCACCATATTGCTGCCGAAAACGTTCGCAACGGTAAAATTGACCGTCGAAGGCTCGCTCGGAACAGGAGTAGGCGCCTGGGTGGGAGTCGGCGTGGGAGTCGCCGTCGGTGTAGGCGCCTGGGTGGGAGTCGGCGTATCCGTCGGCTCTTCTGTAAGTTCCGGCGTTGCGGTAGGTTCCAGCGTCGGTTCTGCAGTGGGTTCCTCCGTCATCTCAGGCGTCGCCTCAGGAGTGGTCTCCGCTGTAGCCTCCGGCGTGATCTCATCAGTCGGAGCTTCAGTATCACCGGACGGCGCGTCCGTTACGTCAGGCGCATCCGTTGCAGAAGGCGTATCAGCCGGGCCTTCTGTCGGCTTTGGGTCGGCTACAGTTACGCAGGACGCGAGCAGAGCTGCCGATAATATGACGGTCAGCGTCAATATCAGCACTTTAACAAACAAACAATAAGAACTTTTCATATTCGTCTCCTTTTCCGGGCTTAGAAAAAGCCGGAATAATACAAATTTATGTACGACCCGTCTATTTTACGATAATCCGTTGCTTTTTTCCACAAGATTTACCTTAGCGGCACTCCTTGGCGCAGCACCTCTTACCTCTTACTTATTACCTTGACCGGCACCGCTCGCGCAGCACCTCTTACCTCTTACTTATTACCTGTTACCTTGAGCGGCACCCCTTGAACTATTACCTTTAGCGGCACTCCCTCAAACTTTTATACCTTAAAACCCTGCTCTCATACCTTCCCTCTATCCTGACAAGCAACCCTTCCTCTGTCAGGCCTTTACCGGACACATTGGTTATTTCGCCCGTGTCAATGTCTTCCACCGAGTAGGTCAGCGAAGAGTCAATGCCCTCGAGCACGTACCGCGAGGTCTCGCAGCCTGAGCCGCTCCTGCGGAACACCATCACTATGCCGTCACCCTCTTCAGGGCGGTCGTAGCGGAAAGCTGCCCATCCGCCGTGATCAGCAGACCAGCCCGGATTCTCCAGAGGATAAAAATCGCAGGAAAAATAGGGCCGGAGCATGCGGTACTCGTCGCACATTTTGGCCATCCAGGCAAACTGCTCCTCTGTGGGAGTAGGTCTGTCGGTCCACCACCAGCTGCCCACGTAGGCAGGGGCGTAAGCGCTTCTTGTGGCATATGTGTCGCCAAGCTTCTTGCAGACTCCTCCTGACGTGGGGATCAGGCGGTTAAACCCGAAGGCCTGGGTCTGGATCACGTCGGGGTCCCTCGTCCATTCGCAATAAGCATCCGTACGCCAGACGGGGAACGTGCGGGACAGCGCCTCCACGTCAATGCGTCTTCCTCCCGAAGCACAGTTATCTATGACCAGATCCGGATATCTCGCGCGCAGGTCGTCCCACAGCCTGTAAAGGTTCATTATGTATTTGATCTCGTTGATGGCGCACCGGTCCGCCTCATCGGTCAGGCGCCAGGACCTTAAGGGCTCCATATTGAAATCAAGACGGAGGCATCTGATCTCCAGTCGGTCAATAAAGCCGCAGATCAGGTCAAAAAGGTATTCACGCACCTCGTCCTTTTCAAGGCGCAGCAGCAGACAGAAGCCGTCAATGGGGTACAGCCAGTCAGGATGCTCAAGCGCCAGGTCCGTGCCGGGGTAGGCCCGTTCAGGCTCCATCCACAGCAGGAATTTCATGCCCGCATCCTTTGCGGCGGCCACAACGTCAAGGAGACCGTCCGGGTGTTCGTCGGGACGCACCTGCCAGTTTCCAACCTGCTTATACCAGTCGGCTGCGCCTGGCTCCGCACCCTTGCCGTACCAGCCCGCATCTATCCAGTAGTAATCGGCTTTTACGCCGTGCTTTTTAAAATTTTCGATGTGAAAAAGGTGCTTTTCCGTGGGTATTCCCATGCCCTCAAGGGCGAAAGGATACTGTTCCGGAGCAAACGGGCAGATCTCGTTTTTGATGAGGCGGCGGAAGGCATTGGTTCCTGCAGTCCTTTTCCCTTCATATTCAAGAAAAATGATCGACGAGGTCCTGATGCGCTCCCCGGGTCTGAGCACGAAGGAAGTGAATTCAAGACCTGTTTTGATGCCGAGAGTGCCGCCGTCAAGGTGCGAAAAAGTCGCTTTCCACTGGCCCGACCAGCCTACTGCGGCAATAAGCCCCTTAGCCCTATCGTCCTCTCCCTCCGTATAGAAGTCGAAAAAGGGCATCGTGCCGCTGGCAGAGCGTCCGCCCAGGGGGTGGTATGACATTGACGCGTGAAGAGGAATGGTCCTTTCGTGGGTGGAAAACTCCCCTGCGCAGTCCTCGTCCCTGAGGTAGCTTTCATAGCTTGTATTGCCGGTGGTGTCGGTGACGGTCAGCTTCCCGCCGCAGCCCCTTCCGGCCTCAGTGAAGCACCAGGTGGCATCGCAGTCGCAAACGTCCGATATGAGCCCGCTGTCCTTGTCGCCCCGGTTTTCAAACCAAAGCATCCACTTTATTGCATTGTACTCCGGAAACCTTTGGATGCAGAGCTCGACGCCAAGGCCGTCTCCGGCCTCATAAAAAAAGCCGCGATCGGTTGCGATGACTTTTGCGTCCGCAACGTCAAACGGCCTTCCGTTGTAGTTAAACGAAAACCTCGGAACAGGATACATATTCAAACATCCTTTCATTTTATCTGTTTGTCAAACTTCACCGGCGCCCCTTTTTCCAGGGACTCGTCCGCTCTGAAAACCAGTATCTGACCGTTTACCGAATCGTCGATCGTTGTGGTAGAAATAGACTTTTCGCCTCCCCTGAGAGTGTTCACGAAATCCGCCACAACCCCCCTGTCGCCGCCGGAATGGGCGCCGCCCGGGCCCTCGCCTTTTGTATCGATCTCCCGGCTGTTATACCATGAAGTACCTCTGTCATAGTGGCGCACCGTAATGATGCCGTCGTCGTCCCGGCCTTCGATCTCTCCCAGAGTGCCCGCGATAAAAATGTCTCTTCCGTCGCGGAAAGAGGACAGCGTCACTGTATGGACCGCGTATGAACCATTGGCGAAACCAATGCTCACAGTCTGGTGATCGACAATATCTCCCCCGCATTTATAGGCACAAAGGCCGTGGGGATTATAGGTTTTGAGGGACTCCTCCCTCTCTTTTTGACTTACGTCGTGATAGTCCTTCCCTGTGCACTGCCAGGGGTACCAGGGCAGCAGACAGTTGTCAAGGTAAAGGGGCTTTGCGTCAAAAAGGCAGTTTTTCCGGACCTCTTCGGGACAATCCACCAGGCATCTTGTTCCGGAGCCCTTCGGCGCATTTTCAGGAGTGAGAAAGTTTCTTCCGCCCATGCTGAACACCGTCTCTGGCCTTGTGTCACTGTTCATCCAGCAAAGGAGGTCCATGTCGTGGGAGCATTTTGCAAGGAGCAGAGAGGACCCGCATTCGGACCTTTTGCCCCACTTGCCCCTGAGGTAGCTGACGGACGTGAGAAAAACGCCCACGTGCTCATAGGTCTGAATATTGACGATCTTCCCTATCTCTCCGGAAAGGATCAGTTCCTTTATTTTTCTGTAGAAAGGCGTGTAGCGAAGAACGTGACAGATAAAGAGCCCCGCGTTGTTTCTTTTTGCAGCCTCCTTTAGCTTCAGCAGGTCCTGTTCGTTGTTGCAGACCGGCTTTTCGAGAAGCACGTCATAGCCCTGCTCCAGAAAGGGAAGCGTGGTGGCCACGTGGAGTCTGTCCATGGTGCCGTTGATTATGCAGTCGCAGAATTTTCCCCGTGCCAGCGCGGGCTCTATTGATGTAAAACAGTTTTCCCTGGGCACGTTGTAGTCCCGCACCATCATTTCGAGCTTTTTCTCGTCGGGATCGACGCAGGCGGCGATCTCCATCATACCCAGGGTTCTGACGCCTTCATTGGCGTAAACGGTTGCTCTGTCTCCGCAACCGATCATCATTACTGACAGTTTTTTCATTACTTGCCTTTCGGGCCTGTCCACTGAGGAAAGGCCGCCATTTTCAGTCCTTTTTCTTTACAGCGGAAATCACCGCGCCAGCAAGCACCACGGCAATTGCAGGAATAACGGCGATCACACCGCCGCAAATTCCGTTTTAAACACGGGCTCACCGTCAATGACCAATGCATCCCAGTGGCCCGTAAGTACGCCTTCATATTCCGAACCGTTCGTCACACTGCGGAAGCCATAGCCGGAACAGCCGCAAACGGGAATACCATCATAAGCACAATAACCAATGCAACAATTCTTTTCATAATAAACAATCCTCCTGTGCCATAGTGCGTTTTTGTCTCTATATTATCCTAAAACCGCATTCTTCTTTCAAGTCATTCCGCATCCTCTTCGAGAGTCTCGAGAAGAAAGCTCACCGGTCTGAAACCGTCGTTGCAGGATATCATGGCGGACTTTTTGTTTTTCATCCAGCCGTCGTAAAAATCCTCCGCGCCGTGAGCAAGAGCCATCACGAAGGGAGAGACCGTATCCCAGGCGCTGTCGCAGAAGCCCTCCGGCTTTTGCCATCCATTGGCGACGAAAACCATTCCGGTCTTCATGTCGCAGGCGTGTTCTATCGGGTTCTCGTACTCCTCCATCAGATCCTTGTAACAGGCAATGCGTTTAACGGTGATCCTGACTTTTTTCATATTTCCTCCGAAGCGCTCAGGCGATGCCGCGTGCCTTCAGTATCTCGCCTGCAAGGGCATTCATGCCCGCCTTGTCGGGGTGTATGCCGTCGAGGGCCGTGACGGGGGTCTCGTTGTGGCTCGCGTTCACGAAAATGCATCCTTTTTCAGCCGCCACCCGGCCTATGGCTTCCGAGTATTCGAAAAGGTGTATGCCGCCGAGGCAGTAGGGGAATTCAAAATTCGGATCGCCTCTGTGGGTCGTGACGGCGGGCGAAATGCACCAGACTTCCGCATCGGGGTAGTGCTTTTTTATGAGGTCCAGCATGATCCTGTAGGAACCGCAGAAGGATCTTCTCTCCTCCATGCCGTCTTTGGTCTCTATCGGCGTCCCCGAGGCCCAGTCGTTTACACCCATGTATATCATGATGACGTCCGGTTTTACGTCGTCGCAGCCGAGAAGCGACATCCTTGAATCCAGATGGGCAAAGCTGCCCGGGGTAAACTCTTCATGATAGCTGACGGTGCTGCCCGACCACGAATTGTTTTTCAGCAGTTTCCCGCCGAGGCGCAATATGATCTGCCCCCACCATGTGTCGTCCGGACCTTTTATGCCCGCACTCTCCTTCGTGGGCCCGTCATAATAAAGCGCGTAGCCCTCCGGTATAAAGCCCTCCAGCGTGCTGATGGAGTCTCCGACCACCGAAAAATACTTGTCTTTGTAATTCATAACCAATCCTCCGAAAACATTGTCGTACCTGTTTGATCCGGTGGATAAATGATACATCTTTTTCGGCAATTGTTCAATTACGTGCAACGGCAGAGATCATCTTTCGGGCATCTTTTGGCTTCTTTTGACGGTCCCGGAGCCTTGTCCAAAGCCGTGATAAGTGATATCATTGGCGAAGAATCATTTCGGGCTTAGGCACCCCTTGGAAAGCGGTGTCCGCACCCGTACCGGAGGAGATAAAATGACGAGAAAAGAGCTTGCCGCACAGGCGTTTAAAGAGTGCACCTCGGCGGAGACGACGGTACGCTACGGCGTTAAAAGGGGACTTCCCTTCTGGAACGTTGAGTCGACCCAGTTTATGTACGTCCCTGCGTTTCACTTTACCTCTGTAAGAGGCATAGGCCGCTACAGATATGATGCCACAGACGAAAACGGCACGGTACATTCGTTTGAGACCTGCGACTGCTGCGCGCTCCTGACACCGATATGGGCGGAGCTCCCCGAGGGTGTCGTGCGCCTCACCGTCACAGCCTTAAACGGCGACGGAAGCGAGTATGCCCCTGCAGGCGCCCGCACGTTTTTCAAGGTCGCACCGTTCCCTGAGGAGACTCCGAAGGCCGCATTGCCGTACAGGGAGAGCGCGATCAAGGCATACCGCTATGCGATGTCACAGAGTTTTATTCAGCATTGGTTAAAGTACGGTGTCCCCGATCCGACGTACGATCTCAACTCATATCCCAGCAAGATGATGGGCGCGCTGGCGGAAGCCATGATCTCCTACGCCGCTCTCTGCCCCGAGGACGCGGAAGACGCCATGAAGGTCGCCGTAAACGCCGCAGATTACCTCATAAGCATCACTCCACGGGGCTCGGACCCTCTTGCCGACCTTCCTCCCACCTATTACCTTGATTTTTGCCCCGACCCGGAGAAATACGGCGTCATCTCACCCAACTGGCACGCGGCGCTTGAGCACAACGGCACCTCGATGATGATATACCCCGCCCGGGCAGGCTGCATGTACGTAAAGCTTGAAAAGGCCACGGGAGACCCCAAATACCTCAAAGAGGCGGTAAACATCGGCAGATACTACGCGTCGACCATCGAAACCAACGGAAGCTGGTACCTGGTGCGCTCCTGCAAAACAGGCGAGCCGCTCACACCGAACTTCGTTTCTCCCATTGGCGAGGTCATACCGCTTATGACGGCGCTTTATGAGCGTACCAGGGATGAATGCTTCAAAGAATGCCGGGAAAAGGCCGTTGATTACGTAATAAAAAACCAGCTGTACACGTACAACTGGGAGGGTCAGTTTGAGGACAGTCCTCTCTCGACCAACTATATGAATCTGACCCACTACGCGCCGGTGCAGCTGGCAATGTACTTTGCAAAGTACCGCAGAGACGATCCGGAGTCCATGAGGCTGGCCGTGGAGCTTATGCGCTTTGCCGAGGACCAGTTCGTGGTATGGAAGCGTCCGAATCCCTGGCCCCATCCGACACCCGACGGCAGCAAGCCTTACGACACCGCTCTTTGGCACACACCTGCGGGTCTTGAGCAATACGGCTGGTACGTGCCCATCGACGCCTCCACCGCTTCCATTGCCCAGGGCTTTCAGGCCCTTTACGAGGCGGGCTGCGGCGAATTGTATCTCGCAAAGGCTATGGCTCTCACCGACCAGCTCACATTGATGCAGGGCGAAGACGGGCGCATCGAGACCCACTGGATGAACACCGAAAGCGCAAGGAAAAACTTCTGGTTCAATTGCATGTTTGAGAGCTGCAGACAGCTTGCGGACATGTCGAAATATCAAAACGGCTGACTCCGTTAAATAAGCCCCGTCCCGGAAATGTTTGTGAGATCATCTTCACATACCACTTTCCGCAGGCCGGGGCTCTCTTTATATCATTTTTTATTAAACCTGTCAGATCTCCTTTATAACCGCCGACAACGGATCCAGGACGAACTCCAGAGGCTCGCAGCCTTCAGGGAACGCTTTCACGGTCCTCTTTTCCTCTGTCATATTGACCAGTATAACGATCCTGCTGCCGTCCCGGTTTCTCATCCACATGGAGCTTCTCACGCCGGCGCAGTCAAATCCCGGGCATACCATTCTTCCCGTGTCTCCCTCGATTTGCGGAGGTCTCAGACAGGTGCCCGCATAGAAATACTCATTGTACCTGTAACGCAGTTTGACAATGTCCCTGAAGAAATCCCTGTACTTGCTTCCCAGGTATATATCGGGGGTGATCCAGCCCGGCTGGTCTCCGAAAAGCAGCGACTCTGCCGTAAGTATCCTGAAACTGGTACCCGTGGGATCGTCCGGGCAAATGCCGTAGTTGCGTCCGAACACAGGCTGGTAGCCGGCATATACGACAGAGTATGCCGGAACCTGGTGGGCACAGACCCAGTGCCAGACCAGCATACCGCCAATGTGACCCGTGAAAGGTTCCGCATTGGACTCGGTGGTGTAGCAGTTGTCCGCCCCGGCACGAAGCTTCAGGTGGTCAATGAGATTGTAATAGTGGTCATACCACCAGGAGCCTCCACCGGACCTGTGGGCATGGGTCTTGTCCATGCAGTTGACAGGCGGAGCCGCGGCTATCTGATCAATGTAGACCGCGTCGCACCCCAGAGTGTTCAGTATTGCGTCGTTTATCTCTATCTGCTTGTCCTGCCAGATCGCGGACGACGGGCACATAACCGCCAGCTCCACGTCCTCACCCTTTGAGTTTTTGGAACCGTAGTGCTCGGTTATAACCTCGCCGCCCCGGCCCTTTGCGGCTCCCGGCTTTGCGACAGACGTAAACTGCCAGTCATCGTCACCTCTGTCATGGGTGTCCCAGAGGCGCCCGTTGATGTAGGGCATCACCTTCACGTTATATTTGCGAAGGGTCTTGACCGCTTCGGGGAAGGAATCCTTTTCGGGAATGTAATGGGGATAATTTGTGTCAAAAGGTATCTTATGCCAGCAGTACGCGTGAATTCCCGCGGGCATCTCCGCGAAATCATTCCGCATCTTAAGAAATTCCCCGATCCAGTCCTTTGACTCGTCCACGTCGCATCGGAACCAGACGGGCATCTTAAGGAGCCATTCGGGCACGTCGTCTCTCTCCGTGGCGGGCACCCCAGTGAACCAGCGGGCCTGTTTCCTCACAAAATCCCTGAACAGAAGAGTGGCGTCGTACCAGTCCCCGTCGAAGATCTGCCAGACATCCTGGCCCTTCATCACGAAACCGTTCGCAGGCTCGTCAATGCCCTCAGCGGGAATCATCGCCCCCGTCATGCACATGCCGCCGTGGACATTGCCGTGAAGGAACTTGTACGACCCCTCGGGATCGTGGTAGCCGTTGTATATTCCGCGGCGTCTGATGCCGTCATATATGCACATATACTCCATGCACATGCCGATGGAGGGGTACGGGCTCATGGAGTGAAGCTCGCTGCGCTTTCCGATAGGCACGTCCATGCCGGGGCCGAAGCTCATAAACAGCTTTCCCCCGTCCACCGCGTTCATCATTGCCGCAGGCGGGTCCAGCCTCACCGCCGTGATATTCATATCACGGATCACGACCGATATCTCCCAGCCGATCCTGTTTTCCTCCGGCGAGAGGGCCGCGGTGACAGTGACCTCGATCTTTCCTTTTTCGAACCTTAAAACCGGGCCTGCCGCGGAGCTGTCCTCCTTGACCCTGTCCCATTCGCATGTTGAGCTCAGCATCTCTTCGCGCCCTGTGTCAAGATACCTTATAAGAAGTCTGAAAAGAGGCTCCGGAGCAGCGCAGTCCGCCGTCGCAACGCCCTTTTTGTCCTCAATGGAGCCTATGCCGAGGCCGGACCCCGTCCTTGCAAGGCGCACCGAAAGGTCTCCGCTTCTCACCACCGGTCCGTCCCAGGTCCTCGGGTCGTGCTTCACCTCGGGGAGAATGCATTTTTCGGAGGCGATATTGGTTATGTAAGGCCTCACCACGTCAAATTCCGAGAGATCGCGGCAGCAAAGAAGCCTTCCGCACCCTATCTGTTCCTCGCAGGACAGCTGCCTCCAGCCTCCGTCACTGTTCATGTATGCCCCGCCAACGGCAGTCGCTCTGCACTGGTATATCTCCCGGACGGGAGTGTAGCCTGACGTCTCAAACATGGTCATCACGGATACCAGCGGATACGCCTTAAAGAAATAAAGATCCGTATGGGCCGACGCGCCGCCGAGAGACTGGCCCGAAGCCCGTTCCGTAAGCGGTGTGGACACCCTGATCACTTTCACGGTCCCGTCGTCAAGCACCGTGGACACCTTTGACATCTCCGTGAAGAAGTCAAAGTCGCCGTCAGTAACGTTAAACATCACGTTCAGATTGCCCCCGCTGGCGGCATGGAGCCAGCCCGAGTGAATGCTGTCCCTAAGCGTCACCACGGCGCCGTTTAATTTAAACGTAAGTCTGCCGCCTTCGATTCGGAGCTCCGGCGATACGTCAAAGTTCCCTTCCGGCGCGTCGACTGTCCAGCCAGCACAGTTCCCGTTGCCGTAAGGGGCAGGCACAAAATGATTTGTTTCCGACAGATGTTTTTCCGTGAGTGTGAACATTGGTCATTCTCCTTTGATAATGTCAGTTCGGGGCGGTCCTGTCCTCCCAGTTCGCTATGTCGGGCACTGTGACCCTTGCGGTTCCGTATTCGAACGTCATTTCCTGGACCACGTGAGTGTCGTTTGCGCTGTCGTCTTTTGTGTAGGTGAGGCTTTGGACCAGCCCGTTTTCCGAGGACGCATTCAGCTTCATCAAAAGGTCTGCGGAAGCCACTTCAAACGTAAACGTCGCAGTCCCCGTCTTCTTCTCCTCCCTGAGGCAGCTGCGGTATTCGGTTTCCGCCTCGCTCTGTACCAGGTCGAGAAGCTTGACAAAGCTCAGAAACGTGCAATAGGCGGATCTGTAGTAGCCCTCCCCCGGCATTTTGTAGGTATAGTCCTTCATGTCGGTGGCCGAATAATAGTCACTGCCCATCTTCAGGGCATAGTTCCTGTGACCGTCCGGGTATTCCACAAAGCTGTTTTCCCCGTCGACGGTCTCCACAAACAGTGTCGTGTCGCCGTTTTTCACGGTGATCACCACGTTTACGCCCTCCTTCATTTTAGCGAAGAAGCTTTCGGCCAGCTCCAGAAGGCCTGCCTTGTCGTCATGTTCCGTAACCGATGTTCTGCTGCAGGAGCACATCAGTATCGATACCGCAATAACCAATGCGGTCAGTACCAAAAAACGTTTTCTTTTCAAAGCCATGATCTCCATCCGGGAAATTATTATTTGCCAAATACCACTTTTGTGGCATATTCGTCTCCGCTCACAACGGTGATAAGCGTGCCGGTATCGGTTTTTATTCTTCTCACCTTGCCTCCGGTCATTTTCACCGTATCCGGATAGTAAATGCCTTTATTGTCCAGCGAGTCTATTATTGCAACCGCCGCATTAGAGCCGTATATCTCAACGGTAACGTTTTCGTCTATCATCAGGCAGCTTTGACTGCTTTCGGCCTGAAGGACAATGCCCTCGGTAAAGGTCATATCTTTGTTAACGATCAGGGTGCCCTCCCCCGTCACCGTAAGACTGCCGCCGTACATAGCGCCCCATATGATGATGCGTCCGATGCGGTTTATACCTTTCAGGACAAGCTTGAAGCCGTTGCCCATGAGATTTGCGTTAAGAACAAGGTCCGACGCGGAGAAATCCTCCATGGTAAGTGTGTTGGCCGTTTTATCGTATTCAAGCCCCGTAAAGGTGGTCTCAGTGACGCCAAGGTTCTTGTAGTGCCCGCCGGCCTCAAGGAAAGAGGCGCTGACCGAGTTTTCAAGCCTCAGATATTCCTCGGAGGTCTCCGGAGATTTTGTGACCCAGGCATAATCTCCCGCAAAATCGGGATCCTTGTTTGGAAGATCCGGGAAGCTGAACGCCGGCGCAGGCGATGAGGTGGGGCCGGGCGTGCCCGAAGGCGCGGGAGAAGGCGTGCTTTTTAATATCTTCGCCAATATAAACCCGTCGCTGTTCGTTCCGATAAGGTCGTTTCCTATGATATCGATCCCGAGGGACGCGGTCATCACCGTCACCGCGGCAGCCACGGCAAGGATCGTCTTCGGAATGAACTTTTTTAAAGTTCTCCCTTTCCCCTGTTTTTTGCGGTCTTCCCCGTCAGAGCTTCCGTTCTCCTCAGACCGCCTGTCCTCATTTTCCGAAGGGATGCTGAACTCGGCTTCCGCAGGCATGCTGTATTCCGCTTCCGGTGGCATGCCGTATTCGGTCTCCCGGGGCCCCCCGTATTCGGTTTCAATGGCCGGTGTGTTAAACTCCCGATCCGTAAAGTCGGTCAAGTTTCATCGCCTCCTTCAGCAAAAAACTCTCCCTGCCTTTATTTCACAGGTATGTTGTGCACGTCGACCTGCGGGAACGGGCACTCCACGCCCAGTTCTTTAAATCCCAGAAGAAGATCGTGGTTGAGGGTCCTTGCGCCGGAGAAAATGTCCTTTTCCTCCACCTCCACCACAAATTTCAGCACCACGCCGCTGGCAGCCAGTTCATTGACGCCAAGGTACTTCGGCGGAGCCTTCATAATGTCTGTTCTCTGCTCATAGATCCTCTGCACAAGGGCGGGAATCTCGCTCTCCAGCTTTACAAAATCGGTGGAGTACGGGACCTGTATCTCACAAACGCTTCTGGAGGGCTTGTCGGAGCGGTTCAGTATATTTTTCATATCCGAGTTGTTTACGATCTTTACGTTTCCGCCGGGATCGGTAATGCAGGTGGTGCGAAGTCCTATGCTCGTCACGGTGCCGCGGAATCCCGCCACCTCCACGATGTCGCCCACGTTGTACTGGTTCTCAAAGATCATAAACGCTCCGGTCACCATGTCTTCTATGAGGCTTTCAGCAGAGAAGCCCAGGATGAGAGCCAGTATTCCGACACTGGCAACGATGGTCGAAACGTTAACTCCGATGATCGAAAGACCCCAGCACAGTATCACGATGGCGGCCACATATTTCAGGACGCTTGTCAGCACCGAGAGCACCGAGCGGATCCTGTGGTTTTTGGGATTGGGAAGTCCCAGCAGAAAAACGATCAGCGTCTCCGCGGCAATGACACCGAGGATCATTATCGCCAGCTTAAAAATGGTCGTTCCGTTTATCTGAACGCCCTTAAAGAAATCAATGCCGTCAAAAAGTCCGTTGGCTATTCCGAGGGGGATCAGAATCCCTATCAGTACGATGCATACGGCCAGCCGGATGACCCGGGATAACTTGAACTTTTTCTCCATTTTCAGCCTCCTTACGAAGTTATTTCCTTGATCTTCGGAAATGTGCTCTGCTCCTTGAATGATACCATTTTCACGCGTTGATTTCAACAAACCCGGCCAGCCGGCGTTCAAAAAACAGTGGGCAAAAACGGATAAAAAAAGAAGCGCTTCGCCGCTCACATAGGGTCACGCTTCTTTCAGGTATATTATGCTCCGCTATGGGATCTATTCCTCATCGTCCAGGAACACCGCAGATGAGTAAAGATACCCCTGATAGCAGTCGCAGCCTATCTGGTGAAGTATCTCCTTCTCCTCTTCGGTCTCCACGAACTCCGCCAGTACGGTGAGATTAAGTGTGGCCGCAAGACTTGTTATGGACTGGATGATCTCACGGCAGTTCTTGTGGGTCGAGAGGCCCTTTACAAGCGATCCGTCCAGCTTTATCTCGTCGAACAGGTTGTCCTTCAGGTAATTAATGGACGTCTGGCCCATGGAGAAATCGTCGATCGCAAGAGCAAAGCCCATTCCCCTGAGGCTTTCGAGAGCGGAGATCGAATCGTTGTTAAACGCCAATGCGGCCTGCTCCGTCACCTCTATGCAAAGGTTTGCGCCTTCTATCCTGCCGTCCTCCTTAAGACTCTTGCAGAACTGCAGGAATTTCGGAGTGACGACCGTCGTTCCGGTGATGTTGAACGATATCCCGGCATCCGCCCCGAAACGTTTCCTGATAGAGTCCACGTCCTCAAGCACCGTTTTCAGGACCCTCTCTTCGAGATCCGCCAGGAATCCGCCCTCCTCCGCCAGCTTGATGACCAGAGGCGGATAAATATATCCGTGGATGTCGTGCTCATATCTTAAGAGAGCCTCGACACCGTAGCAGCTGCCGTCGTATCTGTACTGAGGCTGGTAGGCCAGCACGATCTTTGTCTTGAGGCCCGCCTTTATATCTGCGCAGAGGGACTTGGCGAAGTCGCCGTAGACATTGGTCATGGCGGTGACTTTTTCCTTGGAGAGCTCGTCCTCGTGCTCACGGAAGAACTTCATGAAGGAGCTGAACTCCCTCTTCTGAATCTCAGCAGACTGTTTGTCGAGAAGTATTACAAAGGGCAGATAGATGAGAACGCCAAGGCAGATGTTGAATATCTGCAGAAGCGCGCCGGTGTAGCTGCCCGTGGCAAAATAGCCCCCCGCGATCACCGGGGTGGTCCATTCGATGCCGTTGGTCACGACAGGCACCAGCTCCATGGCCATTGCGATATATGACGTGGTGTAGCAGACCAGCGGTACCAGCAGGAATGGAATGAGTATCACCGGATTGAAAATGACCGGCAGACCGAAGATCATCAGCTCATTGATGTTGAAGATCATCGGGAACGCCGCGGTGTAGCCAAGGCCCCTTCTGGCCTTGTTTCTGGAGAAGATCAGTATGGCTATGAGCAGGCATATCGTCGCGCCGCAGCCGCCCATGAGCACGAAGCAGTCGAAAAACTGCTTTGTAAGAATGACGTTCGGGGTACCGCCGGAGGCCAGAACTTCTTTGTTGATCTCGAGGCCACCCGCAAAATGAGCCTGCATAACGCTCTCGAGAGTATCGCTGCCGTGTATTCCGAAAAACCAGAGTACAGAGGACAGAAATACGAAGAAGAAGCCTTTAATGAATCCGTCAGGTATTGCGCTGAAGATAGAGTTGAATATTTCAATGAGGAAGGATCTGAAGGAATCCTCAATGGAAATGGATACTATGAGCAGATTAAATATCGCAAAGATGCCTGCAACGGCGACAATAGGGAAGATGGTGGTGAGCATCTTGTTGAAGTCCCTGTCGGCACCGGTCGAAAAGAGCAGTACCTTTCGCTTGTTGAAGAGCCTGTAGAATCTGAGATACAGCGCCGACGCGCCAAGACCTGTAAGAATGGCGAGGAACATGGATTTCGGTCCCATGTTTTCGGTGCTGAAATTCGGAAGGTAGGCACCGGCCAGAATAAAGAAGGAGGCCACGGCGGAAATGATCGCGCCGCCCACGGAAGCTTCCGGGTCGGACTTGATCTTCATGTACGACCTGCTGATAAGGATGGTCATGTAGACCGAGAGAACACCGAAGGTGGCGTAGTAGACGATATCGAAGAATTTGTAGATCGCTCCTCCGGCAAATTTAGTGATAAACGTCTGGTAGCCTTCTACCGGAAAGGTTTTGAGGATCAGCGCAAAAGCACCTAAAATGAGTATGGGTATCATGCTCACCAGGCCGTTTCGGACCGCACGTACGACGGTCGTCTGCTCAGCTCTGCGCAGAAAACCTATGAATCCATCCGGATATTTTTCCTTGGTTTTATTCATCGCATAGGCCCCGTTGTTTTCGGAATAACTATATTACGCATCATTTTAACACAATGGCCCGGGAATAATCAATCATAAAAAGCTCTCGCTTGAAACAAAAAAGCCCCGGCCATGGCTGTCATGTAAAACCGGGGCATAACGTCAGGTTCGGCCTGTCCGCCTCACCCTTCAGTGTTTCTTTCTGATAATGAGGACAAGCGCCGCCGCTGCGGCTGTAAGCGCAAGTCCGCCTCCTGCGAAGCTTCCGCAGCCGGATTTTTTTTCGGGCTCGGAGGCTACGACGTCCGGAGCTTCCGTCACGTCTTCAGCCCCGTCAGTCGGAGCTTCCGTCACCTCCGGCTCATCAGTAGGTGTGGGTTCCGGCGTAGGTTCCGGCGTCGAAGTCGGCTCGGGTGTAGGAGAAGGAGTCGGGGCGTCGGGATCCTCGAAAAGAATGATCTCAGGGGCTCCGAGAGAATTGCTTGCCGCAGCACCGATCACCTCAATGTCTTCCGGGTCAAGATCGTCTCTCACCTGTCCAGATCCGAGAACGAAGTGCTGATTTACACCTCCCGGATATTCGGGGTTCTCGGCATTGATAAACGTGATCGAATAGGATCCGGGCGGGTAGGATTTGTCAAAGGCGACCTCCTGGAAGGCATTGTCGTAGCCGACGGCCCTTCCCGTCCAGAGGACGTTATCTTTGTCGTCCGCCAGCTCGATATCAAGGTATGTATCACTGTACGGGCACCAGGCGAAGAATCTGAAACCCACCATCCATATCGGCGAATCAAAATAGACCTCGAGCCTGTCTCCGATGGTAAACGGGTGCATCCAGTAGCCTGCCGCAACTCCGTCCGCCGTAACGTGTCCCTCGCTGGTATCCGAGAGCGGGTATTCTCCTTTGTGCTCAATTTCCGCAAAACAGACCGTGTCGGTGATCAGCAGCCCGGTCAGAAGCGCCAATGTCAAAACAGCAACCAAAAACTTTTTCACAATTATATCCTCCTTTTTCAGGGAAAATGACTATGCGTGCATTCTATCACTTACACGCCGGTGCCGCAACCCGTAACCCGCAAAAACACCTGTCCGGTATCGTCTTTACGCGGCGTTATCTGGTGAAAGTATATGTGTTTCCGTCGGCGGCGCAGTATATACTGATCTCGTCAGGCTTATCGATCTCAAACGTGAATGCCCTGGAGAGCGTCACATTGCCGTTCTTGCAGTAGAGACTCATGTCCGTCAGCTCCAGGCTCGTGGTCTCCGGCGGAATATCAATGGGCAGAGAAATATCGAAGCCGAAGGCGTCATCGCCAAGGTCCGTCACCTCCAGGCTGTGGGCTCCCGTTGTGTCAGTCCAGAAACCCACCAGGTACGCTCCGAATACGGTGTCGTCGGTCACAAGTTCCCTGATGAATTTGAAGTCCCAGAGCTCTTTAACGGCGTCCCTGTTTTCGCCGTCCTTCATCCAGCCCTGAAGTCCGAGGAAGTCATTTTCGGCAACTGCCTCAAGCACCTTCACAAGAGCCCTCGCGGCAGCATCGTCCCCCTCGTATTTCGATATTAGGGCAGCGATCTTTTTCGAGTCGGGGTTTTGGTGCCAGTAGGAAAGGGAGTCTCTCGCGGATATGTAGCGGGTAAGCTCCGTCAGGTAGTCCCGGTTGTCCGGAAGAACTCTTACCTTTTCGTAAAAAAGGCTCGAATTTTCCGGGTCCTCAAGGTTTCCGCTGGCAAGGATGCGGGAGAGGAGCGCATTGGCCACGGTGTTCAATCTCTCCCCCGCGGAAGCAAGACCCGCCAATGGATTCAATATGTCGTAAGCCTCTCCGAAGCGTTCGTTTTGGATTAGAATATCGGCCTTCTTAAGGTCGCATTCCCGTGCCAGATCCCCGGCGCCGCGGTAGTCTCCGAGAGAGACGAAGAGAGCCTTTGCCTCGTCAAGTTTGGCGGTGTCCCCCTCCGCACCGCTCAGCAGTCCCGAGGCCTGCATGTAGTCGCAGTCGCGGGCCCGGTCCTCACTGTCAAGGAAGCCGGCAAGCTCCATAAATATCGCTTTTGCTTTTGCGTACTCGCCATCGGCCTGAATTTTTACGGCCTTTTGGTGATCGCATTTTTTCACCATGGTCTCACTGTCCGAAAAAGAACCCGCAAGTTTGAACAGTTCCTTTGCCTCGTCGTAAGACCCTTTTTGAAACGCGGCGTCCGCTTTCATATATATGCATTCGGCCGCTTTGTCAGCGCTGTCCCTGAAGCCTCCAAGCCCGGAATATATCTCATAGGCCTCGTCGTACCGGCCGTCTGCAAAAAGCGAACCGGCATTTGAATAAAGACCCGCAGGAATGAACACAAAACTTGTGAGAAGCACAGCCGCCGCCACTATCACCAGGGCCGCGCCGGCAAGGGCCAATATGACCGCCGCCGGTTTCGCCTTTCCGGTCTTTTGAGGTATCGGCTTTGACTCTCGGGGTAGTGTAAACTCCGGCGCAGGCTCAGGCATCACGGGCGCAGCAGGCATAGGCTGCACGGGTGCCGCGGAGATCACGGGAGGCACCGGCAAAACGACGCCCTCCAGAAATTCATTGATGAATCCGCCGCAGTCCGGCGTGGGACAGCCGCCCTTTTTCTGCCAGCACAAAAGATGGCTTGCAAGTCCGCAGGCGCTGCATACAACTATTTTTTCGTTCCGGATAAACGGTCTCAGGCAATACGGACACGCCTTGCCCGCCAGGTCCTCTGCTCTCATGGTCCTCTCCGCTATATTTCAGTCAGTTCCTCGATCTCCGCCAGGAAATCCTCCCCCTCAAGCACCGCCGACGCATAATAGCCCGGTATCTCAAGGGTATGTCTGTAGTACGTTTTGCCTTTATACTCCACCGCACCGTCAAGGGGCAGCGCGGGAATGTCCCTGGTCCTGTTCCTGAGCCCCCGGCCCTCCGCTTTTGAAAGGCTTTCTTTGGCTGTAAACAGCGGCAGAAAGCTCACGCCGCTTCGGTAAGCCTCCAGCTCGTCCTCTCCGAGAGCGTAATTTGCGATATCATCAAAGTTTTTGTCCTGCGAGATCTCCGCGTCTACTCCCACGTCCCGGTGTTCGTTTACCGCAATGACGGCAATGTCCCCCGAGTGGGCAAGGCTGAAATGCACCCCGTCCGCCCTGGGCTTTCCGTTTTCGTCCTTGAAATACCTGCCAACCACCTTGCCCGCAAGATATCCCGCGGCCAGAGAAAGGAGACGGTCGTCCTCCTTTGCGTAGCGTTTAGCCTTCTCTCCCCGTTCCTCGGGCAGCACAGAATAAAGATGCCCCTCTTTTCCCTTCAGGACATCGGTCTTTATGTAATAAACTTTTAAGGTCTCCACAGGCGCCCTCACATATTCTCAAAGATTCATTTTCTTCTCAATGATTCATTGTCGCAACAAAAATGACGGATACCTGATTTTATTATAAATTTCGGAATAAAACAACAAAAACATGCAAAAGAGCATGGAACAAAAAGACTGTAAATGAATAGAAAAGATCGTCCCGTCAGATCCTTCTGGTCTTGCCGGTGTCGATGTAGTATTGGTTTTTATTGGCGTACATAAGATTTTCGGCGGTCCTGACAAGATCGTGAGCAACACTCCCGGCGCCCGTGGCATATCCGTAGGACGCTATCCGGTCGTTTTCCTTAAGCGCTTTGGACAGGGCCCTCACCCCATTCTCGAAGGACTCGTCTTTTGCGTCCTTCTGGATGACAACAAATTCGTCGCCGCTTATCCTGCAGACCTCCCCCTCGGGGAATGAGTCCACAAGTATGGAGGCCACAGTCTTGATGATCCGGTCCCCCGCATCGTGGCCGTAGTGATCGTTTATCGGCTTCAGGTCGTTTATGTCGCTGAACACCACACCGATCCGGTCGCAGTCCTTGATGGATGAAATGACGTCGGCATAGCCCCGGCGGTTCTTAAGGCCTGTGAGCATGTCCTCCTTGGAAAGGGTATCGAATATCTCGGCGCGGAGATTGGTTTCCGCGATCACCCTGGACTGGATGATGACGTAGATTATGATCATTGCGACTGCGGAGCCCACATAGCTTAGAGTCAGTTCCTTGTTTATAAGCTGGATTGCGCCAATGAAAACAGGCGTGACGAGGTAGATGCTGAGCACCATCGCATATTTTCTGCCCAAAAGGCGGCCCTTGACAAAAAGCAGTACGATCATGCTGATAACGGCGATGAAAGGGATGATCAACGTGAACGAGGACCAGGACTTCAGCTCCGCGCTTCCATTGGCGACGGTGAACAGATTCCCCGTCAGGCTGCCCACGGTGATGAAGACGATATCCGCGGAACAGATGGCCAGAATGAAGAATGTGAATTTTTTGGTGAACGTCCCGTCCTCTTCCTTTATCATCTGATGCAGATAGAATGCGTAGCAGATTATGAGAAGATCGATGGCTATGAACGAGAAATAGTTGATGACGCCAATAATAAAATCGTTTTCTATCTTCCCGTCCAGGATATACGAAGCAGCGTCGGTAACGAGGCCAAGCAGGCAGATCCAGACGCAGTATCTGTACCGGTTTGTCTTTTTCACCAGTTCTTTGGTCCCCCGGTAGGAGGCGATCAGCACCACCAGAAGAAAAAGAGCCGCAGTCAGATCTGCCGTAACAACAACTTGAGACATAATTTCGATCCGTTCTCCGATTTCCGGTAACCTTCTTCAGGCTGAATTCTTTCTTACCACAGCGCCGGCGCAGAGAGATCAAACAAAGCAAAAAGCCCCGCATTTTACCGGCAGCAAAACAACGCGTGCCATGATATCACTTTATTTTTGCTTTTTCAACCCCGCCATGTTCCGAAATGTCCTGGGATTATACCCTAAAATTCCGAAAACAGGTGCGCCTGCCGGGCACTGCGGGAAACGAAGGGAGCACCTTATGGGCTCAGACCATCTTTTCCTGCTTAACTTTCTTATCGATCACGTGGCGCGACGCCAATTCCTTCATTATCTCATCCGGCGTTATGTCCATGTCGGCCATCAGCACCATCAGGTGGTATATCAGATCTGCGATCTCATAGACGGTCTCTCTCTTGTCGTCCGCCTTGCCGGCAATGATGACCTCTGTGCTCTCCTCGCCCACCTTCTTCAGTATCTTGTCCCGGCCCTTCTCGAAGAGATACGTGGTGTAGGAGCCCTCTTTTTTCTCCGTCTTGCGGCCCTTGATGAGGGCCATAAGCGAGTCTATCGAGAACTCCGAAAGTGTCTCGCTCTCGTAAAGCGGATCGTGGAAGCAGGAGGTCTCCCCGGTGTGGCACGCAGGCCCGTCGGGATTGACCAATACAAGCAGCGCGTCATTGTCGCAGTCCGCGGTGATCGATACTATGTGCTGGTAGTTTCCGCTGGTCTCCCCCTTGAGCCAGAGGGTCTGCCTCGATCTGCTGTAAAAGCAGGTAAGGCCTTTTTCAAGAGATATCTTAAGGCTTTCCTCGTTCATATACGCAAGCGTCAGCACCTTGCCGGTGGCTGCGTCGGCAACTATCGCAGGGATGAGCCCCTTCTCGTCAAATTTAAGCTTTGTAATGTCTGTCATACCTTCTCCTTTACAGTATCCTGACGGGGATACCGTTTTTGGCCATTTCGGCCTTAAGATCCTTTATTTTAACCTCTCCGTAGTGGAATATGGATGCCGCAAGGCCTGCGTCCACCTTGGGAAGCGTTTTGAAAAGAGTGATAAAATCCTGAATGGATCCGGCGCCGCCCGAGGCTATGACCGGCACGCTGCTTATCTCGCAGACCGCCGCCAGCATCTCAAGATCGAAGCCGTTTTTCACGCCGTCGGTATCTATCGAGTTCAGAACTATCTCACCCGCTCCGTCGTAAATGCCCCTCTTTATCCATTCGATGGCGTCGAGGCCCGTGTCCTCCCGGCCGCCCTTGGCGAATACCCTGAACTGTCCGTTGACCCGCTTGACGTCCACCGAAAGCACGACGCATTGGTTACCGTACACCCTGGCAGCCTCTTTTATGAGCCCCGGATCCCTGATCGCCCCTGAATTCACGCTCACCTTGTCGGCGCCGCACTTGAGGACCCTGTCGAAGTCGCCTACGCTGTTGATGCCGCCCCCCACTGTCAGAGGGATGAACACGTTTCCGGCGGTCTCCGTGAGAATATCCGTAAATATCTTCCTGCCGTCCGACGAGGCCGTTATGTCGTAAAACACCAGCTCGTCCGCGCCGCATCTGCTGTACTCCTCCGCCAGCTCCACGGGGGACGATATTTCCTTCAGGCCCACGAAATTTGTGCCCTTGACCACTTTACCGTTCCTGACGTCAAGGCACGGAATAATACGCTTCGTTATCATCTTCCCACCTCTATAGCCTGTTTAAGATCGATGGCGCCAATGTAATACGCCTTTCCGATGATGGCCCCGTAAAGGCCCATATCCCTGAGTCTTCTGACGTCGTCAATGGACGACACACCTCCCGATGCCACTATATCGAGGTCGAATTTTTCCGAAAGCTCTTTGTAAAGCCCTCCGTTGGTGCCCTCCATGGCTCCGTCTTTGGTTATGTCGGTGCAGATCACCGTGCGGATGCCCTCCTTCTCAAGAAAGGAGCAGAACGTGAATATGTCCTTGTCGGAGGTCTCCGTCCAGCCCTTCACCGCCAGGAAGCCGTTCTTTATGTCTGCGCCCACCGCGACCTTACCACGGTATTTAGCGGGAATATTTGTTATAAAATCCGGATCCTCGGCAGCTTTGGTGCCTATTATCACCCGGTCGATGCCGGCGCAAAGATAAGCTTCGATGTCGGATACGGTCCGGATGCCGCCGCCCACCTCGGTGAAAAGCCCGGTACGCTTCTTTATTTCGTTTATCAGTTCAAAGTGTCTGCGGACGCCTGTTTTCGCTCCGTCAAGGTCCACCAGGTGCACGTGGGTCGCCCCCTGTTTTACGAAGGCTTCGGCCACCGACACCGGATCATCGGAGTATACCGTCTTTTGGGCGAAGTCACCCTTGAAAAGCCTCACAGCCTGTCCTTCGCAAAGATCTATCGCAGGAAAAATGATCATAACGAGCCCTCCCCGAGCTTAACAAATGCTCTCAAAATGCCGAGCCCGACGTCGCCGCTCTTTTCCGGGTGGAACTGGCATCCCATAATGTTTTTACATGCCACCGCAGCGGTCAAGGGGATACCGTATTCGGTGGTGGCAAGCAAAGAATCATCGCAGTTTACCGCGTGGTAGGAATGTACAAAGTACACAAATGCGCCGTCCTTTGTGTTTTCAAAAAGCGGGTGGTTTCTTTTAAAGCTCAGACTGTTCCAGCCCATGTGGGGAATCTTAAGCGAAGGATCCGTAACTATGGGACGGACCTCGCCCTTGAGAAGTCCCAGGCCCTCGTGCTCGCCGTACTCAAAGCTTTTTTCAAAAAGCAGCTGCATTCCGAGGCAGATGCCCATGAGTGGTATGCCCTTTTCCGCGGCGTCGGTGACGGCCTCCCGGAGGCCGCTCATATTCAGCTTTTTCATGGCATCCTCAAAAGCGCCAACGCCGGGAAGTATCACTCTGTCCGCGGTTTTGATGACATCGCCTTCATTGGTCACAAGAGAGGGTTCCCCTATTTTTTCAAGGGATGAAGCGAGGGAGAAAAGGTTTCCCACACCGTAGTCAACAATAACAGTCATCACAAAACTCCTTTTGTGGAAGGTATCTCGTTTAAGAAGCGACCGTCCACCGCCACCGCCTCTCTGAGACTTCTTGCCACGGATTTAAACATGCCTTCGATGATGTGGTGGGAATTGCGCCCGGACAATTGGCGTATGTGAAGAGAGCACCCGGCATTCCTCACGAAGCCGTACCAGAACTCCTCCGCCAGCTCAGTGTCGAAATCGCCCACCTTTTCTGTGGGGAGCTGCGCAAAATATCCGAGGTACATCCGGCCGGAAAAATCCACGGAGGTCATTATCACCGCCTCATCCATGTTGAGGATCGTGTCGCCGTAGCGGCAGATGCCCCGCTTGTCCCCAAGAGCCCGTGAAAATGCGGTCCCGAGAGCGATGCCGATGTCCTCCGTGGTGTGGTGGTAATCCACGTTCGTATCGCCTACGCACTTTACATTAAGATCAAACTTTCCGTGGGACGCGAAAAGCGTGAGCATGTGGTCAAGAAACCCGCAGCCCGTGTCGATAACGCTCTTCCCGCTTCCGTCAAGGTCCAGGGTGAGATCGATGTCGGTTTCCGCAGTTTTGCGTTTAATTTCAGCCTTCCTCATGATCCTTCCTCCACGATCTCTTTCAGGTTCCCCACCAGCTTCCGCATCTCCTCAACACTCCCCACCGTGATCCTGACGTAGGGCTTAAGGCGCTCCTTGTCGAAATATCTCACCAGTATGCCCCTTTCCTTAAGCTTCAGGTATATTTCCGAGCCCGGGATCTTCCGATGCCTTGCGAAAATGAAATTGGCTTTTGAGTCCGTGCAGGTAAAACCAATGTCGCCCATCGCCTCCACGGTCCACGCCCTTGTTTTCTTTATGGCTTCGGTATTCGTGCGAAAATATTCCACGTCAAGAAGCGCCCCGACACCCGCTGCCGCGGTCATCGCATTCACGTTATACGGGTTGAAGGAGTACTTGATCTTTCTGAGGTCATTGATTATGTCACTGCAGGCAAACCCCATGCCCAACCTTCCCCCCGCAAGGGATCTGGACTTCGAGAAGGTCTGTATGACCAGCAGATTATCGTACTTTTTGATCAGCGGAAGCACACTCTCTCCCCCGAAATCAACGTATGCCTCATCCACCACCACGAGCCTTCCAGGGTCCTCCGCCACAAGCTTTTCGATTTCTGAAGCCGGCAGCGCTATGGCCGTCGGTGCGTTCGGATTTGCGATGAACACGGTGCCCTTTTTGCCTTTATAATCGCCAAGGTCGACCGTAAGGTCCTCCTTGAGGGGTATCTCCTCAAGCGGGACTCCGTTTTTTGCCGCAAACACAGGGTAAAAACCGTATGTGATGTCTGCAAACAGCGCAGGGGTGTCCTTGTCGCAAAACGCCGCGAATGCAAAATCCAGAAGCTCGTCGGAGCCGTTGCCGAATATGACGCTCGCGTCCGAAACACCGTAGTAGTCCGCCGCTGTCTTCGTCAAAAGACTGCAGTCCGGGTCCGAATAAAGCTGAAGATTTCCCGCCGCCTGCCTTGCCAGCCTTAGGGCGTAGGGCGACGGAGGGAACGGGCTCTCATTCGTATTGAGCTTTATGTATTTTCTGTCCTGAGGCTGCTCCCCCGGCACGTACTCCTTGAGGCAGTCAAACCTTTTACTGATGAATCTTCCCATATCATTTCTCCGTTCTTATGGTCGCGCTCCGTGCGTGACCCGAAAGACCTTCCTTGTTCGCAAAATATGCGATGTCGTTCGCCACCTTCGCCAATGCGTCCTTCGGATAGAAAGCATACTGTGTCTTTTTCACGAAGTCGTCCACCGAAAGAGGGCTTGAAAAACGTGCCGTTCCGCAGGTGGGCAGTGTGTGGTTCATGCCCGCGTAGTAATCACCGAGAGCCTCCGGGCAGTTCTCTCCGAGGAAGACGCTGCCGGCGTGCTTTATGCGGTCAAGGTACGGGAATGGATCCTTCATCACAAGCTCCAGGTGCTCCGGGGCGATCTCGTTGGCGATGTCGATGGCCTCGTCAATGTCCCTTGTGATTATGATCTTGCCGTTACGCTCGACGGACGTGCGGGCGATATCCTCCCTCGGCATCTCCTTGAGAAGTACCTCGATCTCATCTGCGACCTTTCTGCCAAGCTCCCTGTCCGGCGTTGCCAGCACCGCAGTGGCGTTTTTATCGTGCTCCGCCTGGGAGAGAAGGTCCGCCGCAATGTGTTTCGGGTCTTCGCCCTTCTCCGCCACTATCATTATCTCGCTGGGGCCGGCTATCATGTCGATCGAGACCAGTCCGAAGACCTGTTTTTTGGCCTCCGCCACGAAGGCATTGCCGGGTCCCACGATCTTGTCCACTTTTGGCACGCTTTCGGTTCCGTAGGCAAGGGCCGCTATCGCCTGGGCGCCGCCCGCCTTGTATATCTCGTCCACACCCGCGATGCCCGCAGCCGCAAGTATCACAGGGTTCACCTGTCCTTCTTTGTTGGGAGGAGTCACTATGACCACCTTTTCGCATCCCGCGATCTTTGCGGGGATCGCGTCCATGAGGACCGTCGAAGGGTAGGCCGCTGTGCCGCCGGGAACGTATAGACCCGCTTTCTCGATGGGGGTAACCTTCTGGCCCAGCACTATGCCGTTCCTTTTTCTCAGCTCAAATCCCTTTCTGACCTGCTTCAGGTGGAAGGTCCTGATGTTCCGGGCCGCACGCCTTAGTATCCTGAGGAACTTCGCGGGCACCTTTTTCATGGCCTCCTCCATCTCCTCCGGTGTCACCTTGAGAGATTTCAGCTCCGCGCCGTCAAACTTTTTCGTGTACTCCAGGAGAGCCCCGTCGCCCCTCTCCCTAACGTTCCGGATTATATCCGCAACGATTCCGGAAACGTCGTCGGTCGGCTTTGGCGATGAAAGTATCCTGCGGTCCCTGATGTCTTTGGCTTCGATAATTCTGATCATTTTGCTTTCTCCACTGCTTTAGAAAGGCTCGCTGTGAGCCCGTTTATAGTTTCCTTTTTAAAGCTCATTGACGCTTTGTTCGCAATGAGTCTTGCGCTGATAGGGAATATGGTCTCCTTCACCTCGAGGTCGTTCTCCCGAAGGGTCGTTCCGGTCTCCACGATATCCACGATCACATCGGAAAGTCCAAGGATCGGCGCGATCTCGATGGAGCCGTTCAGGTGGATTATATCTATATCCATGCCCCTGCCCATGTAGTACTCGCTTGCCACGTTCGAAAATTTGGTGGCCACCTTGAGAGTGCGGCCTGTGTCGTATTCAAAGCCCTTCGGACACGCCACGACCATCCTGCAGACGCCCTTTTTAAGATCCAGCAGCTCGTACACGTCAGGCGAGTACTCAACGAGAATGTCTTTTCCCGCAACGCCAATGTCCGCAACGCCCCTCTCCACGTATATCGCCACGTCCGAGGGCTTCACCCAGAAATAGCGCACTTTTTTCTCTTCGTTTTCGAATATCAGCTTGCGGCTCTCCTCCAGGACCGCGGGGCACGGGAAGCCGGCCTCTTCAAACATTGCATATACTTTCTCTCCCAGTCTGCCCTTCGGCAATGCCACGTTGAGCCAGTCATCCGACGGTATGCCCCTCTCGCGCCCGTACTCTGCTGCCACGTCCGTATAGACCGCAAAGCCGATGGCCGACGCGTCCCTCTTGAACTTGCGCATCAGAAGATCGTATCTGCCACCCAGCAGCACCGCCGAGGGAATATTTTTGAGGAATCCCTTGAATATTATACCGTTATAGTAATTAATGTCCCCGAGCACCGAAAAGTCGATCCGCATCTTGCCTTCCTGATCGCTCTTTTCCAGCATCGAAAGCACCGACATAAACTCGCCGCAGGCCTCCGAAATGCACGAAGGAGCCCTCTTCATGACCTCTTTTGCCTCGCCAATGGTGCCCGAAAGCCACAAAACGTCCATCGCGGCATCAAAAAGCTCCTCCGGAACCTCCCGCTCCTTTAAAAGCTTCTCTGCCGTTTCCCGGTTCTTCTGCCCCACGGCCTCGTACATGGCCCGCCTGTCATCGCCCTTTAGACCGCACGCGTCGAGCAGCGCCTCCGTCACGGCAAGGTCCGATATGTCAAGGACGCACTCATTGCTCATGACTGTGAGACTCTTTACGGCAAGGGATATGACCTCTTGGGCCTCGCTGTCCCCGATCTCGCCAAAGCACTCGAGACCGGTCTGTGTGATCTCCTTAAAACACCCCTCCGGGGAAGGCCTGTACACGTTCTCGCTGTAGAAGACCTTACGAGTGCCCTTCTCATCCCGGCTGTTTTTGATGATGGAAAGTGTCACGTCCGGCTTCAATGCCATTAGCTTTCCGTTCCTGTCTGTGAAGGTCAGGACGCTTTCGGAGGCCAGAAAGTCCTTGTTCACCGCATAAAAATCATACTCCTCAAATTTGCTCATCCGGTAGTACTTATAGCCGGAGTCCGAGTAAAGCTGACGGAGCAAAAGTGCGGTGCGCTCGCTTGAGCTTATTGTTTTATCGTCAATTTTTATCATCGTTCTTCTTGTAAATGGCTATTGCCTTCTCATATCCGCCGTTGCCGTATTTGAGGCAGCGGCTCACGCGGCTGATGGTGGCCGCACTGGTCTTGACCGTCGCAGCGATATCCTGGTATTTTGCGCCGTCATTAAGCATAACAGCGGCTTCAAACCGCTGGCTCATGTCCTGAATTTCCTTTATTGTGCAAAGATCCAGGAAAAAATTGTAGCAGTCCTCCGGAGAATCGATCCCGGCAATGACGCTCATCAGGTTGTCTATAGCCCGGTTGCGAATCTTTTCCATAACGTACCTCCTCCCAAGGCTTTAGTTCTTTAGCATTTTAGTACGCTAAAGTGATAGTGTCAAGAAGTATTTTCATTTTTTTCAAAAAAACACCGGCAGATCCTCTTCGGAATTGCCGGCGCTTAAACCGTATACTTATTACTATATGTGGCCGCTTCTCTTTACCGCCGCGGCGCTTTGGCGTCGGTCATTCAGGCGTCTTTCGCCCTCGCGCAGTATCTCGACTCGTAGATGTTTCCGGAGGTGAAGAAGTTGTACGACCTGCAGCCCCCCGCGCAGTATGGCCCCTCCGGACAGTCCGCGCATTTTCCCGCCAACATCGAGGCGTCAAAGCCCCTGTTGTACCTGAAGGAGTCCGGCGAATTCCAGATCTCGGCAATGGTTTTTTCTCTGAGATTTCCCTCGATGAACGACGGGTCCCTCATGGATTCGCAGCCCGACACATTGCCCTCGCAATCTATGCCTATAGACCTTACACCGGCGCTGCAGCCTCCGAAAACACCTCCTCCGCCGCGGATCAGCGGCTCCTCCGGGGTGAAATAACCAATGTTATCGGCAACTCCTATGACAAACGGGGCCCCCGGGGCAGTCTTTGCCACCCACTTTATAACGTCAATGAAATCGTACCGCACCAGGTCGTAATCTCCCGCCGCATTGCCCATGGGGGAGCAGGACTGGAGCTGCCACGCAAACAGGGGAAGAGCCTTCACGGTGCCTTCGTAAAACTCCTGAAGGAGAGGCGCATTGTCTTTTCGCAGGGCGGTTATCATCGAGACCGGAATACCGTGTTCGTGGACCCGCTTTACGGCCTCCACGGCGTGGGCGTAGCTTCCCTTCATCCGCCATGCATCGTGAACTGCCTCCGGACCGTCAAGGGAGACCGCAACGGACTCTATGCCCACATCCCGCAGAAATTCCAGGTCCCCGTCCGCCAGGCGGAAGCCGTTGGTTATTATGCACACTTTTATGCCCGCTCCGCAGAGGGCGGCCACAATGGTCCTCCAGTCACGGCGCATAAACACCTCACCGCCGATGAGATTCACCCGGCGCATGCCGATCTCCCGGAACTGCCTCACAACGTCAAGGCACTCGGCTGTGGAAAGCTCGTTTTTTGCGGCCTTTCCCGCCCTTGACCCGCAGTATTTGCACGAAAAGCTGCACGCAAGAGTTATTTCCCATACACAGCTTCTCAGCCTGAATGGGACCTTTGTTTCGGGAGCGACTTTCTCCGCAATGCTTTTGTCAGTCATTTTGATCTTCTACAGGTTCTTCCACAGGTTCGTCGTCTGCGCCGTCGTTCCCCTCGGGACTTTCCTCCCCGTTTTTCTTTGAGCGACGCTCAAAATATTCGGGGCCCGCGTAGACTGCCATCGGAGGCGCAGTCTTCCTCCCCTTCTTTTTCCATCCGAACATATCACGGTCTCCTCTCTTCAAACTGTTTGTATTTTTACGGGAAATATGGTATAGTTGAGGCCCTGATGACAGGGCTTATGAAATTGTAACACTATTAAAAACGAAAAGAAAAGAGACAAATCGCCTCTTTTTGAAATAAATGAAAAATTTATAACTTTTTTGTCCGAAAAACACCCCGGAGGGAGACCGTTCCGTGAAAACAGCCAAAAAACCGACAGCCGCGATACTAATACTGCTCAGCATCTGCCTGATGCTTTCAGCCTGCTTCAACGGGCATCTTGTCGTCACCGAAACGCCCCTCGCAAAAGAAACTGCCGTACCGGGCGAGACTGCATTGGCGTCGGATACGCCTGTACCGTCAGAGACCCCGTTTTCCGAAGAAACCGCGTCCCCCGGAGAGACCGCAGCTCCCGAAGAGACCGCAGCTCCCGAAGAGACCCCGGAAGACAGGCCTCTTCGCGATTCATATACCGAAAAAGTAGTTAACGTATACGACTCCTGCGAAACGGTCGGCGGGAAAAAGACCGGAAAGTCGTCGGCGAAATACAACCTGAGATTTTATGACGACATACCGGACGTTCCCTACACGGGAGTAAACAGCTTCCTCAAGGAGTTCGTGAAAAGCGAGTATACCCTGACGAGAGAGGGCTCCGTTTTTACGTATGACGGCGGCGAAGGTTTTCTCAGGATAGACACGGCCCGGCAGATACTGACCCTCAGCAATACGGAGCTGTTCGACTACCACCCGGACGCGGAAGAGGAGATCAAATGGTCGTTCAACACTCTCTCGGAGAGCAGTACCACGGGAGGAAGGGACAAGCTGATCTCGCTTAAGAGCTATGACATTGCCGCTTTTTCAGGGGAGGACGAAGCATATCTTCCCTTCTCTCTTGTGAGCAACCTTTTCTGCTCCGCCCTTCTCCACAACGTCGCATATAACGGAAGGGATCTTTACGTCATCGACATGCTCGGCCTTGTCACGCCCGAGGTCACTGACGAGGACTACGGCGACGGGTTCCGGGAGCCCATTGAAAACGGCCGCAGCCAAAGTCTTACCGATTTTAACTACAATATGCTCTGCCTTATCTTCGATAATCTCAGAGGGTACACCTCCCAGCTTTGCTTTGGCGATAACAATCTTCTCACCATAGGTCTTGACGGCATTCTGGAGCTCTACTATCCCTCGATCAAAGAGCAGCTCCATTCCACGGACTACGACACCTACTCCATCGGGCTTATGCGTCTTTTCAGCGGTCTTTCGGACGGCGGCCACACCTCTTACGTGGCTTATAACCTCAGCAACGTGCTGAACAATGTCATTGGCGATAAGATGTATGACCCGGAGTTCAGTCCCCTGGGGGAATATCTTGAGAACTATATCGGTTTCTATCAAAACGCTTCGCTCATAACGCAGGCGAGGATCGCTTCACTGGGAAATGACGCCTCCGGTTCCACATATTATTACTACAACAGTAAGTATGAGATCGCCTACATCGGTTTCAACACCTTTGACACGGACTACGACGGGTGGGAAAAGTACTATTCCACGATGAAGGAGGAAGACATCCCGAAAGAGACCGACACCTATGCCTTCGTAAGAGAGATGCTCTACAGGGCAAAAAAGGACGGCGCAAAGAAAGTGGTGCTGGACCTTTCGACGAACACCGGCGGAAATTCCGACTCCCTCATAGGGATATATAACCTGCTCCACAACGCCAATGGGAACCTGGTGTTCAACAACACCGTAAACATGTCAAGGGAGGTGTCCACCTATCTTACGGACGTGAACCTTGACGGCGAATTTGATGAAAAAGATGCCGAAGAATGCAAAAAATTTGACTTTAAAGTGTGTGTTCTGACGTCCTCCGTGTCCTTTTCCTGCGGAAACCTGCTGCCCTCCATGCTGAAGGAGGCCGGGATAAAGACCATAGGCGAACGCTCCGGGGGAGGCTCCTGCGCACTGGCGCTCCAGACCACGGCAGACGGGCTGGCATTTCTACGCTCGTCGAGCTTCTGCCTCTCAAACGATAGAGGCGATGATATTGACGCGGGAGTGCCCGTGGACCTGGATCTTCTTGGCAGCCCCGAAGACAGCAATCCCTACGCAGGCTTTTTCGACATAGGGAAGACTTCGGCGTTTCTGGACTCCGCCTATTAACATATTATTGCGGATCAATATGTGAGTTGATATTAGCCGGTCGGTATGAGTCTGCAGCTCACTGTCAGGCTGCCAGGGTTCCGGGATCGTAATGATCGGGAACGGTTATGGTGACCTCGGTGCCCGGATCCACCGCTTTATACTCGGTGTGGTATGAAACTTTGCAGGTGTCATACGCGTCAGGTCCTCCGGTGATCTCAAAAACCAGTTCCCTTAAAACATCCTCGATATACCCGTCCTTTGTGATCTTTACTGTCAGCTCCGCCTTTTTGACGGTGACGGAAAGACTATCGTCCCCTGCCGCATCATCAGCGTTTTGCTTCATTGACTCTATGTAACCCGGAACCAGCATATATGCCTGTTCTCCCGAGAGGACTGACTTCACCGTCTTAGAACCGTCGCCGTTTTGGATAAGCGTGGCGCCGCTTAAGACATAGGGGCTGTAACTGAGAATATTTTCAACCTCAGCATCCATGAACGTTTCGTCAAAAATGGACCGTTCATAAACGCCAAAGGTCCCTTCCGGCTCGTCTCTGTATATTCCTTTATCTCCCGTCAGGTACACTTCCGTAAACACTCTCACGTCATCGGTTTCGTAGCTTTTCAGAAGGTAGTCATGCTTGTAATAAAGCGTACCTCCCTCCGTATACCCTGCGGGTCTCTTGAATGCGCCTTTCAAAGAATTTGAGGCAAACACAAGATTTCCGCCGCCCAAAAGTTCTTCACTTCTATCTACCTCGAAATGCAGTCCCTTTGCCGACGTCTTCTCAACTGCGGCAGATATCTCTGACGACACCTCGGGATCCACGTTGTAATAGACCGCATTCTCCGGTATTTCCACATCCTGCTCGACACCGAAATCGGACCAGTAGCATTCCTCCTCCTCTGCGACGACGAATTCGATGCTCTCGCCTCCGCTCGAAACGGTGAAAGAATAACGGTATCTCTGTCTGAGCTTTGTAAGATACCCTTCGCTTGATATGTTTATCGTTAACTGTGCGGACAGTATCTTTGTATCCGACGCGGCAATGCCTGTTCCGAGGCTGCCCAGGACCTCCGCCATGCTTTCGCGGATCATATTCTCCATGCTTTCGGAAGCGGGGTTCAAAACAATAACGGTCTCACCGCTGAAGGTCCTCATAGTTGCGCCTTCAAACATGGCTTTTATATCATCGTCCGATTCAAAGTTGTCCTTAACCGGACCCATAATGGATACCGCCTCCGCTGAATTCACGTCTATCGCGGTGTATTTTTCCTCTCCCTCCTCTTTAAAGAAAAGAAGCTCGGGCGTTATGAGCATATCTGTAGCACTGACAAAAGCCGTATCGCCCTGTCCGTAAGTCATTTCGCTGCGGCTCTTTTTAATGCTGTCGCTGCGTCCCGGATTCTTGTACGAAGAATCCCATTTGAGAACGACTTCCTGCAGATACGGCTCCCCCTGAAGGCTGAAGCTGATCTCGGATGATAAAGAAGCGCGGAGCTTAAGGCCCGCCACGCTGAAATTCTTATCCGATGCGGCTTTGTACACTGCATATATTTCTTCGGGGCCCGCAGGCTCTTCGGTAGGCTCGGGGGTCGGTTCCTCCGTGGGTTCCTCCGTCGGCGGCTCCGTGGGCTGAACGGTCGGCTGCTCTTCAGGCGACGTCAAAGGCGTTTCCGAAGGCCCGTTCTCTCCGCCGGTCCTGCAGGATGTCAGCGAAAAGCAGGCAGTGATCATGATCAGGCATAGTAATATAGCTGTTATTTTTTTCATCATAATAGATCCCCCCGAAGCAGATTCGAAAAGTACGGTTTTTCTTTGAAATTCATTCTATCATAAAACCGCCCTCCGTAACAAGAACCGTCTTGACAACAGGCCTCTGTTATGATTTAATGTAGCCGCGATCTTTAACCCGGTACAGAGAGACCGGGAAGATTTAAAGCAGAACAGATGCGCTCACTTGCGTGTATTTTATGTCCTGCCGGCGGCAGGATTTTTTTACGGGAGGGGACTTATGGCTATCAGATCTTATTCGAGTGGCTTTAACATTTCCTTTATACGCAGCGGCGCTTTTCCCCTTGGCGAAAGGACCCGCGAGGAATTACTTTTCCTCGAAAATGACAAAAAAGAATATACCGTTTTTCCCGGCTTTGCAGATGTGCACGTTCACCTTCGCGAGCCGGGTTTTTCTTATAAAGAAACCATCGCTTCCGGCTCTCTTGCCGCAGCCCACGGCGGATACACTGCAGTATGCGCAATGCCGAACCTCGATCCCGTGCCGGATTCCCCGGAGCACCTGAAAGCGGAGCTTGATATCATAAAGCGGGACGCTGTTATAAACGTGCTTCCCTACGGAGCGCTGACCATTGGCGAAAAAGGTCTGGCCCTTTCGGATCTCGATGCAATGGCAAAGGATGCGGTGGCTTTTTCGGACGACGGTAAAGGCGTTCAGTCGGAGAATATGATGCGGGAAGCCATGCTGCGCTGTGCCTCTCTCGGGAAGGTGCTTGCGGCCCATTGCGAAGACGAAACGCTTTTAAAAGGCGGATATATACACGACGGCGGATACGCAAAAGCCCACGGCCACCGGGGCATATGCTCAGAAAGCGAATGGCGCCAGGTCGAGCGGGATATAAAGCTCGCGGAGGAGACGGGCTGCACATATCACATATGCCACGTTTCCACAAAGGAGAGTGTCGCATTGGTCCGTGCAGCGAAAGCAAGGGGCGTGGACGTGACCTGCGAGACTGCGCCTCATTACCTGCTCCTTGACGATTCGGACATACACGAGGACGGAAGCTGGAAAATGAATCCCCCTCTCCGGGACAAAACCGACAGGGAGGCGCTTATTGAAGGAATCCTCGACGGCACCGTTGACATGATCGCAACGGACCACGCGCCCCACAGTGCCGAAGAAAAATCCCGGGGTCTGGAAAAAAGTCTTTTCGGGATCACTGGCATTGAGCTCGCCTTCCCTCTTCTCTACACGCGCCTTGTACTCCCTGGTGTGATAACTCTTGAGAAGCTTGTCGACCTCATCTGCTATGCGCCACGAAAGCGCTTCGCCATACCTTTAACCAATGATTTCACGGTCTGGGATCTCAGCGTTTCCCGGACTGTAACGCCTGAGGGACTCCTTTCCAAAGGGAAGGCAACGCCTTTTAATGGCGCCCTCCTCACCGGTGAATGTGTTCTCACAGTCTGCGGCGGAAGAGCGGCATACACGAAAAACTTTTAAACTCGGAGGAAGTAATGGCTAAAAGAACGGATATAAAAAAAGTACTGATCATCGGCTCCGGTCCTATTGTTATCGGACAGGCGGCGGAATTTGATTATGCGGGAACCCAGGCTTGTCTCGCGCTCAAAGAAGAAGGGTACGAAGTAATACTTTGCAATTCAAACCCGGCAACGATCATGACGGACACCACCATTGCCGACAAGATATATATGGAGCCCCTCACTCTCGAGTACATCGCCAAGATACTCAGATACGAGCGGCCGGACGCCATCGTCCCGGGCATCGGGGGCCAGACAGGTCTCAACCTTGCCATGCAGCTTGAAAAGAAAGGCGTTCTCCGGGAGTGCAACGTGCAGCTTTTGGGAACCTCCAGTGAGAGCATAGAGCGGGCAGAGGACAGGGAACTGTTCAAGGAGATGTGCGAATCCATTGGCGAGCCCGTCATCCCCTCCGAGGTCACTTATTCCCTGGAGGAGGCCAAGAAGGCGGCAAAGGACATTGGTTATCCGGTGGTGCTGAGGCCTGCTTTCACCCTCGGCGGTACGGGCGGCGGTTTTGCGGAAAATGAGGAAGAGCTCACGGAGATCGCGATAAACGGCTTCAACCTCTCCCCCGTCCATCAGGTGCTGGTGGAAAAGAGCGTAAAAGGCTACAAGGAGATCGAATTTGAGGTCATGAGAGACTCCAACGACCACGCCATCACCATATGCGGCATGGAGAACGTGGATCCCGTGGGAGTGCACACCGGTGACTCCATAGTCGTTGCTCCGATACTTTCCCTTAACGACCACGACCTTAAGATGCTGAACGACAGCGCCATCAAGATCATAAGGGAGCTCAAGATCGAAGGCGGCTGCAACGTACAGTTCGCCCTTGACCCGAATTCAAGCAAATACTATCTGATAGAGGTGAACCCCCGTGTTTCCCGCTCCTCGGCCCTCGCTTCAAAGGCCAGCGGATACCCGATAGCCCGCGTCACCGCAAAGATAGCCCTCGGAATGGCACTTGAGGACATAGCCGTTGCCGGAGGAAACGCGGCAATAGAACCCAGCCTCGACTACATCGTCGCCAAGTTCCCCCGCTTCCCCTTCGACAAGTTCGCCACAGCGCCCAACACTCTGGGTACCCAGATGAAGGCCACCGGCGAGGTCATGGGCATCGGCTCAAACCTCGAGGAATGTCTGCTGAAATCGGTGCGCTCTCTCGAGACGGGCGTCTGCCATTTCCGCCTCCCCAAGTTCGACAGCTGCACGGACGATGAGCTTTTCCGCTACATTGGCGAGTTCAGAGACGACAATATCTACGCCATATTCGAGCTTCTCCGCAGGGGCGCCTCCGTTAAAAAGCTCCACGAGATCACTATGATCACGGAGCTCTTCCTTGAGTCCTTCAAGAAGATAGTCGGCATGGAAAACACCCTCGCCGCAAACCCCGGCGACATCTGCACGCTCCGCGACGCTAAAAAGATGGGCTTTTCCGACAAATACATCGCAAAGCTCTGGAACCAAAGTGAGATATCGGTCTTCAATCTCAGAAAAACCAATGGCATCACTCCGGTGTTCCACATGGTGGACACGCTGCACACGGGAAAATACATTGCATACCTTTACTCGTCATATTCGGGCAAAAACGATTCCCGGCTCTCCGACATGAAAAAGATCGTGGTCCTCGGCGCGGGCCCCATCCGCATCGGCCAGGGAGTCGAGTTTGACTACTCCACCGTCCACGCTGTCCAGACCATAAGACGCGCGGGCTACGAGTCCATAATCATAAACAACAACCCGGAGACCGTCTCCACGGACTACACCACCGCCGACAAGCTCTACTTTGAGCCCTTGACGCCTGAGGACGTGATGGCCATAGTCGATTTCGAAAACCCGGAGGGCGTTATCGCTTCCCTGGGAGGCCAGACCGCTATCAACCTGGCCCAGCCTCTGGTGGACCGGGGCGTAAAGATCATAGGCACCGACTGCGAAGCCATAGAGCGCGCGGAAAACCGGGACAGCTTCGAAAAGATACTTGAGAACCTGCACATTCCCCAGCCCCGGGGCGAGGCGGTGACCGACATAGAGAAAGGCGTTCGCGCCGCGGCTTCCATTGGTTATCCCGTGCTGGTCCGCCCCTCTTTCGTACTCGGAGGCCGGGCGATGCAGCTGGTGGCCAATGAAGAACAGCTCAGAAGATACCTCAAGACCGCCGTTGAGATCGACGCCGACAAGCCGGTCCTGGTGGACAAGTACATCGAGGGCAAGGAAGTTGAGGTGGACGCCATCTGCGACGGTCGGGACGTGTTCGTGCCCGGCATCATGGAGCTGGTTGAACGCACCGGAATCCACTCCGGCGACTCCATAAGCGTCTATCCCGCATTCTCCATCTCGGACAAGGTCAAGGGCACGATACTTACGTACGCAAAGAAGCTGGGCCTCGGCATCGGCATCGTGGGCCTTTACAACATACAGTTCATTGTCGACAAGAACGAGGACGTCTACATCATAGAGGTGAACCCCAGGTCTTCGAGGACCGTTCCCTTCCTCTCAAAATCCACAGGTTACTCTCTTGCGGACATCGCAACAGACGTGATACTCGGCAAGTCCCTCAAGGAGCAGGGCATATTCGACCTCTATCCGCCCGAGAGAAAGAGGTTCTACGTAAAAGTGCCCGTGTTCTCATTCAACAAGATAAAGGGCCTTGACGCTTATCTCTCGCCGGAGATGAAATCCACAGGTGAGGCCATTGGTTACGACGACAAACTGAACCGCGCTCTTTACAAGGCGCTCCAGGCATCCGGCACCCGTCTCCAGAACTACGGAACGGTGTTTGTGACCGTAAGCAACCGCGACAAGGAAGAGGCGCTGCCCCTCATCAGAAGATTTTACAACCTGGGCTTCAACATCCAGGCCACCGAGGGCACGGCCAGATTCCTCAAGGAGAACGGCATACGCACCCACATTTTAAAGAAGATCAGCGAAGGCAGCGAGGAGATACCCGAGGCCATAAGACAGGGACACATTGCGTACCTGATCAACACCAGGGATATAGGTTCCATGGCGGGGGCCAGCGACGGGCTCCGCATCAGGCAGCTTGCCACCGAAAACAACGTGACCATGTTCACGTCCCTGGACACCGTGAGAGTGCTTCTCGACGTGCTTGAAGAGACCACGCTCACGATCTCCACAATAGACGCAGGAGACAAGAGATGAAACAGTCATTTTTCACGGTCAGGGAGAATACCTGCATCGCAAAAAACGTGTACAGGATCACCCTCACGGGGGATACCTCCGGGATAACGGCGCCGGGGCAGTTTGTGAACATAAAGCTGCAGGGCCTGTACCTTCGGCGGCCCATATCCGTGTGCGACCTTTGCGGCGACGAGTTGACGCTGGTGTACAAGGTGGTAGGCGAGGGCACCGCTCTCATGTGCAGGCTTGTGCCCGGCGAAAAGCTTGACCTTCTCACAGGCCTCGGCAACGGATACAATCTCGATAAAGCCGGCGACTGCCCTCTTCTCATCGGCGGAGGCGCCGGGGTACCGCCCCTTTACCTTGCCGCAAAAAAGCTCGTGGCGCTCGGCAAAAAAGTTTCCGTGGTGATAGGATTTAACACGGCGGATGAGGTTTTTTACGAGGACGAATTTAAAGCCCTGGGCTGCGACGTGACCGTGACCACTGCAGACGGAAGCCTTGGCGTGAAAGGGTTTGTGACAGACGCCCTGCCCTCCGGTTTCACCTATTTTTACACCTGCGGCCCCGAGCCGATGCTGAAGGCGGTATACAGGAGTACGTCCGTATCCGGGCAGTTCAGCTTCGAGGAGCGTATGGGCTGCGGCTTCGGCGCCTGCATGGGCTGCACCTGCAGGACCGTGACAGGCTCAAAAAGGATCTGCCGTGAGGGACCCGTGCTCGAAAAGGAGGAGATACTGTGGTAAGAACCAATGTGAACCTTTGCGGAATAAAACTTGACAACCCCGTGATCCCCGCCTCCGGCACCTTCGGATTCGGGTACGAATTCGCGGAGCTTTATGACATAAACATGCTGGGCACCTTTTCGTTTAAAGGCACCACCCGGGAAGAGCGGTTCGGAAACCCCACCCCCAGGATAGCGGAGTGCCCCGGCGGCATGCTGAACTCTGTGGGACTCCAGAACCCCGGCGTTGACCGGGTGATAGAGGAGGAGCTTCCGAAGCTTTCAAAGGTCTTCAGAAAACCCGTGATGGCAAACGTCAGCGGTTTTTCCCTGGAGGACTACGTGTACACCTGCGAAAGGCTTAACAATGCGGATCAGATAGGATGGCTTGAAGTAAACATAAGCTGCCCCAACGTCCACGGCGGCGGCATGGCCTTCGGAACCTCCGCTTCTTCTGCAGCGGAGGTGACAAGAGCGGTAAAGGCGGTCACAAAAAAGCCCGTGATCGTTAAGCTCTCACCCAACGTCACCGACATAGTCTCCATCGCCAAAGCCTGCGAGGACGCAGGGGCGGACGGCCTCAGCCTCATAAACACTGTTCTCGGCATGCGCATAGATATAAGGAAAAGAAAACCCGTACTTGCGAACACCACCGGCGGCTACTCGGGCCCCGGTATATTTCCTATAGCCCTCGGCATGGTCTACCGGGTGGCAAAAGCGGTCTCCATACCGGTCATCGGCATGGGCGGCATCTCCAAAGCCGAAGACGTGATAGAGATGATGCTGGCCGGAGCCACGGCGGTGGAGGTGGGTGCCGCAAACCTTACGGACCCCTTCGCCTGCAAAAAGATCATCGAGGATCTGCCCCGGGCCATGGATGAGTACGGCATAGAAGATCTTTCCGGAATAACGAAAGGAGCCATCAATGGGTAAAGACGTAATAATCGCCTGCGATTTTGCGGGCGCTGACGAAACATTCGCATTTTTAGATAAATTCAAGGAAGAAAAGCCTTTTGTGAAGATAGGCATGGAGCTTTTCTACGCAGAGGGACCCTCCATAGTAAGGGAGCTGAAAGCGCGGGGACACAGGATATTTCTGGACCTCAAGCTCCACGACATACCGAATACGGTAAAGAAGGCCATGGCGGTGCTCTCAAGGCTGGACGTTGACATCTGCAACCTCCACGCAAGCGGCACCATCCCCATGATGCAGGCCGCAATCGAAGGTCTCACCAGGCCGGACGGCTCCCGCCCTCTTCTCATTGCCGTCACCCAGCTCACATCCACCGATCAGGAGACTATGGCCAGGGACCTTCTCATAAACGAACAGATAGAGAAGGTCGTCATGCACTACGCCCTGAACGCGAAAAAAGCGGGCCTTGACGGAGTGGTTTGTTCGCCCCTTGAGGCCGCAAAGGTCCACGAGGCCTGCGGAAACGATTTTCTTACGGTGACACCGGGGGTTCGTTTTGCGGACGGGGACATTGGCGATCAGAAACGGGTCATGACACCGAGCGAGGCGAAAAAGATCGGTTCCGATTACATAGTCGTGGGAAGACCAATCACGGCGGCCCCGGATCCTGTGGCGGCGTACAGACGCTGCGTAGCGGAGTTTATTGGTTAGTATACAGTCAGTTTTTAAAAGGAGAAAGACATGGAACTTGAAAGAAAGATCGCGGAGGGTCTCCTCAGCATAAGAGCGGTGTTTTTCCGCCCGGACGAGCCTTTTACCTGGGCCAGCGGCATAAAAAGCCCTGTTTATTGCGACAACAGGCTCACTCTCACGGCGCCGGAGGTCCGCACCGACGTAGAAAACGGCCTTGCCGAGATAATCAGGGAGAACTACCCGGAAGTTCAGGTTTTGATGGGCACGTCCACCGCAGGCATCGCTCACGCGGCAATTACGGGACACATCATGGGGCTTCCGATGGGTTACGTGCGCTCGGGCGCCAAGGACCACGGAAGGCAGAACAGGATCGAGGGAAAACTTGAGCCCGGTCAGAAGGTGGTGGTGGTGGAGGACCTGATCTCCACCGGCGGCAGCGTCATCGAAGTTGTGGACGCGCTGAGGGAGGCCGGCGCCGAGGTCTTGGGGATAGCTTCGATATTCACCTACGGCATGAAGAAAGGCCTGGAAAGGCTGGCGGAGGCTGGCGTGAAAAACGTCTCGCTTACGAACTTTGACGTGATCGCAAGGGCAGCGGCCGACATTGGCTATATCGCGCCTTCCGACGTGGAAAGACTGATAGCTTTCCGGAATGACCCTTCCGACGAGAGCTGGATCGGAGGCAAAAAGTGAGGAGCATTATTGACATTACCGATCTTTCGATCACGGAGATCGACGCCCTGATGGCCACCGCATCGGACATAATAACGCATCCCGACGATTACGCAGACTCCTGCCGCAGAAAAAAGCTGGCCACCCTTTTCTTCGAGCCCTCCACCCGCACAAGGCTCTCCTTTGAGGCGGCAATGTACGAGCTGGGCGGTAACGTGATATCCGTGGCCGGAGGCGACAACTCCTCCGCCGCAAAAGGCGAAAGCGTGGCCGACACCGCCCGCACGGTCTCGACCTACGCGGACATAATCGCCATGCGTCACCCGAAAGAAGGCGCCGCTTTGGTGGCAGCTCAAAAATCCACTGTGCCCGTGATCAATGCGGGCGACGGCGGACACTGCCACCCCACCCAGACACTGGCGGACCTTCTCACCATAAAACGTGAAAAGGGCTCCTTCGAAGGCCTCACCGTGGGGCTCTGCGGAGACCTGAAATTTGGCCGCACCGTACACTCGCTGATAAACGCCCTCACCCGCTACGGCGGCATCCGTTTCGTGCTCATTTCCCCCGAGGAGCTGAAGCTCCCCGGCTACGTTAAAAACGACGTGCTGAAAAAGAACGGCATACCTTACGAGCAGACCACGGACCTTGCGGCGGCCATGCCCTCCCTCGACATCCTTTACATGACAAGGGTCCAGCGGGAGCGCTTCTTCAACGAGGAGGACTACCTCCGCCTGAAGGACACCTACATACTCACACCGGACAAGATGAGATCCGCAAAACCGGACATGTGTGTTATGCACCCGTTGCCGAGGGTCAATGAGATATCGGTGGCCGTTGACGACGACCCGAGAGCCTGCTACTTTAAACAGGTGGAAAACGGCAAGTACATGCGCATGGCTCTCATCCTAATGCTCTTGAAGGAGGCGGGAAGAATATGAACGTAGATTCCATAACCAATGGCGTTGTGATCGACCACATCACCGCGGGAAAAAGCATGCGCCTTTACAAGCTCCTGCACCTGGGCGACCTGGATTGCCCCGTGGCAATGATAAAGAACGTAAACAGCCGCCGCATGGGGAAAAAAGACATAATAAAGATCGACGCCGTGATAGACATCGACCTTGACGTGATAGGCTACGTGGACCCGTTGGCGACGGTAAATATCATCCGTGGCGGAGTGCTGGTGGAGAAAAAGTCCATCGAAATGCCCGAGCTTCTGGTGGACGTCATAAAGTGCAAAAATCCCCGCTGCATCACCTCAAACGAACAGGAGCTGAAGCACGTTTTCAAGCTCACCGACCGGGAGAACAAGGTGTACCGCTGCGTTTATTGCGAAACCAAGGCCGGCATCTGAAAAAGTAACTGAAAATAACTTTAATTCTTTGACACGGAGGGGCTTCTTATGATAGTATTGGTTTGTTCGAAAGAACGCCTTTCCGTGACTGACGGATATCGTGGAGCACCACAAAGGAGCGGAAGGGAAATAAAAAGAGCCGACCGTCTGGGCACACTCATCTACCGCTGAGTTCAGGAGTGCGCCTTTTTTGATTTTACAAGGAGTGAACGGAATGAAAAAAGTCGGATTGATAATGGGAAGCGACAGCGATCTTCCGATCGTGGAGAAAGCTGCGGGAGTACTGAGATCCCTCGATATACCATTTGAAGCGCACATATACAGTGCACACCGTACGCCCGAGGAGGCTGCAAAATTCGCTGCGAATGCCCGTGAAAACGGATTCGGAGCGATTATTGCTTTTGCGGGCATGGCGGCCCATCTGGCGGGAGCTCTGGCTGCAAGGACCACCCTCCCCGTCATCGGCGTTCCCTGCAAATCCGCAGCGTTTGAGGGCCTGGACGCCCTTCTTTCCACAGTACAGATGCCCACGGGCATTCCGGTGGCTACAGTTGCCGTAAACGGCGGCGCCAATGCTGCTCTTCTGGCGGCTGAGATCATAGCCGTCTCGGATCCGGAACTTGCAAAAAAACTTTACGAAAAACGTCTCAGCGACGCAAAGACCGTTCTTGAAAAGGACGCAGGCGTCGCAAACAACTTATGATCACATAATCAGAACGGAGGAATCAATGGGCGGTTTTTTTGGTATCACATCATCGTCCGACTGCATGACTGACGTGTTCTTCGGGGTCGACTACCATTCCCACCTCGGCACACGCAGGGCAGGTCTTGCGGCCTACAGTAAAGAGATAGGTCTTCAGCGCAAGATCCACAATATCGAGAACGCACCCTTCCGTACGAAATTCGAAACGATTTTCAGTGAGATGGAAGGCATCAGTGCCATTGGCGTCATAAGCGACACCGATCCTCAGCCTCTTCTCGTAAGGTCAAAGCTGGGCACGTACGCGATATGCACCGTAGGCATCATCAACAATTCGGAAGAACTCATCGAGCGCTACCTCACATCCTCTGACGGGGGACATTTCGACGCCATGACGGGCGGAGCGGTGAACTCCACGGAGCTTTTCGCGGCCCTCGTAAACCAAAGGGATGATTTCGCATCGGGCATAAAGTTCGCCCAGGAGTCCATTGACGGCACCGCCTGTGTTCTGATATTGACGGACGACGGCTCGCTGATCGCCGCCAGGGACAGGTTCGGAAGGCTGCCGGTGCTTGTAGGAAAGAGAGCCGACGGCTATGCGGTATCCTTTGAATCCTTCGCCTACCAGAAGCTGGGCTTTGCTGACGAAAAGGAGCTGGGCCCCGGCGAGATAGTAAAGCTCACCCCCGACGGGATGACAGTCCTTGCGGCAGCGGGTAAAAAGAAGCGCATCTGCTCCTTCCTCTGGAGCTACTACGGATATCCCACCTCCACCTACGAAGGTGTGAACGTGGAGACCATGAGGTACAGAAACGGCGCTATCATAGCCCAAAACGACAAAGCGAGCGGCACAGCGGAGGACATTGACTACGTTGGAGGCGTGCCCGACAGCGGAACGCCCCATGCCATTGGTTACGCCAATGAAAGCCACAAGCCCTTCGCCCGCGCATTCATAAAGTACACACCCACCTGGGCCAGGTCCTTCATGCCCCCGAGCCAGAAGGATCGTGACGAGATCGCAAAAATGAAGCAGGTCCCCATACCGGATCTTATCAAGGGCAAAAACCTCCTGTTCGTGGACGATTCCATAGTAAGAGGCACCCAGCTTAGGGAGACGGTGGAGTTCCTGTACGAAAACGGCGCCAAGTCCGTCCACATGCGTTCCGCATGCCCGCCCATCATGTACGGCTGCAAGTTCCTCAACTTCTCCCGTTCAACAAGCGAGATGGATCTTATAGCAAGGAGAGTCATTCTCGAGCTGGAGGGCAAGGAAGGCATGAAGCATATCGATGAATACGCGGACGGCACCACCGAAAGAGGCAAAAACCTTCGCAGCGCCATCTGCGAGAAATTCAATTTTTCATCCCTTGAGTTCCAGACCTTCGAGGGCATCATACAGGCCATCGGGCTTCCGGAATGTGATCTTTGCACATACTGCTGGAACGGAAAAGAGTGACACAAAAACATAACGGTTCCGCTTTGGAGGCGGAGAATTGGAGGAGAAATGAACGATCAGTCGAGATCAGAAGCATACGCTGCCGCAGGCGTTGACATCACCGCAGGATACCGCGCAGTTGAACTTATGAAAGCACATATCGCCCGCACGGTCACGCCGGGTGTATGTTCCGACGTCGGAGGCTTCGGAGGCCTCTTCGAGCTTGATATCACCGGGATGGAGCGGCCGGTTCTCGTCTCGGGCACCGACGGCGTGGGCACAAAGCTTAAGATCGCATTTCTGATGGACAAGCATGACACCGTAGGCATCGACTGCGTGGCCATGTGCGTAAACGACGTCATTTGCTGCGGTGCGAAGCCCCTCTATTTCCTTGATTACATCGCCTGCGGAAGGAACGTTCCCGAGCGCATCGAACAGATCGTGGCGGGCGTGGCTGAAGGCTGCGTGCAGGCGGGTGCCGCCCTCATCGGCGGCGAGACCGCAGAAATGCCGGGTTTTTACGACGAGAAAGAGTACGACCTGGCGGGGTACACCACCGGAGTCGTGGACAAGAAGAAGATTATCGATAACTCACTGACCAATGCCGGCGACGTAATCATCGCCCTTCCCTCCAGCGGCGTCCACTCCAACGGTTTTTCGCTGGTACGCAAAATCTTCGACGTGGAAAACAAAGATATCACAAAGCCCGTTCCGGAGCTTTCGGGAAAAAGCCTCGGCGAGACTCTTCTCACTCCCACGAAGATATACGTGAAGCCTGTTCTCGCCCTTCTCGAAAAGGTGCGTGTCAAAGGCATCTCCCACATCACGGGAGGCGGCTTCTACGAAAACATTCCGAGGTCCATACCCGAGGGCCTCTGCGCAAGGATCGAAAAGAGCTCCGTAAGGGTGCTTCCGATCTTCGACCTCATCAAGAAAGCAGGCAATATCACCGAGCGTGATATGTTCAATACGTTTAACATGGGCGTAGGCATGAGCATCACCGTAGACAGAGACGATGCGGACCTCGCCCTCAGGATTCTCAGAGAAAACGATGAAGACGCCTATGTCATTGGCGAGATCATCTCCTCAGGCGAAAGGATCGTATTATGTTAGCAAAGCTTCTGTCCGGCATCTCAGCCGGACTTCTCATTTCAGTGGGAGGCACAGTCTTCCTGGCCTGCGACAACAAAGTGGTGGGGGCAGTCTTTTTCTCCGTCGCCCTCCTTTGCATATGCTACAAAAAATACTCCCTGTTTACGGGAAGGATCGGCTACGCTATCAGGGACCGCTCAAAGGACTATTTTTCCGGTCTCTTCCTCGGTCTTCTCGGGAACATCATCGGCACGGTGGTCTGCGGAATACTGGTGCGGCTTGCGATACCATCTCTCATTGAGAAGGCTCAGGCGGCATGCGCTCCGAGACTGGAGCAGGCTTTTTACCAGACACTCATTAGAGCCCTCTTCTGTGGTGTGCTCATGTATCTTGCGGTCAGCATATTCAGCGACCATAAGACGCCCCTTGCCATACTGTTCTGCATCCCCGTCTTCATATTGAGCGGCTTTGAGCACAGTATCGCCGACGTTTTCTACTTCTCAGTAAAAGGTCTTCCCGATCTTCAGACCATCGGTTTTCTGGCCACAGTGGTGCTCGGAAATACCGTTGGCGCTTTGATCCTCCCGGCCATCAATCCCAAAGAAAGGATCAGAAACCAATGACCGTCAAAAAAGCTCGCATTGCCGTTCTCGTTTCGGGAGGCGGCACAAATCTTCAGGCGATCATAGATGCAGAAAAGTCGGGCATCATTAAAAGCGGCGAGGTGGCTGTCGTGATATCGTCAAACCCCGGTGCCTACGCCCTTGAAAGAGCGAAAGCCGCCGGCATTCCCTCCGAGGTGGTCTCAAAGAAGGAAGCATCCTCACGCGCGGAATTCGAAGAAAAGCTTTCGGACACCATAGACAGGTACGGTACAGACCTCATCGTCCTTGCCGGCTTCATGTGCATCCTGTCCCCGGAATTTACGAAAAAATACGAGAGAAAGATCATAAACGTGCACCCCTCTCTCATTCCCTCCTTCTGCGGCGAAGGCTTCTACGGGCTCAAGGTCCACGAGGCCGCCCTCAAAAAAGGAGTGAAGGTCACCGGCGCCACCGTCCATTTTGTGAACGAGATACCCGACGGCGGTGAGATAATAATGCAAAAAGCGGTGAGCGTTGAGGACGGGGACACCCCCGAGATCCTCCAGAAAAGAGTCATGCGGGAGGCCGAATGGATCATACTGCCGGCCGCCGTTGAATATGTTTCAAGCATGGTCATATCCAAATAAAAGAAAGGACGCAGAAATGGACATTTACAGATTAAGAAGCCTTAAAGAGACAGTCGGTCTTGACCCCTACGTGGGCCGCGGGATCATCGTCGGCACCACCCCCTCAGGCAAACCCGTCGTCGCCTACTTCATCATGGGCAGGAGCGTTAATTCACGCAACCGTGTTTTTGAAATGCGGGAGGACGGCCTTTACACTAAGGCCTTTGACGAATCCAAGGTGGCGGACCCCAGTCTCATCATCTACAGAGCCGCAGCCACTTGCGGCGACAATTTCGTCGTGACCAACGGCGACCAGACCGACACCATCATTGACGCCCTCAAGAACGGCGGCACCTTCGAAAGCGCCCTTTCGACAAGGGAATTCGAGCCCGACGCTCCGAACTTCACCCCCCGCATCAGCGCCATGGTGACCTGCGGCGCCAAAACAACGTACAAAATGAGCATCCTTAAATCCGTTGACGCCGAAGGCAGCGACTGCGCAAGGTTCTATTTCAACTACCCCGCAAAGCCCGGCGCCGGCCACTTCATCCACACATACGTCGGCAACGGAACCCCCCTGCCCTCCTTCCAGGGCGAGCCTGAGCTTATTGCGATCCCCGAGGACACGGAAGCCTTCGCCAAGGAGCTCTGGGAGACCCTCGACAGCGACAACAAGATCTCGCTTTACGTGAAAGTGATCGGCGGATCCGCAAAAGACACATACATATTCAACAAGAACGGAGATGGCAAACAATGAAAGAATTTGAACTCAAATACGGCTGCAACCCGAATCAGAAACCTTCAAAAATATACATGGCCGATGGAAGCGACCTTCCGATAGAGATACTGAACGGCCGCCCGGGGTACATCAACTTTCTCGACGCTTTCAACTCCTGGCAGCTGGTGAAAGAGCTTAAAGCCGCTCTCGGTCTTCCCGCAGTCACATCCTTCAAGCACGTTAGCCCCACCTCTGCGGCAGTGGGCATTCCCCTTTCTGACAAGCTCAAAAAGGCATGCTTCGTGGACGACGTTCCGGATCTGGACGCATCACCCCTCGCCTGCGCATATGCAAGAGCCCGGGGCACCGACCGCATGTGTTCCTTTGGCGATTGGGTGGCACTCTCCGACGTTTGCGACGTGACCACCGCCAATATGATCAAGCGCGAGGTCTCGGACGGAGTCATTGCCCCCGGATACGAGCCGGAAGCACTGGAGATTCTTAAATCAAAGCGCAAAGGCGCATACAACATAGTAAAGATCGACCCGGACTACGTTCCCGCCGAGAGAGAGACAAAACAGGTCTTCGGCATCACCTTCGAGCAGGGAAGAAACAATTTCAAGATCGACCGTGAGCTTCTAAGCAATATCGTGACGGCAAACAAGGATCTTCCCGACAGCGCGGCGAGAGACCTCATAATATCCCTCATCACCCTCAAATACACCCAGTCAAACTCGGTGTGCTACGCTTTTAACGGACAGGCCATTGGCGTCGGCGCAGGGCAGCAGTCAAGGATCCACTGCACAAGGCTTGCCGGAACGAAAGCAGACACTTGGTTCCTCCGCCAGGCGGACAAGGTCCTCGCCCTTCCCTTCAGACCCGAGCTGGGACGGCCCGAGAGAGACAACGTGATCGACGGCTACATCAACCAGAACGAAGAGGACGTTTGCGGAGAGGGTATCTGGCAGAAATACTTCACAGAGCGCCCCGAGCCCTTCACCAAAGAGGAACAGAAGGCCTACCTTGCCACAATTGACGGCGTTTCCCTCGGTTCCGACGCTTTCTTCCCCTTCGACGACAACGTTGAGCGGGCAAGGATGAGCGGTGTGAAATATATTGCCGAGCCCGGCGGCTCCATCCGCGACGACATCGTTATCGCACGCGCCAACAAGCACGACATGGTGATGTGCTTCACAGGAATGCGCCTCTTCCACCATTGATATCATTTACATCATTGAACGATTGAACGGAGGTTTCAATGAAGATTCTAGTTGTGGGCAGCGGTGGCCGCGAGCACGCTGTCATTAAAAAGATCAAAGAAAACCCCTCTGTGGAGACGATCTATGCCCTGCCGGGAAACGGAGGCATCGCAGGTGACGCTGTGTGCGTGCCCGTAGCGGCCACTGACATTGACGGCATCGTGAATTTTGCCGTAGAAAACAGCATCGACTACGCCGTGGTGACCCCCGACGACCCGTTGGTGCTGGGCTGCGTCGACGCTCTTGAGGCAAAGGGCATAAAGTGCTTCGGGCCAAGGGCAAACGCCGCCATCATCGAAGGAAGCAAGGTCTTTTCCAAGAACCTTATGAAAAAGTACGGCATCCCCACCGCCCGTTTCGAAACCTTTGACGACATGTCGAAGGCCCTCGAATACCTGGAGACCGCCCCGATCCCAACTGTGGTAAAGGCCGACGGCCTGGCCCTGGGAAAAGGTGTGGTCATCGCAGAGACAAGAGATGAGGCAAAAGAAGCCGTGGTATCCATGATGCAGGAAAAGAAATTCGGCGCCAGCGGCCTTCGCATAGTCATTGAAGAGTTTCTGACGGGCCCCGAGGTCTCGGTGCTGGCTTTCACCGACGGCAAGGTCGTAAAGCCCATGGTCTCATCCATGGACCACAAGCGGGCTCTCGACGGCGACAAGGGTCTCAACACCGGCGGCATGGGAACCATCGCGCCAAACCCCTGCTACACCAAGGAGATCGCGAATCGCTGCATGGAAGAGATATACCTTCCCACAATCAACGCGATGAATAAGGAAGGCAGGACCTTCAAGGGCTGCCTCTATTTCGGCCTCATGATAACAGGGGACGGCCCCAAAGTCATCGAGTACAACTGCCGGTTCGGCGACCCCGAGACCCAGGTGGTGCTGCCCCTTCTTGAGAGCGACCTTCTCACGGTCATGCAGGCTGTGACGGACGGTACCCTTGCGAGCTGCGACGTCCGTTTCTCGGATAAAAGCGCTGCCTGCGTCATCATGGCCAGCAAGGGCTACCCCTCTTCGTACGAAAAAGGTTTTAAGATCACCATCCCCGATGACATCCTTCCCCACGTTTACGTGGCGGGAGCCAGGCTTTCGGGGGACGCATTGGTTACGTCGGGCGGGAGAGTCCTTGGCGTGACATACGTGGCTGACGACCTGAGAAAGGCTCTCGACGCATCCTACAAGGCGGTCAGGTCCATACATTTCGACAATGCATATTTCCGCAGCGACATCGGCGCCCGCGCCCTCGCTTTAAAGGAGGATTAATCTTGGTTTACAGAATTTACGTGGAAAAGAAAAAGGAGCTGGCTCTCAAGGCATCGTCGCTTCTTTCCGACGCGAAAGAGCTCCTTGGCATAGATACGATCACCGGCATAAGGGTGTTCAACAGGTACGACGCAGAAAATATCTCGAAGGAGCTTTTTGACCGGGCCGTGAAGACGGTTTTCTCGGAGCCCCAGCTCGACATCGCAACAGAGGCCATTGACACCGGAAACGCCAATGTGTTCGCCGTGGAATACCTGCCCGGACAGTTTGACCAGAGAGCGGACAGCGCGGCACAGTGCATCCAGATCATTTCTCAGGGTGAGCGTCCCGTCATAAGGAGCGCCACAGTCTACGCCCTCTACGGCGACCTCACTGAGCAGCAGATAGCGGCCTTCAAGAAATACGTGATCAATCCCGTTGATTCGAGGGAGATAGGCATGGAGCTTCCCGAAACTCTGGCCATGGATTTTACGGTTCCCAAAAACGTGGAGACCGTGAAAGGATTCAGAGACCTGGACAGGAAGGGTCTTGAGCAGTTCGTAAAGGACTACTCTCTTGCCATGGACGCCGACGACGCAGAGTTTTGCCAAACCTACTTTAAGAGCGAGCACCGGGACCCCACCATCACCGAGATAAGGATGATAGACACCTACTGGTCCGACCACTGCAGGCACACCACGTTCCTCACGAGGATCGACGACGTAAGCTTTGATGACGAGCTCATCGAAGCCGCCTACAAGGACTACCTCAGGATCAGAGAAGAGGTCGGAGACAAAAAACCGGTATGTCTCATGGACCTTGCCACCGTCGCGGTAAAATACCTCAGGAAGACCGGAAAGCTGGACAAGCTGGACGCCTCCGAGGAGATCAACGCCTGCACGGTTAAGATAGACGTTAACGTCGACGGCGTAAAAGAGCCCTGGCTCCTCCTTTTCAAAAACGAGACTCACAACCACCCCACAGAGATCGAGCCCTTCGGCGGCGCCTCCACCTGCATCGGCGGAGCCATCAGGGACCCCCTCTCAGGCCGTTCCTACGTCTACGGGGCAATGCGCGTAACAGGTGCGTCCGACCCGACAGTTCCCGTTGACGAGACGATCCCCGGAAAGCTTCCACAGAGAAAGATCGTCACCGAGGCGGCTGCGGGCTACGCGTCCTACGGAAACCAGATCGGTCTTGCCACAGGCATCGTTGACGAGATCTACCACCCGGGCTATGCCGCAAAGCGCATGGAGATCGGAGCCGTTATAGCCGCGGCGCCGGCGGCCAATGTGCGCCGCGAGCGTCCCGCGCCGGGCGATGTGGTCATACTTCTCGGCGGAGCCACAGGCCGCGACGGCATCGGCGGCGCAACGGGCTCGTCAAAAGCCCACGATTCCCACAGCGTGGAGACCTGCGGAGCCGAGGTCCAGAAAGGCAACGCCCCGGAGGAGCGGAAGCTCCAGAGGCTGTTCAGAGATCCCGAAGCCTCCCGCATGATAAAGCGTTGCAACGACTTTGGCGCGGGCGGCGTCTCTGTTGCCATTGGCGAGCTGGCTGACGGTCTCGACATCGACCTTGACGCGGTGCCCAAGAAATACGAAGGCCTTGACGGTACGGAGCTTGCCATTTCGGAGTCCCAGGAGCGCATGGCTGTCGTGGTGGCGCCGGAGGACGCAAATGCATTCCTCGCTCTCTGCTCAAAAGAAAACCTGAGCGCTACCCCCGTTGCGAAGGTCAAATCCGAGCCACGCCTCACCATGACCTGGAGAGGCAGCAGGATCGTCGACATCAGCCGCGAATTCTTAGACTCGAGCGGCGCTGAAAAACACGCCAATGCATCAGTCTCAAAGCCGGTCCTCGAAAGCGAATCGGTGACGGGCAATTTTACAGAAAACTACAGGAAACTCTCATCCGACCTCAACGTATGCTCGAAGCGGGGCCTTGCGGAGCGCTTTGACTCCACCATCGGAGCCGGCACGGTCATGATGCCCTTCGGCGGCGACCTCCAGCTCACGCCCTCCCAGGCGATGGTCCAGAAGATATCAGTTGAGCACGGCCACACCGATGACTGCTCCTTTATGGCCTGGGGCTACGATCCCTTTGTTTCGGAAAAGAGCCCCTACCACGGGGCATATCTCGCGGTGGTGGAGTCCGTATGCAAGCTGATCGCGTCCGGCGCGTCCTTTGACGACACCTACCTCACGTTCCAGGAATACTTCGAAAGACTCGGAAGCGATCCCCACCGCTGGGGCAAGCCTCTCGCCGCTCTTCTCGGCGCCTTCAGGGCCCAGATGGATCTCGGCATAGGCTCCATTGGCGGCAAGGACTCCATGTCCGGCTCCTTTGAAAACATCCACGTTCCGCCCACCCTCGTGTCCTTTGCGGTCACCACGGACAAGGCGGAAAACGTCATCACACCGGAGTTCAAGCAGGCAGGAAACACCGTTGTCCTCCTCAGTCCCAAAACCCGGGAAAGCGGCCTTCTGGGCCCTGAGTCGCTCATTGGCGTCTTTAACAAGGTCACAGCTCTGATGCGGAGCGGCCGCGTGGCAGCATGCTTCACCCCCGCCATGGGAGGTATCGCCGCGGCAGTTATGAAAATGGCTTTCGGCAACGGTTTTGGCTTCGACTTCGCGCCGACCTTCACCCTAAATGACCTCTTCTCCCGCTGCAACGGATCCTTCGTGATCGAGCTCACCCCCGGCGAGATTCCTGCAGGCGCAGTAACGCTTGGAACGGTCACCGACAACGCCTCGTTCACCTTCGGCGGCGAATCGATCTCCATCCATGAGCTTCTCTCATCATACGAGAGCCCTCTTGAAAGCGTCTACCCCTGCAACATCCACCAGAGCGGCAAGAAGCCCGAGGCCTTCACTTTTGAGTGTGAAAACCGCAAAGCACCTGCCGTAAAGGTTGCAAAGCCCAGTGTGCTCATACCCGTTTTCCCCGGCACAAATTGCGAATATGACAGCGCAAAAGCGGTGGAGGACGCAGGCGCGGAAGCGAAGCTCTTTATCGTGAAGAACCTGACCGCTGAGGACGTGGCCTTCTCGGTTGAAAAATTCGCCAATGAGCTCAGCGCCTCCCAGATCGTTTTCATACCGGGAGGCTTCTCCGGCGGAGATGAGCCCGACGGAAGCGGCAAGTTCATAACCGCCTTCTTCAGAAACGCTGCGGTAAAGGACGGCGTCACGGAGCTTCTTTCAAAGCGTGACGGCCTTATGTGCGGCATCTGCAACGGCTTCCAGGCTCTCATAAAGCTGGGCCTCGTTCCCTACGGAAAGATCATTGACGTGGACGAGAACTGCCCGACTCTCACCTTCAACACAATAGCGAGGCACCAGTCCCGCATAGTAAGGACCCGCGTGGCCTCCAACATGTCCCCCTGGCTCTCACTTACAAAGCCCGGTGAGATCTATAGCGTTCCCATCTCCCACGGAGAAGGCAGGTTCCTGGCCTCGGAAGACATGATACGCACCCTCGCTGAGAACGGCCAGATCGCCACACAGTACGTGGACCTTGAGGGCAACGTCACAAGCGACATCCATTTCAACCCCAACAACAGCGCCTTCGCCATCGAGGGCATCACGTCCCCCGACGGCCGCGTCTTCGGCAAGATGGGCCACAGCGAGCGCATTGGCAAATACCTTTACAAAAATGTTCCCGGCAACTACGACATAAGAATGTTTGAAGCTGCCGTGAAATATTTCAGGTAGAACGGTTGAAAAAGGCAGAACGGAGAAAAAACAGAAGGAACCAAAAAAAGCAGAAAGAACCGAAAAAGCAAAAAGAACGGAGAAAAACCAAAAAGTCTGACAGGTATTCAGACAAAAGAGCGAGCCGCAGGAAAAGCCTCACATTGAGGTACCGGGGCTCGCTTGTTATTTATATCGCTTTGAAAGGTTCTCAGCAGATGATCCTGACCTCTCCGCTTAATATGTCGTAGATCGCTCCTGCCACCGTCACGTCCTCATGATGGAAAAACACTCTTCTGATGCCTTCAACACCTTCCTTAACGTTTAGAGCACAGGCCTTCTCCGGATCCTGCTCATCGCCCGCGGCATTCTTGATGCGGTTCGTAATGACGCCAACGGTCCCACCGAACTCACCTGCAAGCGCAGCCTTCACCGCACCGCAACCGGTATGGCCAAGTACGATCACAGTGCCCGCCTTAAGGTGCTCCACCGCGTATTCGATGCTCCCGAACTCGTGTACACCGATCACGTTTCCCGCAGTCCTTATGACAAACAGTTCCCCTATTCCTGCGGAAAATATCGCCTCCGGAATCACCCTGGAATCGGAGCAGGTTATTACGACTGCGCAGGGATGCTGCCCGTCTTTGTTTTCCGCCCTTTTGGCGGCAGAGACGTCGCCTCTGAAGATCCCGGTCTTTTGATAGCGCTCGTTTCCCTCAAGAAGTTTCTTGATCCTTTCGTTCATGATGTTACCCCCTTTAATGTTTCAAATGATCCCGGACATTCGTATTGGTCACAAGGTAAGTTTACTGAACTGCTCTATATTTGTCAATGAAACATGCCATAATGAAAAGAGGCAGCAGATTACCCCGTTGCCCCTTCTTTCTTTGATTTGTCTGGACTATCAGTCTTTGTTCAGATCTTCGATTATTTTAGTTACTATAGCCTCAATCTGTTCTTCATTCATTACTTTTCCGGAATCATTGAGAGCCTTTGTTACAGCTTCGCTGATGGTGTCTTCGGAAATTGATGTAGTGATCTGTTTTGTGATCGCCTCGCTGATAATACCACCCAATTCTTCTTTTGAAATATCGTTTGACGGAAGCTTGGCCATTACCTGTTCAACTATTTTTTTCAGATCTTCATCCGTGAGCTTACTGTGGTCAGTAATGACCACATCGATTTCCTTGCCCGTCTGGTTTTCGAGAGCCTTGGTCACCAGAGCAACTATCTCCTCCTTGCTAAGCTGACCAATGTTCTCCGGAGCATTTATCAACACTATCCGGTTTTTTGTTTCTTTTTCAGCAAGCTCTTCTAAGACCTTATCAACAGCCCTATCCAAATCCTCTTGAGTCATATATTTACCATTGTCATAGTTTGCTATTATTGCGTCAAGTTTATCATTAATATCTTCTTTCTGCTCGATTGCCCTGCCGGAAGCGCTGAAAACGCTACGCATAATCAGCCAAAAGATTATGAAAACCAATAGCACGACAATGATTACAAGAATAACTTCGACCCAGTTCCGGCGTTTTCCAGGCATTTTGTCCGGTTCTTTTTGTGTATTTGGCATGTTTACACCTCCTTTTTTGTTCTGATTTTTCCGCTTTAGTCTGCGGTCATAGTTATTGTAAGCCCTGGAACCTCGCATAAGAACGTCTCTTGCCAAGCATTTCCGGCATATGCGTTCCAAACTAAAGCAACGCCGGCTGTTGTAACTCCTTCAGCCGTGGTAGAATTGAGCATATTCCCTATATTATCAATAACGCCATAAAGACTCGAAACGCTAAGCGCCGTAGGATAAAACTCTGTCCAATCCTTCCAAACAGGAGAGCTGGAAGAGATGTCCTCACCTGCGGTACTGTTTGAATTGTTCATTTTACCTCTGATCCCTTCGTACCAGCCAGCATAAGTGTTTTGAACAAACGCAATTCCTAAACCCTTTCTATAGTTAAAATCGATCATGCGTCGAACAACTTCGCTCTCAACATGTCTATAATCAGTAGTATTTCCGGTGCATTGCCCACACAGTTTAACTAGTATAGCATCTGACCAGCCACCTAAAACGGTTTCGACATAGTATTCCAAGCTTGTTTCCGCGCCGGCAGAAAGCTCATTGATGTACTGATTTATAAAGTTTGTATCGACGGATGCATAAGTCGTTAAACTATTATCTTTTAGCCATTTTCGGTAATCGTCAAATAATCCTCCCTGAGTTAAATATGGAATGTATTCTCCCGGTAAAGTGACATAATTGCCGTTTCCGTCAAGCGAATATATGGTTCCGTCACTTATTATTATCTGCGCCGCATTACGAATTGCATCGATTATTCCTGAACTGAATACTGAAGAATCAATATGGAAGTTATGCCCGCTGTTATCTACTATTTTTATTGTATACCCATTGGACATGCCCGGCATCTCATATACGTCCATAAATCTACTGTTGATATCAACAGGATCAAGTATGATCGTTGCATTTTGAGGAACATTGTCAGGAATCGTATACGTGACAGTACCCATATGCCATACATACGTACTATATCCGGTAATTCCATAATCTAAGCTATTTGCAATGCTGAACAACTGCATTGCTTTTGTGGTTCCAATGGTGTCCCCGTTGTTATACTTATGGTCATCCACGGTGTTATACGTCAATACACCTGTAATGTGATATTCAACAGAACCGGCGGAAACTACTGTGACTACCGCTGTAGCACTCTTGGTACCGGATGTTGCAGTGATCGTTGCAGAACCGGCTGCAACGCCTGTTACAAGCCCCGTGGCATCGACAGTCGCAACAGCTGTATCGGATGATGTCCAGGTAACGGTTCTGCCCGAAGGCTCCGTTGTAGCAGAAAGCTGAACAGTATCCCCAATTTCAATTTCGTCCTCTGTTGGCGTGACAGTAATTCCTTGAACAAATTGTTCAAGAATTTTATGAACGATGGCCGCTATATCATCTTCATCAGGTACATTTTCAAGAGCGTCATCTACTACTTCATCAACGGCAGTCTTTATCGATGTATCAAGACCAATCTCTTCAATCGCTTTCAGTATATCATCCTTGGTTATAGCTGTTTTTGGAAGTTTAGAAATTATATCTTCAATGTACGATTCGTCTACACCGGCTCTTTCAAGAATAACTCTTACTTGAACATCCGTCAGATTCTTTTTAATAAGCTCGTTAAATATCTTTGTCAGTTGCTCTTCGCTCAGTCCCATATCGTCATAACCTTCGAGGAGTGCGATTATATTCCCCGTGTTAACTTCGCCTTGGGTCAATTTTTCCATGAGAGATTTTTCAAAATCCTCCCATGTCATATAGTTGTTATTGAGAACACGCTCTGCCATATCATTAATCTGCTGGCTGGTGCGATCCTGAAGAAATACGGAATCGTTAGCTTTTTTTATAATTGCGGCAAACGTTGGAATGAGTACGGCCGCTATTATTGCAATAATCGCTATAACGATAACAAGTTCGACTACAGTAAATGCTTTTCTTTTATTCATAATATATTTCCCTTTATCTATAATGGTTCTTTACTCGTGCAAAGCCTTGTACAACAGACATAGATTTACACAAGAAAAGAATGAAACGCACCTCTTAAACAAGATGGTGCATAAAGTACAATAAAAGGGATTTCAGTCAACAATTTAGCCTGCAGATCATAATTAGGATCCCTCCACGATTCATTGGCGGCAATATCGCGGTAAAAATCTTTTTTGAAACCCTAGTCTCTGCTTTTTTTATCAGATGACTCGCTGCACATATAAACTCTTTTGTCATCTCAAAAACGCCGTGCATAACAACAACAATGCCCAGCGTTACTGCCAATGTAGATACAGATATAATCGTTTTAATGACCGGAGTATTTATTACATTGCTTTTTTCGTTTAAAAATCGAACAATATTTGCCGGATTGAATTCATACAGAAAATTAATACGTTCTTCTGAATTCAAAAAGCCTAGTTGTGCAACGTCTAAAACCAACAATGCATAGACCCATGAAATTATCACAGCCCAAAACAAAACAATAGAAACCAATGCCACCCGCATCTTTCTCTTATAAAACATATTAGAAAGATAAAGCATGCTCAAAAAGAGCATCGCAAGAATCATGACCAGCATTAGGTATAATTTCCCTTCAAATAAAAAAATAATAATAATTACCTTTGTATACAATAAAACCACATAATATTAATTATGAACTACTATTATGTGTTAATATATGCGTTTTTAGTGATATATGATTATTATTGTGTTTAAAAGAACTTATTATAGAGGAAATAAACGAAAAGTGTTGACAGTCTGTTCAGTCAAATGATAATATACCTGCATAGTAAAGAATGATTTTGGGAACATAATTAATATTATGTTTACTTTTTTTATTTCAAACTGCCCTTCTCCGCCGTCTTATCGCCAATACAAAAGCAGTCAGGCATATAACCGTCAATATTATCAGATATGCCTTATACCTTCCGGTCTTGATGATCCACGGAATATCCCCGCTTGAAATCTCCCGCTTTTCCGAAGTTAAAAACGCTTCCCCGTCGATATCCTTCCAGAGGTTCAGTTCCCTCATATCGATGCCTGCGGAATATGCGGACGTGGGGATGGTGGCGTTCATTTCGTCGGCTGTCACACCCTCTTCTGTCCGGTTGTTCGCGCCAAAGGCAAGGGCCCCTGCGCATACATTCCCGGTGATCTCACCTTCAAGCGTGCAGTCTGTCCTGCAGTTTAATATCATCCCGTTAAAATCATGGGCGATTCCCCCCGCCTCGGCGGCAATGACCGTCGCCTTAACGCAGCAGTTTATGATAAGACCCTTGTTCCCTGAGGAACTGCAGGCGATGCTCCCCGCGATGTCGCCTCTTATCACGCTGTTTTCAACGGAAAGATTCATAACGGTGCCGCCAAGCCTTCCGAAAAGCCCGTTTCCGCCCTCCCGAGAGGTCTCAAGCCCTGTGATAACGCGGCCGTTTCCGTCATAAGTGCCATCAAAAGAATTATCCGTTCCGTACATCCCGATAGGCACCCAGTCGATGCCCGAAAGGTCGACGTCCTCCGTCTGTCTGAAAAATTTCCTCTTAAAGCTGTTCCCGCCGTTAACAAGCCTTGAGAGTTCGCAAATGTCCGAGGCCGTTTCGATGATATAGGGATCCCACGAGGTCCCCGCCCCCTTGAAAGGAACATCAGCCACGCAGGCGGAAAGGACCGTAAGAAGCATTGCCAAAAGGATCGCCACAAGGAGGAGCTTTTTCATTTCCGCGCCTCCTTCCCGAATACCAGCCGGTTCAGCCCTGCGGTGACCCCGTCAATGGCAAGTTTCAGCACTATCGCCCCAAGCACCGTGACCGGAATGCACACCCCAAAGAACATGATGTATCTTCCCCAAAGAGGCGCATTGGCGTAAAAAGAGGCGTTGCCTACCGTCATGTCAAAATAGATGAACACCTGCATGTGGATCACGTAAAACGGGAAAGTGATCTCCGAAAACCGGTCGATCACGCTGAGCATCCTGAATTTCTCAGGCGGCTTTTTCTTCGGCGCGGAAGGGTCGTGATAGCGGATGATGAGAGCCCCGCAGGAAACTATGTAAAGCGTCGGAAGAATATACCTGTAGATGAAATAGTCGTCCGGGAGCGCATTGGCGTAGATCCTTGAGGTGTAGATCACCAGCAGCAGAAACTGAAGATTGCATAACACGCCAATGACCCTGCTCCAAAAAGGCGACTTCTCCTCCGGCGCTTTTTCCTTAACGGAATGATTGATCATCGCAAGAAGGATCCCGCAGACGACAATGTCAAGATTCGAAAAAACAAAGGTGTAGACCCACGTGTACCAGTCCGCCTCGAAGTACCACAGAAGTCCCCTCACCGCAAGGCCTCCCGAAAGAGCCGCAAAAAATACGATCTTTCGGCCCCTCTCGCCGAGCTTACTAATCAGCAGGAAAAGCCAGGGCATGAGCAGGCATATCTGCATCGAAAGAGAAAGATACCACAGGTGGCCGATACCTGCGATACCGCCCTCGCCGTTAAACGTAAAGGTGAGTATTCTCAGCGCGATGCCGGGCTTTTTCCAGAGAAAAGTCCTGTCCGAGAAAAACTCGAAGGCAAAGCAGTATATGTAATATATCGGTGCGTAGCGTATGAACCGCTTAAGATAAAAGATCAGCACCTTTTTCACACTGACTTTCCGTGAAAGGGGGTCTTTATATATATCGTATCTGCCCGTCAAAAACCCGTTTCCCAAAAGGTAACAGCTGAGAAGTATGAATATCCAGACTCCCGCCCAGGCAGGTGTCTTCGTAAGAAATACGAAAGGCCCCTCTGCGGTCTTCATTCCAGGTATGAACTCCGATCCGTGGAGGAAGAAAACAAAAAGAGCGGCCAGCACCCGGAGGAAATTCAGAATATCCGGATGATAACGCTCTTTTCTATTAAGCTCCGCGGAAATTGCAGTCATAGGATCGGGTCCCTTTAAAGCCTTTTGGGGTCCGCCCCTTGAGGCCTTCCCCCGATGCATTTATGATACAGTTTTTCCCCGGTATAATCAATATCCCCCGGCTTTTACACCGGGGGACATTGTAATTTGATAATCTTTTATCGCGCGGTCTCAGGCTGCGCCTTACCGCTTAAAAGATCAGTGCTTTTTTCTGATAATAAGAGCAGCTGCAGCAAGCGCTATGACAGCGGCGCCTCCGAGAGCAACGCTTCCGCAGCCAGACTTCTTTGGTTCCTCTGTTGTTGCGGGCGCTTCAGTTGCGTCTGCAGGAGCCTCGGTGGGAGTCTCAGCATCGGGTGTAGCTGTGGGTTCCTCTGTGGGAGCCTCGGTGGGAGTTGCGGGACCGTTGAATACTACGTATACTTCTCTGTCCTTCTCGCCCTCTTCGCCACGGTTATCGAATCTGTTAAGTTTAACGATATCGCCGTTTGCGAGTTTAGCATATACCCAGATGGTGTGAGCGTCGTCCTTCAGCTCGCTTACCGGAACGGTAACCTTGAATCTGCGGTTGTTAGCGTTAAGCTGAGTTACGGCATCCTCTGTGTCAGCGAAGAACTCACCGTAAACAATGTCTGCGTCGTCGATCTTGTAACCGAAAGCGACAGTCTCGCTGTTGGCATTTCCATACCAGCCGAACATTGTGATGCTGGTGATGTCGCCATTTGTTCCGTCAATAGCCTTCTTCGTTGCGATAATCGCGTCGTTTCCGTTAGCTATCTCAGCGTCGTTTGCAAGGATCTGGTCGAAGGAAAGTGCGTCGCCTTCGTCAGAGTCGAAATCACGGACGTTTACGCCGTTGGGGTTATTGAATACGATGGATGTGATCCTGATGGATCCGCCGGTCTTAGCGCCGGGGAAACGGACTCCGGTAAGCTCTGTTCCTACCATAAGGCCGAATTCGTCCTCGATCTCAAACGTGCGCTCGGTCTTGCCCTGCATTTTGGGAGGAGTCCATGTGCCTACGTTCGGTGAATAACCGGGGTTGACTTCCAGGTCTCTCAGGTAAACGTTGTTTCCGTGGAGCTCACCTGTGATCTCATATGTAACAGTGAATGAAGTATAGATGCTTGTGTCTATCTCATCAAGAACGAGGGAGATCCAGGGATCTGCGTTCTCTTCGATGGTTTCGCAAAGCAGTGATCCGTCATCCTCTTCGGTGATCTCAACGCCGTTCTGTGTAGAATCGGGTACGAGCTCAACTGCGAGTTTTCTGGGAAGATCGTTCTCTTTTGTCTCCTGGCCCTGCTGGCCGCCAACGTAGAGAGTAAACTCAGGCTTTACGTCTGCCTCGGAACCGTCGTCAAAGAGAGCGATGATCGCAACGGCATATTCACCCTCTGCGAGTTCGTCTGCTCCGATAAGCTCCATCATGTCATCGTTGTATCCGAATCCGGCATGCTTTGCGTACTCGGCATCCGTTACTACGCCTACAGTAAAGAGATCTTCTCTGTCGCGGTAAACGTCGCTGCACTCTTTGCTCTCGCCGTCAACTGTCCAGTAGATCTTTTCAAGAACAGCATCGTTCTTAGCGGCCCAGCCGAGGATATAAAGCTTATCGCCCTTATTGATAGTAACCGAAACTTTTCCCGCAAAACCTGCGTTGGGAGACTCATCATCATAACGTTCCAGTTCTTTAACGTTTGCGTACATCGCATCCAGACCCGCGAAGGAGCTGATGCAAAGCGCCAGAGCAACAGCAATAACTGTCACCACAGCAAATATTTTCTTCATAAAAACCTCCGTATTAATTGCCCTGAGGGCAAACATAATGGTTAATCAATCGCCTCACTGGCCTTAAACGAAGCCAGGGAACGACCAACTGAATTATAATATCAGCCCGTGATAAATTCAAGTTTTTTGAAGAAAGGCCGCCTTTTTGAGGCAGTTTTTGGCTTTTTTAGCCTCGGGCGTCATCTCGCCCTGCTGTTATAGTCGTCGCTCACAGTCTTTTTCCAGGCTTTTCCGACCTTTCCCACACGGCGCACGTTTGATATCGCCTCACTCATGGCCCTGTAGTTCGTACACGTTCCCAGCTCGTCCGGGCAGTAATTCACCGCGTTATCGGCATTGATTCCGTAGTCCGCCGCGGTCTCCGCAGCGTCGATATTCGCCGCCACGAATATGAATTCCCAGCCCTTCTCCTGCTTCTCCGTGATCAGCTCCTTTACCTTCTTTTGGGTAAACTCACGGCTGGAGTTCTCCAGGCCGTCGGTGGTTATCACAAACAAAACGTGGTCCGGCACGTCTCCCGGATCGGCCTCCTTGTGGGCCCTGTCTACAGCCCCTATAGTCCCGCCTAATGCGTCAAGCAGCGCGGTGCACCCTCCCGGGGTATAGTCCTTTTTGGTAAGCTTCGGAACCTTGTCCAAAGCCATCCTGCTGTGCACGGTCTTTATGACCGTATTGAAAAACACAGTTGTGACCACCGCTTTTCCGGCCTGCTCCTCCTTCTGTTTTTCTATCATGCTGTTGAACCCGCCGATTGTGTCCGCCTCCAGTCCCGACATGGAACCGCTCTCGTCGATTATAAAGATGATTTCGGTAAGATCATTCATTTTTCGTCCCTCCAAAGTTTTGTAAGTCATTAAGTTTAACCGTTACTCCTGTCCGGGTCTTTCCCGGATCACGGCCTCATTTTAGACTCTTCGGAGGGGGCTGTGGTCGCCTGCCGGGCGACATTTTAAAAAAGGCAGCACGCTGAATTGCGGCTGCCCGTTCGTTAAAATTGGTTATATTGGTTATTATCTTATCACTGTCACTTTTTCCTGATCACAAGGCCTTTGATGAGCGCTGCAACGGATGCGATGAGAGGAGTTGCCACGACCAGCATGGTGGCGATATTGACGCTGGCGGAAAAAGCGATGGGCAGAATTCCGAAGCCCACGTTTGCCGGACCGTCCAGGTTGAACTTCAGCGCCACGAAGTAGAACACCGCAGAGGCCACGGACAGGCAGAGGGAGATAAGAGCGATCTTAAACAGCTGATCCTTCTTCTTTTCCGGCTTCAGGTTGTTGTAGTAAAGCTCCCAGCAAGCGAAGGTGCAGAAGGCCAGGAAGGAAGCGATCAAAACGCCGATGGAATAGGCGACGTACCCGTTTTCGAAATCGATGATAAACAGGCCGTAGAAGAAGCCGCAGAAGCCGTAGAGGGCAAAGAGCATCCAGAGCGTGGTGAAAAAGTTGTGGCAGAAGCGCCCCTTCTTTGACGCCAATGGCCTTGACGGACCCGCGTACGGATGAGCCTCGGAGAATTTTTTCAGATATACCAGCACGCCGACGCCAAGGCATATAAACACCAATGCGTACAGCATGGCATCGAGAGGATAGAGCGGTGACGGAGCGCCCTCAACAAGCGACAGGTACCTGCCCAGGATCCTCATGACGACGGTATAGACGATGATCACGGCGCCGATGACTATTGTAATGATTGCATGCTTTTTGGCCTTCTTTGCGGCAATTTCTTTTGACTCATTGCGGTAGAACGACTGGCACACCATAAGGCCGCCCAGCGTCAGGAAGAAGGACAGGAATATGGGCATAGACCTTAAAGCATCCCTCAGCGCAACGTCCGCCGAGGCACATACGATGGAACCGATGCAGTCCGAGAAGCAGTACAGGAAGTTCATAAACGTGAATGCGGTGATCACGTAAATGACCGCCAGACAGACTATCAGGACTATGCCCTGTTTTTTCTGCTTTCCCTCAAGACCGGAGAATACGAAATTTTCTTTGTCAAACATTTTCATCACCATTTTACCCATCTGACGAAATCTCCGTCTGTCCTTTCGTTGTAGTAGAGATGCTCAAGATCGAAGGATCCGTCGCTGCCGGTGAGTGTCACCAGCGATGCACCGATAAGATCGAAATTCTCGGTGATGCCCACGGACTTAAGTCCCGCCTTCATCGCCTCGTCCTCCGATTCGGTGTCAATGTGTGCATAATAAAGCTCGGTGCCGGTCTTCACGCCGCAGCCTATCACGACGCCCATGTATTCCACTGTCCAGTCGTCGTTGTGGGCGTGGCCCATGAACGCTGCCTTGAGGCCGTGGTCTTTAGCCTTGTCGATGAAGTCGCTGGCGTATTTTTCATTGCCGTTGTCCGCAAAGCCCTCGAGTTTGAAGTACTTGTTTTTGTAGTCTGCGCCTTTTTCGGTCACGTCCTCCCAGGCTTTTGCGTTCTCGTCCTGGGGTATGTGGTAATACGCGATGCAGGGCACGTCCTCGCCCGCTGCGGCATGCTCGGCAAGCCACCACTCGGTCTGCTCGGGACGGATGTAGTCATAATCTCTGAAAGGTGAGAGCTCGGTCTCGGAAAAGCTTGCGCCGGAATCCAGATTTGCGATCATCCAGACCGCCTTAGTGGCCCTGGTGCCGTCCTCGGTGAGATTGATCACGAAATTACTGCGGCCGTAGAGGTCGTCCTTAGGCTCCAGATAGAGGCAGTGCTTTGCGTTTTTGTAAGTGTCCGCAAGGTAGTTCGGATTGTACAGCGAATGGTGGTCGTGATTTCCCCAGATTATCGTGTAAACGAAACCGTACTCCTCGGCTTTCGCCTCGAAAAAGTCGACAAAAGTCTCGACGTGGTAGGTGTTTGCCAGCATGAAGGAATCGCCGGTTATCTCCACCAGGTCGATCTTCGCTCCGCTGCCCTGGGTGCTGACGATGTGGTCATTGGCTTGTTTAAGAAGCTTGTCGAGGTACGTCTTAGATGCCATCGCCGATGAATTTGCGTTCCAGTGGATGTCGGTCAACTGCAGTATGTTAAAGTTATCGTGGTATTTGACGGTAAAGACGTAGTCGTCCAGATGCTCGGAGCTTTTTATCCCCTGCGCGCATCCCGCCAACGCCAATACGGCAAGCACCGCCAGTAAAATACAAATAATTCTCTTTGTCATGTCTGCTGTTTCTCTCCTTTGATATGCTTAAGTCGAATATTCTTTAAACACTTTACCTCCTGCCCGATTATATCAAAAATTTCCCGTTTTCGGAACAGATTTACGCTGATATTTCACGGTGCTCAGAGTTGGTTTGCGGCATTCCTTATGGCCTCCGCGGTCTTTTCGGCACAGCGGCGGTAACCCTCATCCGTCAGGTGAAGAAGGTCAGGGCATTTATAATAATGAGGATCCTTGAGGCAGAGCGTGTATAGGTCGTTCACGGCGACACCCTCCTTTTTCATGAACTCCGTTGCCGCGGAATTGTAGTCCAGCACCCATTGGTTATTGTAATAGGTTCGCGGGATCTCCTCCTTCATCACCTCCGCCGCAAGTTCTTCGGAAAGTATCGGGACCGAGGTCGCAAACACCGGGACCGCGCCGTTTTTTCTGATCTCCCGAAGGATCCTGGCGAGAAAACCAATGTACTCAGAAATTGGATGTATGGGCTCCGTCATCGGCGCCTCTATGTTCATATCCCAATAGCCGTTGTTCCAGTGTACCACGTCAAAATGCCCCTCGTGTTTGAAAAAATGATTGGCCTGCCAGAGGGTGTATGCGGCAAAGCGGCCGTTGTCGTCGTTATCGTAGACCACTTCAAACTCACCCGCCAGAAGCTCTTTGACGTATTCGTCGTAGCCCATCCTTATGGAATCGCCAAGAAGCAAAACTCTTTTCATGATCATTCTCCTTTTCGCAGAACTGTTCGGACATTATAGAGGCATTATAACAGAACGGCGGCGGGCGGACAACAGTTGAACAACAGGGTCTCAGGCTGTATAATGTGCTCATCCCAGAAAAAAATCAGAAGGAGGATATTGTATGTCATTTTCTAAATTTCTGGACAGTATGAGAGACGACTGCCGGGGCCTTGTAAAAGAGCTTTCAAAAAGCTTCGACTACGTAAGTATACTCGGCACCGACGTCCGCTCCACGGTATTCCGGGCGGATAAAAACATGTCCGACATCCGCGACAGCGAAGGCGAGTGCGGCTTTGTCGTTAAAATGCACAGCGGCAGGTCCTTTTACGAATATTCCTGCGGCGACATAAAAGGCGATAAGAAGGCCCTTGCCGAAAAGATCTTAAAGAATGTGAAAATTGCGGGCACCCTTACGGACCGTCAGATAGAGACCGCAAAGGTAAGCGACGTCCCCATGAAGCAGGACTTCTCCATAGAGACCGATTTCGATGACTTTTCCGACGAATATCTTCTCGGCGTCTGCAAAAAGATCTCCGACGAGCTCTCCAAAAAGGATGAGAAGGTTTTAAACGCGGTGGGAGTCATGTCGCCCTACAGTGTCTCCAAGCTCTTCGTCACAGAAAACCGCGAGCTATCCCAGTACTACGGATGGGCCAACGGCTACGCACTGGTCATTTACAACGACGGAAGGATGGTGGAGGCCCGCCACGTGGAGGGTTCCGCGAAGCTTGCTGAGGTCATCGAAAAAACCAATGCCTCCCTGGACGGCGTCATCGACCTTGCAAGGCACCTCGTGAAGGCCACACCCATCAAGCCCGGCGTTTACGACGTGATAACCGACAGCTCGATCACGGGCCTCATCGCCCACGAGGCCTTCGGTCACGGTGTCGAGATGGATCAGTTCGTGAAGGACAGGGCACTCGCGAAATATTACGTGGGAAAATACGTGGCCTCCCCCATAACCAATATGCACGACGGCGCGGCGGCCACCCGCTCCGTGGCATCGTATTTCTTTGACGACGACGGAGTTCTCGCCCACGACACCCAGATCATAAAGGACGGCATTCTGGTGGCGGGTCTTTCGGACCTTGCCAGCGCCACGCAGCTGGGCACAGAACCCACAGGAAACGGCCGCAGGGACAATTTCAGCCGCAAGTCCTACTCCAGGATGACCAACACCTTCTTCTCCCCCGGAAAGGATAAGCTCGCCGACATGATCAAGTCCATCAAGCACGGATATATGCTTTTTGAGACCAACAACGGCATGGAGGATCCGAAGAACTGGCAGATCCAGTGCACGGCTGAGTACGGCATCGAGATAGTGGACGGAAAACTTACCGAAAACTACGTGTCGCCGGTGGTGATGAGCGGCTCAGTGCCGGAGCTTCTCAAATCGATATCGATGATCTCCGACAATTTTGAGGTCATTGGCGCGGGTCACTGCGGCAAGGGCTACAAAGAGTGGGTGCGTGTCTCCGACGGCGGCCCCAATCTGAAAGTGAGGGTGAAGCTGGGATGAAAAACTTAAAAGCCATACTCGATAAAACACAGGGCCTCAGCGGATACAGGATCACCGAATCCGCCACGGCATCTTACGAGCTTTTCTTTGTGCACAGAAAGCTTGAGACCGTAAGGAGCACGGACACCGTCTCCTGCGACGCCACCGTTTACGTGGAGCACGACGGCAAAGTCGGGGATTCCACCTTCCACGTCTACCAGTCCATGAGCGACGAAGACATTGCCGCAAAGGTTGAGGCCGCAAAAAACAGGGCATTGCTCATGTTTAACGAGCCCTACAAGCTGGCTCCCGGCGGGACCCTCGAGGCTGAGATACCCACAAACCTTGACAAGTACGCTCCGGAGGAACTGGGCAGCATGATAGCGGATGCGGTCTTCGCGGCGGACACCCTCCCGGGAGGCTCCATCAACGCCCTTGAGATATTCATATACCGCACCGTTTTTCACGTTGTGAACAGCCGTGGCGTGGATAAAAAACAGACCGTCCACCGGGTGATGATCGAGGCGATACCCACCTTTACCGACGAAAAACAGTCCGTTGAGCTTTATGAGGACTACCGTTTCACCAACTTCGACCCCGCAAAGATCACCGCGGAGATATCGGAGAAGCTGAAGGAGGCGGCGGACAGGGTGACCGCGCAAAAGCTTGACAAGGAGATGGAAATAAACGTTGTGCTCCGCCCGGAGGAGATCGGAGAGCTGGCATACGAGCTGGCATGGGACTGCAATTACCAGACCATCTATTCACACGCCAATCTCCACACAGTCGGAGACGATATCCAGCAGGGCAGCGGCGACAAGCTCACCATAACGATGAAAGCAGTCGTCCCCGGCAGCGAGCGCTCCTCATATTTCGACGGCGACGGGTCTACCCTCAGGGATACGCAGGTAATCAAGGACGGCGTTGTCTCCGGCAGCTTCGGATCCATAAGGTTCGGACAGTACCTGGGCATAGAGGAGCCCAGCGGCGCCCTCGGCTGCCTCAGATTGGAGCCCGGGACACTTACTGATGAAGAGCTTAAAGCCGAGCCTTACATTGAGTGCGTGTCCATGTCGGGAATGCAGCTTGACACCTATAACGATTACATCGGCGGCGAGATCAGGCTGGCATATCTCCACGACGGAGACAGCGTAAAGCCTATCACCGGAATATCCATGAGCGCAAAGCTTTCGGAGGTCCTCGCCACATTGCGGCTTCATGAGAAGACAGACATCCGCAATGCATTTGACGGCCCGGTGAAGCTGCTTCTTAAGAAAGTGAAGGTGCTTTGATCTTTAATCGAATTATCGAAGGTCTTTGATTTCAGGCCCTTCGCGTTTTAAAAGGCGTCCCTGTAAGCCGCAAAAGCTTGCAAAGACGCCCTTATTTTTTTGCGAACCGTTATGATGGTCACAGATAACCGTCACAGATAAACGCCCCAGATGAGCCTGAACAGCGCCGCGATGCCGAACCCGCCGAAGAAGGAGACGAGATTCGCCACCACCGTGTAGATCAGGATCCTCACCGGCTTTATGTTTGTCTCACGTTTAAACTTAAACTTCCTGAATATCAGGAAATATGCCAGGAACTCGATGCCGATGATGGCTATCTCCATGGGGATGTAGACATTGGTTATGATCGTATTGGCGTAGAAACCTCCCTCCAGAATATCGATGGCCAGCAAACCGTTGAGGGCCAGCTGGGTGACCGCATTGGCGATGACCACCGGAAGCAGTTCCTTCCCCCTGAAGCCAAAAGCGAGGGCAATAAGCACTTCGATCCCGATGCAGATGCAAAGCCTCACGACGAAGGAGACGATGTGATGGGTATAATATTCCACCTCTTCCACCGTAATGGTCCTTTCGGGAGCGGGAACCGAGGGATCTTCACTGACAGACGCGCCAACGTCACTCAAAGTCACGGTATACATGGAGCCGAAGCCCTGCTTTTCGTAGATGACGTTATCGGTGATGAAAACGTCGTTGACCGAGTCGTAGATAAGTATCTTGAACGGGGACGGGGGGATGTAGCTCCAGTCGAACGAATTGCTCCCGATGCTCTTCATGTAGCGAAGGTAGAAGTAGCCGTCCCGGTCCTCATAACCAATGAACTTCGCCTCGGCGATCTGATCCGCGGTGGGATCCTCCGGAAGCTCATATTCACTCTTACCGTCATATGCGCTGTAGGGGCCGTAATACGAGTCCTTCGACAGCAGAGTCATGTACATTCCTTCCGTGTCTCCGACTATGTCGATGTGGGTGTAGGGATGGGGCCCCGTATCCGCCCCGGCATCAAGAGTCAGCGCAAAGCATAGCGCCAGCAAAAATATCGCCGCAAACAGTATAAAACCTTTTTTCATAACATGATTCCTTCCTTTCTGAAAATGCAGATTGGGAAAAAGCCTGTCAACTTCACCCTAATCATATCATTCCCGGCGGGGCCGGAAAAAGAGACAAACTGTCATTTTATGGATATTTCAAGCATACCCGGGGCTCCACGCCGCCGGTTTTATGATTTCTTTTATTTCGGAGATTGTGCTGTGCTTTGAGTTGTGGTATAATTTTACTACATTTTAGGAAATAACACGGACGCGGCACATACCCGTCCCATGAACTAAAGGAGGAAAATCATGAGAAAGTTTATTTCCCTTATCCTGGCTCTTGCCGTATGCATTTCGTGTGCAGCCGGAGCCATGTTTGTATTTGCGGACGACGCCGAAGTGGCGCTTCCGGATTACTACAAGACCTGCACGGATGATTTCACCATCATAAACGCCTACGGAAACATCGTCAATGAAGGCGGCACACGTCACGCACACTTCATTGGTGATGAAGGTACCGGAGATGCATATTTCTTCCCGCAGGCAGGCTGGGGCCCGGATCTCGAGCACCCCGTACTTCTTCTCAAATACCGCACCTGCGGCGGCGAAGGCGAGGTCTTCTTCTGCTCAGCGTCCACTACCCCGGGCGTGACCGAGGGAACACGCACCACCATCGAATTCCCCGCTTCCGAGACTGAGTGGCAGTACATGGTCTACGATTTCAAGGCAAACGGCTTTGCAAGCTTCGACACGGACGACACCGTTATCAACTTCTTCAGAGTCGACATGAACGCCATCGCCTGGATGGATTACGCCTTCGTCGCATTCTTCAAGACCGAGGCAGACGCCAATGCCTTCGCCGAAGCCGACAAAGCAGGCAAGGTTAAAATAATCAAGGAGACCGAGGTAGTAGCTTCCAAGTATATCGTAAGCCCCAGAAGCGCTGATCCTATGACCTTCACAGGCCATACCGACGTGGCAGTTGAGTTCACGGTGCCCGAGGGCAACTCCTTCAAGGCATTCGTCCTCACCGACGCTCCCACGTGGAACACCCAGGAAAACGCCACCCTCGACGCCACCATCTATGCATGGGATGAGGATTATGACAAGACCATCGAGGGTATTGAGATTGGAACCTTCCACGAAGAGGCACATGCCGACAACCAGAGCATCACCATGGACTTCGGCGTTCTTCTCCCTCCCGGAAAGTACGTCATCCTCATGGTAGCAGAGAACGATACCATTGGCGCCTGGGGCGGAAACATTGAGCAGGTCGGCTACGAAGGTCTGTTCTATTTTGACGGCATGGAGAGCGAATCCTGGTTCCCCTACTCCCAGATCATACTGGTTGAAGGAACCGAGAATGCAATTGAGCTTCCGACACCCGCTCCCACTGCTGAGCCCACAGCGGTTCCCACAGAAGCTCCCGCTACCGAAGCACCCACCGAGGAGCCCACGGCAGAGCCCACAGCAGAACCTACAGCGGAGCCCACTCCCGAGCCCAAGAACAGCGGCTGCGGCGGAATGGTATTCGGCGGGATCGCGGTCATCGCAGTTGCGGCGGCAGCATTCGTGGCAAGGAAAAAGGACTGACGTGTTAAAACGTTAAAAACATTAAAAACATTAAAGCTTTAAAAGGCTGAAAAAACACCGGGTCCATGGCGATGATGATCGTCCGGGGCCCGGTGCTTTTTTATGTATTATCTTCTCAAAGTGCCAGCAGGGTCGCTTTTCAGCGGAATATGCCGAGAAGATCCGAGAAGGTATTCAACCTGTAGTCCGCTCTTTCGTATTTTACGGCGTCGCCTATCGCAACACCCGTCATGCCCCCGTCCTTGGCGGCATCGATGCCCGCGAAAGCGTCCTCTATCACGGCGCACTCGCCCGGCTCAAGGCCCAGAAACTCGCTGGCTTTGATAAACACCTCGGGGTCCGGCTTGCTTCTTACGATATTGGTTCCGTCGCTGATGGCGTCAAAATATGACGTGAGATCAACTCTGCCAAGAATGAATTTGGCGTTTTTGCTCGAGGATCCGATGGCCAGCTTATACCCTCTTTTTCTGAGTTCCCTTAGAGTATCCCTCACCTCGTCCGTCACGTCCGCCGGAGTCATCTCCTTCAGGTATTCCACGTAAAGACCGTTTTTCTTTTCCGCGAGCTTTGCCTTGTCCTCATCGCTGAGGGGCGCACCCTCGTATCTTTCAAGTATGATCTCAAGACTTGCCATTCTGCTGACTCCCCGGAGCCTGTTGTTGATGATCTCGTCAAAATACACGCCAATGCCGTCCGCCATTTCCTTCCAGGCGAGATAGTGGTAGCGGTCCGTGAAGACCAGCACGCCGTCAAGATCGAATATAATTCCTTTTGTTGCCATTTCAAACCTCACAAATAGTTATGCATTTGCCCTTATATCTTCTGTCTTCGCCTTCATCCACCAGGGCCCTTGCGAAGTCACGGTAGCTTATCCTGCTCTCGTGCTTTGACGAAAAGATGACCTCTTCCTCGGTGCCCACCTGGTAAATGCCTTTTTTCTGCCCCTCGAAGTCGAAAAACAGGGACGGGCACACGAAAGTGTAGTTTACGTTCGGTTTTTCCTTCATCTCCAGATACCCCAGGCAGATGTTTCTCGATATCTCCCTGAGAAAATCCGGGTGTTCCTTGGTCTCGTATACCCGCTGGGTGTGGAGGTGGTCCGTGAACAATGTGCCCGCGCCTCCCACGACGACAAGGTATGTCTCCGTGTTCTGAACGATGTCCGAAAGCCGTCCGATGGCCTTTCTGTTGATCTCGGGAGGATTGTTCAGTCCCCCGCCGAAGGTGCTGATTATGAGGTCGCAATCCTTCACGTCCTCTTTTTCCAGCTCAAACAGGTCCTTTTTCAGCACGTTCTTAACGCCTTTTGTCCCGCATTCACCGCTTCTTACGATCGCGACCACGTCGTGGCCTCTCTCCACGCATTCCTGAGTGACCAACGTCCCCAGCTTTCCGTTCGCGCCAATGATCCCGACTCTCATATCATCGCCCTCCCCGGTCTTCCCTTGTGAGGACCTTGTCCAGCCAGGTCACGTAAAGGCTGATCCACTCTTTGGTTCCCGCCATCCTTCTGCCCGGTATGCCGAACATGGGCGGAATATCCGTTTGCGTCGCTCCGAAACCGTGGCCGCCTTCCGAGAACATGTGGACCTCGAATACCACGTTGTTCTTAAGGCACGCGTCTGCCATGTTAAGTATGTTCTCCGGCGACACTACGGAATCGTCGTTGCAGCAGCACATGAACACCGGCGGGGTGCCCTCTTTAACGTATTCGGGAACGTACGTCTCCTTCAGCGTCTTTTCGCAGAATTCCTTATCGCTAAAGATCCTTTCGCCGAACTGGAGGGACATGAGAAACTTGTCCGCGCAGAGCTCCGGGTATATGACGCCAATGGTCGCAGGGACCGGGTCCAGCAAGTCGATCTCATCCTTCTCGTAGCCCGGAACCTCCGGCATTTCTCTGAAAAGATACGTGGTGAGGCCCACAAGGTTTCCGCCCGCCGAAAAACCGATGACAGATATCATGTCGGGATCGATCCCGAACTCCCCGGCGTGGTATTTAATGTAGCAGAGCGCTCTCCTCAGGTCCAGCTGCGCGCAAGGGTATTTGTAGGGATAGACCCTGTATTTCAGCGCAAAGGCGCTGACGGAGCGGCTTTGGAGATATTCGCAGGTGGGGTAGCCCTCGCCGTCAAGGGATACGTCCTGGTATGCGCCGCCCGCGACCACCAGTACGGCTTTGCGGGATCCTTTGGCGATAAAAGGCACTATGTAAGGCTCGTCGTCATACTTGTCGCTGACAAAGCCCCTCGGAATGTAGAGCTTCCTCTGGGCGGTGTTCGGGCCCAGCATGTCGTTCCTTCTCTTTTCCGGGTTGAATGAACACTCCAATGCGTCCGCCGGAGTCCAGTCCTCCCTGTAGGGCGTAAGGTCCGGATATTTGCTCAGGCCGGTGTTGTAAGGGACCTTCGAATATATCTTAATATGTTCGTGTGACATATTGTCCTCTCTTTTTATTCAAGCCCATATTCACTCCGGTGAGTATGGGCTTGCAATAAATCATCTTTCTATTTTAGCTTCCCATTTTCCGCAGAACGGATCAACGGGCGATCTCCCCTTGAAATCCGATTCCCCTTTGAGCTTCTTCATCAGTTCATCTATCACCGTATTGAATCCGCAGTAGCAGTTGATGTAGGTCCGCACCTGCGGAACGTCCACCAGGTGATAGGGATTTTCAAACGATATGAACACCGTAGGTATCGTGTGGCAGTAGATCGGCACGTTGGCGCCCATCGGGTTTGCCCATTCGATCCTCACGACGGTCTGGTTGGACTTCGTCTGAAGAGAGGCGGAATAGATCAAAAGATCGTATTTGTCGGTAAAATCGCTTACCGGCTTCATCATTCCCTCGAAGCCTCCGCCCGGTTTGAATTCTTCCACCTCAAATCCGGCCTGCACGAGGGCGTTCATGAATTTTTTGTTCTGGGAATCGTCCACGTTGAATATAACGGGGCCTTCCGCTTTGTTCTCGAGAGAATAGAACAGTATCCTCTTGTACCTTTCGGGTGTGATGGGAAGGACGCCTTTTTCCTCTTTGACCAATGTGATCGATTTGTCCGCGCACTCCCTGCTCCACTCGATATACTTTTTCTGGCCTATCACGCTCTTTGCGTAATCAACGTCCGGCACAAGGGTGCCCTCTCTCTGCTTTATATGAAGCTTGAGAGACGCTTTCAGCGCAAGTATCCTTGTGACCGCGTCGTTCAGCCTCTCCTCGGTGATGAGCCCCTCCTCGTAGCCTTTGGTCATGTACGCGATGTCCTCGTCCATTGATTTTGTGAACAGGAACATGTCGCAGCCTGCGGCTATGGTCATTGGCACCATTTTGTGTCTCGGTATAAGGGAGGCCACGCCCGCCATCGTCGATGAATCGGTGATGATGAGGCCGTTGAATTCCAGCTTTTCGCGAAGAAGGTTCGTTACCAGCTCCTTTGAAACGGTGGCAGGCAGTATGTCCTTGTCCGCTATCGAAGGATTGAAGTGCCGAGAGTAGGCCGGCTGGAGAACGTGACCGATCATTACGGTCTTGCACCCAGCCTCTATGGAAGCCTTGTATGCCGCACCGTATGTCTTATCCCAGTCCTCGCAGGACATGTCGTTGATGGAAGGAGCCACGTGCTGGTCTCTTTCATCCCGTCCGTCCCCCGGAAAATGCTTTATGCAGGCCGCCATGCCGTGCTTCTGGAGCTCGACGACGTAGGCCTTACCCATCTCCTTTACAAGCTCCGGATCGGATCCGAAGGTCCTGGTATTGGTTATGGGGTTTCGCCAGTTGTAATCGATGTCGATGATGGGCCCGAAGGACCAGTTGCAGCCCACTGCGCTGCCCTCGACTCCGCAGACCTCGCCAAGCCTTCTGGCCTGTTCAATCTCACCCGTCGCTCCCACCTCCATCGGTCTTCCGAGGATGGTGCCTTCACTGGACATGCCGTTGCCGCCGGCTTCAAGGTTCGCAGCCACCAGCATGGGTATCTTGGAATACTTCTGCATTTTCCCGGTGGCCGAGATGCACTCCTCCGTGGGCATGATCCTGCTCATGAACCCGCCCGGCCTGATCACTTCTCCGATGTACTTGCAGTAGTCTTCATTGTCGTTGTAAGTGATCAGACAGAACAGATGATGGATCTTATCCTCCGCGGTCATTCCCGCCAGAGTCTCGCACACCCAGCTGACGTCTTCGTCGCTCAGATAAAATGGTTTACTCTTTAATGATTCGTTTGAGATCATAATCTCCCGCTCCAGTCCTGTCAGCCTTCCGGATCAGCCGTTTCGATCTTTTTCGCTTTCAGCTTCTCCCTGAACTTTTTGAACATAACAACTTCCACGATCTTTACTTCATTGTTAAGGTAGATCAGGAATGCCACCAGTATGACAGCTTCCACAACGCTTCTGATCTCGGTGGTGAACGCCGCATTTTTGAACGTGATCTGACCAAAACCGATCTGAATGAACTCGTAGGAGATGCAGGAAAGAAGTATCGCCACCTGTTTGTTTATGAACTTGCCGATAAATCCCGAGAAGAACAGCGGCAGGAAGCATGAGAACATGGTTCCGATGGTGGAGAAATTGATCGTTGGCGTAGTGCCGTTGGTGCTGCAGATGGAGAGCGCTCCGGCGATTCCGAAAAGGAAGCCCGCTATGATGTAACACCCCAATGCGTTCATCTTCTCGTTCACACCTGTGTTGACGGCGATCTTCTGACCGGTCTGGAGTGCTCTGTAGTCATATCCGAATTTTGTAAAATGGAATATCACAAGCATCACGCCAAGGCCCAAAGCCATCAGTATCAGCAGTGCCACCGGGTTAACGGTAAAGCTGTAATACGACGTATCCGTGCCGAATTTTACCGGCTGGCACCCGTCGGTGATTATCGCGACCACACCCTCGAGGATCAGCGCCATACCGAGGCCGATGATCATCGGCGGAAGCTTGAGCAATATGTAAAGCAAGCCTACGAGTCCGCCGATAACCAGTCCGGCCACGGCCGCGACAGCCATCATCCCGGCAGGGCCGAGGTTGAGACCGTACGCGACCTTAGCGCCTATAACGCCGCTTATGAGCATTACCGCGCCTGTCGAAAAGTCAAATCTGCCTGTGTGCATGTTTATCGAGACACCCAGACTGAGCAGGAATACGAACGTCGTACCTCTCAGGAAGAGCTGCAGCGTGCTGTACCCGCCGTTGAACAACGTGATCCCGTTTGCGATGCAGACGAGCTCCATTATTCCGAAGCACAATACGGGTATCGCAAGTATTCCTGCTATCCTTTTGATGACTTTGACTGCCTGATTATTTTTTGCAGGATCCATTTTATTATGTCCTTTCAATTTATAATCGCGTATTAATTATCAGTAGTTTGTTTGTTGTTTGTTTTGTTTGTTTTCGTGTTGTGTATTACCGGTTATTATTTGCCGTAGTTTGCGTTGATGGTCTTGGCTGCCTCAAAGTCTGCGTTGCAGAGTTCTAAGAATTCGGTGTAGCCTTTGCCTGCGTAGTACTCAACTACCTTTCCGTTGTAGCAGTAGCCGTCTGTTTCATTGTCGGCTGCGAGCATGGTGTTGAGTTCGTCGAGAGACGTTGCTACCCAGTAGCTCATACCTGCTCTCGGAGCTGCGCCTGTTTCGTCAACGATCTTGTTTCCGTTAAGAGCTGCGGTGAGAAGAACGAGACCGGGGGCCATTGCCGAAGCATATTTGCCGCAATCGTAGGTATAACCAATGTTGAAGCAGTCTGCGTAAGCAGATGTGATGGCGTCAACGCCTGCGGATTTGACTTCCGATGCATCGATGGATGCAACTGCGTTTGCAATACCGTATGCGATTCCCGCAACAGCGTCGCCTGCGCCGACTGAAAGAATGCTGGTGCCGCCTGCGATCATGCTCTGCTGAAGCTTTGTGGAGAAAGCGTCGTCAAAGGCGAAGCCGTCCATGTAACCTGTGATGGTGTACTTTGTGCTTACGAATTTAGTGGGGTCAACGCCCTGGCCTGCAACCTTGCCAACGAGCTCGCCTCTTGTCTTGGCGCCGTCGTAGGATGTGCCTTCATCTTCGCAAAGGTATGCGAGGATACCTGCGAGTCTCTGTACGTGCATGGAAACTGCGTAGCAGGTCGCGCCGCCGAAGAGTGTGAATACGGACTTGCCCAGATCGTTTACGAAGTACTTGGCCATGTCATATCCTGCCTGATAGTCTGTGTCGTCTGTGGGGGATACGGATCCGAGGTAGTACTCCAGCTTGTTCAGCTGCTCTCTCTGCTCGTCGTTAACGTTTCCGGTGGGGATAACGAGATACATCTTGTTCTTGTTGGCTGCGGTCACGCTTGCGATAACGTCGTCATCCGAGAAAAGAAGGATGGCCTTGAAGCCCTTCGCCGCGAAGGTGTTGATCGCATTGACTTCAGAGGTGGAGCTGTCCGTGGTCACGAACTCGAACGTGAGACCCAGCTCTTTTCCAACGGCTGTGAGATATCCCTGCCATGCGATCGCCTCGCCGGAGGTGTCGTCCTCACGAAGAACGCCTACTTTATACTCTTTGGATGTTGTTCCTGCTCCGTCGCAGGCCGCAAATGCGAATAACGCCGCAGCGACCATTGCAACCGCTAAAATAACTGCTAAGATTTTTTTCATTTTGTTTTCCTCCAATTGAATTACCTTTCAAGTAATTTGACTTTGTTACCCATGTTGATGAGAAATACCACTATAATAAAGAGCACGCCTTTTACGATCTGTAAATACCAGCTTCCGGATACGAATATGTTCATAAACGCGTCAAGGAAGCTCATTGAGAACGCACCCAGTAATGCAGCATACATTTTTGACTTCGGTCCGCCGCTCATGGTCATGCCGCCGAAAACGAGAGCGATGAGCATGTTCATGCCTACGCTGGAGCCGGACGACGCTGACAGTGTCGGTGTCTGGACGGTCATTGAGAATGCGGCAAGTCCTATGCCGATTCCCGCAAGAGCGAACGATATGATCGTAAGCCTTTTGGATTTGATGCCCGATAAGTAAGCGCAGAAGGGGTTTCCGCCGAGGAACTTCTGTTGTCTTCCCAGCTTCAGTATGTAGAAAAGGAAGAGGCAGAGGAGCTCATAGCCCACGATCAGGATGACCCTGAACCAGGTGGTGTTAAGCGGTTCCACCAGGGCCATAGGCACCGATATCTGTGCGTTTTTACCGAGTGTTGTTAGTATAAGTGTCGCCACCGCCCCGTAGACGCTCATCATAACTATCGTCATGATGAACACAGGCAGGTTGAAAACGGACGCGAGGGTGGAGTTGAGCACGCTGAGAAGGACCGCCACTCCGATGGATGTGAGCAGCATGAGCACCAGGCTGTTTGTCGCAGAACCGACCAGACCGCCGAGAAGCGCACTTACCAGCATGTTGGAACCCAGAGACAGGTCGAAGGAGCCTGACGTGAAGATGAAGGTCGCGCCGGTTGCCACGAGAGCCACCAGAGTCGCATCCGAAATTATGGTCTGAAGTCCGATGGATATCGAATATCCCTTGATCGACGCAAATATCAGGTACAGTGCCGCAAGGATCAGACATGCTATCAAAGGAATGATCGAAATGATCCGCTGCTTGATTATAGCTTTCTTTCTCAAAGCGGTTTCGTCAAGAACAGCTTCTTTTTTGATTTGAGCCGCCATTTAATCACACCTCCTACACCATGTATTTAATGATCTCTGCGTCTGACAGATCCTGAGAGCGCGGGAATTCTTTTGTAACGGTTCCGTCCTTCATGATTATCAGTCTGTCGGCCATTCCCATAAGCTCGGTCATCTCCTCCGAGATCATGATGATGGTCTTTCCTTCCCGTTTCATGGCGTACATCAGCTGGTACATTGTCTGTTTAACGCCAATGTCGATTCCCCTGGTGGGGCAGTCGAGGATGAGTATCTCCGAATCCCTGCCGATCCACTTGGCGAAGACCACCTTCTGTTTGTTACCGCCGGACAGCTCCGAAACAGGCTGGGAAGTTGAAAAACACTTGACCTTCATGAATTCGCTGTGCTTTTTAACGTATTTCTTCTCGTTTTTCCTGAGGATGAAATGCCTTCCCACAGCTATCTTATCGAGGCCTCCAATGGCGATGTTGTCCGTAATGGACGCATGTGTGCAGAGTGATTCGATGTCGCGGTCCTTCGCCACGTAGCCAATGTGGTTCTTCATGGCCTGGGTGGGGTTCTTAAGCTCCTTACCCCTCACGAAGACCTTGCCCTTTTCCGGTTTTACCGCGCCGTACATGATCTTACCGATGGTGTGCATGCCGCAGCCGGAAAGTCCGCCGATACCGAGTATCTCGCCCTCGTGAGCCTGAATATTGACGTTTCTCGCCTGGTCGCGCAGTGAAACGTCCTTGAGCTCGAGCACCACCTTCTCACCGTAGGAGCCGTCCCAGTCTGACCTGTAGTAGTCTCCCTGGAGCTCTCTGCCGATCATTGACGTCCTGATGGCGTCGGGGTCGAACTCTTCCTTCTCGAAGGTGCGGATGATCTTACCGTCTCTCAGCACCGTGAGGGTGTCGCACTTTTCCATGATCTCGTCAAGGTCGTGGGAAATGAACACAACGCTTCTGTTGCTCTCCTTCATCCTCGTCATGAGACCGTAAATGATGTCGCGCCCTATCTGGGACAGAGAAGTCGTCGTCTCGTCAACGACAATGATCTCCGGGTTCTTCATCCAGACCTTGGCCACCTCCACCAGTTTTCTGTCCATCATGTCGAGGGTGCCTGTGATCCGGTTGGCCTTTATATGGCCTGCCCCGATATCGTCGAGAGCCGCCTGTGCCGCCTTCATCAGAGCCGCGTTGTTGACGAACAGTTTGCCCTTGGCGAATCTGTCGGTGTCGCACAGAAACATGTTTTCCGCCACCGTGATCCCGGGAACGGTGCCGCTTTCCTGCACTATCATTCCCACGCCGTGGTCTGACGCCCATTTCATGCTCTTCGGATTCCAGGGTTCCCCTTTATAGAACATCTCGCCGTAATCGCATCCCTGCATTCCCGAAAAGATGGACGTTATGGTGGATTTTCCCGAACCGTTCTCGCCAATGAGCCCTCTGATCTCGCCCCGCTTTACAGTCAGGTCAACATCGTTTAAAGCAATCGTCGGACCGAAAGTCTTGCGCATGTGATTTATCTGCATTATCACTTCGCCCCTGACTCTCTCCTGTAAGCCTGAGTCCATAAATCACCTCCAAAGTATTTTACCGTACTCATTAAGAATGGCTTTAGCGCCATTTTCAGCTGATACAATTATATTGGAAATAATTGGCGTTTATAAGGCCGATTCTTTCAATTATTGTGCACATTTTTTACATCATTTCCGTACGGCTGCATTGGTCATTATGGTTGTTAGTCAATTTTTTACATCTTTTTGATAAATTTTGTTCACATTTTTGCACGTTTATGATAATATTGGGGCAGGAAGGTGATACAGCCATGCAACCGATATATGAAATTATTAACAGTAAAGCGCCGCTTAATATCGATCTCTTTATGCACAAGGTGAGCGTCTACCCTCTCCACTGGCACAAGGAGCACGAATTCCTGCTGGTTCTGGGCGGCGAGGCCAGGATCACTGTGTCCGACAACGTTTACACCTGCTCTGAGAACGACTTTCTGCTGATCAACGCAAACGAGCCCCACATGATATTCTCTCAGGAGGGAGTGGTCATGCTGGCTCTGCATCTTCCCAAGACCCCGGAGCAGGCAAACAAAAGGTTTGACATTAATTCCGTAAAGCATCCCGAAAACGATTACGATAACATAAAGGCGATATTGGCGAGGATGATAAAACTCCACTCGGAGGCGGCTCCCAACAGTGAGCTACTCATCGAAAGTCTTATCCTCGAACTGAGATACCTTCTTGTCGGCAGATATTCCTACGACTATGACGAGTCGGAGAACAATTTCGAGAAATATTTTTCCAAGATCTCGGACGTGATACGGTACATCCAGGACCACTACCATGAGGACATCGGGCTCAAGGATACGGCCGACAGGTTCTATTATTCAAGCTCCTACCTCTCCAGGCTCTTTGAGAAGACGATGGGGATAACCTTCAAGAAATACATCAATAATCTGCGGCTTGGCGATGCGGTGAACCTTCTCCTGTCTACGGACAGGTCTGTGGATGACATTGCGGCGGAATGCGGATTTCCGAACACCAGAAGCTTCGTCGCGCTTCACAAGGAGGAGTACGGCTGCCTGCCCACGGAGCACAGGAAAAACCAGGGAAATTCCCTTCTTTACCAGGAAAAGAACAACGAGAACTACCTGGACTTTAAGAAGACGGACTACCTTTCGAAGCTCGCGGTCTTTATCAATTCGGATGATAACCACGCGGACGTGCAGCCGGTGAAGGCCTCGGAGTCGGTCTATACCTCGGTGGACACGGAAAAGCCGGTGTGCGTTCTGAGACACACTTTCAAAAAATTCTGCAGCGTGGGAAGAGCCTCTGACATACTTAAGCAGAACGTCAGAAACATGCTCATCGAGCTTCAGAACGACGTCAGGTTTGAATATATCAAATTCCACGGCCTGTTTGACGACGACCTCAGCGTATACGCCAAGACCGCCGACGGAAGGGTCGTTATCAATTTTGATGCCATTGACAATATCATCGACTTCCTGCTGTCCATAAGGCTGAAGCCGCTGATGCAGCTGTCCTTCATGCCTAAGGCATTGGCGAAATATCCCGAAAAGACCACATTCTTCAGACCCATCGTGATGAGCGAGCCCACCTGCAACGAGGACTGGGTGTATCTCATCAAAAAATTCGTTGCCCATCTTCTTTCAAGGTACGGTCAAGAGACGGTCCAGACCTGGCTTTTTTGCGTTTGGAATGAGCCGGAATCCACCCCCGCCCTCTTCGGCTTTAAAGATATCTCACTGTTCCCCGAGTTTTACAGGGCGACATACAGGGCAGTGAAGGAGGTCTGTCCGGCGCTTAAGTTCGGTTCCTCTTCGCTGATGAGCGAGACCATTCTCAGCACCACCTATTTCGAGGACACGTTCCTTTCGGACAGCTCCACGAGGCCCGACTTCGTTAATTTCCACTTCTACCCCTTAAGTTCCAGCGCTCTTTACTCTGACAATAATCTGGAGAGCCCCGTGGTAAAGCTCGAGTCGAATCCCTACATCATGGGGGCCACCATAGAAAAGCTGAAAGTAAGGCTGGCAAGTCTCGGCGCGGGGGACCTTCCCCTCTACCTCACCGAGTGGAACTCCACCACCTCCCACAGGGATCTCTTAAATGACACCGCCTTCAAGGGGGCATACGTGGCCAGAAATATCATTGACAATTATGATTCGCTGGATTCCTTTGGTTACTGGACTCTCACGGACGACATACTGGAGCTTCCACTGGTGGACAATCTTTTCCACGGAGGAATAGGTCTTTTCACAAAGAGCGGCATAAAAAAGCCCCCCTATTACGCCTTCAAATTCCTCGCCGAACTTGGGGACAGTCTGCTGGATAAGAACAAGGGGTACATCATTACGGAGGACAAGCGGGGGTTCCAGATACTTCTCGTGAACTACATCCACTACTCCGACATTTATTCCGCGGGGGAAATGTTCGACATAACTTCCTCCAACAGGTACGCCGCCTTCAGAAACGAGAGGGAGCTGGAGTTCAACATCGATTTTCTCCACAGCGTGAGCGGAAATTACCTGATCGAAGAATACACGGTAAACCGGCAGTACGGGTCCTGCTTCGACGTCTGGATGGAGAGATTCGCCAATGAAGAACCCAGCACCCCGGAATCGATGCTGGCTCTAAAGAACGCTTCCCACCCGAAATACACCATAAGGAGGACAGTCGTCGATGACGGAAGGCTCAGGTTCCACGCGGTGCTGGAGCCCTTTGAGATAAGGCTGGTCAAGATAAAAAGGCTCTGACGCACCCCGGCCGGCTGCTAACGTTTAACGACCGTAAAATTTAGGGCACCCCAGAGGGTGCCCTGTTTTTTTACTGTTTTTTTATTTCCTTATGGTTCTATCTTTTTGAGCTCCGCCTCATATTTTTGCAGGTCCTCCGGCGCCGCCCTGAACATTGCAAGGTAGCCCAGGAACCGCCCCGTGTTAAGCTTAAACTCCTCATTCTCTCCCGTGACCATCCCGTAGGCGAAGGGGAGGTGTTTCTCGAAAAGCGCCCTGGCCCGGCTGTTTGCCAATATATCTATGTTCGGCGTGTCAAGGTCGAAGGGGTGAACGAGCTTTTCCGGAAGCCTGCAGGAAAAATCATATTCCCCGCGGGAAACTTTATGTGACGATCCGTCGGGGAGCTCGACCGTTCCTTCCGTTCCGAAAGGTATTTCGACCTTCAGGCTGAAATCACCGCCGGAGACTTTCCAGGACACCTTGTATTTTCCCATTGGCGAGTCAAATGCGATCTCCGCCTTTTTCATCCTGTAGTTTACGTGGGGCTTTATCAGCACCTTTTTCCACCCGGGCTCCAGATTTTTAAGTCCGCAGATCCTTGAGTAAATGGCCTCGCAGACAGAGCCGTAGGAGTAATGGTTGAGGGAGTTCATATTGATGCCGCTGATCCTGCCGTCCGGAAGCACCGAGTTCCACCTCTCCCACACAGTTGTGGCGCCCATGTTCACCGCGTAGAGCCAGCCCGGGCACTCCTCGTTAAAGAGGATCCTGTAGGCGTCGTCGTCCATGCCGTTGTCGAACATTGCAAGAAGTATGAGGGGCGTGCCGGTAAAGCCGGTCTTCATCTTGTAGAAGTCCCGTCTCAGCCTTTCCCTGAAGTCATTTATGATCCTGTCCCTGTTGCGATAGATGCCGTAGTAAAGGGACAGCACGTAGGCCGTCTGGGTGCCTAAGGCCAGCTTTCCGTTTGGTGCGAAATACTCATTAAGAATGGCGTTATACACCTTCTCCGCCCGCTCCGAATACTTCTTTTCAAGGTCGGAAGCGCCAAGCTCCCTTGCCGCGGAAGCTGTAAGCCTCAGGGAGTTCCAGTAGTATACGTTGGTTATGAAGGTGTTGTCGGTGCCGCCCGCAAGGCTCTGCTCGCAAATTCCGTCCTGGGCAAGCCAGTCGCCGAATGTAAACCCGTGGAGGATCAGGCCGTTGTCACCGTCCGCCTTCTCCTTTTCCATCAGAACGTTGCAATAGTCCTTCATTATCTCAAAGCCGTAGCCCAGAAGCTGCCTGTCGCCATAGTTCATGTAGACGTTCCAGGGAATTATCGTTCCCGCGTCCGCCCACACTGCCCCACCGGGACCCGCCTCATGCTTGAGAGACGGTGAATACATCGGGATGTCGCCCCCGTAGTACGCCAGCTGATCGTACCTCAGGTCGTGGAGATACTTTCTGTAGAAATTGTAGGTGTCCATCTGGTAGCAGGCGGTATTGACGAATACCTGGGTGTCGGCGGTCCATCCCAGCCTCTCGTCTCTCTGAGGGCAGTCGGTGGGCACGTCAATGAAATTCGACCTCTGTCCCCAGTAGGTGTTCTTCATCAGCCTGTTGATCTTTTCGCTGTCTGTGGCGCAGTAAAGCGTGTCCGCAAGGTCCGAATAAATGACGACGAACTCGAAACCTTCGGGGTCCACCTTTTCAAGGCCCTCCACCAGCACGTATCTGCCGCCGAAATAGGTAAAATATGGCTCGTACACCCTCTCTTTTCCGTCGCCAATGTACACGCACCGTGCAAGGGCCGTCCGCAGATTGTCCCGGTAGAAGCAGCCCTCCTGAAGGATCTCACCGTAGTGGAGGCTGACCTTTTGACCATAGCCGAGCTTCGCTTTGAACCTCACGAAGCCAGCCGCGTTCTGGCCGAAATCCAGTATCTGCTCACCCTTCGGCGATACGTAAAGCACCGGCTTCAGCACGTCCTTCTGCTTAACGTGGGTACCAAGGTCCGGCGTTATATTGTATTTGACCTCTCTTACGGCCGCGGGTTTTCTTTCGCTGAGCTTCTTCGTGTAATCCCTGACCTCGCCGTCGTAGATACTGTTTTCGGTGCAGTAAGAATCGCTCCACTCCCAGGTCTCATCCGTTTCCAGGGTCTCGGTCTCTCCGCCCTCATACTCTATGGTGAGCTTCAGGCAGAGAAGGTAGTCCGTGCCGAATACTTTGTCGCCGTTCACCGGCTTATCGATGCCGAACCTTCCCTTGTACCAGCCGTCCCCCATGTGGATCTCGAGCTCATTGGCGCCCTGTCTCAAAAGAGAGGTCACGTCGAAGGTCTGGAACCGAAGGTATGTGTCGTAGTCGTTGAAGCCCGGCGTAAGGTAGGAATCCCCCGCCCTCTCTCCGTTTATAAAAGCCCTGTAGAGGCCAAGGCCCGTTACCGCCAGTTCCGCCCTTTCGATCTTTTTATCGATCACCTTTGTCTTGTAAAAAACCGGCGCGAAGGTCTCAGAGGAAGTGGTGATGACCTTTGAATCAAGGATCACCGAAGTGCGAAAATCCATCTCCGCTCTTTCGTCCCCGGAACCCACAAAATATGTGTATTTTTTACCGTGCTCAAGGGGGCAGTCAAACGCGAAGGCGCAGGAATCGCCAATGTCCACCGTTTTCGAGGAAATGCATCGCCCGTTCTCCTCTATCCCCGCCGTGTACGGGCCCTCGCCGTCCGCAATGAACGAGAAGGTGTTGAACATCGGCAGCACGACGCAGTTTTCTCTCATATGGTTTATCATCAATCCGGTAATCGCCATGTCAGTTCTCCCCCAAGGTCTTATCCTTTTTTGTATTCTTTACATGCATTTATTGCCCGTATGTACGGCAGGTTCATCGCGTAGACCGATTCGTCGCTGTGGCACGTGACGAAGGTCGCGATCACTTTCTCGGCATGTTCCCGAAGCAGTCTGTCCATAGACTCATTCTCCGCGACCCGTATGACCGTGGGTATGGCGGAGGGCCCCAGTTCCTGCAGATAGTTTACGTCGAGCTCATTGGTGCTTCCCGAAACATAGCAGTTGTAGTTGTGGCCCGCGATAAAAGCATCCGTATCCGGCACCGCCAGCAGTCCGAAGCAGACCGCGAAAATAACCAATGCCGACGCCGCGAAGGGCAGCTTATCGATAAACTGCTTCAGGATCGCAAGGATGAAGAACAGGCAGATAAGCGCCATGAACCACAGTGTATAAAGTCTGAAACGAGTCAGCCCGTAAGCCGAGACGTACATGAGCATCTGGGATATCGCCGTTACCGATATTATAACAGTTACGAGCGAAAGAATCACCGTCGAAATTTTCACAATGGGAGATATCTTTCCGCCGGCTGTTTTTTTGGTAAAGATCCGGATAAGTATGAGCGCTGCGGCGTTGATCGCGGCCACCGCACAGAGGCGGAAGAACCCGTCCCTGGCAAATTCGGCATAGGTGAAGGCATCGGGAAGGACCCCTGTGAACACCGCCTTGTAGTAATCCAGCTGCGCGATGATGAACACGATGTAAAGGAAGAGCATCGGCACCAGAGCCACGGCACCCACCACAGCGGGCATGAATTTGATCTTGTTTTCGATCTTTATGCAGTTTTCGCTGTTAAATTTGTCCTGAGAGGGATGTGCGCCAGTGTATGCCGCGGCGTAGAAGAACATGCCGAGAGGAATGCCGAAAAACAGCGCCCAGAAGCGGCTCACGATCTCGTCAAAAACGCTATTGGTGATCTTCTCAAGTATCTCGTAAAAGGCCATGTCGTAGGAAAGCAGCCAGAATACCACTGCAGTCGGAATTATGGTCACGCCAATGCCCGCCATCACAAACAGCAGCGTTTTTCCGATCTTCTTCCCGCCCTTGTTTGAACCGATGGACTGCACCGAGGCGGTGATATTCCTGAACGGCGAGAAAAACAGCGCTTTCACCGTCTCGAAAACGTATAGCTGTCCCGCATGATCTTCAAGAGCAGTCTCCGATCCCGTCTGGCAGAACATGAAGAAGGCGATCAGTGAATACGTAAGTTCAAACAGAAGGAGCACGGGGCTGCAGGAAAGGAAGAGCCCCGAGGCCACGACAAGGGCACTCACCGGGTAAAAATAGCTCCTCGGCTTCCTTTGCCTGTTTCCGAAGAACACGAATCCAAAGGCAAAAAGAAATATGATAAATACCAGAGCCAGCACCGGGTTTTGCCACACGAAGAAGGTGCGGCAGAAAACGTACCCCGCAAGAACGGCCACCGGGACCAGGATCTTCTCTTTTTTGGTAAATTCTCTCGCAGGTTTTTTGGCCGTTGGCGTCTGATAAGTTATCTGATCCGGCGTGCGATACGGTGCCTGGTTTGGCGCCTGATACGTTGTCTGAGCCTGCCCTTCGGGATCGGCAGAATAATATGGGTTTTGCTGTTCGTTCATCTTTAGTGTCCGCCTTTCATTTTTTGTACTCAATGATGTCGCTGACATCGCAGTCCAGGGCCTCGCATATCGCGTCGAGTGTGGAGAACCGGACCGCCTTGGCTTTGTTGTTTTTGAGGATCGAGAGATTGGCAAGTGTGATGCCCACCTTTTCGGAGAGCTCACCGAGGGACATCTTTCGCTTCGCCATCATCACGTCGAGATTTATGATGATCATGGTACTCTCCTTTCAGACCGTAAGGTCGTTTTCTTCCTTAATGTAGACTGCTTCCTCGATTACGTTCTTCACCACCCGGATGGCCAGGCCCACGAAGAGTACCACCGCGCCGGTAACGATCGCGATAGGCGTGCAGAAGGCCAGTATCATCATTATGAAACCCATGAATATGAGGCACCAGGAGATGTAGCGGATGAGCTCGACAGCAGCCCGGGTGAAGACCTTTCCCTGTCTCACAAGAAGAAGCAGCGCAAAGAGCATCCCCAGTCCGCCTGCCGTAAGAGCCAGCTCGATATAGGCAGTGACGTAGACGATCACCCTTTGGGCCGGAACCAGTTCAAGCCTCGCCCCGCTGAGGTCCGGGAGTTTTATCAGATATTCGATAAATGCAGGCATAAAAAACGCCAATGCCACCGCCCCCGCAAGCATCATGCCGGTGAGAACGATGGATATCATGACCGAAAGTTTTCTGTTGATCTTAAGCATAAGAGCCTCCGTAATGTTTGTTACAGAGGCATCTTACCATGATGTAAATCGTTTGTCAATATGAATTTATCGAAATTCAATAAAATTTTTTCGAGAATCAAAAACTACTCTTCGAAGGCCCCATGTACTCAAGGCAGAGCATGGTCAGGTCGTCGAACTGCTCGGCACTTTTAACGAAGGCGTCCACGTCGCTGCGCACGTTGGCGAGGATGGTCTCGGGGTGCGCTTCCGGGTCCTTGTTCAGAGCCTCCAGCATCCTGTCCAAACCAAAAAGGTTCTTGTTGGCGTCCGTAGCCTCGGGCACACCGTCGGTGTAAAGGAAGAGCTTTGAGCCGGGCTCCATGTTGAGCTCGTATTCCTTGTAGCGGGCCTGGTCCATTCCGCCGATGACGAAGCCGTGCTTGTCCTTGACGATCTCAAAGGAGCCGTCAGCATGCTTCATGACGGGGTACTCGTGGCCTGCATTGGCGGCGGTAAGCCTGCCTGTCGAGATCTCGAGGATGCCCAGCCAGACCGTCACGAACATCTCCTCACGGTTGTTGGCGCAGATGGCGGCATTGGCGTCGGTGAGTATCCGGGCGGGTGACTTTCCCAGCATCGCGTTGTTCGCAAGTATGATCTTCGAGGCCATCATAAACAGTGCCGCAGGAACGCCCTTTCCGGACACGTCAGCCATAACTATGCAGAGATGGTCGTCGTCCACAAGGAAAAAGTCGTAGAAGTCGCCTCCTACCTCCTTGGCGGGGGCCATTGACGCGTAAACGTCGAAATCCGAGCGCTCGGGGAAAGCCGGGAAAATGCTGGGCAACATGTGCGCCTGGATGTTCGAAGCCATGTTGAGCTCCGCCTCGATGCGGGATGTCTCCAGCTTCTGCTGCTCGTACTTCTCGTTCTGGTTCTTGACGATGACCGAAAACATGAACACCGCGGCGCAGACAGTCGCAACAATGATGAACTGGATGCCGTAGGAGAAGCTCTGGATGAGTATCGCCAATACCGGCGCGACCATATATATCCAAAAGGCAATCCTGACTCTCCGGGAGATGTTCTTTCTGTGCCTAACCAGAAGCACCATGTCGAGCACCAGCATGAGTATAGGCACCAGGTTTGAGAGCAGGTAAAGGCCCGAACGGTGATAGACATTGGCGTCGTCGAAACGGTAGATCAGGTCAAAGGGCCAGCCGATCAGCAGTATCACCGCGTGGAGGCCTGTCAGCGCAAGCAGCGAAATCTGAATGGGCTTGGCGAATTTTTCGGCCCTGGAGACTGTGAGAACGAGCAATGACATCATAAGCGCCATAAAGCCCGCCGCCAGCATCTCCGTGAAAGTGACTGTGTAAAGCGCCACCCTGATCCCGCCGCCCGGCCTGCCGTCCATGAGTTCCCTGGCGAGGTGTGCCGAGATGTACAGCATGATGAGGCCGAAGAAGACCTGGAAATAGATCCTGACCTCTTTTCTGATGTGAGTGGAGGAGGAGATGTGCAGGATGCAAAGCACGCACACGCCAATGCCTGCCGCAATGAATAATATATTGATCAAATTGACTGCAGAAAGCTGAAAATCCATGTTGCGCTCCTGTTTACGGTTTGGTTTTTGTTATTCTACAGTTTTTGAGAGGGTTTTTCAATGGCGGAGAAAAGGTTTGTCACAAAATGCCGGCATATTTCAGAAGCTCCCTCTTTTCGCCAGCAGTTCATATTTCTCCCTGATCAGGATCCGCTCCGCCATCTCTTTAACTTTCAGCTTGTCAGTCTTTTTCAGGCCTCTCATCAGATAAGCTAACGAGTCAGACTGGCCAAAAGAATCCCGAGTTTCTTTCAGTTCTACGATGTCTTTACTGGATTTTACTGTATTAAACTCTTTCATAATGATCCTCCTTTGTTGCCAACAGTTTTGTTGGTTTTTAACATATAGCTGCAATTATACTCTGATTTTGACAACTTTAATCTTGAGCAGTGTTTGTTGTTTTTCAAATTAACGCACTTCAACTGCCGGTGTAGATATAGATGATTTCTGCGTTGGCAAGGCATTCGTTTCCGGTTTCTACGTCAATACTCTGCCACTGTTCTAACGATCCTTGGTAAAAGACTGACTGAAGCCCGATGCAATCCCAGAACGCTCCATGTCCGATTTCTGTAATTCCGGCATGCATTCCCACTCGTTTAAGCCCCGTGCAATATGAAAATGTTCTTGCGCTGATTACTTTTACTTTGCATGGTATGTCTATCTCTGTAAGCCCGGTGCAACCTGCAAATGCCCAGTCTCCGATTTCGGTAACACTGTCGGGTATTACTAAGCTTGTAAGTGCGGCGCAACCTGCAAATGCCCTATTCCCGATCTCGGTAACACTGTCGGGTATGGTTACATTTTCAAGTTCTTTGCAACCGCGGAATGCACTGTCTCCGATTTTAGTCACACTGCCATCATCAGGTATAATACTATTTTTGCACCCTACAACCAGCTCTTTCGTATCCGCCTTTATAATACAATCATTTCGTTCATAATATCTCTCTGTTTTGGAATCAACAGATTGGACAGTTATTTTTTTGAGTTCCGTACAAATCGAGAAGGCTCCGTATCCTATCTCAGACACACCGGCAGGTATGTCTATACTCGTAAGGCCTGTACATCCCGTGAATGCATTGGCTCCGATTTCCGTTCCGTCACCGGTTATCGCCAAAGTTATAAGCCCCGTGCAATTCTTGAACGCAAATTCCCAGATTTTTGTATCATCACTGTTTATCTCTAAACCGGTAAGTCCGGTACAGCCTTCAAACGCACTTTTCCCAATTTCTTTGATTTTCTCTGTTATTTGAATGTTGCTAAGCCCGGAACAACCGCTGAATGCGCTGTCACCGATCTTGGTCACACTGCCGTCATCAGGTATAATGCTATTTTTGCATCCGACTATCAACTCTTTCGTATCAGCCTTTATGATGCAATTATTTCGGCTATAGTATTTCCCAATTCCGGAGTTTACAGAATGAACCGTTAGTTTTTCGATTTCATTACAGCCAGCGAAAGCGCCGTATTCAATCTTCGTCACACTGTCAGGTATGTCCAAACTTGTAAGGCCGGTGCAACCGCTGAATGCACTTTGTCCGATTTCTGTTCCGCTGCCGGTTATCTCCACATTCGTAAGTTCATTGCAGTCGCTGAATGCAAAACCTCCGATTTTTGTTTTGTTGCCTGTTATCTCTATGCTCGTAAGGCCGGTGCAACCGCGGTATGCAGCATTAGTTATTTCTGTCCCGTTGCCGGTTATTTTAACATCTGTGAGTGCTTTGTTATTACTGAAGGCTTCTTCTCCGATTCTTGTTCCGTTTCCGGTTATTTCTATGTGCTTAAGTCCTGTTGTGAATTCTGTATCAAAGCTCCAGCAGCCGAATGCTCTTCTTCCGATTTCGGTATTATTACCGTGTATTGTTATTTTTGTAAGGCTTCTGCAACCGCTTAATGCTGCTTCTCCAATTTTCGTAACCCTATCATGAATACCTATGCACGAGAGATTTGTGCAGCAAAAAAACGCATGTTCTCCGATTATTGTAACGGATCGGGGTATGTATATGCTCGTAAGACTTGTACGACCGCGGAAGGCAGATTCTTCAATTTGAGTGCCATTGCTTGTAATTCTATAAAGGCCTTTAAAAGTCGTGCACGAAGCTGCGTCCTTCATTTTTTCTACACAATCTTTAAAGCCAATCGCCTTTTTCCTGTCTTCGTATATTAAGGCCAGTTCAGAATGCATATTGTCGGAGAATACAGCTTTCAGTTCTTTTAAAAGTTCTTTCCTCACATAGTTGTATTTCTTTAACCCCTTATGAAGATCAATTTTGTTCTCATTGCTCGTCTCTATATTGTCAAAAGAATCCTGAAGTATTTTATAAATTGCAGGAAAATAGAATAACTCGGTGTAAGGATTTGTCCCTTTCGCACATTTCCATGCAGGCTTGCCAAAACTTGAGTCCCATTTTTTCAATATTATGCTTCCGTCAAGATCCTCCACAGATACCGGAATTCGTTTGCGTTCTTTGAGGGAAAGCCCCGTAAGAATTCCTTCACAGCCTCGATCCATCATTCTTTCCAATATTTGGTTAATAGCCCGGTTTTTAATATGTGGCTTTTCAAACTGTGAAACCGCATCGCAAATAAGATCGTAATCAGGCTCATTTACCGACTGGAATCCCTCTACCAAAGACTCTGCGATATAGCTCTCCTTTGAATACTTGTCGCTGAGGAGAAGCAACGTCTTTTTAACGCTTTTCCAGTACTCAGAGTCAGATTTGGCTACTTCAAAGTCTTTGATCCTGACCGATTTATTTTTTATTGTTAGCCAAAGATATAGAGCATCTGAACTGGTTTCTCCATTTTTGGAATTGTCACCTTTGGCATTATTCTTGATCTCAGTCCACAAAAAATATGCAGCATAAGCCTCGGCAAAAAACTCGTGACTGAAACCGGTTTCATTACAAAGCTTGCTTTCCTCGAAAAACCGGTTAAACTTTTCCTTATACTTCGAATAATAATCCTCGTTAACTTCTTCGGCGCACCTTATAAGCATATGCGAATCGATTTTCGGAAAAGGTTTATTGGCATCTTTCGCCCTGTAGATTTTATACGAAAGACATCCCAGGATCGATTTTATATCATCCTCGTTTATAAACTCCCACCCGGTAGGGTTTTTATGCAATTCCCGATATATCACACTGTTTATGGCATACTCCACAGCGTCAAAACGAGTCTCCGGGAGGGAATCCTCCACGAGGGGATCGTAGGCGGTGAAGATCGTGAATAAAAAGAACGGGTTTCGCGATATGTCCTTGTAATCTTTGACCGTTTGCTCTTTTTCGTTTATTTTTTCGAAAAAAGTATCTTTTTTCTCATCCGATTCATGCCTGACATTGGCGAGCTTCAAAATATACTTGTCTCTCTTTTCATTGTCAAAATATTGGACCTTGTATCTTCTGACGAGAGTCATTGGCGTTTGGTCAATCATCATGTCGTTTACTGACGCCAATCGTTTCTGCCCCGGCCTTGAAGTAAACAATATATGCACTCCGGCGGTTTTGTGGTTCGAAATGAGGACGCTGTTGATCTTATCGACCAGAATATCCATGGTGCTTGCCGGGACCTCATCCATCGCGTCGAAAATGAATAAAGGCCTGCAGTTTCTCAGAACAGCTTCAAAACCCGGCTGGCTGAGGTCAATCCCCTTAAAGAGCGCTCTATAGAAGTCTTCGTCATTGGCGAGACTTTGGATAAAATCCTTGCACTCGTAATACATCGGGAAAAACTCATTCTTTGAGAAACCGAGTTTTTTCGTTCTTTCGCCAAGGTCTATGCACAGTTTTTTGACCGCCAGCGACTTTCCCTGACCTGCATCGCCAACCAGCACCGCATACTTGTCTCTCATCAGCTGCTCCCTAAGATTTTCATCCTCGAACAGCTCTTTAGGAAGTTCTTCATGCTTTTCCCGGGCGGTCTTTATTTCTTCATCCGTATGAAGTCTTTCCAGCGTCACCGGCACATAGGTTCCCTCAATCGTAAGACCCGAATCGTCAAACCCTTCTCCCGGAATGAATATTGCGTTTCGCTTTTTCTTCTGCGCATCAAGTACGTCGGCATAGTAACCGACCTCTGATTTTTCAAACAGCCTGTCAAAAATAACGTCGGCGAAACTGCTCAAAGCTTCATCGTCAATATCCAGTGTCTTTAATTTCACGCCCTGGGACCTTCTGAGATAAAGCTTTACCTTTTCAAGATCCTCTTTGGCAACCTCTTCGGCCTTTTTCGAAAGTGCCTCGTCAAAATGGTCTTCGAGATCAGCCCCGCTCACAAGTTTAAGGAGCCGCTCCGCTTCATCCTTCGGATAATCTAACTTCTGAGTTGTTGAGTTGGTTTTAAAATCCAGAAATACAGGTACGACTCTTGCTCCGTTTTCGAGTGCCGTCAAATATTCAAACAGGCAAAAGTCTTTGTCGAGATCGCGGTTGCTTTCGGGGCCGAAGCTGATATAACTATCGGTGACCACAGGCATGAAAACATACGCACCACCGGCACTTTTTCTGAGATTTTCCACAAAATCACCGCTGCGCAATTCATTCTTATCGTAAAAAACATGAAGTCCTGTCTCAGCTTTTATTCTATTTATAAAGGAATTGAAAACCTCCTCCGTAGCGGCTTCCTTGTCGCCCCAGCGGTAGCTCAGAAATATATGGTATTGTCTGTCGTCAGTTGAGCTCATTGGTCCCTCGAAATGTTGTTACCTTATTTACTTGTCGTTAAAAGACATCATTATCAACATGTTCAATTGTAGCATAATCTCTTATTGAAGAATACTCCTATTTTAAGCAAAGGCAGAGACTTAGACTTCCTGTCAGTTTACCCGCGTTAAAAAAACGTGTCAATATCAAAAATGAAGTTTCTCGCCTTGGTGTCGACCATAGCCGACAGTAAAACGCAAAAACTTCATTCAGGTTTCAAAATACACATCCGCAAGAAAGGTTTCTATTATTTCTTCCGCCTCCCGAAAATCGGTGAAACGATATCGGCTCTTCCCGAACCAACGTCAACCGCAACGTCATCCGCGACCTTTACCCTCGTTTTTCCGTTTTTACCAAGAATAATGCCACCCGAGAATTCATATTCGACTTCGCCGGTCCTCCAATTCAGGACAGGCTTAAAAGGATCGTTTTTATCGTTTTTCATTTTCCTTCATCAATCAGTTCTTCTATCTTTTTCATTGCTTCTTCTTTATCCTTACTGCCGCGGATCATTTCCAGGATCAGCTTCAAAACTTATCCACATGGCGGGCCTCACACCATATTCCCAGTCACAGTACATCCCGCTTGGACGAACTCCGCCATCATCAGCAACAGTTGCCGCAGGAAAACAGCGGCCATTCGGAACTGCTCCGGAAGACCGTAACCACCACCGACAGTGAGAGTTTCCGTAGGGCTTATATTCGACTCCCTCATCTGTCTCAACACCTTTCATTTTAGCATTGGCCGTAGGCAGACACAATCTGGCTTCATTGCTTTCAAAAAGAGTTTTGGCCTCTTTGACGCTGAGAAGAAACACTTTATCGATCGTGTCGCTGTTCGACACCTAAACAGATTTTTAATGTTTTTTTGAAAAACCAGCGGTTTTATCCGAACATCTCTTGATTTGCATCCCACTTCAAGTGCTCATAAGGCCTAGGAATTACGCTTATCTTATCTTCCACACGAATGTCAAGAGTGCATAGTCTGAACCGCAATCGATGTTATCTTTGTCAAATACTATGGTATTATAGATATATTCATCACACGTCAAGTCGGTCTTATCGCTAAAGTACTTTTCATTTTTGAATGAGTCAAGTACCTCTTGCTTCTTTTTATTCTCAGTCCACACATCAGCAAGGATAACACCATATATGCTGAAATTCTCTAACCAATCAAGCTTGGCAAATCTCTTGTCCTTTTCGATGTCCTTTGCAAACTGTTTTATTCTTATGATGTCTTTGGTAATAGCGTTACTTTTTCCGGTTGTGTTCGTAAAGCGTTTCGACTCTATGACAAACAGGTTTTTTTCTGTTTTATCAATTATGATACAATCGAGGTGGTTGTTCTTTTTCTCGTCAATGAAATCAGCCGCACCTGGCTGTTCATTCTTATCGTCTTGATCCGCCTCTTTCTTTGAAAACTGTAGCTCGTACCAGCTTAAAACATCTCTATTGGGAAAGGCATCTTTATATGCTTCCGCAAAATTTACAGTCAGATTACGCTCTTGAAGACCGGTTGAACCGATTGAAGGATAGAAAGTCGTCAGAATGCGATTATATCGATTTCTGTAGTTTTCAAAGACTGCGTTTGTCAATATTTCCATTTTTCCCTCGTGTTTACTCAAGTTTTTAGTGTAGTTCAATTCATGTTATAACCATTTTCTTTAGTTTGGAACACTTCTTTCCAATAACTTTCACGAGCTATAATAATATGAGAATCCGTGTTTTTGTTAAATGTCTCTATTATAGTAAACTCAAAATTTTCTTGGAAATACGATTCTCCAACGCGATTGTATAATTCAATAAGAGCTTTATTCCTTCCGTGCATTGAATCTATGTAGTCGGACCACCTTTGAAGTATACCTTCTTCTCCATACGCCGAACCAATGTAAAACTTACTTTCTTTTTTATCTGTTAAACAATAGACACCTTTAACACCTTGAAGAGCAGATCTATAATCTGCGTACTTATGCCCTTCAAGAATGTGTTTTAAGGTGGAGTAAGAAAGATGAACACTATCAAAACCTTGGAATTTGATAGGCTCATAGACGTTTGGAAGAATCTCGGAAACTTCTGCCTCGTCTATTACTGTTGCCAAGTCAAAAATGTAACGCGCAAATTTATTGCCTTTATGATAGCTGATTATCAATCTGCCTATCAGCCCCTGATAAGCTTCTAACTCAACATGGCCACATGCCCCACTATTATTTCTATCCGGAATAGAAGTTATTTCGCCCGCCGAAACCAACAACCACTTATCATCATGTTCTTGAAGCCTTACAAAGCCAAAGCACCATTGGCCAACTCTTGTGAAGTTTCTATTCCTTCCGTGCACTCCTTGGTGTGAGTGATATGTAAAATCAACATTCCTGTTTTGCTCGTCACTTTCATACCAAATCTCGAAATGGGTTTTCCCTCCCCATTGCATGTTCAAACCTATTTTTGAATTTGCGATTTGTTCGCTGTTCAAGTGCAAGATATCGTTGAGCATTATTTTTGTCATAATATTCTCCTTGTTCTATTTTAAGGCAAAAGCACATTCATCGCTTGTTGCTTTCTCGTTTAGTAAGCGATAAAAAGCTTACGATTCAAGAGATATCCACATGGCAGGTCGCACAGCAAATTCCCAATCACAGTACATTCCGCTTGGGCGAACTCCACCATCATCAGCAACAGTTGCGGCAGGAAAACAACGACCGTTCGGAACGACTCCGGAAGACCGTAACCACCACAGACAATGAGGGTTTTCGTAGGGCTTATATTCGTCGCCCTCATCTGTCTCAACACCTTTCATTTTAGCATAAGCCGTAGGCAGACACAATCTGGCTTCATTGCTTTCAAAAAGAGTTTTGGCCTCTTTGACGCTGAGAAGAAACACTTTATCGATCGTGTCGCTGCCTGGCTCTATCGTTGTACCAAAATACGAGTCATAAATCGGTTTTTCCTCTACTTTTAAGGCAGTACTGAGAATTCTCTTCTGCTCAGCATCATTAAAGGCAACCCGAAAAAAGTCGTTGTTAAGCCACTCGCGGAGTGAACATCTCTCCCAAGGTGCATTTTCGATTGCTTCATCATTGTACTGTTTGCAATCAAGAGCATATTCGCTTAAGACAAGGGCCTTGCTATTCTCAACCCTTAGAACACGCCAAACAAGTTCCCGTATATCGCCTTCAGCCGTCGTTGGATATCGGCCGAAAGTGATTGTGCGTTTTCCGTTTTCGTCAGTTTTAAAGTAGTCCATTGCGGTTATCCCTCGTCTTTTTTTATCTATTTACAGTTTATGAAAGCACAGAATTGGTGTCAATATCAAAAATGAAGTTTTCTGCGTTGGTGTCAATCATGACCGACAATAAAACGCAAAAACTTCGTTAAATTTCACCGATCTAATTACAACTATCTTTTATCAGATATCGCAGACCCGCATTGATCATTTATACACATCTTCCGGAATGCCCGCTCTGATGTATCTCTCAAAGGGACTGTCAGTTTCCCAGTTCCAACCTTCTGGCATGCTATCTTTTGAGATCCGGTTTACAAGGCTGTCTTCTTCCGTTGTCAAAAACACCTGTGGTATATTGGCGCTCATGTACTCAATGTACCTTAAGGCATTATCAGCATTTTTCTTTTCGATATATTCAAGCAGCTTTAATTTCGAATAATTGACGGGGACAGGGTGCTCATAAACACCGCTTTTTATCTTCCTTTTTCTCTCTTTTTGCTTTTGTGAAAGTCTATGAATTCTTCTGAATGTTTGTCCTTGCTGCTTTGTGAGCCAGGATAGAAGTTCCTCGCTGAAAGCCTCATCGCCGTACCGGATCAAAAGGAGAACGTACTCCTTGGCGATTTCGACAACAGACAGACTCATGTTACCCGGCCGAACCTTTGGCTCACCGTAGAACGGCATATCAATCTTTTTTGATAGATCACAGCGCAATCTGTAAACTAACTCTTCAGAAGCGCCTACGTCTCTCAGAAAAGTGTTCACCCTTTCCTTAAAGCTTTGAACTTCAGGGCTGTTTCTTCTTGCTTCAAGTTTTTTCGTATAAACGGTATTTGGCACACTGTCACCATCCAGGTCGGTCATTCCACAGCTTCCCACGCCTGCCGCACAAACTCCCTGTACTCCTCCACGACCTCGTCCGGCCCGGTCACCTTCACCTTGCCGCCAAAACCCACGATCCAGCAGAAGAGCACGTTGTTCACAGCCACCTCGACCGTAGCCTCAAACGTGCCGTCGCCCCGCAGGAACGTGTCCACCTTCTCGCCAAACCGGTCCACAATTGCATCCATCACCGAATTGTCGCAGATAAGCCTCACCCGCTTGCGCTCGGAATTAAACATGTGCGGCATTGTGTTGATGTGTCGCTCCAGGTCAAACCCCTTCTCCAGCGGGATCGCGTCATCCTGCAAAATCTCCGGCGGCGCCACCATCCTGTCAACGCGAAAACTCGTCAAGCCCTCATACTTCTCATACCGGCCGATAACGTAGTAAAAATCGCCGTTCCACACCAGTCTGTAGGGACTGAAGCAATACCTGTACCCGTCGTGGCGCAGCTTCCTCTGCTTCTTCTCGTTGTACTCAAAATACTGGAACGAGATCTGCTTCTTTTGGTTTATCGCATCGTTGACCGCCTCAATGATCCCCAGCACTTTCTTGTTGGTCCCCTTGATCCGCCTCTCGACCGAAACGTTTCGAACCAGCTTTTCTGACCCGTGCTTTCCCGCAAGCGCAGTGATCTTCGCGATCAGCTTCTTGCTCTGAGTCGCCGGTATAAATTTGCACGACGCCAATGAATCGATCATCAGCCTCATCTCCGCATCGTCAAAGTACCTTTTCCCGAAAAAGTAGCGGTTTTGCGTCGACTTGGTCATCTGAATGTCGAAGCCAAGCTCCTTCAGCATCTCGATATCAGCGCCAATGGTCGTCCTGTGCGTAGTCATACCATACTCGTCCTCGAGTATGCGCATCAGCTGCGCCGTCGTCAGAAAATGCTCCGCATCGGTTCGCTCGAAAAGTATTCTGGCAAGCAGCCAGGGTCGAAGTTTTGCGTCAATGTCCATAATACCTCTCCTTTTAAGGCACTATCTTGGAAACGGCTTTAACCGATCTGTCGACTTATTCATATCCTTATCATTTTCTATCTATCTTAGATTTTGTAAAAAGTAACTCGCTTATTAATCAGATCGGGATCCATCCTATACCCGCAGCCTAAAACTCTCGTTGGAAATCCGGCTTTTCTGCCAGAGGGACTCCAATATACTTTGTACTTATATGCCGAATTGCACAATCTGGACCCGATAATGTCTTCAATTTCCGCAAAAGAAAGCGTAAAACTGTTTTGGGTCTGATGTCTTAAGTAATAGATGAAGTTATCAAATTTGTTCATTTTGTTCCTCCTCTTTAATGTTTAGCCTTTTGTTTTATTCCGGCAGCATCGCTATCAAAGCGTCCCCGTTTTCCTTGAGCCAGGCATATTTTTCCCTATAATCAGGAAACACACGAAGGACCTCATTGTAAAACCTTTTTGAGTGGTTCATCTCTTTCCGGTGGCAAAGTTCGTGGACCACCACGCTGTCAAGCACCTCCGGCGGCGCCAGCATAAGCAAGCAGTTGAAATTCAGGTTGCCCTTGCTGCTGCAGCTTCCCCACCTTGATTTCTGCCGGCGTATCGTGATCCTTCCGTAAGTCACACCCACAAGCGGTGCATAGTGCGCCACGCGCTCCTGAATAACCTCTTTCGCACGACTCGCCAATGCATTTATCTCTTCCTGCGTCAGCTTCCGAACGGATGCCTTTGCCTGCTCTTTTGCCTGAGCCTTCGCCAGGTGGGTTTCGATCCACTTTTTGTTTTTCAGCATGAAGCGATCGATTTCCTTGTTTGTCGCAAAAAACGGCGCACGGATGATCAGCTTCCCGCCTCTTATCTCTGCTCCCAGCGTTTTTCGGTTGCTTCGGATCACTTCAAATTCCATCTGTTGCCTCATTATCTCCGTTGCCGTTATTATCAGGCGGCTGGGGACTACTTTTCTGATGCAATTCATTTTGTTTCAGTTTCATGATACTAAGGAGCTGTTTCATTAGCTCTTCATCCTCTGGCGTAATATCAAAATCGTCATCTGGTTCCTCTATTAATGCTTCAATCTTCCTCATCTTCATTATTTACATATATTTCGCCGTTTGGACCATAAAACTCTTCATGGTCTTTCCCGTCATAGTGGTTATAAAAATGATGATTGTCTTTTATCTTCTTCTTGCATTTTGTGCAAACATCCCAATATCCCCAGTCATCCTCAAATCCAGTAGTTACTGACGATACTGTTTTACATGTACAGAAATCGTTCTCGTTTTCTTTCATAGTAAAAGTCCTCCTATTTGACTTTATTTATCTTGTCTTTTCCAAGCAAATTTGTGTGGCTTTGTAAAAACAACGCGATTATAATAGAAACAACAGAGATTATTATAACGCACCATTCCGGGGCTCCAATACCTGAAATAATCACACCTACTAGGAATGCAATTACACTCATGACCCATTTTCCAAATTTCGAGTCATTGAATATAATAAAAGCTGCAATACCCCATAACAAGTCACATAAAAGCGACAATGGCGTAATGATAAACCCGGAGAGAATCTCTCCAAATACCAGTTTTCCCAGATTTGTTTCTGCAAGCCAAGCTAGCGCCTTAACAAACTTCAAGCAGCCTTCCGTACCAAATTGGAAAACTCTTGCAATAATTTGGAATATTGTTTCTAGAATGTTTGCTTTAAACACCTCTCTTCCCTTGTTCTTTTTCGTCCTCTATACGGACCTCTTTGTTACGTTTCGAATCATATTCGATCCTTGCATTAAGATATTTTACAACCGCATCTGGATATGAGTTTGCATATTTTGTGTGGGTTTTTCTATGCGCATCTCTCAAACACAAACTGACCACACTGCGACTATTTCGGTCTTTCATGGCTTCAACCCACTCTGGTTTATTCTCGCAGGCATAAGTCATCATTTCATAGTACGAAAACATCTGTTTTTCATTACAATATTCTAATATTTCTTTTATAATTTTAGTGTCCATCTATTCTACGGAATAAGTTCTGTCAAAGCAGCCCCCATATTACACCTCAACTTCATTGGCAAAAGTACCATGCCGGATATACTTTGTCCCCTTATTTTTGCCAATTCTGTCAAGAATCATTTGCTGTACAAGTGATCCCAAAATCTCCTTTGTCCGAGTCGCTTTCAACCCGAGAATCGTCTGGGCTTCAGCGTTGGTGATCGAGCCGTTTTTGGCAATATAAGCCAGTATTTTTTCAATTATATCGGCACTTATCGGCGTTATATCGGCACTTATCGGCGTTTTACCGCTGCCGATATCCGTATTACCTGCTTCGGTGCTGCGGTAAAAGATGACTACGAAGCCGGATTTCAACTGATTAAAATCGTATTTTACGCTTGCGGAAGTACATGCGTCGTGAATACGCTTCAGTCCGGAGCCGAAACTCTCGACATCCTTGGAATAATATAGAGTTCTTGCGATTACAGGATTCCTTCGAATAGGTCTTTCAGAATGTTCAATAAAATCTTTCGGAGTGTATCCCTTAGGAAACTGTCCGGGATTGTAGATTTCAATTCTATCCTTGAAAATCGCGACTTCGTTGCTTTGACCGCTGCCGTGATCTTTATGGCAGAACGAGTTGAGGAGTGCCTCTCTTACAGCGTCCGCCGGTATTTCCGGAATTTCTTTTCTCTGGATGCTTCCATCGAATTCCACACGCCAGTGAATGTTATTCATGATATATTTTTCGGCAGCGTCAACAAGCCGGATGATCGGGCCATGCACTCTCTGAATATCAATAAAGGTGACTCGTTCATTTGTGGCAAAAATAGCCATCTGAACATCTTGGACGATATCGTCCGCAAAAAGCACTTTTCCGGCGTTGGTAAGGTGATCGACATCTGACAATCCGAGCTTTTTAAGCACCGTAGCTTTATCAGTGTAATCAAAGCTGATCCTGCCTGCGGCCTTGGCTTTTTCAACGTATTGCCGCAGCAGTTTTTCATCTGCGTCGTCAACAAGCTTGTTTGAGGTATAATTCTCCCACTGATTTCCTTCAGAAGCATTGTCGCGTATATAGTTCGCCAGTTCCTGCGGAGTCATCGTTAAATCTTCGTCGGCAACACGTATTTTAGCGACCCCTCTGGCAAAATACGGAGTATGATCACCTTCGAATTTAACGTGAACGCATTCTTTTCCGTCAATGACTACCCGGTTAATTTCCGGAAATATACGCGGTTCTATCATGCTCCCAATTTTCTGACTGATATCGCGCAGCGTCTGTTCAGTGACGATCTGACCCACGACATCACCATTCGGCTTTATACCAAAGTAGATTTCGCCAGCCTGATGCTTATTCAACATTGCGCTGATCGAGTTAATCGCCGCATCAAGTTCCGCAGTTGATTGCTTGAACTCCAGCGTCTCTGTTTCAATTCCAAATTTCATAGATTACCCCTCGATCTCCCTAATTATTGCGTCGATCTCTGCCCGGAGGACCGCTTGATACGGCAGAGGTTGTACGTAGTGATGTTGATTTCCTGACCGTAGAAACCGGTGCGGATGGCGTCTTTGCCAAGTACTTTTTCGGCTTTTAAAAGCAGGGAGCCGGAACCGCAGGCCGGATCGTACACCTTGTTGATCTCTTTTTTTCCAACCGTTCCGAGGCGCGTAAGCAGTTCAGACACGTCAGCGGGAGTAAAGAACTCGCCGCCGGATTTTCCTGCGTTGGAGGCATACATCGTCATCAAATATTCGTATGCGTCACCGAAGGCATCAATATCGTGATGTTTGACGTCGCCCAGGTTCATATTGACGATGCCGTCAAGAAGCTTCACAAGCTTTTCATTGCGCTTTGCGACAGTTGCACCAAGTTTTTGTTAGAGTTGACATCATAGTCATCAAAAAGACCCGCAAAGCTGTTTTCAGATTCACTTCCCTTGGCAGACTCTTCAATGTGCAGAAACACTCTTTCAAGCGTTTCATTAAGGTTTTCGGATATGTAACGTTAAAACATAGTGCCCAGCACATAGTTCTTAAATCCCAGCCGTCAACAGCTCCGCGCAATTCGTCAGCAATCGCCCAAATCGCACGATGCAGTTCTTCACGTTCCTGTTCCTTCTTCAAATCAGCCATATACTGACCTCCGGATGTTAAATCATTATCTCGCAAAACTGCGTAATCAGTTTATTATCGCATTCTGGAAATACCTTTTCAAGCCTCTCATCTGCCAAATAACACTTGCTGTCGCTTACGCCCGACACCAAAAACATTAATTCTTTCTTTCCGGGATTCAATGGACTATTTAAGTCACATTATCCACCGGCTACACCTCTCTCACCTTCATAGCCTGGATATCTGCGTATGACCGCCGCAGCAGTTCCGCGCCGCGCTGCACACTGACCTCCTCTTCGTTGACTGCACGGTAAACAAGCTGCTCAAACAGCGAGGTGTGTTCGGCCTTTATACGGCTCGGCTCGGAGGTTCGCCATCCCGCGCGGGAGGCATTGACGTAAAAATACTCCGCCGCCGCAGCTGAAATGATCCCGCACAGTTTCGCACGGGTAACAAGCATCATCATGGAGATGCCGTACTCCTCGGCCACAAGCTCCATGTCCTTTGACACGAAAGAGCGCCTGACGCCAAGCTCACGGATCGCATCGCTTTTCGGGAACAGGAAAGCACCTCCAATGGCGGTAGCCCGGGCTTCGATTTCCTTTTCCTTGAGGCCTTCGGGCCAAGCAAACATCAGATGCGCAAGCTCGTGGACTGCGGTCGAGCGGTTTCTTTCTGCATTCATTTCGGGGTTCAGAACAATGTACGGTCTCTCATTCACGAAGCCGTTCATGCCGGAGAATTTGGCGTTTTCGACCGGGCACTCATAAATCAATATCCCTTTTTTTTCGAGTTTTCCGATCAGGCCCTCGATCGGGCCGTCGCTTGCAAAACCAAGGTGATCCCGAAGAGCCGCGGCATTCTTCTCGTCGTCCTCAGCCACCCGAAGCACATGGCACTCCGGGGCATTCGGCAATACCTCACCGCCAAGGATCTCAACAGTCGTCATAAAGCGGCTGAAATAGTCTTCAACGCTCTCCCGTATGTACTCCCGCTCCATCTGTTTAAGCGATGCAGCCTTACGGAATTCAGCGTGTCTGAAGGTGATGTTTTCGTCGCGAACGGTCAAAAAGTCCGCAACACGCACGCCAAGCACATCCGCAAGGGCAGACAATATCTCCATATTCGGCTGACGCGATCCGTCTTCGTAATGCGTGATCGCCATGGGGGTAACGTTGATTGCCTCGGCAAGGGCTGCCTTGGTCATGTTTTTCCTCAAACGGTAAAATCTAAGGTTTTTGCTAAACATCAGGGAACACTCCTCTCTGTTTATATTTTAACAAAAAACCGACTGAATGCAAACATCATTCCAGCCGGTTTTCAGTGCCCGTTTTGTGTTTTTGAGGCATTTCATTTTGTGTTTTTGAGGCATTTCGTTTTGTGTTTTTGAGGCATTTTATTTTGTGTTTTTGAGGTGTTTTATTTTGTGTTTTTGAGGTAACCTTTCATCTAAAACAATAACAACAAAACGATAATCGTTCAGTAGACACCCAGCACATTTTTTCATTATAGTGTCTCCGGAAATCCCAAAAAACTACCGTCCTTTGAAATCATCAGCAAGTTGCTGAGGATTTGCCGCATCATGATAAAGACCGGCGCCAGCCGAAGTCTCAGCCCCTGATAACGCCGGTTTCTAAAACTTCAAAATTAACATATCAATTCTTACGCCATGCCCTTCTTCCCCTAACAACCAAACTCAGCGCCACAGCAGCGGCCGCAAGGACGATCAGGGCGGCGGGAGCATTGCCGCCGGTCTGGGGCGGGTCGACCCGCTTCGGCACCGCCGTAAACGTGGGCCTAAAGGTCGTTACGGCGCCTTCGGCCGCGCCGGCGTCCCAGCCTGCGAAGGTGTAGGTATTGGCGTCGTCCTCCTCTTTGGTCGGGATGATATCGGGGGCTGCGGGCGGGGTCTCGCCCTCCAGGTAGGTCTTGGTGTCGAGGACATTGCCGTCGTCAGAGAGCCACTTCAGCGTGTAAACAACCTTTTCCCGGTATTTTGCGGTGAGAGTTGTATCCCCCGTGATCGTGAATGTGTAGGAGAGGTCGTCCGAGACCTTGGTCTCACCGTCGAACCAGCCCAGGAACACCCGGTCGTCGCTCACTGTGGCGGTGACCGTTACGGAAGAATTCGGCGTGTAGGACCCGTCACCCGAAACGACTTCGACGTCTCCATTGGAGGTGCCGAGCGAAACTGTGTGCCTGATAAGCGGGTTCTCGATAAAGAGCGTCGTGACGCCATCAGCAGTGGAGGTCCTGCAGGTCGTTGTGACGGTGCCGGACTCATTGATGCTGAAAGTGGTGTCGGAAACCGCGGTGTAGCCCTCGGGGGCCTTGGTCTCGCGGATGATATAGTCGGTTTCGGGGAGAAGCCCGTCTGCGGAGAAGGCCTCAGTGCCCGACGTCCAGGATTTGATGACCGTCTCACCGGCGCCAATGAGCTGCATTTCAGCCCCCGCCTTCAGCTTTCCGTCGTCTTCATCCGCAACAGCGACCAGGACCGTGTAAGTCTTGGCAATGAACGAGGCATGGACCGTCACGTCCGCCGCGGGCATCTCGAAGGTGTATTTGCCGCCGCCGAGATCCGTGATTGCGATATCGAAATTATCCTTCTTTACCGTAAGTTCCTTAAGTTCATAGAGTCGGTCCGGGGCGACCTCCAGAGTAACCAGCTTGCCTGCCGCGATGCCTGTGAGGACTGCAGAGTCTTCGATCGACACCGAGACGCTGCCGTGGTCAGAGGCGTCATTGGTTATGTCGTACGTGAAATAGCCGAGGGTCGCCTCATTGGTTTGATTGAGCTTTACGCCATAAGTAGCATCGTCGCTGAAAAAGCAGGTTGCAAGGCCCTTTCCGGAGAGGCCCTTCGTAAAAACTACAGGTTCTGAGGCAGTGGGAGTCGCAGGAGTTTTTATGCCGATCTCGGAACCGCTGAGGTCGCCCGTTACGTTGATGAGTACGTCTCCCTTCAGGTAAACGTCGTCCGGGACCCTTGAATCGATTGGCCCGCTCATATTTCCGGTCACAGTTACCTTTCCCGACATGCTGACGTCCTCTTGAGGAAGATACAAAGGGCCAGTATACTCGCCACCGGTAACATCCACCGATTCGGGATTTTCAAACTCCGGGATCCATATTCCGCCGCCGTTTCCAAGGGCAACGTTATCGCTGATAACGCAGTCCTTAAATGACGCGTTACCCTGGCAGAACAGGCACAATCCCCCCTGCCCTCCTATCGCCAACGTAAGAGTAAGCTGCGAAAGGTAAACGCCGCCGCCGTCCCTTCCGGCCTTGTTTTCGGTCACAGAAGCTCCCGACATTTGGAAATTGTAGGAAGCAACCACGTAAAGGCCACCGCCGTCAACATGAGCGGAGTTTCCTTTGATCTCGCCTCCGGTTATGATTATATTGCTCTCAATGGGAACGACAACGCGGGGACCGCTCGGGTCTTCTGTTTTGACTGACCATCTGATACTTCCGAATCCGCCGATGGCGCCGCCGCATCCGTTCCGTCCCACCGCGGAGTTGTACGCAATGACACCCCCCGACATGTTAAGATCGCTGTTCATTATAAATATTCCGGCACCGTTTCCGCTCACGTTCCCGGATATCTCTCCGCCCTTGAAATTGAAGGTGACGTTATATGCCAGAAGCACACCGCCTCCGATGCCGTTCACGTTGCCGGTGATCGACCCGTTTTCCATAGTAAACGTGGCTCCGTTATGCACAGTAACGCCTCCGTGGTATTTGTCGTTTCCTACGTTGTTAATGAAGTCGTTTGTGTCGTAATAATTCTTTCCGGAGTTGCCCGTAATGGTGCCGCCCGTCATCGTAAAATGCGATCTGCTTCCCGTTACGAACACCGGTCCTCCGCTTATCATACGGCCGTCGTCGTGCTCAAACTCGCCAATGCCACCGACATTGCCGGCAATGGCCCCTCCCGACATGGTGGCACTGCCCATTTTTATAAGTATTCCGCTGTTTCCCGTCAGCGTGCCGCCCTCCATGGTGAAGTTGTCTTGCGTCTCATCCAGCTCTATAAGGCCTGTGACTGCCCCTCCTTGGATCATGTGCTCAGTGACCCCGTCGATCGGGTCAACGTACCTTAGCGATTCATGGGCCCTGGTCGGATCGCTGTCCTTAAGCGTCACCGTCCTGACGATCTTGATGCCGCCGTCAAGCACGTGACCGTTCAGGTCGATCACCGAGTCGTCTTTGGCAATGACGTCCCCCTGAATGTCGGATATAAGAACAGCGGTGCCGTGGCTGTCAAGAACGCTCTGAAGCTCTGAAAGATCGGACACCTCCGTGCCCGTCGCTCCCTGTTCTCCGCCGGCACCGCTCACTGCCATGATGGTTGCGGTAAATATAAGACAAATTACAGATAATACACCGATGATAAACTTTGGTTTCATGCTTTCTCCCCCTGACTTTTTCCCTGCGCATCCGTTTTGTGAAAAAAATTAACGGAAATGCCTGACAAAATGCTTTATGAAAATCAGTTCGCTTTATTATAGTAAATTATAATCCGCGATTTCAAGGTTTTCAGCGCTAATTTAGCACTGTTGCGCTTTGTCACTTTACATTATTCGCCGTTATAATATAATAAGGTCATTCTGAGAAAAGGCAGAAACGCGGGAGAAGAGTACGCCAATGACAGACATCGGAACAAAAATAGCGACCCTCAGGGCGGACCGTAACATATCCCAGCAGGCGCTGGCCGACCGGCTTTATGTTTCACGTTTTCTTGTGTCCAGGTGGGAGTCAGGGGAGCGGCGGCCCGACTACAATATGATTAGGAGCATTGCCGAGGTGCTCGGGGTGAGGCCTGAGGAGATCGCGGACATAAACAGCATGGCTGTGGCGGAGCTGATGGAGTGCATTGGCGGCAGCTGCGGTCTGACGGAGGATGAGCTTGCCCTGGCGATCGGCGCATTTCTTCGGAAAAACAACGCCCTTGAGTCGAAGATCTTCATCCAGCGGTACTACCATCTGAAGTCAACCTCCGAGACCGCCATCCTTTTCGGGATAGGAGAGAATCACGTGAGAAGCCTGCTCTCAAGGACCAGGCGCAAGCTGAAAAAGTTTTTAGCGGGGTACAGCGCATCATGAACAACGAAACGATCTTTAACGCAATATCAAAGCTGGACGGGGAGCTGGTCGACGGAAGCCTGCCTACAGCCAAGCCTGCAAGGAGAAAAACGCCAATAGCTTTAAAGCTGGTCCTTGCGGCCGCCGCCCTGGTGGCGGCGGCCGGCATTGGCGCCGGTGTGTCGGCGTACACCGCCGAGGTCAGGGAATACAACAACGCCCTGGACTTCTTCTCAAGCAACTCTCTTTCCACAGAGGGGCTGAGCCGCTCCGAGATCAAGGAAGTGTACCACGATATTACCACAAACACCTTTTCAAACAGCGCGACGGCGACCGCCATGAACAATTCGATACCCGGCCTCGACCTTGACGTTGTCGGGATATCCTCCGCGGAACTGAACTCCGCCTGGTTCTCAAACGTTCTGATAACGAAGGCAAAAAGCTACGTTTGCAACAGCCTCAGATCCACCGTGGACCCGGGCTTTGATATCCCGGAAGGGTGTACGCTTTACGGCAACGGGTTTTACGTGTGCGAGGATTTCCCGGAGGCTTCGTATGAGGCGTTCATTTCGGAGCTTGAGGGCATTGGTTATTCCTCGGCAAGGACCCTCACCGGCGCATTTCTTTTCAGGGACGACTGCGCGGTTTTTTTGAGTTACTACGTTGACCGTTTCGAGCTCTGCTGGTACAAAACAAGCCCCTACGCGCCAAAGTACGGGATCAGCGTCAGCGAAGCGAAGAAGCTGCTCTGCCCGGAAAAGAGTTTGTCGCCTATCGATTTTCACCCCATTGACGTGACGCCCGAGGGGTTCTACGTTAAGACAGGGGGCCAGATCTTTGCGGTCCCCACCTACTCCTACGACGAATACGCCAATTGGGACGGCAACGGCATGTCCCGGGAAGAGAACGAGCACTATTTCTTCGCAGTGTACTACGTCAAGGGGTCTCAGGTCAGCCAAATCGGCATGGACAAGATCGCAATTTTTGACATAGACGGGGACGGGGATGACGAGGTGTGCATATTGTCTTACGGGCCCACCAGCGGAGTGTTCACGTTCGGCGTCACGGTTGAGCATGGCGGCGCCACCCTCTCCCGCTACTTCCTTACGAATCACGCGGAGCTGTCCTTTGCGGAGGCAGATGATACGGTCAAGATCCGCGCTGTGGAGTATTTGTCCGGCGAAGAACACTTTTTTGACATTAAGATCGAAAGCTCTGACGGCAATGACACCGTCGCCCTGTACGAAAACGGCGAGCCGGTGCGGAGCGGGGGCAGTTGACACTACCTTGAGGGGTGAAAGGGTTGCGACAGATTTATTCCGCGTATCCGCAATACGGGCATACCGGTTTGACCTCAACCGACCAGGAATTCTGATCTCTCTACTTGATTAAAACGCCGTTTACTATTGAAATCATTTTTGTCCTCTTTTTTCTGATCCTTTTCACTTTTCCGGGTCCAAGACCTTTTGAAGTACTTGTTCGTAAAGTTTTTCGTCGTCATAAAGGATATAGACGTCGTTCTTTTCAGGCCAAGCCCCTTTCAGTTCCCGTGAAAGAGCCCTTACAAATGCCTGCTCGGAATCGAACCTTGCTGTAGTGACGATATCCACATCGTCTATAGACAAGTCAAAGTTCTCCCTATTGATCAAACGATGCCAGAGGGGTTTCTTTGCACCATATATTCCAAACCCCTTGCACCCCGCAATAAGGATATCGTCCACCTGCTCCAAGATGAAAGACTCGTCGTCAATGTGCTCGACAATGAGGAAACAAATGAAGTCCCGTCCCAGAGGAACGTTGACTTTGCCTGTTGTCATGGATGCGCTGTAAAAATCGGGGCGTATTTGGTTGATTGGGGTGTGGATGTTCATTGTTAGAAAATGTATTGGCTACAGCAGATACACCGGAAACGCATATGCTTTTTCATTGATGGCTCTGATTTTATCACAGGTATCAATAACGAGTCCCGGCATGATATTCAGCTTGTACTTTTCGAGCACGTTGAAATTCTTGGTCGGGTTTGACGGCAATGCGCTCTTTTTGATCTCAACAGGATAGATTTTTTCGCCTTCGACGAACAGAAGGTCGATTTCTTTGCGGTCAATGTCTCTGTAATAGTACAGGGTTGCAGACGGATCTTTGTTGTAGGCGTAGAAGTTTTTTATGATCTCGCTGACAACATAAGTTTCAAAAAACGCTCCGTTCATCGCACAATTCTCAAGCATTTCAGCGTCAGGCCACTTGCAGAGGTATGCACACAGCCCTGTATCCATAAAATAGAGTTTCGGCGACTTTATGATCCTGTTGGAGATATTGGCCATGTAAGGCGTAAGCAGATAAACTATTCCTGATGTTTGAAGAATAGATATCCATCTCTTGCAGGTGCGCACGTCGATTCCTACGTTTGAGGCAATCTCATCATAATGCAGTTCCTGAGCAGTTCTGAGAGCAACGATCGAGAGAAAATTCCTGAATTGCATCTCATTTGAAGCAGATATAAGTTTGAGAATATCTTTTTCAATGTACGTGTTAATGTAGGATTTAAAATATATCTCCCGGCTTGATTCGCCTGTGCAGATATCAGGCATACCACCCATGAATATGTCCTTAAAGATCTCACTTCTGGTTCGGTACATGCGTCCTGAGGCTTCACGCTTGCGTATATCAGACAGCTCCGGAGAGAACAGTGGACTGTCATAACCGTATTTTTCCGCTTGAGACAAAGAAGACAGATCAATTACCCCGCAGCGCCCTGCCAGTGACTCGGAGATGCCTTCCTGAAGTTCAAAACGGTTGGAGCCTGTGAGGATATACATCAGCTGACGTTCTTTGCCGTTTTTCAGCCAGGAGAGCCGTTGTTTATCGATAATGATTTTTATCTCGTTGAGAAGCATTGGTGCTTTTTGAATCTCGTCAATGATCAGAGGCCATCCGTATGATTCGAGAAACAGCTTTGGATTGGCAATGGCAAGAGCGCGATCGCCGGTATCGTCAAGGGAAACCTTGCGGTACTTATCCCCGAATATCATATCAACAGTGGTTGATTTTCCCACCTGTCTCGGCCCGTAAACGACAATGCAGGGGAAAGACCGGCTGACGTCAATGATCATTTTTTCGGCAGTTCGCTTTAAGTACATTGGCATGTTTCCTCCTTTGCAGCTACAGTATAACAGATTTTCCCGATTAAAACAACATCCGACTGCTGTTTTAATCGGAAAAATCCGCATCATAAAGCCTGCAAAAGGGTCGTTTTTCCCCTTAGGCCCGCCATAAAGTCCCTAGCCCCGGTCCTGGCCCTGGTCCCGGATCAGCCTGCAGTCCATAAAATCAACGTATTCCAGTTCAGGCAGCTCGGATATGAAGCCCAGGTCTTTGACTTTAATCGCGGCGTTTACGTTGGTGCTGTAGCCGCAGATGCCCAGCACCTTGAGCTTTTTCAGCCCTGCCAGCACGGAATAGTCGGTGATCTTATTGGTGTCGCCAAGGATCAATACCTCCAGGCCGTCAAGCTTTGCCAACGGCGCGATGTCTGTGAGCGATGAGGCTTTTTCCAAAAACAGTTTTTTGAGGTTCCTGAGCTTTACGATCCCGTCGATCTCCTTGCAGCGGAGCCACTTGATTCTGAGGGACTCCAGGCTGTCCTGGCAGCACAGCGCGTCAAACACCTCCTGATTTAGGGAGGAGCAGACGTGGAGCTCTTTTACCGGCAGTTTTTCACTTTTGAGGTAGTCCACCCACCCCTGCGTGTATTGGCGTTGCTTTTTTTCGCACCCTTTCGGATCGGACATGCCCTCTGCCAGACTGAAGGAATGCTGTGAGCAAACGAGACACATTGACGACTGGCCGGTATACTGCCCGGGATGTTCCACAAACTCACCGGACCTCAGGTCGCGCACAAAATCCTCGTAGATTCGGCAATGCTCAAAATCCTGCGCAAATTCGATCTTCGGATTCGCCAATGATAAGGCTTTCAGATATTCACGTGTTTTCTTGTATGATGTCATTCTTGTCCTCGCTCCCTGTTCAAAAAATATCACACCCCAGGCCAAAACGCAAGGAAAAATGCCTTCACGGAATCGATATTGCGGGGACCCGCCCGGGGGACAGCGTGTGCGTCATTGGCGGCGGCACGATCCTTCTGTTCAGCGTTCCGAAGCCCGGTGTCCACCACAGCCTCAATCTGGAAGACGTTTTCAACAAGGAGCTGAAAATCGTTGGTTCGAGGATCAATCCCGACACCCACGCGCGGGCAGTCTCGCTCATAAACAGCGGCAGGATCTCACTTGACAGGCTCATCACCCACACCTATCCGCTGGAGAAGCTGGAGGATGCCATCATAAAACAGACTGAAAATGATTCGATCAAGGTTGTGGTCGAGCCTTCGATTTGAAAGGGGCAGGAAGCTTTTCTGATAAACTATTTTTCAAGAGCCTCCTTGAGTTCATCCATAGAGGAATACTCGGGGACGGAAGGATCGGACGAAATTCTTTTTGCTTCCGCCATTGCGTCAAGTGTTTTTTGAGAATACTGAGGCAGCTCGACAGCAAACGGCAAGCCTCCGCGAAGAACACACTGGTATAGAAAGATATTTACAGCGCTTGACATATCGAGTCCAAGTGAGTCAAACAGATCGACAGCTGCTTTTTTCACATTGGCGTCAATACGAATTTGAGTGGGAGTAGTAGCCATGAAAATCATCTCCTTTGTTTCGGTTTCGCAATTATTATAGCCGAAACGGTTTACGTTGTAAAGCAAAATCTTTATTATGTTCAAATAATCATGCAAACAAATGGGATAAGATCGAAATGCTAACGCCGCGTTTTCGGAACGAATCTATTGGTTAAAACATCTTCCACTTTGGTATCATTCAGGGCATATGAACGAAACTCGTGCTTCCAGGTTGCACTTTGCCCAACGTTTTTAAGACACACGCCATGTTCGTCAATCAAAAGACCGGCACGATTAGAATAGTCTTCAGCAAGCGGAATCGTTTCAATTATGTGCAATCTCTTCGGCATAAGCAGGTCAACATCCGAAAACCACGCCAATGTAAAAAGGAATAGCCCCAGGATATCATTTGCACAGATCTTACTGATCGGTTTTACTATTTCTTCTGAAAGAGCAATCAAATAATAGTCTTGCTGACGAAATAGAAAAACACCGCCATATGTTTTCTTTTTGCTTTTATAAAAAAAAACGTCTCCCGGCGAGTAGCTCGACGTGTTCTTAATAAGAATTCCCACAGTCTAATTACCTCATAATTCTCTTATCATTGAATTGTCAATACCGCTATTATTTTCCATGATTGCTCATCCGTCCGTCTCTTAGGATCTTCGCATCATGCAATCCCCTATTCCAGTACCATTCCGGTAATCTTGGCTTTTCATCGCTGACACTCAAATCTTTTTTCTTCATTTGTTTTCCCTTTAGGCTATCCATTCAATCAGTCTCCATCTCGAAAACTTTTATCTTCTTCCCGTTTTTGTCGATGGCGTGAATGGTTATCCATGTATACGCATCTTCATAATCATCAAACGAGCATTCTATGCCGGTGTTTTGTTTAAATTCATCATAACTCGGGTCATGCTCCACCGAAACACAGATTTCAGCCGGAAGACCGTCGCGACGCTTTTTTTGCTTGAAGTGCGGAATATAAGTTGCTTCTTCGCCAATGGCATTGGCGCATAACTTCCCGCTGTAGCCGTTAAATCTGTTGTCAAATAGAATATACTCTCTACCGCATTGGCTGCATTTGATTTTGATAGTATGAATGCGTCCAAATACCGGAAGAGGCGGAACCATCACTTCCTGCCTTGGACCGTTTCGGTCAGACGAAAGCAGTTTCCAATGATGAACAGTCCCGTCATTGTCGATGGTACAAGTCGATGCACCACCACCGGAAAAAAGCTCTGTAAGTGCATCATAATGTGGTTTGCATGCTTTTTGTTCGTCTTTATCAAGATACGATTCAAAGACGTCAAACAGTATACATCCGCAGCTGCATCTCAGGCGGAAATTAGTAAAGTCGCCTTTGGTGGTTGCGTTGTATGCAATTGGTTTTAAATAGCTTGGAATCAGTATCATGCTATCTTCTTCCATTCGTCGTTGCAGTCGTCTATACGAAGAATATTCTACTAGACGTTTATGAACAATTCAAGTTTTCGGGGCTTTCCACGGTCCAATTCCGGTCAAAACCCCTCAAACCCAATATGCTCTTCGTTTTAAAGACCTGAATTCGTAAACGCTCGTACGGATTTCCTAGCAAAAGCCGCAATGTCTTTGTCTTCGGCATTAGTAAGTTCCTCTAACAATGGAAGCATATTCGGATCGCGAAGCATGTATCCGTACTTTGCCAAATTCCAGACGACCGCCTCGGGAACAAGTCTGTAAAGTTCTATAAACCGTGATGAAAACAATTGTACATGATACTTACAGAGAATCACGGGAATCAAATCGTTTTGACCAATATAATCAGGATTGTTCACGATATCGAGATAACACGGAACATATTTCCTTTTCCTCATTGCGTAAAGCGCATTTGAAAGTCTGAATCGAAGTTCTCGATCAGTTGTACATTGATATTTTTCGACAATGATTGGAGTGTACTCGGCGTATTCCTTGTGGCACATCAAATCGATCAACCATTCTTTGCGTTCACACAGTTCGTGATACTTCAGCAGAATTGGCATGAAACGTAAATCTGCCTTGTCAGTCAGTTTGTGAAGGTTTGAGAACTGGTAACCAAGGGCGTTGATCTCGTCAAGCAATGAGGTGATCAGAGACAGTTCCGCTTTTGTGGTAACTATTTCCGAACTTGACGATTTAGGACTCAATCAGGCAGAACCTCCTCTGTGATGTTAATATTGGTCGTGCGGTTTTGTATAGATTGTTTCTAAATCACCGTCAACAAATCCGGCGGCAATAGCGTCGTACTGAGTTAACAGATCTTTGTTTTTTCCTTTTTCGAGATACTGCTTTACAGTTGTGCAGAATTCTTCTGCCACATCTTCCCAATCTGCCTCAAGTTCAAACACAAAAAGATCTTCCCCGGTGGAAAAAACTTCGTTACATGCCCAGTCGTCATTTTCTTCATCGTAGGATTCAGCACTGATCATTTGAACCGCCCATGTGTAATCGTCTTCTTCGTAAAGATTAAAACAAATTGCGTTTCCTTCGACAGGGAACTTTTCTTCAATTATGCCGTTAAGCCATTGTTCAAATTCATTGTAATTAATCATTTTTCACCCTTTGCTTATTCTTGCTTCTTTATCTTGTTTTGATCTTTCCAAATAAAATGAATCATATGGTTTCAGATCAAAGTGGTGTTGCTCAATCTTTCCCCATATATTCCACGTCTGGTCAATCACATGCGCAGGGAGTTCGGCGGGGTTGCCGTCTCTATCGGTCATTGACCAGATGATTCTTTCACATTCAACCCAACTGTAATCGCATCCTTTTAGCTTATCAACGTGCTTTGCACTTTCTTCCTTGTATTGATAATTCTCCGACCAAAGAAAATGACCGTTTTCAAGAATGATCAAAACGCTTTCCGAGATGTCGAACGGCAAGCCAAATGAACAATCCATGTTAATATGCATGTTGTGAACATCAATAAAACGGAGTATTATGCTCCCCTCTAATTCATCATAGAGCAGAAACAGTTCTAATGTATGATCGTTTTCAGGATCATAATCTGCACGAACTATTTTAAATTCATGGAAACAACTGTTACATTCCATGAAATTATATATTCCATTTTCGGTCTTTTCGACTTCATACCAGATTGCCATTCTGCGTGAGCCCCTTTCTATGTAGCGATCCGATTATCAACCATTAAGCAATACCGCCTGTCATTTTCAAGCCACTCGTGCGTTACCACACATGTCCATTCGAAACTGTCATCAAACAAATAATGATCTTCAAAAGGACAGTAGCGAATGCCTTTGTCTTTATCCATCTGTTGAATGAATTCCTGCGTCAAGTTGTTTTCTTCACAAAACCAATGACAAACCCGCGAAACTTCATGATCAGACATGTCGTCGATTTTTATCATTCGGTACCTAAATACTTTATGCAATTTTAAAAACTCTCGTGAGTAGTTCATGATTTCCAACTAACAGAAAACTCCTATCGTTTTTTTATCTGGTCTTAACAGATACGAAATTGCCGGAGCGTCCGGCAAAGGGTATCCTGCTTTTCCTAATCAAAAACAACCCCTGTCATTTCTTTTACCCATGAATCGTAATCCGGCGAGGAATCAACAGATGATCTGAATATCAACTTTCCATCCTGATCGTAAGCGGAATAAACCGTTTCTCTATAATACCAAATTGAACTGATTGTTTTGGGAGTATGCTCGTAAACACCAGTTGCGTGAGCTGAAATAATGAGATAGAAATCGCCATAATCGATATATGCCTCCGGAGATCCGGCATCAAATTCTTTAAAAAGTTGATTGCTTGCATATATCGTAACTCCGTTTTTTTCTCCAAGCCGATCGTCAAAATAATCTCTGCCTTCAGCAATCTTCCTGTCAACAATATTTAGGTTTTCTCCCAATTCGAATATCCATCTGACTCCGTATCCTCCGGATTTCGATCCGGCAAAATCTCCGTCATCTGATTGCGATCTAATGGAAAGCAAAAAACCTCCGCTAACTATTTCGGCATTCTCTAAATCGTCGAAATCTGATCCTGAGAGTCTTTTTTCTTGGATCAGTTCGCCTTCGTCCGAAAACACTGTCATATATATGTCCGTCAACGAATAAACTCCGCGATTTTTTGTCTCCGGAACCTGATTGTCCCCAAAGAAATAATACTTATTATCACGTTCAAAACAGAATCTTAGCGCCTCCCCTTCATAATTATCGAATGAAGCATCCCACTCTATATTTCCGTTCTTATCACACTTGACTGCATGAGAAGTGACGCCATTGTCGCTTGCCCATACGTTTGGCTCATAAGCTCGGTCTTCAAACGCGGACACAAACAGAAACCCGCCATCACGTGTTGCGGTCAATGTGCCTATTCTGTGTGTGTCTCCTGTTTTGTAGGGGCACGATGCCAAAACGTTGCCGTACAGATCCATCATGTCAATCACATACTCCGCTGTATGTGCATTGTCGTCAATTGAAACACAATGTGAAACAAGCAATCTATCTGCAAACGCCTTAACACCGTAAAACAAATTCCCCGAAATGATTTTCTCAAATTCTTCAGGAACGGTACCGACATACTCAATCGGCTTAAGATCTTCCTGCTGATTACAAACAGGCGTCTTCTTGCACGAAGTTAACAGCAGGGATAACGCCAATATGGCGCATGCAATAATCGTTATTGTTTTCTTCACATCGGGCCCTCCCTTAACAGCAGAAACGATTGAGAATAACAAGCATCAACGTAATTGCGCAACGATTCAATCGTTTGTTTTCTTGAGTTCAATTATTATATCACCCGTTTGTGAACAATTCAAAACCCGTTTGTGAACAATTCAAAACCCTTCGGCAACGTATTTAAGCCTTTTTTCGGGTTTTTACCCCTGATTTCGTATCTATTAGAACCATTTACCCGTTTTTCTATCTGGTCTAAACAGATACGAAATTGTCAAAACAACTAAATGAGTCCTAAAAACGAACTCTTTGTAATCATTCGTTGACAGTGCAATCCGCGACAATTCTGCAGTTGTCACATTTATAATCAAACAGACTATGTTCCTGAAATTTCCATTCACCACCGCATAGCGGACATTTGGCGGGTTGCTTTCCGTAAAAACGATATAGGTAATAATAGACAGGCTTTCCGAGCTCTTTTTCAAGTAACCGGCAAACAGAAAGCCCTTTTTGATTCAATCTGCTGCTCATATTGGAGAGCATTTTGTGCGCACTTATCTCGCCGATTCCCGTCGCATAAAACAACCGGTCATAAGCGGCATAACTCGTTCCCCAAGAAGTAAGTTCTTTTTTGGTTTCTTCAGACAGCGGAGGGAGCAAATAGTATGGTATATTTCCTCTGCAATGCCCACAACGGATCGGTGAAAAATCACGCAGATTCGGATGAATGCACAGCACATAACTTTCAGCTTTTTTACCGGTTGCAAAATCATCTTTATATGTGGAGTCTTCCCCTACAGGCTCTATGGCAATCGGTTCGGAGAGATACGGTAAAAGTTTTTCCAGTGAATCGTTGACACGCTTGTCATTGTTTTCTTCGTCGAGCGAATCAACATACGGAACTGTCACTCGCACAATTCGATTGCGGTCCGTACCCGAAATGTTCATCGTTTCAAAGATGATTTGGTTGTTGCCGGACAATGAACAGAGATAACCGTAAAACAGGTAATCAACATCATCCGTAATCTCTTTTTTAAATTGAAATCTCAAATCATATACATACATTCCGATTTCCTCGTTTTCTTGCTTTGGATCATCTTTATTCTACCAGCCGATTGTGAATAATTCAAATTTTCCCGCTTGTTTTCCAGATAAAACGCGCTTTAACGCTGCAATAGTGTAGCAGTCAATAAAATAAAAATATGGAGGCGCCGCGTCGCAGCGGACTCCGCACCGCTCGATACCGCTGCCGCTCCATCTCGCCCGCTCCGTCGCTGCTCCTTCTCCCCGCATAGTGCTTTGACTTTGCGGGGTCCCCTTTGGCTCTATTCCGGCTTTTTCACCTCCAAAGCAAACAGGTCCCCGTAGATCCGGAGACCTGTTTGCTTTGTGTCTTGGAAACGGTTTAGATTTTATTTCCCGCCTCAGAACCCCGTTTTGCCTCGAAATCGGCGTTTTCTTTCCATATTTACGCATTTTGGCGCGTAAAATTAAATCTATTTGGTTTCATTTGGATTTTTCTCAAACCCGTCATTTTCGGCTTTCAAAGGGTCTTAATAGATTTATTTTCTTGATCCGCAAATTCCAGATCTAATTTCGTTTTTTATTCCACGGAAAGCTCTAACGTCACGTTTCCGTTTCCGAGCAGATCCTTCATCTGCGCCGCTGTTTTATCGGTGATATGGCCGAGCCGCGTATACGCCCAGGAATTCGTGCCGTAGAACACGACGATCTGGTTGCCGGAATAGAGGACGATATCGCCCGCCTGAGTCGTCGTCTGCGCGTCGTTTCTCGGCAGACTTGTTCCGATCTGTCCGACTTGTTCGAAGCCGCCGTACATGGACGTCTGTATCGTGAGCGGCTTATCTTTTACTAGCTCCGTAAGCGCCGCGACCGATTCGTTTTCTTCCCAGTCGACGGCTACGGTCGCGCCGTCGATCTTCATTGTCAGCGTCTTCATTATAGGGTTTTCCTCTGTTTCTTCGGATTTGCTTTCGGTCGGGACGGCGGCCGTCTCAGGCGCCGTTTGTTCATCGTTTTTTTGAGAAGTATCTTCTGTTTGATAAGTCGTATCCTTTGCCGGCGCTGTGTTTTCGCTGCTGCAGGAAGAGAAGCAGATCAACAGAATACAAACGGCAAGCGCGGCGGCGATGATCTTACCGGATCCGTTTACCGAATTCATACGCTTCCTCCAGTTCGGTGTTGCGGCCGTTCGCTTCGCCCGCGTCGTTTATGCCGCCGCAGAAGAGCGTATCGGCAAGCTCCGCTTTTTCAAAGCAGCCTATCCATCCTTGCAAGCCGCTGACGGCTTTTTCGGGAGTATAAGCCTCATCCTCCGCGGCGACCGAAAGCATATAGACCCTGCGGAACCTGTAATCGGATGAATAAAGCGGATTCATACGG
>JAFSVU010000025.1 GCA_017444825.1 Clostridia bacterium
ACCGCCGCCCGGGCCACCCCGGCTTAAAATAATATGTTTAACCAAACGGTTTTATCTCGATCAAAGGGCTTTTTCAGCCAAACGGTCTTAGGTCCATGTTCGCGCTGCAGTCGCAGAGAAAGCCAGCCAGAAGCTCGATGGTTTTTTCCACGTCGGAAAGGGACAGCACCTCCGCGGGAGAATGCATATACCGGAGAGGTATGGAGAGTACCGTAAAGGGAACTCCGTTCCCGGTTCTGGTGATCACGTCGCCGTCCGTGTGGGTCCTTCCGCCGGACACCTCGTACTGAAGCTTTATGTCAAGGGCGTCCGCCGACGCCTCTATGCACTCGTTCACCATTCTGGCAATGCCCGGTCCCTTACAGAGCACAGGTCCTCCGCCCAGCTTCACGTCCCCTGAATTTGCGGGATCGGTGTGAGGGCAGTCCGTAGCCCAGGTCACGTCGACCGCTATGCCTATAGCCGGCTTCAATGCCGATGCGGAAAAGAACGCGCCGAAAGCGCCCACTTCCTCGCCCACCGACGCGGTCGCAGAAGCTCCGATCACGGCGCCCTGCTCCTTGGCCAGCTTAAGCGCCTCCATTACCACAAAAACGCCTATTCTGTCGTCAAAAGCTCTCGAAGTCATCCTGTCCCCGAGAAGCTCCCTGTAGTCCGTGTCGAAGGTAACGGTGTCGCCAATGGACACGAGGGCCTTTGCCTCTTCGGCGCTCGCAGCGCCGATGTCGATGCGGATCTTGTCCGCCCCCATATTGGCGTCGGAAGCAAGGTCTCTGCTTATGAGCACCGCGCCGTATATCGTGCCCGACTTCGTTTCGATCCTCACCTTGTGGCCGGGATATGTGGTCGGATATATTCCCCCGATCTTTGCCACTCTAAGGAATCCGTCGCTTTCGATGTGGGTGACCTGAAGTCCGATCTCATCTGCGTGGCCCGCCATCATCACTTTGAAAGGGATCTCCGGGTTTATGGTCGCCGTCACACTCCCCATCACGTCCACGTCCACACTGTCCGCAAACTGCGAAGCATACTCGTAAACGATCTTTTCCACAGGCATCTCGCTGCCTGACACGCCCCGGGCGCTTAAAAGCTTGTACAGAAATTCCTTGTTCATGGCTGCCCCCACTAAATATAGTTAACGGTCTCTACAGGTTTATCATCCACAAAATATATTCTTGCCATGCGCCTTCCTATCTCGCACATGAGCTCGTAGTTAAAAGATCCGGCGGTCTCCGCCACCTCCTCGATGGGAAGCACCGCACCGTCCATCTCGCCAAAGATCAGGGCCTCGTCTCCCGCTTTGCAGCCGGGGACCTCCGTCACGTCCACCATCATCTGGTCCATGCATATCCTGCCGATGATCCTGCAGCGGACACCCGCGACCACCACCAGGCCTTTGTTCGAAAGGCTCCTGAATATTCCGTCGGCATAGCCCGCAGCCAGGGTCGCGATCCTCATGTCCTTTTCCGCAGTGAACGTATGGCCGTAGCTCACGCTCTCGCCTCTTTTCAGCACCGCAACGTTTACTATCCTCGCCCTTACCGAGAGGGATGGCTCAAGCTTCAGCAGGTCCCTGTCCAGCTCTCCCGAGGGGTAGTTTCCGTAAAGAACTATGCCCGCACGAACCAATGGGTACCCGCTCCTGCCCGTCATTATGGCGGCGCTGTTGCTTATATGTCTGGCTCCGATACCGATCCCTGCCTTTTCAAGTTTATCGCAGAATTCGGTAAAAAGTCTCTCCTGCTTCTCCGTTTCGGATACGCCCGCCTTCTCGTCCGCTCTTGCAAAATGTGAAAAGATACCGAGTATCCTGACGTTTTCCAGCTCTGATATCGTTTTTATCGCAGGAATGCTCTCCTCCGAAGGTCTGAAGCCGATCCTGTGCATACCGGTGTCAACGGCAATGTGAACGCCGCAGACTACCCCCGCCTTTTTTGCGGCCTCGTTAAGGAGCACCGCATTTTCGACGTCGAACACCGTGAGAGTTACGTCGTTCCTGATGGCGTCCTCAAACATGGAGGGGTGGGTATAGCCAAGGACAAGTATCGGTTTTGTAAAACGGGGCGAGTAAAGCCTGCCGCCGCTCATCTCTTTTCTCAGTTCCAGAGCCTCGCTGACGCCCGCCACACCTGCCATTTCGATCTCATCGCTGATGTAGTTTGCCACCACTCTGGCGCCGTGTCCGTAGGCATCCGCCTTGAGCACAGCTATGATGCCGGTCCCTTCGGCCAGCGTTTTTTTAATATTATCCAGATTTTTCTTTATCCGCGACAGGTCCACCGCCGCATAAAGTCTGTCATACGTAAAATCCATAATCAACTTTTATCATTTTGCGGGCAGGATCTCCCTCAATTTGTTTGCGAGAGCCTCGCCGTTCTTCTCATGGGCCGCAAGGCTGGGATGGCCGTTGCCGCCGCTGCCGTTTGGCGTGAGTTTGAGATAATAATACCCTGCGCTCTCGCCTCCCTTTTCCGCTATGGCCTTCTCAATGTACGGGCAGAGGAAGGTGTCCATCATGCCGTAGGCCCATAGTATCTTTGCGTCGGGATTCTTCTCCCTTACGAGATCGAGGAAGTCTCTGATGCCCTTTTCGACCTTGTCAAGAGTCACCTGGTTTGCGCCGTAGAAGGAGGCGTCATTGGTGCCGAGGTTGATGACCACCACGTCCGCTTTTCTCGAAAAATTCCACTCATCGTGTCTGTCGCACTGGTAGCATGTCTCGGTGTAGGTCTTGAGCATGACGTGGGGGTAGTAGCCCTTGATTATGCCGATGCCCTGCTGGGCGACTATGCTGTAATCGGCTCCCACAGCCTTTGCCGCGAGAACTCCGTACGTCCTGGTTCCGTCCTGGTATTCATTGGCGGCGGGATTTGTGCCCTTCTCACCGTCCGAGAGATCCGGGTAGAGATTTCCGTAGCCCGTGGTGATGGAATCGCCAATGACCTCAATGAAGTACTTCGAGTCAGCCGGCCTCTCCGCCAGTTCTCCCGAAAGCTTAACCCCGTTGACGTACATGAGACCGCGCTCAGCCTCTGTCTGCCTTTCGATCCTTATGTTGTGAAGGCCCCGCTCAAGATTTTCTGCCAGCACGATCTCGGTGGCGGCGGTCTTGGTAAGTTTGAAATCGCCTCTCTTGTCACCCATCTGCTGACCGTCGACGTAAACGGTCACGTAGAGCTTCGACCCGCCTATGCCCGTGGATTTGACACGCATGGTGGCAGTTACGGTTCCCTCGCAGACCGCATTGAACTCGATGGCGGAGGCCGTGTAGTCAAGGGCTATCCCCGGCGCGGGTGTCTCGGATTTTTTGAAGGAGTACTCCTGAACCGTAGTTCTTCCCTGGGTCTTGCAGTAGGGGAAAAGCTCCTCAGCGCCAATGGTCTTTTCCGAATAGTCAAAAGCGTCGTAGTTTACCGGTGTCGGCTCCGGCTCAGGCTCGGGGGTCGCGGTCACAGGGGGGTCCGTCGGCGCAGGTGTGCTTCCGGAATCGCCCTTCGAGCAGGAGACAAAGCCGAGGCACATGGTCAGGGCAAGCAACAACGCCAATATCTTAACATGTTTCTTCATGAGCAAATCTCCTTCCGACGGTCCTTCCCGCAGGTGCTGTCTGCTTTTTTATTATCAAGGCTTCACTTTACCGGCTTCATATACCCGGTTTCATTTTGCCTGTATCATTTCAGAGTCTTTATTTTAGCGGCGACCTTTTCGGCAATGGACTCTCCGTCGAGGCCGAAGAGCTTAAGCAGCGCGTCCGGCGTGCCCGACTTTCCAAAGGTGTCCTCCATGCCTATCCTGCAAACTTTTGTAGGCCGTTCCTCCGCCAGCACCTCGCAAACCGCGCTTCCGAGGCCGCCGATTATGCTGTGCTCCTCGCAGGTCACCACAAAGCCGGTCTTCTCCGCGCAGCTGACTACCAGCTCCCGGTCTATAGGTTTGATGGAGAAAATGTCTATGACCTTCGCCTTGATGCCCTTCGCCAGAAGAATGTCCGCGGCCTTGAGGGACTGCTGCACCATATAACCTGTTGCGAAAATGGCCACGTCATCGCCAAAGTCCTTCGCAACAACGCCTTTTCCCGCCTCAAACTTCTGATCCGGAGCGTAAACATCCTCCACCGCCAGTCTTCCCAGCCTGATGTAGACGGGGCCATTGGTTTCGATGGCCGTCTTTACGCAGAATCTCGTCTCCGCAGCGTCAGAGGGGCTCAGCACCGTCATATTCGGCAGCGTTCTCATGATCGAGATGTCCTCGATGCTCTGGTGGGAAGCTCCATCCTCTCCAACTGTGATGCCCGAGTGGGTGGCGCAGACTTTTACGTTGGCCCTCGGGTAGCATATCGAATTTCTGATCTGTTCGTAGGCTCTGCTAGTCGCAAACACCGCAAAGCTGGAGGCAAACACAGTCTTGCCGGTCGACGCGAGGCCTGCCGCCACTGCCATCATGTTGCCTTCCGCAATGCCCAGATTGAAATGTCTGTCCGGGTATGCGTCCTTAAACACGGCTGTTTTTGTGGATTTGGAAAGGTCCGCGTCCAGGACCACAATCCTCTCGTCCCCGCCGAATTCCGCCAGGGCCTTGCCGTACGCATCTCTTGTAGCACTTTTTCCCATCTTCAGGCCTCCTTCCCGGCAGCCTCAAGCTCCGCCGCAGCTTCTTCGATCTCTTTCAGCGCCTGCTCCGTCTGTTCGGTATTCGGAGCCACTCCGTGCCACGAGGCCTTGTTCTCCATGAAGGATACGCCTTTTCCTTTGACTGTTTTCGCAATGATCGCAGTTGGGCAACCGGCGGTTTTTCTCGCCTCCGCAAAAGCCCTGTCGATCTCCTCAAAATCGTGGCCCGAGATCTCGATCACGCTCCATCCGAAGGCCTTAAACTTATCGCCAATGGGATTCGGATTCATGACCTCCTCCGTGGCCCCGTCAATTTGAAGTCCGTTCACGTCAACGATGGCACAGAGATTGTCCAGCTTATAGTGAGCGGCGCACATGGCGGCCTCCCACACCTCGCCCTCCTCGCACTCACCGTCGCCCAGGATGGTGTAGACCCTGTAGGCGGCCTTGTCCACCAGCTTTCCGGCAATGGCGATGCCCACGGCGTTCGAGATGCCCTGGCCAAGTGACCCTGTCGAAATGTCGACGCCCGGCACTGTTCTGGCGCTGGGATGGCCCTCAAGATAACTGTCCACACGTCTCAGCGTCTTAAGATCCTCCTCGGGGAAGAATCCCTTGACGGCAAGTGCCCCGTAGAGCGCCGGCGCGCAGTGCCCTTTTGAAAGCACGAACCGGTCTCTTCCGGGATCGTCCTTTTTCTCCGGCGACACGTTCATTTCCCGGAAATAAAGGGCTGTAATAAGGTCCGCGATCGACAGCGATCCGCCCGGATGCCCGCACTTTGCGCAGGAAACCGAAACGATTATATCCTTCCGGATGCGCGCCGCGATCTTTTTCAGTCTCAGAACTTCTGATTCAATCATGGTTTGGTGTTACTTTCCTTTCTTGCTCAGGGTCATATCTCGTTCAAAGATGCCCGTCTTTTTCAATTTTGGTGATCATGTCGACTCTCGTCTGGTGTCTTCCGCCGAGGAATTCGCTGTCCGTCCACGCGTCAACTATCGCCTTCGCCACCTCGATGCCCACGACTCTCGCGCCGAAGCAGAGGATGTTTGCGTTGTTGTGCTCCTTGCACATCTTCGCGGAGTAGGGCTCGCTCACGCAGGCCGCCCTGATACCTTTCACCTTGTTGGCCGCAAGAGACATGCCAATGCCCGTCCCGCAGATCAGTATCCCGCCGTCGTAGCCACCCGCAGCGACCTTGTTTGCCACCGCGTCCGCCACCTCCGGATAATTGCTTTTTTCCCGGTCAAACGTGCCAAAGTCCTCAACAGAAAAACCGCGGGATTCCAAATAAGCTTTGATGGAAAGCCTCATTTCATAACCCGCGTGATCACTGCCAATCGCATATAATTTCATAAAAGCCCCCGTTTCTCCCGCAGCCTCTGCGGAAAAAAATAAGTTCTTTTTATTATATTATTTTTAGGCTTGAAGTTCAATATATGAGAGGCCCGCCTCGTTGACAAAAACATCCCGCAATTCTATAATTAAGCCGTTAAAAGACATAACCAATGCCTCCCGCATCCCTGTTGTCACGGTGCGGAAATACACGGAGACTAAAGGCCCTATGAACAAGAAAAAACTTCTGATTTTCCTCGCCGCAGTCGTCGCTGTCGCCCTTGTCGCAGTGGCGGTCATTGTCATTGCCGCGCTCACGAATACTCCCGGCCCGGGAGGCCCCGGCGACACCCCCTCTCCCAAAGACAATTCGGAGCTCGCTGCCCGTTTCGGAGAGTTTTCTTCCGTATCTGTGACCATTGGCGAGGACCCGAAGACCACTGTCAACGTCACGTGGCAGTCCCTTGAGACCGGAAGGTCAGGTTATGTGAAATTTTACGAGAAAAATGCAGGCTCGGCAGGCGCTGTTAAGGCCACAGCCGATGCCTTTGACAACGTTTTCGAGGTTCCTGTGTCGGGGCAGTTTGAGCTTAAGGTCCCCCAGCTCGAGTCGGTCAAGGGGCAGATCCACAGGTGTTATCTCACCGGTCTCAAACCCGATACCGAGTACGTTTTCACGGTGGGTTATGAAGGCGGCGCCGAATCCGCCGAAATGTCCTTTACCACCGCTTCTTCGTCTGAAAGCTTCAGTTTCATCCTGGTCGCAGACACCCAGGGCTTCACCAAGAGGAATTTTGACGTTTGGGAGACATTGGCGAAGCTCGCCGCGGAAAAATGCCCCGACGCGGATTTTGTCATCCACATGGGCGACGCCGTCGAGGAAGGCAAGAACCATAACCAATGGCAGCTCTTTTTCAACGCCTCCTCAGCCCTGTTTAATGGCAGGCCTGTGATCGACGTGGCCGGCAACCGCGACAAGAAGCACACCCTGCTCCGCTACACCAACGGCTCCCGTGAAAACCGCACCGCTCTCGTCTCCGGCTACTACTCCTTTGACTGGGGCAACGTTCACTTCGCGGTCCTCAACACGGGCGACGGCGAAAAGGACATTCCGAAATCCCAGATGAAATGGCTGGAAGCAGACCTTGAGGCCTCCACGGCAAAAACCAAGGTCATATTGATGCACAAGGCCCCCTACACCAATGCAAACCACTTCAACGACCCGGAGATCGTGGCGATGCGTGCCCAGATCCTCCCTGTGGCTGAGAAGTACGGCGTCGCCGCAGTTATTTCAGGCCACGACCACTATTATTTCCGCTCAAAGCCTGTTACCGGCGAAGGTCTGGAGGCCGCCTGCGAGCGCACCGAGATCACGTATTCCGGCACCAAAATCGAAATGCTCCGCAGCCCCGGCACCGTCTACTTCGTGAACGGCTCCGCCGGCGTAAAGCAGCACGACAATCCCATCAGCACTGCTTCGGATATCATTGGCGACGTGTCAATGCTGACCAAAGGCCCGTCCTTCTCCTACGTCACCGTTGACAATGAAAAAATGGTGGTCATAACGTACGTCAATGAAAGCGGCTCGCTGAGAGTGCTTGACGCCTTTGGGATCTATTTCGATTAAGACCCGGTCCGCCTGTTCTCAGGAGGCTCCGGGTCTCTTACCTTTTACCTATTACCTCTTACTTATTACTTTGTCCGGCACTCGCTCACGCAGTGACCTATTACCTCTTACCTCTTACTTATTACCTAAGCGGCACTCCCTTGCGCCAGCACCTCTTACCTTTTACTTATTACTTGAGCGGCACCCCTCAAACTATTACTTATTACCTGAGCGGCACCCCTTGAACCATTGCTTATTACTTTGTCCGGCACCGCTCGCGCCAGCCTTAATCAATCTTCCTCTCCGCCGTACATCGACTCCCCGTCGCCGGCGTCATCCGGCTCATCCGAATCGTCGTTGAAGTCGTCGCTGTCTGCGGGACTTGCGACCGGTGCGGGCGGAACGTCTTCGGGCTCCTGTCTGCGGAGCTCCTCATCCTCTTCTTTTTCCGGGTCAAAGTCTTCAGCGGCTCCGAATGCATCCGCATTTTCCGTGCTGTTGGGTTCGAAGCCGGTCATGTCAAATTCCTCTTCGTCAGGGTTCACGCCAGGCGCCCCCGAAGTGGCTCCCTGATCGAATTCCTCTATTTCAAGGTCGATGCCATTGGTTTCGGCAAAACGCGCGATGGCTTCGGTATTCGCCTCCTCCGTGTCTTCCTCCTCGCCTGAATTTGCTTTTGAAATAAGGTCGGGAGCCTGCTCGAAGAAAGCGTCAACGGCCACAGGCTTAACGTTAAGGACCTTGTTGAACACGAGGGCTGCGGAGGTTTTGAGGGTATCGATGCGCTTGCCGTCGGTCACGAATGCGATGTCGCGGCGGTCGTCAAGGGGTATGTAGAGAGTTTTTCCGATAATATAGGCTTTCTGGACCCTGGTGGAGAGCATGCTTGCCACTCCCTGGAAGGTCTTGCGGACGCTGGCTATGAATTCTGACCAGCTTGCTTCGTCCACCGGAGAAAGCGCTGAAAGAACCTCTCTTGAAAGGTCGGGCTCCGGCTCCTCGGGCATCTCTCCAGGGTCTGCAGGTTTTTCCTCGGCTGACGACATTGGTTCGGAAGCAGTCTGTGCCTGCAGCGTCACCACAGAGCCCGGCACTAGCTTGAGCCCGTTGTTCACAAGGTCGGCCACCTCTTTTTCAAGGGCAACCACCCGTTCCGAAAGCTCCGATTCCTTGCTCCAGGTCCTGTCGCAGAGTGAGAGGACGCCCGCCTCAAAAACGATTTTCCGCTGGATAGACCACTTAAGCCTGTTTTCGAGGGACGAAAGTTCCCTGATGAGCAGCGTGATCTCCTTTGTGTTTGTGTACGACGCCAATTTCTTCAGATGCTCGAGTTCCTTGTCGTCTTCGTAAAGAAACTGTTTCGGGTTCCTGGTGGAGAGACATATCATCAGGCTTCTCAACACGCCAATGATCTCCGATATGAAGTTTGCGGGATCCGCGCCTGCGGCAAATATACTGTCCGTGAGGGTGAGGATCTTGAAGCCGTCTCTGGAAAGAAGGGCCTCCGTGAAGTCGTCCAGGATCGCATTGTCGATGGAGCCCGCGGCTTTTCTCGCGCTTTGGACCGTTATGCGACCCTCCGAGAAGGCTATGGTCTGGTCAAGCAGGCTTATGGCATCGCGGAGACCTCCGTCGGCTTTTCCGGCAATGAGCTTCAGCGCGGCGCTGTCATACTCAAGCCCTGTTTTTTCGCATATTTCCACAAGTCTGTCCACTATGCCGTCCCTTGAGATGCGCATAAAATTGTACCGCTGACATCTGGAAAGGATGGTCACTGGGATCTTCTGGGGCTCTGTCGTGGCAAGTATGAACACCACCTTCTCCGGCGGCTCCTCCAGTGTCTTCAGCAATGCGTTAAACGCAGACACGGAGAGCATATGTACCTCGTCGATGATAAACACCTTGTACTCGGCCCTGGAGGCCTGATAGCTGCTGACGTCAATGATATCGCGGATCGAATCGATACCGTTGTTCGACGCCGCATCGATCTCCGCCACGTCCAGCAGGCTGTCGTTTAAAATGCCCTTGCATATTTCGCATTGGTTACAGGGGTTTCCGTCCACCGGATTGAGACAGTTGATGGCTCTGGAGAATATCTTTGCCACGGAGGTCTTGCCTGTGCCTCTCGTGCCCGCAAACAGATAAGCATGGGCAATACGCTTGCTCTTGACAGAGTTTTTGAGTATTGTGACCACGCTTTCCTGCTCAACGACCTCGTCAAAGGTCATTGGCCGCCATTTTCTGTACAGTGCGATGTAATTCATACCAATTCTCCGGGTGTCGGCGTTTTTAAGATTTTTGAGATATTTTTGCGTGCGCGGTCCCGAAGATGTACGAAGGTACTTCGAGCGGGCCGCTCGCGCAAAGTATTTTGCCCTCCGATCTTCATTCCTCATTTTGTTTCGAAGAATCTCAGTTTTCCGAAGAACGCCGGGTTTCGAGCTTCTCTCCCACTCGGGCAAAATACGTAAAGAACCAAAATTTTCAAGAAACGAGCTCTTGCGGGGAAGCAGCCGGTTTGATTCATGTCACACGAAAGGGTTTGCTTACCGCTGCTTCCTTCCGGACCTGACGGGGTTCACAAAATTTCATTGCATGAGAACCGGCTACCCCCGCAAGAGCTCGTTCTCCTGCGGCTTGCGCCGCAGGACATAATATCATTTATCAAGCCTTATGTAAAGCTTCTTGACTCAGGCGGTCTGTTTCCGGCGCCCTTAATCCGGATCGTCATCGGGAACCGGTGTCGAATTGGGCTCCGGCGTTGGCGTGGGAGTGGGCTCTGCGGTAGGTGTGGGCGATGGCGTTGGCGACGGTGTCGGTTTCAGCTTGACTGTAATGTCAACAAGATACTCGCCCAGGATCTGCACGCCCTCGATCTCATCAAATTCGATATTCTGATTCTTGTAGATACCTTCGCTCTGAAGGTCTATCGAAGGCTTAAGAGTGCTGGCCTTGACCTTGTCCAGGTCCTCGCTCTTGCCCTTTATGGTCACAAGTATGTTGCCCTTTCCGTCGTCTATCTCGGGCGCGTAAACGATGTCGTAAGTGTAAATGTCGCTGTAGCCTGCTCTGGTGATGCTGGCCTTCGAGACGGTTATGGTCCTTGTTTCAAGGTGGCCTATCTCAACGTCGACTTTCACGGTGGACGTGCTCATTTCCTTGGTTTCTACTACGTAAAGACGGTTCGAAATATAGTCGGAAATGGTGAAATCCTGGCTGAAGCTTCCGGTGACGCCGCTTATATTCACTGCACCGAGGTCCACCGCTTTTATGCTCGCGAGCTCTGAAGCATTGCCGTCGAGAAGCACGCTCTCATTTGATATTTTGTCGGAAATGTAGAAATAATCCTCCGCCGGGTCTCCGCTGATGCCGTAGGTTATCGGCACCCGCTTCGCCACGTCTATCTTTACAGTGACCTTCTCCGGATCAAAGTTTGCGGTGACGTCGTTTCCGCCATTGGTTATGTACCTGCCTATGATCGTGAGGGTCTTATCGCTCGCAACGGATCCCTCGTCCACGTACTCGGTCAGGTCGACGCTTATATACTCAAGGAACTCGATGGCGCTGGCAAAACCGCTTATCGGAACGCTGGCAGGCTCCGCATAATAATCGATTATCTCATACCCGGACTTCAGAAGAGCCTCCGTGAAATTCACGGTCACCGGGAGATACATTTCAATTCTTTTATCGTAATTTACGGCAATTTCCTTCGGATAGTAATCCTCGATCTTAATGCCCATTTTCGAGCACTCTGGCGCGGCAACGGGAAGGAACGTACTGCCTGTCCCCTCTATCTTGGAAAAATCCACCTTGAGCGAAAGGTCGCTGGGTAGAAGCTTCTTTATAAGGCTCTGCCTTCCGGAAACTTTGACCTCTGCCGAAACAACGCCAAGGTCAGACACGAGCGAAAGCTCCTGCTGGGCCGGTGCATTGAAGTTTTCAAAGGTCACGTCCACGTTCAGGGACATCTCCACAACGGGGTTCGTGGCATCCATAACAAGAAGCCACGCAACGACGCCAATGACGATCGCGTAGATCACAAAAGCAACCTTGCTCAGGAATATCTTTTTCATCCGGTTAAGAAACGCCATTGCCGTCCCCTTTCTTCTTTTTGAATAATTTCGCGAAGAAATTGGTCTTACCGTTCTTACTGTCGCTTTCTCTGTCCTCGGGCACCAGCTCGTCCACCAGGAACGTCCGGAGTGTGGTGGAGTCGAGGTTGCGAATTATCTGCCCGGCTTTTGCGCAGGATATGATTCCGGTCTCTTCCGAAACCACCACGACTATGCAGTCAGCCTCTTCACTGGCTCCGATGGCTGCCATGTGTCTCGTTCCCAGCTCACGGCTGAGATCCTTGTTCTTTGTGTTCGGAAGCACGCACTGGGCGGCATATATCCTGCCGTCCCTTATGAGGACCGCCGCGTCATGGAGGGGCGTGTTTTTAACGAATATCTGTTCAAGGAGCCTTGCGGAGACCACGGCGTCAAGCTTTGTGCCCTGGGCATCCCACTCGGCTATACTGTTCTTTCTTTCAAAAACTATGAGGGCACCGGTCTTGGTCTTTGCCATGCTGCTGACTGCGGTCACGGTCTCGCCGATTATCCTGTGCATCTCGATCTTTTTCTGCTCGTCGGTCTTCTTCAGTTTAAATATACTTGCTATCGCGTCGCCCGCTTTTCTGCCACCCAGAGCCTCCAGCATCTTTCTGATCTCAGGCGCAAAAAGCACCACCGCGAGCACGGGCAGCACGTTAAGGATGACGTTCAAAATGCTTGACACCACTCTCAGGTTCAGCACCCTGGCCAGCAGCGTCATGACCAGTATCAGGATCAGACTTCTCACAAGAGCAGAGGCCCTGGTCCCCTTGAACAGCTTCAGCACCTGATAAGCGAGAAAAGCAACTATCATGATATCGAGAATGATAGTAAACAGATTGAGGGCCGACTCAATACCGAAATATTCAGTTATGTACGTCCACCAGCTGCCGCTCTCGGCAAGAAATGCTGCCATTCCACTGCTCCTTCTGAAATCTTAACCAATCAGACCGGTCTCAGACCGCTTTTACCGTGTTATCTTCCTATCATCCAGAGAACGACGGAAATGATAGTCGCGCCGACCATCAAAAACGCCAATACCAGGCATATGAGTCTGACCAAAAATGTTTTCTTGTCGGTTTTTTCCGTTTTCTTTGCCATTTCTTTTATCCTCCGGCCAAGCCCCGGGCATCTCCGCGGGAAGCTTTAAGCCACAAAAATCCTTTCAAAAATATATTAGGAACCCGTTCCCACTACCTTGAAGAAGCCCTGTCCTTCGTCGGACGTCTGGAATGAGTAATCAGACGGAATACCGTCCTCGTCGTCTTTATCTTCTATCTCTTCAGCGCCATCGGTATCCGCTCCGGCCCTATCTGCGGCCTCAGGCTTCTCCTCTTTTTCGGGCTCCGCAGCTTTCCTTACGGGAGCAAAATAGTCCACGTCGAGGACAGCGCTTGTCTCTCTCAGAACTTCCTCGGCATCCACCGACGCATCGTCCACCGCACCCAGAAGTTCCTTCTCGAAAAGGTCCGCAGAGGCTCTCATTCTCGCAATAATGGCTCTCGCAAACGTCTGGGCCGCATCCTCCACGTCTCTGACCCTCTCGATCTGTCCTTCAATGTGATCCCTGACAAGATCGGCTCTCTTCATCAGCCTGGAGGTCTCCTCCTCGCCCTTGTCAATGGCGTCCTTTATCATCTCGTCGGCCTTCACCTTTGCGTCGACAAGGACCCTCGCAATGGCATTCCGCTGCTCGTGGGCCTCATTCAGCCCGTTCCTCAGGAAAGCGATCTCGGTCTCATTGGTTTTTACAGTCTCCTCAAGCAGCCTGATTCTCTCCGTCTGAAGCGCGATCTGACTCTCAAGTCTGCTCTGTCTTTCCTTTTGCTCTTTATCGTAGCTTACGACTTCATCTTTAGAATATCCAAACAGTCTCGTTGAGAATAATTTTTCGGATTTTCCCATGTTGTACTCCTTCTTTGCACACCGCATGACCAATGCGATCCGCAAAACATTGTCGTGTAAAGATACTCGGAAATATTCTAACACTTTTCTTTAAAAAACAAAAGACCCGGAACGGCTGTTGAGGGCTTTTTTGTAAAAATTTTTAAACAAATTTTCGGGCCCCGGCAGCATAAAAAAAAGCCCGCCGGGCGGGCTGGGGTACAGGCTGTGTCCGTTCAGAGAGATATCACCGATCTCACCCTCTCAAAGGGCGTTTCGCCTCCGTGGGTGGCCACTATGCAGATGCCTGTTTCGGCAAACAGGGAGATCAGGTCCGCGGCGAGTTTTGCATTGGTTTCGTCCACCGCCGAGAAGGGCTCATCGCAGAGAAGTATGTCCGGTCTATAGTAGATTGCCCTGCATATAGAGGCTCTTTGGCGCATGCCTCCGGAGGACTCTGCCGCAGTCTTTTGCTTTGCATCGCCAAGGCCCACAGCCTCAAGAAGCTCGCCCGCACCCGGCCCGCCGGAGTTCTTTTTTTCGCCCACCAGCCTGACGTTTTCGAGGAGAGTTATGTTCTCAAAAAGCCTGGGCTCCTGGAACACGTATCCGATCCTGCCCCACTTTTCCACGGTCCCTTTGTCGCATGTCTCGAGGCCTGCGATGATCCGAAGGAGTGTCGTCTTGCCGGTTCCGGAATCGCCCTCGACGATGTAAATTCCGGGCTCGTTAAACTCAAACGAGAGGTCTTCAAGAACTGTCTCGCCGCCGAAAGCCTTGGTTATTGAATTTGCCTTAATATACGGAGAATCAGTCATTGGTCACACCTCCCTCACGAATCTTTTCCGCCCTCTTTTTTCTCTTTGAGAAGCCGCGCATGAGAGCCGTTGCAGCCACCTCCACAAGGATGCTGACCAGCACCACAACTATCGTGTAAGCGAAGAGCTCGGGAGTCTCTATGGAGTTCTTTGCGTTGTATATTTTACCGCCAAGGCTCCGGGCAGTTTGGGAGAGGACCTCCGCGGCGACACCCGCCTTCCAGGCAAAGCCCATTGACGTGCGGACAGCCGCAATATAGCCCTCCGTCGCAGCGGGAATGTAGATATACCTGAACTTTTTGATCCCGGAAAGGTTGAAGACCTTCGCCATTTCAAGCAGCCTCTTGTCCGCCGAGCGGATCCCGGCCACCACGTTCTGCCACACCACCGGAAGTACGATAAGGAAAGCCGTGAGGGCAGGCGTCAGCCCCCTTCCCATCCACAGCAATACGAGAATGATGAAGGATGCCACAGGCGTGGCCTTGATAAGAGCCATCCCGGGCTTTGAAAACGCATACACCCTTTCGGAGAGCCCCGATGCGATACCGATGCCCAAACCAATGACGTTGCCCGCAAGAAACCCTGCCACCACCGACAGTAGGCTGCCCGCGATCGCAAGGTAAAAGTCCCCTGTGAGTGCAAGCCTGCCTAGGGCGCTGAAGGTCTCCCCGGGGGTCGGGAAAAGAAGGCCGTTTCCGACAATGGCGCTTACCGCAAACCATGCGCCGGCCAGAAAGGCCACACCCGCAAGTGTCCAGAATATTCTCTTCCCGCGACTCATTTTTTTCATCAACTTTTACTTCTTACCTTTTACTTATTACCTTGAGCGGCACCCCTTCTCGCAGAGCACCCCTTCTCGCAGAGCACCTCTTACCTCTTACCTGTTACTTATTACCTTGAGCGGCACCCCTTCTCGCAGAGCACCTCTTACCTCTTACCTGTTACTTATTACCTAAGCGGCACCCCTTCTCGCAGAGCACCTCTTACTTCTTACCTTTTACTTATTACTTTGTCCGGCACCGCTCAAGCTATTATTTGTTATAGTATATCCCCTCATCCGGCAGCTTCCCGCCCACGGACTTCGGATCCGCGCTGAAAAGCACCGACAGCATGCCGGAGACCTTGGTCTTCATCTCCTCCCCCGTGATGCAGCAGATGTTGCATTTCGGAATGGCGGCAGTGGCGACAGCCGCGTCAGGCACCACCTCAAACTTCGCGGAATACTGTCCCGCAGTCGCAGGGTCGGAGTTTGCAAATTCCGCAGAGACCCTGTATTCGGCCAGGAAATCGTCCAGCGCTTTTTCGTTGTTTTCGGCAAATTCCTTCGACACGACCACACATCCCTGGGTGAGTGCGGAGCCTGTGGTGTCGACTTTTCCCCACTCTTCAGTCAGGTCAAGAGCGATCCTTATTTCAGGCTTCTTTGTGGTGACCGCGGTGACGTTGGGCTGGGGCAGCATGCCTATGTCGCAGAGCCCGCCGATGAGCCTCTTGGCCAGTTCCTCGTGCTCGGCATAGTACTCGACCGTGACGTCCACACCGGGTTCGAGGCCATTGGCTCTCAAAATATAGTTCAGCACGTACTCCGGGGTGGATCCCTGGCCCGTTGCTCCTATGGTCTTGCCCTTAAGGTCCGCCACACTGTTGATCGTTTCGCCGTTCTCCAGCACGTAAAGCACGCCAAGGGTATTGACGGCGGCTATCTTGAGCGCCCCCTCGGTCTTGTTGTAGAGTACGGAAGCAAGGTTTACCGGAACGGCGGCAATGTCGTAGCGCCCCGCCAGGATCTCGGTTTTGATCTCATCCGGGCTTCCGCAGACTGTGAAGCTGTAGTCATTGGCGGTGGTACCATTGGCGTTTTTCTCCATCAGCTGCACCATGCCGAGACCCGTCGGGCCTTTCAGAGTGAGCACACGCACCTGAGTCTTTTTCTCCTCAGCGGGATCGTTCGTACCGGTCACGCAGCCCGCAAGCATCGCCGCCGCAAGGCACAGCGCCATCAAAACAACAACAATTTTTCTGATTTTTTTCATATATCCTTCTTTCCGGGTATTCACCCAAACCAATTCGCGTCAAACACGCAGCAATGTATAGTATTTTCCGTCACGTTTTATAAACCCGCCCCGTTCAAGATCCTCGGCAGCGGCATAGATGGTGGTCCTTGACATGCCAAGTGCGCCGGCAGCGGTTGAAATGTTGATCTTCGCAGTGCCGTCATCGCTCTCCGCACACGCCACCTCGAGGTACTGGAGCAGCACCCTCACCGAGCTCTTCGACGTGTAACCGGTCAGTTTTTTGTTCAAAAACCTTATCTTTCCGGACAGGTATTCCACGTACGACAGCGCAAAATCCGGGCTCTTCAGGATGAGCTGTTTCACCGTCTCCTCAGGCACGATGACCAGCCTCGTAGGCTTTTTTGCGACCACAAGGGACGTATATTTTCCCGCGCCTTCCCTGAAAAGAGTCGCCGCACCGAATATGTCGCCTTTAAAGAACGCGTTGAGCGCTATAACGTGCTTCTCCGACCTGTTTTCGGCAATGATAACGCCCTCCATCACGAAGCAAAGCCCTCTCGGGAAAGCAGTCTCATCCGCCACGACGTCTCCCGCCCTGTACTCCTCCGTGCGGGCACACGCCAATGTCCCGGAAAGCAGGTCCTTTGGGATCGAGGAAAAGGGGTAGATCCTTCCCACCGCCTCAAAGTCCTCCGCACTGACAAAAGTATTGTCTACAATATCTGCACTCATTGTCACCCGCCTCCATTTTGTTCAATTTTATTGAACAGTTTAGGGTAAAAATTTTCGGGGCGGTGTTTCACGCCCCGCATTCGCAGTATAGTATTACCGTTTTAAAATGTCAACAGAAAAGCCTCAATATTTCGCAGACAAGGGCGTAAAGCCTCTCCGTGGAAGCTACGTTCAGGCGCTCCCTGACCGAGTGTATATCCCTGAGATCCGGTCCGAAGGATATTGCGTCCAATCCCTCGAGCTTTTCCGCGAATACTCCGCATTCAAGACCTGCGTGGATACCCTCCACACGGGCCTCGCCGCCGTACACTGTCCTGTAGGCCTCGAGGCAGACCTCTCTAAGCTTCGAGTCAGCCTTGTACGCCCAGGCCGGGTACTCGCCCCTCTTTACGGACATGCCTCCGCAGGCGGCCACTATCGCCTCAACTCTTGAGAACACCTCCTCTTTCTCGGAGCCCACCGATGAACGGATGGAGTATGAGAAACTGACGAAGTTCGAAGTGGTGCGGAGCACACCCAGGTTCAGTGAGGTCTGGACAAAGTCCTTGATCTCGGGGCTCATGCGCTGGATGCCGTTGGGGGTGGCGTAGACGGCAGTGATCGCCTTGGCGGTGGATTCGCTGTCAGCAGGGTCGGAGTCATTGGTTATTAAAGTGGCAGTCAGCTTGAAGCCGCCGTCAGTTGATGCAAATTCGTTTTTGACAGTCTCGGAAAAATCGAGGGCCATTTGCTCGAACACGTCCGACTTTTCAGGCTCCACGAAGACCTGAGCCGCGGCCGCTTTGGGGATAACGTTGTCAAAGTCGCCGCCGGATATCTCGCCGAGACGAATGTCCATAACCGACAATGCGGAGTAGAGGAAACGGGCCAGTGCCTTGTTTGCGTTGATCCGCCCCTTATGTATTTCAGCTCCCGAATGGCCGCCTTTCAGACCCGAGACCTCCACGTTGTAGCAAAGATATTCGGGGACAGGCTCCCTTTTTAGTGGAACATTGCAGTCGCAGCGCATGCCGCCCGCGCAGGAGACGGTGAAAACGCCCTCCTCTTCGCTGTCAAGGTTTACGAGAATGCGTCCTTTAAGGAGCGATGCGTCAAGGGCCCCCGCCCCCACAAGACTGGTCTCCTCATCCACGGTAAAAAGCGCCTCAATAGGCGGGTGTACCAGATCATTGTCGTCAAGGACCGCCATGGCAATGGCAACGCCTATTGCGTCATCGCCGCCAAGGGAGCTGCCCTCGGCCCAGACCCACTCGCCGTCGGTGGCAAGGCGCGGGCCTTCCTTTTCCATGTCGATGTCGCAGTCCGGTCGTTTGGTGCAAACCATGTCCAGGTGGCCCTGGATGATGACAGTCGGTGCGCTCTCACAGCCCGGTGAGGCGGGCTTTCTTATGATCACATTGTTTACGTCGTCCTTGACGTATTCAAGGCCCCTTTCCCGTGCAAATTCCACGCAAATGTCGCTGATGGGGCCGGTGTTGCCCGAGCCGTGGGGTACGGAGCTTAAAAGCTCAAAAAACTCAAATACCTTTTCGGGCCTCAGCCCTGCAAGTATGTTTCCCATATATATTCCTCCTGATCAGGGCACGAACCTGAAGCTCTTGACGTATAAAACGTCGCCTGCGGCTGCCTCGGCGAAGTAGTCGAATCTGAGCGTTAACAGTCTGCCTTTATTGGTTTTGAATGCCGACATCGGAACAGTGACGGTGTGATATTCTCCGTCCTTCACAAGCTTTGCCCTGGCGCAGTTCTCCTCCGTGGGATTTTTGACCTCGCCCGCGCAAAGATATATCTCAAGTCTGTAATTTGAAAGCCTGTTTGAGGCAGGCACCATATACTCGATCTCGATCGCAGTGTAGTTCCCCGCTTCGAGAAGGGGATCGGCGGCGCCTGAAGTATCCCCCGGATTTGACAGGTTGAATGACACGTTCACGTCATTTCCGTCGATAACGTCAAGCCTTGCGGCCTTCTCTTTTTCATCGTAGGAAGCGGCGGTCCTCACCGTGTTTGCAATGGCAGAGATGCCCTCCTCCTTCGTGAAGTCGATGCTTGTGGGCGAAACCTCCACCGCGTCCTGTCTGAAACCAAGGGACTTTATGTAGAACACGTCCCCCGCCACACATTCGGTGAAATAGTCGATGCGTATGTTATGGATCTCTCCGCTCCAGACCTCCTTCGAGGTCAGATTGATGCGCACCTTGTGGAACTTCCCGTCCGGTATCCAGCTTACGAACACCGAGTTTTCCGCTGCGGCAGTGGTCACATTGCCGGCAGAGAGGAACAGCTCCATCATATTGGCGCCTTTCGAGTCAGTCTTCGGGATCATATACTCGATCTCCAGGACCGGGTAGTCCTCTGCTTTCATTATATCCAATGCGTTATTGTCGATGCTGAGACCGCAGTACACGTCGTAGCCCTCGGTCACGTCGAATCTGACACAGCCCTCGTCCTCGTCATAGCTTATGAGGGTGTTGTGAAGGTTATAGAAAAGCTTTTCGGTGCCCTGCTTTGTGAAATCGATGCCTGTAAAATCGTAGACCTCGTCCGTCCCCGTGTCGTTGTTCGCCCAGAGAGTCAGCTTGGGGTTGAAGGTAAAATCCTTGTTCGCCTTAAACACGCCCCGCATCTCCTCAACGGATCCCGATGCAATGAGGTAGCTGTATTCAAGATCCCGGTAGCTCTCGATCTTAAGCTCGCTTCTCGGCGCAATGTAATTCGCGGGGTCGTCCTTTGAATCCTTGGTTCCGTTAAACTTGTATCTCCCCGCGTTCAGCACCTCATAATTCGGCGTGTACAAACCAATGCCGAAATCGTCCTCAAGATTCACAAACGCCGCCCAGGTCTCGGTATTTCCCCTGAGGATCTCAAAGCGGTTCTGGCCCGTATTCTCAGGCGTGGTCCAGTCGGTGATATCGCTCTTGACCGTCAGTCCGGCGTCCGTCCAGGGCTCCCTCCCGTTGTAATATACAAGAGTGTCCAGGTAGCTTATCGTGTAGAAGGCCGGCAGCTCCTGAAGCTGATAGGGATGATCGTAGCCCGAAAAATCCACAAATCTGTTGTCAACCTGTATGCGGTCGCCAAACAGCTTATAGGTGTTCTCCATGTAGCAGGGAAGAAGGAGGTCATCGTTTCCCCAGTCCTTGGGCTGGCACTTGACGTACAGCTCGCCGTCCTTCACGGAAACGTCAATAAGCCTCGACGCCGTCCCGAATCTGTCGCCGCCCTGCACCGGGTTGTACATCCAGACGTTGCCCAGAAACTCACCCGGGTCGTAAACCCCTTCGATGGGCCCCGTGCCGTAGTAGGACTGCTGTACGAGCCTGCCCGTGTCGTGCTGGTTTATAAGGTTCGCGACCCCGGGCACCTTGCAGTTTTTATCGAAAATATAGCTGATGCCTCCGCCCCATGCGAGCCTTACGCCCAGCCTGTATCTGTCATTTTCTATGTAATAATTTCCGTCGCTGTCGCACTCCGCCGTGGGGATCGTCTCCACGGAAACATTGGTTATGAGGAATTTCGAAGTGCCCGCAAGAGGCCTCGCGGTGATCTCGTTTATCTTTCTCCCGGTGCCTCCCTCAAGGTATGAAGACACGATGCCCGAAAACGTCCTGTCCTCCCCCTTCTCGAGATAGTATTTTTCCGAAACCTGCCCGCCGTCAACGCCTTCATATTTGACCAGTATCTCAAAGGGCCCCGTTGAGGAATAACCAATGACGATCCTGTTGAACTCTCCGTCCGTCCCCGCGCCGTCAAGCCGTGCCATAAACTCTTTTTCGACGGTCAGAAGACTGCCGCTGCTCGCCTCCGAGAACCCTGTGGCTGTGTATTTTTCCCCGCTTTTCATAGTGACAGTTGCAACGCCGTCCTTGACCGTGTAGGAATAACCAACGGCCTCCCGGCTCTCCCCATCCTTCGGCGGAACCGTTTCATCAGGAGCCCCGGGACCAACGGCAACGCAGGACGTCAAAACAAACGCCAAAGCCAAAAGAATAGCTGTCAGAATTGCGGAAACGTTTACAGATCTGGACCTTGACATATGCTCTGCTCCTTTTGCTCATTCGGGTCGTTTGCGCCCTAAAGCGGACTAAGTGCATTATATCATTTTCAAGGCCTTGCTGTCACCATACCGAAACAATATGTTGTGTTGCGTCTCAAGTTTGAACGGCCAGCCGATTTTTCAGAAAATGTCGGGGATGACGTATGACAGGAGAATTCCGGCGACGAAGGATAACACATTGGCGGCAAGAGAATATGCGGCATAGAACCATGGCTTGTGGCGTTTATCGGTAAACTTATTCAGAACGAGACTGTAGACAATGCACTCAACAACAAACACAGCCGCCTCGAGCATCAGATAGTTGCGAACGTATTGGTATTTGATTTTCCAAATCTTCCAATACACATTTATATTCAATGCGACGAGATTCAACATGACCTGGGTGAGCACATTGGTCACGGAGATCACAAGGAGCGTTCTTTTTTGCCAAAGCCTGAAAATCAGTGCAACGCCAATCTCAAGGCCGATGGTTATACTTATTCTGGCAAGCAGGGGAAGTATTTCCTTTTCCCAAGGGTAAGGGTTTGCTTTTGTTACAGAGGGTATGGAACCGACCGTTCCGTCAGCGGTGTCTGACTGCGAAAAATCGATCAGGGCCATATCGATTGTGTAATAGCTGTCGTATGCATACCTTTCACAAATGCCGCTTACAGCGTAGCGACCGGACTCGGGATAATACAACAACACTTTGAACTTTGATGGAGCCCACCAGTTCCAGTGAATTCCTCCTATTTCGCTGACGTTAGTCCAGAGCTGCAAAAAATGGAAACCGTCCGGGTCCTTAAACTCCACAAAAGCACTCCATATATCAGATTCAAAGTCCTCGGGGATGTCATCCGATTCATAGCCCTCAACAAAGGTTAATCTGGTTGCCTCATATTCCGGATAATATACGTGTAAAGGACCAATCTGCCACTCGTCAGACAGCACTGTACCGTAACAAATCTCGCCACCCAGGTTAGTAAAATCAATTATCAGAGAGGGTTTTGGGCCGGTATCCGCACAGACTGTTATTTGAAAAACAACAGAAAAGAAAAGCAGGCATAAACAAAGCAACGCCGGTATCATTATTCTATTTTTTGAATCGTTTGGCATAAGTTGTCCCTTAATCTAAACGTATGCGTTTTATTCTAGAAGAACGGCACTTATAGCCGCTATGTCTTAGATGGGCATTCTATTGCTGTGACGGTGCTTCGCTTTCATCCAAAGGCTCCAGACAAAAGCCTAAAGCTCTCCACGGCAACATACTTCGATCGTAGTATGGAACAAGCAAATAAAGCCCAAGCTTTTCGCATCGTATAAGGTAATATGTTAAATTATTTTTCTCGCGGCCCTGTTCGACGTACCTTCGGTCATCAGAGCCTGTTTTAATATGTACTGCTTCACTTACGACTGTAGAAGTCTCAAGGTCCTCCCTTGCAATAACATGGATATTTACAGTATGATATAGACTTCCTTCTATCACAAATTCATTCTCGTTATGTGTCCAATCAAAATACTGTCCGGTTATCAAATCAATTGCGCTTTTTTCTTTATTGTGGCATGCAGGTATGACTAAGATAAGTACGAGCAATACGACAACAATCATTCTCTTTTTCATAGTGCATATTTCTCCCTATTAAATCACACCGGTTCGATTTCAAACTATTTCATTACTTAGACTCCGTTCAAAATTAATATAACATAAAAGTGTTAAAAAATCTACTGTCTTCGGGGAATACGCCCTAGATTTTAAGGCTGTCCGAGTTATCAAATCAAAATTTATTTACCAATTTTGAAACACTATTGATTTTGGTAAACAACTACGTTATAATAGAAAAGCGAGGTGAAGGACCATGAAACTAATCGAAAGGAAACAATACCTAGATAAAATCGTCGGTGTTATTGGCACCCCCGATATTAAGGTAATAACCGGTGTACGTCGTAGCGGAAAATCAAAACTGCTTGAAGCTTTCAAAAGTTACGTCGAGCAGATCATTCCGAATGCTAACGTAATCCATATTAATTTCAATTTGCCGGATTACGACACACTACTGACGTATCGCGCTCTCTATGATTATCTCAATTCAAAATACGTCCCCGGCAAAGATAATTTTGTTATGATCGACGAAGTGCAAATGTGCGAGGATTTTGAGCGAGCGATCAACGGATTGCACGCCTCCGAGAAGTTCGATATCTATATTACCGTATCAAACGCATTTTTGCTCAGTTCCGATTTGGCGACGTTATTTACTGGAAGAACGTTTGAAATTAAGGTGTTTCCCTTTTCTTTCTCCGAGTATTCGGAATATTTCGGTTATGCCGACAAATACGATGCGTTCGACAAGTATATGTTGGAAGGCGGAATGTCCGGCTCTTATTTGTATAAAGAGCAAGAGGCAAAATACGACTATATTGCCGATGTTTTTGACACGTTGATCGTTCGGGATATTAAGAAAAAATACAACATTCGGAATATGCCGTTAATGAATCGAATCGTCGATTATTTGATGGATAATATCGCCAATCTGTCTTCCGCAAGAAGCATAACGAACACTCTGACAAGCATGCAGGACAAGGTGAATCACATCACCGTCAATACCTATATGCAGTATCTGTGCAACGCTTTTGCCTTTTATAAGATTCGCCGATACGATATCAAAGGGAAGAAATACCTTTCAAGCAACGAAAAATATTATTTGAGCGACCATACTTTCCGTTATGCAAAACTCGGCACCAAGAATATGGATTACGGACGTATCCTTGAAAATATTGTTGCTATCGAACTCTTACGGCGCGGATATGAAGTTTATGTCGGCGTGTTGTATAAAAAAGAGATTGATTTTGTGGCGATAAAGCGCAACGAAAAGATCTATATCCAAGTAGCGGATAATATAAGTGATCCAACGACCTTTGAGCGAGAGGTCTTGCCTTTATTGCAAATAAAGGATGCGTATCCGAAAATGATTATTGCGAGAACTCGCCACGACGAATATCAATACGAGGGCGTTAAAATCATAGATATCGCGAATTGGTTAAAATAATTTATTAACCATTTCAACGTGGCTATTATCTGTTTTAGATATACAAGTGATGGATTTGTTACTGATAAAAAAGTGAGGATACTGCAACCGAACCATCCCCTTTCACTTCGTAACCCTTTTTTAATCGGGCCTCTTTAATTCTGGCTCTGACGATTTCCCGTATCAGTTCTTCCTTTGTCATTGACTCCAAATCTTCAAGACCTGTCGGACTTTTACTGATCTAAACAGTATTTTTTCGTCTTATCTGTTTAGGCGGCAAATCCTTGCTTTCTCTGTAAGCGCGTTCATACTCTCTTACGGTGTAGTAATTGAGATCATACTCTTCAGCTGCGTCGTACCTGCTCAACTCACCTTCGTATACGCGACGGCCAATGTCCAAAAGGGCCCCAAAGGCTCCCTTTACTTTTTCCCCGGGTTCTGCTACCATTTATTAACAAAAACTCTGAACGAGGTGCAAAATGAAAAATATAGATTCTTTTGAGATCATAACGCTCCGGGAGAGCGGCATGCGTGGTTCCGTGGAATACGAGATCACAGCCGGGGAGGATGGCACCGCAAAGGTCGCATTCTACTGGCTGCGCTGGAACAGTGACGCCGGGAAGGACGAGCGCATTCTCGATAAGAGCTCCGTTGTGCCCGCCTCCGATATCGTCTCCACACTGAAGAAGTGCCATGTGGGGTCCTGGAACGGTTTCGACGGACCCCACCCGAAGCACGTGCTGGACGGCATAATGTTCCGGTTCGATGCAATCGTCAACGGCGGCGATAAGATCACCGCAAAAGGCTCTCAGAATTTCCCGAAGGGCTACAGAGACCTTACCGACGCCCTGTACAAATGGCTTAAGCAGTGATCTTCCAGGAGGCGGCCTCCTCGCGGCCGAGAACGAAGTTCCTGTAAATGCCTTCCTTCTTTATAAGCTCCTCATGGGTGCCTGATTCCGCAACAGTTCCGTTATCTATAACGTAAATCCTGTCCGCATGGCGCACTGTCTTCAGGCGGTGCGCTATCATTATTATCGTTTTTTCTTCTGTGAAAATTTCAATCGTTTCTTAAGGACCGCTTCATCAGGACAGCTCGGTCTTTCCCGTGTAAAGCTCGTAGTATCTGCCCTTCATTTCAAGAAGCTCATCGTGGCTGCCCCTCTCGATTATCTCGCCGTGCTCCATTACCATGATCGCATTGGCGTTGCGGACGGTGGAGAGGCGGTGGGCGATGACGAAGGTGGTGCGGTTCTTCATCAGGCGGTCCATGCCGTGCTCAATGTGGCGCTCGGTCCTGGTGTCGACGGAGGATGTTGCCTCGTCAAGTATGAGGATCGGAGCTTTCGAAAGAGCCGCCCTGGCGATATTCAGCAGCTGGCGCTGGCCCTGGGAGAGGTTCGCGCCGTCGCCCTCCAGCATCGTGTTGTAGCCGTCCTGGAGCCTCATTATGAAGCTGTGGGCGGATGCGGTCTTGGCGGCCTCTATGACCTCTTCGTCGGTGGCGTCAAGCCTTCCGTAGCGGATATTCTCCATCACAGTGCCGGTGAACAGATGGGTGTCCTGAAGCACCATGGCGATCTTTGAGCGCAGGCAGTCCCGCTTAATGTTTCTCACGTCAACACCGTCGATGGTGATGGTGCCCTCGTCAACGTCGTAGAAACGGCTGATGAGATTGGTCACCGTGGTCTTGCCGGCACCTGTGGAGCCTACGAAGGCGATCTTCTGGCCGGGTTTCGCGTAAAGGTTGATCTTCTTGAGGATGGTGTGGTCCGGTCTGTATCCGAAGGTCACGTCCTTCATGATAACGTAGCCCTGCATGTTCTCCATGGGATCGGCATCCTCAGCGTCGGGGAGCTCGGGATCCTGGTCCATGACCTCGAACACTCTCTCGGCACCGGCCAGCGCCGCAAATATGCTGGTCATCTGCTGGGCCATATTGTTTATGGGCATCGCAAACTGCCTTGCATAACGTGCGAATATGGTAAGTCCGCCGGGGGTCAGGTGCCCCGCAAGCATCAGCACGCCGCCGATTCCCACGGTTACGGCGTAGGAGATCTGGGAGGTATTGCCCATGATCGGGCCCATGATGCCGCCCCAGAACTGGGCTTTGAACTGCTTGTCCCGCATGTCCTCATTGAGGGAGCCGAACTCCTCGCAGCAAGTTTCCTCGTGGTTGAACACCTTGACGACTTTCTGGCCGGAGACTGTTTCCTCGATGTAGCCGTTGACGGCGCCAAGGGCTGCCTGCTGGCCGGAGTAGTACTTTCTGGATTTCTTTCCTATGAGAGCTCCGCCGAAAGCGAATATCGGGATGAACACCACTGTTATGAGGGTGAGCACCCAGCTGGTGGTGACCATGAACACAAACGTGCCTATAAGTGTCACGATGCCCGAGATGAGGGATGTCAGCGAGTTGTTGATCATCTGCTCGAGATTGTCGATGTCATTGGTGAATCTCGACATGATCTCGCCAACGGGTTTCGAGTCGAAATAGCGGACCGGCAGCTTCTGGAGCTTCTCAAAGAGGTCGTCTCTCACTTTCTTTAGCATATTGGCGGATATACTGATCATCAGCCTGTGCTGGAGGTACGCCGCAAGAATGCCCATGAGATATATGACTCCGAGGATCACGGCTGCGGCAATGATATACTTAAGCACCCTTATCCTCTTCTCGTGGATCTCGTTTTTTTCTGCCTCGTCCGCATCCGGCGCCACAGTGTCATAGCCTATGTCAAGGTCATTCACCTTTTCGGGCGCGATGAAAAGCATCTTCTTTATGACCTCATCGGCCACCTTCTCCATGCCCTCGATCTTCACGTTGCTGCCTGGGACTATCTCCATGGTAAGGTTGTCTATGATGGGAGCCGTCAGGTAGCCGCCGATCAGCGAGAACACTGTGTTCAGCAGCATAAGGAAAAGCACCAGGAAGAACCTGAAACGGTACCCCTTCATATACGAGAATATCCTCGCTATGGTCTTTCCGGCGTTTTTCGGCTTTCCGTCGCCCATGTTTCCGCCGGGGCCTCTGCCGCGACCCATGCCCATGCCGCCCTTAGGAGCGTTGTTTTTCCCTGCGGCACTGTTATACTGTTTTTTCAGCTGTTCAATACTTCTTGCCACGGTTCACGCCCCCTTTCCTGTCTGGGATTCGTAGATCTCGCGGTATTCCACATTGGTTTCAAGCAGTTCCTCGTGGGTGCCCGTGCCTGTGATCCTTCCCTCGTTCATGACGACGATCATGTCTGCATCCTTTACAGAACCAATGCGCTGCGCGATGATCAGCTTCGTCGAGCCCTTGAGCTCATCCCTGAAAGCGGCCCTGATCTGGGCCTCAGTTGCGGTGTCAACGGCGCTGGTGGAATCGTCCAGTATCAGCACCTTGGGCTTTTTCAGCATGGTCCTTGCAATGCAAAGCCTCTGCTTCTGGCCGCCGGAGACATTGGTTCCGCCCTGCTCGATGCCTGTGTCGTAGCCCTCCGCAAAGGTCTTTATGAACTTGTCAGCCTGGGCGTATCCGGCATACCTTCTCAGCTCTTCATCGGAGGCATCCTCGTCGCCCCACCTGAGGTTTTCCGCTATAGTTCCGGAGAAAAGCGTGTTCTTCTGAAGCACGCAGCCCACCCCGTCCCTGAGGTTTTTCATGGAATAATCCTTCACGTTGATGCCGCCCACAAGCACCTCGCCCTCGTCCACGTCGTAGAGCCTTGGGATCATCGAAACCAACGTGGTCTTGCCCGAGCCGGTGGACCCGATTATACCAACCGTTGCGCCGTCGGGTATCTTAAGATTTATGTTGCAAAGCACGCTCTCCGCGCTGTCCTTGTAATACCTGAAGGTGACGTTGCGGAACTCGATGGTGCCGTCGGTCACCTTGGCGTCTTTCATAGCCGCCTCATAGTCCGTGATCTCAGGCTTTTCGTCCAGCACCTCAAGGATACGCCTTCCGCTGGCAAGAGCTCTTGAAGAGAACATGAGTATAAAGGTCACCATCATGAGACTGAACAGTATCTGGGTAACGTAGGTAAGAAATGCCGAAAGCTCGCCCACCGTGAGGGTACCTTCAAGTACTATCCTGCCGCCGAAAAGAATGACCGCAATGACCGTCGCGTTCATAAAGAAGGTGAGCACCGGCTCCATGAAGATCATGATATTCATCGCCTTGAGGACGGATTTTTTAAGCCCGCCGCTGGCGTCTTTGAATTTTTCGGTCTCAAAGGACTCCCTTACGAAGCTCTTGACCACCCGGACATTGGTTACATTCTCCTGGACTTTGGAGTTTAAATTGTCAACGCTCTCCTGGACCTTGGCGAAGCGGGGAAAGCCTGCCTTGATTATAAACGCCACGGTGACGAGCATCAGCGGCACGCTCACGAGAAAAACGGCGGACATCCTGGGGCTGATGGTGACGGTCATAATAAGAGCCGCGATCATCATTCCCGGAGCCCTGAGGCACATGCGCATGGCCATATTGATCATGTTCTGAACCTGGGTAACGTCATTGGTCATCCTCGTGACCAGAGACCCGGTGGAAAACTTGTCAATGTTCGAAAAAGAGAACTGCTGCACGTGCCCGTACATGTCGTTCCTCAAGTCCGCCGCGAAGTTGACAGAGGCCTTCGACGCAAAATATGCGCCGCCAATGCCCCCCGCCATCATCAGCACAGCCGTCAATATCATCAGAAACATAATGCCGATACTGGTGCCGCTCGTAAGTGTCCCCTCGTTCGCCGCGTCAATTATCACCGACATGAGCCTGGGCATGACCACCTCGCCAATGACCTCAACGATCATACAAAGAGGCCCGAGAATGAAGTAGGGCAGGTACGGTTTTATGTATTTATACCAACGCTTCATAGTTATATCCTTCCCGCGAAAGATTTTTCGCATAATAACCAATAAAAACAACGGTATATTGTATCGGATTTGCCCCGTTTTTGCCACTTTTTTCTTTCAAGCGCCTCAGGTTAAAGCCTTGTTTAATCTTTTTCCTGCGCCACCCCTGCCACACCTTCGGGGCGGTTGACTTTTCGGTCTTTTTTATTTATACTTTCAGGGCGGTAAAAACATTGGCGTGCGTAAGGCGCCGAAAACAATGCCCGGGGGAACTTAAATGATAACCGAACAAGAAACCAAAAGATATGATGTCAATACAAAAAGGCTGATCGAATCCTCGTTTACGGACGCATTCGACAGTAATTCCGACGCACCGGTGGTGTACCCGCCCGAGAAATCGGTCATGATCACCGGCGTTTTCAGCATGCTCATGATCACGGGCATGTGCGTTCTCACGTTTTTCGAGCTGAACTACAGCTACATCTGGCTGGCCATCGGCGGCATCGCTCTGGCGGTCATCGCCTGCATCATTTTCCGCTACGCCAAGGCCCTGAAAAAATACAAGGACGCCAACAGCGCAGGATCCCAGCGTTTCGACTATAAGCAGGAATACGTTTCCCTCTTCCCCGAGCTGCCCGACAGGATGTCCGCAAGCGCCATGACCAAGGCCATCGCCCCCATGCAGAGCAAGCTCCGCCGGGACGTATACAACAATGCCCTCCGGGACCTCATCACGACCCTCAACACCGTGAACAATCCCCAGGATATCATATGCCGCAACCTGTCGACTTACGGCGAGCTCTTTGCACAGCCCCGCAAGCGCTGCTACCTCACCTCAGACAACTCTAAATTCGTTCTGTACGACGCGGATTTCATTTCCCCCAAGGGCGAACTGGTGGTTGACGCCGCAGATATTATAGGCTTCGGCGAGCCCTCCAAGTTTGACCTCTCGGAAGTCAAAAAGTCGGGCAGCAAGATCTCCTCTGAAGCGGTCATCATTGCCGTCAAGACCGGCGACGACAGCACACTTTTCCTCGAGGCACATTCGAAGGAGGTGGATAAGCTGAAGAAGCTGTTTGGGAAAGCGAAGCAACTTTGAGTTAAAGGGGTGCCGGACAAAGTAATAAGTAATAGGTAATAGGCTCCTGCGGAAGGGGTGCCGCCTTAGGTAATAAGTAAGAGGTAAGAAGTAAGAGGTGCTCTGCGAGAGGAGTGCCGCTAAAGTAATAAGTAATAGGTACTAGGTAATAGGGCACTGCGTGCGAACACAGTAAAAATAACAACCCCGGGAACGGATGAGGCGCTTTCAAAGCGCGGCCTGCTTCCCGGGGGTTTTTTAGGTCTGCTTCAAACAGATTATTTTAGGCTGTTATGAAGTTTTAAAAACTTGGCGTCGTTCATCTGTTCGTTTGTGACGTACTTGCCGTCTTTGAACAGTGCGTAGGTTGTGATCGGCGTTGGCGCGTTTCTCGCCTCGTCTCTGGTTCCGATATGGACCGCCTTAAATTGAATATTGTTCTCTTTGGCGGCGGCCTCCACTATGGGAACGTATTTTCCGTTGAATGGGCATTGGTTTGTGTAATAAAGCACGTAGCCCGGATCCGAGATCTGCGGGTGTTTGGCGCATTCTTTGAAGGCGGGTTTATTGGTGTTTTTGTCAAAGGGCAGATACCAGAGCTGTATCCCGTTGTCAGCCTCGTCGGAAACTTCAAAACCTTTGTACTTCAGGTATTTGGGGTCGGCCAAAAACGGCAATTTCTTCTTGGACGAAAGAATGCACAGCCCCGCCTTGCCCTTTTCCTTCGAGTCGTTGATGCACGCCTCCAGCAGGTCGTTTGAATAGCCGTGACCTTTGAAGGAGCCGGATACCCACAGGCAATCAATGTACGTGTAGCCGTCCGCATCGATGGGATTCCAGGCATTTTCCGCGGGAATATACTCGATGAAGCACTTGCCCCGTTCGACGCTCTTTAGGAACACCAGCCCGTCGTCAAATCTGTCGTTCAGCCACGCTTTCTTGGATGAGACCTGGATGTCGTTGTTGTTTGATATGGCGCAGCAGATATGCTCCTTTTCCAGGTTGTCTTTCGTTACTCTGATGTAGTCCATGTTGCTTTTTCCCCCTCACTCATTATACATATTGATCTGTATACGTTTCAAGTATTTGTGGCTTGCAAGCATTTACTTCAAAAACTTCAAAGAGACTTTGAAGTGACTTTGAAGTAGACATTGAAGTAACTTTGAAGTTGACATTGAAGTAACTTTGAAGTATAATGCTACTGAAAACAGGAGGGATG
>JAFSVU010000026.1 GCA_017444825.1 Clostridia bacterium
AGGATCGGATCGCCGCCAGTCAGATAGAAATACGGGAGCCGGTCGTACACCTCACAGAAATCAAGGCAGTTGTAGAAGGTATCCTCCATCTGCTCCCAGGTCATGCTGTCCAGCTTTCGGCAGGGATCGCCGGAGAAGATATAGCAGTGCTTACACCGCTGATCGCACTCGTCGGTAATATGCCACTGAAAGGAAAAATACTGTGTCATAACGTCACCTTATATATTGATCGGAATGATCCGAGTTGATATCGAGGTTCCCGGCAAGAGGCTTCTCACCGGGAACGGATTGGGTGGGAAGAAAATTACTTCTTGTCGCCGGCTCCGCAGGCGGTTCCGCAAGCAGCGGGTTTTTCAGCCGGTTTCTCCGCAGCGCCGCAGGAAGCGGGAGCTTCAGCGGGCTTGTCAGCCGCGCCGCAGGCAGCGGGAGTCTCAGCGGGCTTTTCGGCAGCGCCGCAAGCTGCGGGAGTCTCGGCAGGTTTGTCAGCAGCACCGCAAGCGGTTGCGGGAGCCTCATTTTCCTTTTTACCCCATCCGAACAGATTTGAAAGTGCCATTGTGTTATCCTCCTTAGATTTCGTCAGAGCCATTTTGCCTCTGCAATTACTATTATATCGATGTTTTTTCCCTGTACAAGTACGCACTTTTTTGTAAGTATATACGCACTTTTTTGTAACTACTTGAAAAACCACACATGTTATAGTATAATATGAGTGTACCATTCAAAAATGAAGTAATGGAGGATCTTATGAAAACCAAAGAAGAATTGCCGGATTGCCCGGTGGCAACGACCGTCGCGCTTATCGGAAACAAATGGAAACTGCTCATCATCCGTAACCTGCTCGTCCGTCCGTGGAGGTTCAATGAATTACATAAATCACTTGAAGGGATCAGTCAGAAAGTGCTGACCGAGAGCCTGCGGCAGATGGAATCGGACGGTATCATCACCCGCACCGTTTATCCCGAAGTTCCGCCGCGCGTGGAATACGCACTCTCCGAACTCGGCGAAAGTATGCGCCCGATCCTCATGTCAATGCAGGATTGGGGAAACAGTTATAAAGCGACGTTCGAACAATGATAATCGAGTAGGGGCTAATAGGCAGCCCCTCTCACACCACCTTACGTGCCGTTCGTCTATTTCTTCGAGTTTCTTTTTCATGCTTCCAGTTTTGAAGTAGTTAATCCACCCTCGAATGACTTCGTTCTGTTTTCAAATTCTCAAGTCCATCGAAACTGACCAGCTTCTTTTGGTTAGCTCTTTGAGCTTTCTCCTGAATTTTGAGACTGAATCCTGATGCGGCCTTGCCTTCCATTGTCCGTCTTTACTGTCCTTCCAGAACCCAAATCCGAGATATTTCAGTCCGCTCGGCCTTGTGACTTTCGTCTTGGTCATGTTGACCTTTAGTCCAAGTTACCTTTCAATCCAGTCCGTTATGGTATGCATCACCCTGTTTGCGGCAGCACTACTGCCCACCGTTATTACACAGTCATCTGCACTATACCGAATTCGGTATAGTCTGCATATCTCACGAAACGTAGTTTTCTCGCTTCCAGTTCTTTGTTCAGCTCGTTCAGCATAATGTTAGACAGTAGTGGTAAAAGGTTTCCGCCTTGCGGCGTACCTTAGCAAGAAACATCTTTTGTCTTAAATGTCAGAAGAGGTTTTATTTTATAAAAATGTGAAGCACGATTATAGAGGCAGCGAACAGGACCGTTGCGACAGTGATCACAATATCTGCTGATGAGAACCTGAGTACCTTAAATCTGGTGCGCCCTTTTCCGCCTCTGTAGCACCGGGATTCCATTGCAGTTGACATATCTTCGGCGCTTTTAAAAGCGGCTATGAATAGCGGTATAAGCACCGGAATGTAGCTCTTGACCTTCTTTATAACGTTCCTTGAATCAAACTCCGCCCCTCTTGCCGCCTGCGCCTTAATGATCTTATCGGTCTCGTCCGCAAACGTGGGTATGAAACGGAGTGCAATACTCATCATCATTGCTATCTCATGAACAGGAACTTTTATCACGCCAAGGGGTCTCATAAGCGACTCCAGGCCGTCGGTGATGGAAACTGCGGATGAAGTGTAAGTTAAAAGCGATGCGGATATAATAAGCAGAACGACCCTCACGACGGTCTTGATGCTCATTGCTATGCTTTCCCAGTAAATTGGTTTTGACCACATCATGAAGGCAACGTTTTCGCCTCTGTAAAAGAGAAAATTAAAAAGGCTGGTGAATATCAGGAGCACCAGTATCGGCTTTAAGCTTTGTAGTATAAATTTAAATGAGACTTTTGACGCAACAAAACTTGCTATAACAAACACCGCTGCGACCGCGTATTCCACGTAATTTCTGCACATGAGGACAAGCACCATCATGGCAACGGTCCAGATGATCTTTGTTCTGGGATCTGCTTTGTGGAAAAGAGAATTTCCGGGTACAAACCTTCCAAGGGAGATCTTCATAATACAAGCCTCCCCTCGTTAATAAGCATTCTAATGATCTCTCTTCCCTGCAAAGCGGTGGTAACGGTCGGAAGAGGTATTCCCGATCTTTTTGAAAAATCATTAAAGAGCTTCGTTACTTCCGGAACGTCGAGGCTCATTGATGCCAGGAGCTCCTCCTTTGAGAAAACTTCCCCGGGAGTTCCGTCAAGTGCAACGGTTCCCTCATTTATAAGTATGATCCGGTCCGCAACCTCGGCAACGTCGTCCATACTGTGAGATATAAGTACAATGGTTACGCCTTCGGAATTAAGCTTTTTAAGGAGCGCAAGCATGTCCCTGCGGCCTTTGCCGTCAAGTCCTGATGCAGGCTCGTCAAGGAGCAGATAAGAAGGATCCGATACAAGTACGCCGCATATGGCGACCCTTCTTTTTTCACCGCCGGAAAGATCGAATACGGAGCTTTCAAAAAGAGCCTCGTCAAGTCCAACTGTGTTTGCAGCTTTTCTTACTTTGGCGTCGATCTCCTCATCCGAAAGTTTAAATCTTTTCAGAGCAAAAGCGATGTCTTTGTATACCGTATCCTCGAACAGCTGATGCTCGGGGTATTGAAACACGAAACCAACTTTTCTTCTGATCTCGGAAAGGTTCTTTTTTGTGATCTTCTCCCCGTCGATGAAGACCTCCCCTTCAGTCGGAAGAAGCAGTCCGTTCAGGTGCTGCAAAAGCGTGGATTTTCCGGACCCCGTATGACCGATAACAGCCACAAATTCGCCTTTTTGTATCTCAAGACTTATATCGTGGATGGCAGTCTTCTCAAAAGGAGTTTTTGGCATATATGTGTATTTAAGGTCTTTTATGAGTATCGACATATATTTATACCAGCTTTTTCATAAGTACCGACACGCCCTGTTCTTTTGTAAGAACGGTCTCTCCGAAATCATGTCCGTCTTCCGGTTCAAACACTCTTGCGGCAGGAGGAAGATCAAGCCCAAGGTCTGAGATCAGTTCTCTGTCCGAAAAAATCTCCACCGGGGTTCCTGCTTTAACAAGCTCGCCCTTCTCCATGACAAGCACCCTATCGGCGTCTACTATTTCATCCATGTGATGTGTGATAAGTATTACAGTGATATTCTCTTCCTTGTTGAGCTTTTTTACAATATCGAGGACCTGCTTCCGGCCTTTGGGATCCAGCATTGCCGTTGACTCGTCAAGAACGATGCAGGATGGTCTCATGGCAAGTATTCCGGCTATGGAAACTCTTTGTTTCTGGCCTCCTGAAAGCAAATGGGGCTCGCTGTGTCTGTATTTATCAACACCGCACATTTTAAGAGCTTCGTCGACTCTCGCGATCATCTCTTCTCTTGGCACGCCAATGTTCTCAAGCCCGAAAGCCACGTCCTCTTCCACTGATGTTGCGATTATCTGGTTGTCCGGATTCTGAAACACCATACCTACAAGGCGCCTGATCTCCCAGATGTTCTGATCGTCTGATGTATCATAACCTGCCGAAATAACAGTCCCCGACGTAGGAAGAATGAGGCCGTTCATCAGCTTTGCCACAGTTGATTTACCGGATCCGTTGCTTCCGATAATACAAACAAATGTACCTTTCTCAATGGCGAAAGATACATCTTTTACGGCATCCTTCCGCTTACGGGATTCGGTCTCGTCACCCTGTGTGCCGTATGAAAAAGTGACATTATTAAATTCAATATATTTCTCAGTTTCCGTCATTATATGGAATTCCCATATGATTGTAAGCTCCGGGCGTTGCCACCCTACCCCTTGGCGTCTTGTTTATAAAACCAAGCTGAATAAGATAAGGCTCATATATGTCCTCAATGGTCGAAACATCCTCTCCTGTGGCCGCAGAAAGTGTGTCAAGTCCCACAGGGCCGCCGTTGAATTTCTTTATGATGGTTGACAGCATGTTCCGGTCCACGTTGTCAAGGCCCAGCTCGTCGACTTCAAGAGCCTTCAGCGCCTTTGAGGCGATCTTTTCCGTGATAACAGATTCACCGTAAAACTCTGCGAAATCCCTGGCTCTTTTTACAAGTCTGTTGGCGATACGGGGTGTGCCGCGGGACCTCTTGGCGATCTCCCTTGCTCCGTCTTCGCTGATAGGAGTTTTCAGTATAGAAGCAGTGCGCCTTACGATTTGAAGGAGATCCTCGACCGAATAAAGCTCAAGCCTGTTTATGATGCCGAACCTGTCACGAAGAGGAGCGGATAATAGACCTGCTCTTGTGGTCGCGCCAATGAGAGTAAACTTTTTAAGGTCTATTCTCATGGACCTTGCCGCAGGACCTTTCCCCAGAACTATGTCAAAAGCAAAATCCTCCATTGCGGGATAAAGTATTTCTTCCACGGATTTGTTCAGCCTGTGGATCTCGTCTATAAACAGCACGTCCATCTCATTCAGATTTGTGAGAATGCCTGCAATGTCGGCTGCTTTTTCGATGGCGGGACCTGACGTGATCCTGATGTTAACTCCCATCTCCGACGCGATGATTCCCGCAAGAGTGGTCTTCCCAAGTCCGGGAGGGCCGTACAGAAGCACATGGTCAAGGGGCTCGCCACGCATCTTGGCCGCTTCGATAAATATTTTCAGGTTGTCCTTTACTTTGGTCTGACCCACGTATTCCTCAAACCTTCTCGGCCTCAGGGATACTTCCAGATCATCTTCGGAAAGGAGTCCGCTTGATATGATTCTCTCGTTTTCGTCCACTTTGATCACCTGTCATCATTTGAATGAAAGCGACGCCTTGACGATCTCTTCAAGGGTCATGCCTTCTCTGTATACACTGGAAACAATGGCACGGGCTTTTGACTGATTATGGCCAAGCACGCAAAGGGCTTCCACCGCATCCTCAAAGTCTCTGTTTTTACCGAAAAATACCGGGGCATTCTCAGTATCGAGGGTAGAGGCATCGGCTTCCGCAGAAGCGCCGCTTTTGATCATTTTATCCTTAAGCTCAAGTACTATTCGCTGAGCAAGCTTCGGTCCTATGCCCTTAACCTTCGACAATAGTTTGTGGTTTCCGGTTACAACAGCTGCGGAAAAATCTGCAACGGATATCTGCGACAGAAGTGAAACCGCGACTTTTGGCCCTACGCCTGACACGGAAATTAGAGATTTAAAGCATTCAAGCTCGCTTTTTGACATAAAACCGTAAAGGGAGATGTCATCCTCTTTAACGGACATATATGTGTAGAACGTGGCTGATTCGCCTTCCTCGCATTCGGATGAGGAATTTAAGGATGTATAGATCTTAAAGCCAACTCCGTTTACGTCTAAGACTACAGACTCAAGATCTTTTCCCGCCACGTATCCTCTTATAAATTCAAACATATTTGCTCCTTCCTCAGACCCTTTCAGCCGATAAAAGCGAATGGGCATGACAGATAGCTATCGCCAATGCGTCCGCAGCGTCGTCGGGCCGCGGTATGGTTTTCAGATTAAGGATCATTTTGACCATTTCCTGGACCTGTCTTTTATCGGCCCTGCCGTAGCCAACGACGTTCTGCTTGACCTGAAGAGGCGTATACTCGAATATCGGTATATCTTTTTCGGTGCATGCAAGCATCGCCACTCCTCTTCCGTGAGCGGCCATGATGGCAGTCTTGGCATTATTGTTAAAGAAAAGCTCTTCGATAGCCATGCACTCAGGATGATATTTATCGATTATAAACGAAAGTGTATCGAATATGGATTTGAGCCTCGAGGAGAAAAGCTCTGACTTGTCAGTCGAAACCACCCCGTAGTCGATGACCTTGAATTTATTCCCTGTGTAATCAATGACACCAAAGCCTGTTATGCCAAAGCCGGGGTCGATCCCAAGAATGATCATAGCTTTAAATTCCCTTACTTGACCGAAATGTCAGCTCCGAATCTTACGAATGCATACCTTGCTCTGTAAAGCGGGCAGTCACCGTTTGACCACATGTTCTCAAGAGAGAACGTGCCGGGTCCCACGGAATAAGGCTCGGGATCCGCAAAATGATGGGGTCCGAGAAGATTCCTGTTGGAATTGCAAAGTGTGATCTCAAGCTCGTTTTTACCATTGTTCAGATACTCGCCAATGTCGCAATGGTTCGTAAACATGAGCCTCTTTACGAATTCACCGTTGATCTTAACATCTGCATAGGAATACCGTCCTTTGACCCAAAGGACCGTTCCGCCGCCGCTGTACATGAACTCTTTTTTAAGTGAGAGCTTTCCTGCAAAGAACGGGAACCCGTCTACAGTCACATTGGTTATAGCGACATCCTTTTTAGGTTTCGTGATTGCAAAAGCACCGTCAAACTCGAAGCTGTTTCTGACGTTAGGAACAAAATTACCCCTTGTGTTTACGGAGAAATCGCCGAAGAGGTAAATTGATTCAACCTCGGTATTGAAGGCAAGACAGTTTCTCATGGACTCCATAACGTTTCCGTAAAGGACCTCGTAAACGTAATCGTCCTGGAAATAGCTGAAAGTGCAGACGATGTCATTGGCGCCTGTTTTAAGGAAAGGTGTTACGTCACATACCTTGAAGCTTCTGTCAAGCCAGTATCCTTCTTCAAAGTTTATTTCGTGGCCGTTAACCTTGATACTCTTGTAGTTCAGGGGTTCAAGGGCAGCCTTGACAAGCGGAGGAATATCGTCGACGTTAAAGCTGTATTTTATCGTAAGGTCTCCTGCATAGCGTGATCTTAAGAGCTCATCGAAGATCTGTATGATAGGTTTCCTTGAGTCGTATGTGACACCGCCGTCCTTTGATATCTCGGCAAAATCAAGCGTCAGAGCATTTTCGGGCTTCTTTGAGATCTCGAAAAGTCCGCCGATAACAGTGCCTACTTCATTTCTTGTCTTAATATCATCTTCGGTGACTTTAATGGCGGAAACGCCCGGATCTTCGATATAAAGCCTTGACTGACCGCTTTCAAGACTTGTCTTTACTGTCAGATGATCTCCGTCCTTCTTGTAATCGCAGGATCTTACGCCTCTTCCTGAGTTGAAATCATCCTGCTCAAGGAATATCTCGGATACTTTACCCGCACCGGAAAGTGTAACGATGCACTCGTCGTAATTGTTTTCGGAGATGTTGGTAATATAATAGAGCTTGCCGTATTCCGTATCCCTGGTCATGGACCTGATACCGGTAAGAGGTTCGCCGCTCATATCTCTTAAAGTCGCAGTAGCGGCTTTTTCGATTTCATCGACCGTAATATTTGGCTCAAGCCAGCTGAGATCCGCGACTCTTCCGTCAATGCGATCAGGCTTACCGTCAAAGAATGCGACCTTTCCGCCTTCAGCCAGAAGATCCTTTAAGAGAGAAGCCGTTGAAGAATCAATGGTATATATTTTCGGAAGCACAACGTAATCGTAGGTCATAAGTCCGACCTTGAATTTACCGTTCTCCACCGTGCCGTATTTTCTGATGAGAGTTTCGTCGCCGAAGTGGTAGGATATCTGTCTGTCGGAAAAATAGGACATAATCTTTACAATGCCGCTGTCCAGCTCTTCAGTAGTGGCCCTGTCTTCGATTCGTTTATAATCAAGGTAACAGCTGTGAATTGGATGGATTATGAGGCATTTTACATTCTCTTTTCCCATGGAAAGTGTTAGGCCCAGGCGGTTATAGTATTTTACAAAATCGCCAAAGGCATTCTGCCAGGGGAGATGTTCAGAGTAATTGGCGGGATAATCTCTCTTTCTCTGTCCTCTTATGGAGTATGCATAAAGATGGTGGCACATAACGTTTACTCCGGCTGAATACTGGAGATCGGCAATTCTCTTTAGTTCCGTGGGAGATACGTCCCAGCCGCAGCATGCAAACGTCTCGGTAAGTACCTTTTTCTTTCCCAGCTGAGCCGCCACGGAACCAAGCTGCTTCGGCGCAAGATCTGTCTGGATACCCCTTCCCAGGTAATCCATGCCGGGCATGTGCTCAAACTCATAAAAAGGCATAACACCGCCGGCGCACCACATCTGCATGTTAAGAGTGGACTCTTCCACAGCATGGCCTGTGAGCTTGGCGCCGTTTTTGTCGCACCAGTCATATATCTGCTTTGCAAAGGCATTCATGAAAAGATCGTGTATGAGATAATAGTAATCATACCTGTATTCTTTTGCGCCTTCAAAGTCAATAAAGAGTGCAGGTAACTTTTCAAATATATCGTACCCGTATCTCTTTTTGAATTCATCCGGAAGTATCTTTGACCAGGGGGTCTCATATCTGTAATACTGGGGCTCGTCTGTAAAGAAACCGGGCATCGCTTTTCCGAAGTCGTCACCAAGCCTTGCCTTGTAGTCCTCGTGGGTCACCTTTATAAACTCTGCAATGACCTTCTTATCAAGCACGTCCACGTAAGACGGGTCGTAATTAAGCTTTATGATAATATATTTTGCGTCTTCGGAAAGAGGCTTATCCACTTTTCTGACACCGTCGCCTTCTCTGACGTAGACACCGAGGACCATTGGCGTTGGTGCGGCTTTTGCCTCTGTGTCAGGGAAGATCTCCGATTCTTCAAACTTTACAAACTCGGCGAAATTGTAGGGATCGTCAAGGACCTTGCCACCGCCGAAACCGCTGGGCCAGCCGTTTTCGTCATATGCCCAGGACTCCATATCCAGTTTTTTGCCCTCATCCACACAGGCTTTTATGCAGTCATACCAGTCGTCGGAAAGGTATTCGGTCTCAAGACCTCCTCTTGCGTGCATAAAATAACCTTTCATGCCGAGATCGTGCATAACGTTGATCTGACGTCTTAATTCCTCTGGAACAAGCTTGTCGTTCCAGCTCCAAAAAGGAATACCGCCGTATTCAAGTTGCTGTTCTTTTACTTTAGAAATGTAATCCATAAAAGCTCCTTCTCGGGCAGTAAGACATGCCCCAATGAGATTTATATAATCAATTATTCCGTAAGCACCGCTACCGGTATAACGGCTTTTTCAAAATCGGATATTTCGGTTCTCACACCGTCAATATATGAATAGAGTGTGCCGTTATTGTAATAGATTATGGTGCTAATCTTTTTATCATAGACGATACTTGAGGGAAGACAGCTGTTTGTGATCCTCTTCTCGGTGTCTCCGTTATGTATATCAAGTGAACACAAGTTAGAACCCGTTATCTGTCTCAGTTTAAGATAAACAGTATCTGATTTCCCGTAAAGTCTTGTCTCAGTTGACGGATAGGACTCCACCTCCGTCTGCTTCAGCACTATATTTTTAGTGTTGTTATCGTCGGAATATATCACCGAGAATGGCTTTCCGAAGTATGGAGAGATTCCGCACATGTCGGGTATCTCATATTTTGTCTGATTCTTATCGAAAACATCAACGGTGTAGAATATCCTGTCCGTTACGAGGATATAGAGAAGATTTGACGAATCTTCATAGTAATACCCTGAATCGGAAGGCACTTCGGCTATCAATGTGGCGGGAACTCCGGGCCTTACGGAATAAACTAAAGCAACATCACCTGACTTAACTGAATATATGACGTTTGAATACTTTTCATTGTAATTGATTATTGTGTCAACGTTTTCGGCAATGACCGAGGACGAAACAGAATTTCCGGAAATGTTCAATGAACTTATAGTATAGGAAGTATTATCTTCCTCACCGGAAACTGTGTAATAGAACTTAATGTTCTTCGTGTTGTCAAATTTTTCTGCAGGTATGGAGATCATTTCCGCGTATGCGGCCTCATTGGTTTTAATGATATTGGATGTGCCGGTGGCATTGTAAGTTTCGCCCTTTCCTGCAGTGATGCAAAGACCGTCCTTCGTAAAATAGCTGACTGCGGAGTCCTTTGTAAATATCACAGGTTCCTTATCTATAAGAGCCGCACTGCTCAGAGTGACAACATCTCCTGTGGTAAACCATTGCTTAAGAGCAGCGGTGCTGTCTTCAAAGTTGAATTCATCGTAGTAAACTATTGAAAGCTTGCCTGACGTGAAGTAATAAGCCTGAGTGGGAACAGCTTCCCCGTCTCTTTCGACAGGTTCTCTCAGCACGCTTGAAGCTTTGGAATTAAGCGAATACACCATTATGGCACCGTCTGTGGAGACATAGGGTATTACAGTCCTTTCCTTAAACAGCTTAAAAGAGTAAACCCCGCTGCAAAGAAGAGTTCTGGAGTCATTTTTTATATCATATTCGTAAAGAGTATTCGAGGGCTTGTAGATATAGTAAAGTTTTCCGAGGTCGTTATCGTAGACCGCATCCGATGTATTGTTGTCTATATCGTGGACCACAAGATTCTCATCCACAGAATAAAGCTCGTCGCCGGAAGTGAATATGAACGGAAATACGGACGTTCTTCCCAGACCCGACGTGCCGTCGAGCCAGGCATCAGTCTTTCTTCCTATAACAAGATAAAAGATGACGAAGACAAATGCAACCGAAAGCAGAAACGCGATCAATGTCAGCAGAACACGTTTTCGCCTGATGGATATATTGGATATTACCTTGTAGTCTTTATCATCCATAATGCCTCCGGATCGCGTAAATGATTGTCAGATAAGCTCCAGATCCTCGCTGGCACCCTTCCTGTCAGGCTTAAACGAAACGTCGATCTCATCCAGATTGTAGGGAGTCGCCTGGTATACGTAATAATTCAGCCAATTACCGTAGAGTAGATACGCATGAGATCTCCACTGGTGGAATGGCTTCGCCGAAGGATCGTTGCCCGGGAAATAGTTCTGGGGAACGTCAGGATCAAGGCCTTTTTCCACATCCCGTTCGTATTCGAGCTTGAGCGTCTCCCTGTCGTATTCAAGATGCCCCGTAACAAATATCCTTCTTCTGTCCTTTGAAGCAACTATCGAGGCTCCGGCGATGTCGGACATGGCCATGATGTCAAGATCCTCCACGGCCTCAATGTCCTTAATATCGTTATACGTGTATCTCGAGTGAGGTATATAAAATACGTCGTCAAAGCCCCGGAGAAGTCTTGCCCGTTTATTGCAGGGTCTGTGCTTGTATACTCCCGAGAGCTTTTTGGGCAGATTCTTTTTATCTATGCCGTAATGATAATACAGTCCCGCCTGGGCCCCCCAGCAGATATGAAGTGTTGTGGTGACGTTGGATCTTGACCACTCCATTATATCGCAAAGCTCCTTCCAATATTCGACCTCCTCGAATTTGAGGAGCTCAACAGGGGCGCCGGTTATGATAAGTCCGTCAAACTTTTCATTCTTTACGTCGCTGAACACTTTATAAAACTCAGAAAGATGGCTCTCGTTTATATGCTTTGAAACGTAGCTCTCGGGATGAAGAAATGTAACCTCGACCTGAAGAGGCGAATTACTGAGCAGCCTGAGCAGCTGTGTCTCGGTCACTATCTTTGTAGGCATAAGATTTACGATGGCTATCCGGAGAGGTCTGATATCCTGATGGAAGGCCATTCGTTCTTTGATAACAAATACGTTTTCGTTAGACAGTATTGAACTGGCCGGAAGATTGTCCGGTATTCTTATTGGCATAAAGCTTTCTCCGAATTAAAATGATCAATGCCGGAAGGTGTCTTGTTTCAAGCTTCACAGGCCTTTTTATTATATAAAATATGTATGTGATTTTCAACAAAAACAGTACCTTCAAGGAATATAACAGTAATAAAAATGCCGGAGATCAATTCCGGCGGTGAGATCATTTTCGAAGCTCTTCAAATGCTTTAAGATCGGTCTTGACGGTCGTTAGCGGCGTTACAGAAATATAACCTGAAATGATGGCGTCAATATCATATCTGTCGTCAAGGGGCCCATTTTCGTCCTTTACAAGAGTGTATTCGGGGTTATAAAGATTGCCTTCTCCTGTGGGAACGTACCTGTCCTTATACCAGAACTCTCCCTGCTCGGTTATCTTTATGCCTTTGGGGTCTACAGGAATATTTACGTTAAAAAGCCCGCAATGGGAAAAAGCATCAATGCAGTTAAGATGATCCCATATTTCCTGCAAATGCGCAGCACTCTCCGGAATATGTTTTGATTTTGAAGAAAAACCAATGGCCTTAGCTCCCCAGAGTCCCGCCTCAAAGCAGATGCCGCAGGTGCCTGAATAGGAAATATCGGCGCCAAGGTTAAGACCCTTGTTTATTCCTGCGAACACAAAGTCGAATTTCTCCTTAAAGTAGTCAAAAGAGAACCTTACGCAGTCTGCCGGCGAGGCGTCAATGCTGTAAGCTTTGATGCTGAGATATCTAAAATTATCCACAGGAACTACTTCAAAAGGTCTGTCTATCACAACACCGTGGGACCTTCCGCTTTGCTGGTATTTTGGAGCCGCCACGACCACCTCGCCAAGCTTTGCTGCAAATTCGGCAAGGTGTCTCAGCCCTTCGGCATTAATTCCGTCGTCATTGGTTACAAGAATTCTCATAGTCTTAAATCAGGTAGTTCAGAAGAGATCCGGGTTACCTTTTTTAAAATCTGCAAGGCGCAAGTCAAGGTCGTTAAGCAGATTCTTTGCTTCTTCGTCAGAATACACGGTTGCTCCGGCAGCGCAGGCATGGCCCCCGCCCGAATACTTCCTGGCAACAGGCTCGACTTCCACGAATCTGGATCTTATCCTTACCCGGTATGAGCCGTCATCGTTCTCGATAAACACCAGCCAGATGAGACTTCCTTTTATCTGCTCCATTAGTTTTACCGCATCATATGAGGTCTCGGCAGTCAGTTTGTATTTATCAATGACCTCCTTTGTGAGGAAAAGGTATGCGGCGCCGGCCGGCGTAAGCCTTATCATTTTTACCAGATCCGATTCATCCAGGATCTGTTTGTATTCTTTTACGTCAAGGTAGGTGTATATAGACTGAAAATCGATTCCTTTCTCAAGGAGAAGAGCGCTAAGGCGTAGAGTCTTTGGCGATGTTCCCCGGAATTTAAACCTGCCTGTATCAGTGACAATGCCGGTGAAAAGGCAAGAAGCCGCATCATATGTCAGCACAAGTCTGTCCTTAAAATCGCTCCAGAATTCGGTGATCATCTCGCAAACCGAATTTCTCTCAGGCTCAACCCAGGATATATCTCCGAAATCCGTTTCAATTATATGATGATCGATCTTTATTATCTCTTTTCCTGTGAATGCTCTTTTAGACGAGATCCTCTTAATGACTGCCGTGTCAAGTATTATCACAAGAGCATCATTAAAATCGTTGTCCGTCGGCAGTTCGCCCTCCTCGCCCATAAAGGCAAGGTTCTCAGTCTCATCGTCACGGTCGATAAAAACTCTTTTCTCCGGGAATGACGCGTTAATGATGTGCCTCATTGCAAGAGTCGAGCCAAAGGCGTCGCCGTCAGGTCTTATATGTCTGCAAAGAATTATGGTATCGTATTCCGTTATCTTTTCAAATATTTTCTTTTTGATATCTTCGTACATGGTCTCTCCGTAATTTTGTTAATTTTTGCTTAACTATTATACAAGAAAGGAGGTTTATAAAACAACTTTAAAAATACCCAAATGTTGATAAAGATTGAGATTCGCCCTGCTTTTTATTATAATCACCAATGAAATCAATTAAGGAGGAATCAACATGCCCGGTTTCTTGTCTGTATCCAATCTGATCGGAATGCTGCTCTCCGTCCCCGGAGTAATATTTGCTTTTACCATGAAGGGATTCGGTCAGGCTCTGGCCTCTAAGCTCCTTGGCGATCCCACACCGGAAAACGCCGGAAGACTTACAATGAACCCCCTTGCTCACATAGACTGGATCGGTCTTATATGTATGGCGATTTTCGGCTTCGGCTGGACGAAACCAATGCCGGTCAACAGCAGATATTACAAAAATTACAAACGGGACACTGTCCTCTATTCGCTTAGCGGCTCTCTCACGTGCATTGTATCAGGCTTTGTTATGAGCATGTTTTATGTTCTTTTTGCTTATCTTTCGATACGTTTCTTCCCGGACGCTTCGGAATCCATGAACGTGCTTGATTATATTTCAGAGGTGTTCGGTTATGCGGCTCTTTACCCGCTTATACTTGCGATCTTTTACCTGCTGCCTCTTCCGGGCCTTGACGGTTATAAGATCATAACCACGTTTACACCTTACAAGTGGAACACATTCCTTTACAAAGTCGAGAGATACAGCATGTTTATATTCCTGGGCTTCATTCTTTTAATGAGGTTCACAGCTCTCGGTACGTACATTTTCTGGCCTGCATACAAGCTTAACGGGCTTTATACAGATCTCTGGGGCCTTATTCTAAAGTTTATTATTAAGATCTGACCAATGACGATCGCTCGATAACAGAAATGCCCCGGGGCCTTGAACTTAAGACCTTTGGGGCATTTTGTTGGGGTCAATATTATAATTTAACCAAACTTTCAATTCTTGGTCTCGGGTGTTGAATACTGCATAAGCCCGAGGAACTCAAGTATCTTTCTTAAGAATCTTACAAACCAATTGGCTCTGTCCATATCCTCGTCGATGATCAGTTCGACCCGACCTATCTCCTCATATCTCTTGGTGCCGTCCTCCTGGGGATATGCCTTCATGTAAACAACTTCACCTGCGATATCACCTTTTGCGACGGGGGCTTCAATGACACCGTTTAGTATTATCTTTTTCTCCACAGTGTAGTTTTCTCTGGTGTTGGAAATGTACGATAAACCCTGGCCTGTAACAGTCTTCACTTTGAGAGATTTTCCGTCTTTAACGGAGATCATCCTGACGTATGAACCTTCTTTGTCAAGTTCCTGCCATTCGAAGGTCTTGGCGGTTTTTGTCAGCAGATACTTAAGCTCGCCGGCTCTATCTTCCGGAGTAGCCTCACCAATGACACAGGCGATGGTCCTCTCTTCACCGAACTTGGCGCAGGCGACCTGGGCGTAAAGATCCGCGTTTGAATAACCTACAAGCAGTCCGTCTGCTTCCTCCATCATTCCGGAGAAAACGAGAGCATTGGAGCTTTGCATATTGGTGTCAGGCTGGCCCGTAGAGGCGTGCACGAATGTACCCGAGGTTATCCTGCTGTAATTTAAGATGGTGGGATAGTCGTGTATGAGTCTTGTCGCAAGCAGACAGATATCGTATGCGCTGGTGTACTGACCGTCATTGATGGTCTTGATGCCTGTGGAGTCAAGATAATGAGTATCCTTAAGGCCCAGTTCTTCGGCTTTCCGGTTCATTCTGTCAACGAATACGTTTTCATCTGCTTTTGAAATATGCTCCGCAAGAGCATAAGCCGCATCGTTTGCGCTGGCCGCTATAACTGCGATCACCGCCTCCTCAACACTTATGACCTCGCCCTTGGTGCTGTCGAGATAGACTCTTTCTCTGCCTATCGAAATATTCTGCGCGGCCTTTGATACCTTAACGCCTGATTTTAGTCCTGTCTCTCCCTTGCTGATGGCTTCAAACACAAGATAAAGTGTCATAAGCTTAATAAGGTTTCCCACGGAATAATGCTGATGGCAGTTCTCGCTGCAGAAAGCTATCGTACAGTCGTCAAAATAAATGGACGCATATGATTTGGCTTTAAGATTTGAAAGCGTTGCGTTCTCGTAAACCTGCTCTGCTGTCTTCTTTGTAAACGCAAAAGAGGTTACAGCGGAAAGAGGCAGGAAAAACATGCCCGCCGACATAACCAATGCGATAAAGAAACAAACTGATCTGATAAATCTTCTTTTCATGGCTAACAATAATTCTTGGTACCGAAAGCTGATATAAGCTCAGCCGTTTACGTAGTCCTTCAGTTTTCTGCTCCTCGAAGGATGCTTTAACTTTCTGAGCGCCTTAAACTCGATCTGTCTGATACGCTCTCTTGTAACGTTGAAATGCCTGCCGACGTCCTCAAGAGTCTTTGGCTTGTTATCGTCAAGGCCGAACCTCATGATCAGAACCTGAGCCTCCCTCTCGTTAAGCGCCTGGAGAGCCTCGTCAACGTCGATCTTGAGGTTTTCCTTTCTTGAGAACTCAAGAGGAGAATTGGTTTCGTCGTCCTGAATGAAATCGCCAATGTTGCTCTCATCTTCATCACCGATAGGCGTTTCAAGGGAGATGGGCTCAAGGGCGATACGAAGCATGTCTCTGACCTGTCCCGGAGTTTCGTTGATCTCCTTGGCGATCTGCTCGGGGGTGGGATCCTGACCCAGCTCCTGGGCCAGCTGTCTCTGAGCCTTGACCATTTTATTGATCTTTTCATGCATATGTACGGGAATTCTGATGGTCCTGCCCTGATCGGCAATGGCTCTCTGAATACCCTGCTTTATCCACCATGTTGCATATGTGCTGAATTTATAGCCTTTTCTGTAGTCAAATTTCTCGACCGCTCTCATAAGACCCAGGTTGCCTTCGGAAACAAGATCTTCAAAAAGCAGACCTCTTCTTACGTATTTTTTGGCGATACTGACGACCAGCCTGAGGTTGGACTCAATAAGCTTGTCCCTTGCAGCCTGATCACCGTTTTCAATAAGAATGGCCAGCTCCTTTTCCTCTTCAAAAGTAAGGAGCGGAACCTTTCCTATGTCGTGAAGGTACATCCTTACGTCGTCCTCAACGTTTATGCCCTCTGCAGCGCCAATGCTGTCGGTATATATCCTTCCGTCGGATTTTGATTCGTTAAGATCACCACTGATGGTGATTCCGTTTTTCTCGGCCTGCTCGTATATCTTATCAAAGAAATTGTCGGAGAATTTGTAGTCGCCGGCCTGGTCGTTGATCTCGTCGGCATAGATTATTCCGCCGGATTCCTTGGCGGCATCAATGAGCTTTTTGATAAACTGGTATTCGAAATCGTCCTCGTCGTTGATCTTTTCGTCATTCAGATCTTCGTTTGAGACCTGGTCAAGAATGGATGAAAGATCCGCGTCGTCCTGATCGTCCATAGACTCATCCAGATCCCCGATCTCGTCATCAAGATTCATAAGATCCTGTTCGTTGAGATCGTTCTCACAGTCCTGAAGATCCTGATCATCAGGCTCCACCTCGCCGATATCCTCATCGGAGATATCGTTTTCCTCCTCAAAATATTCAGCGTCGGGCTGCTCGTCATCGTCGTCGGGATGGTAAATGTCGGAAGGAAGAAAATCCGCAATGTCTGAGGCCTTTTCCTTAGACGTTTTATCCTTTGAACTCTTCTTTTTGGGTGTAGGCTCGGCACCCAAGAGCTCATCCATATCTGTATCCTGATTTTTCTTTTTAGGCATATTTAAAACTCCTTTGTGAATCTTGGTCGTATCTTAACGGGTCTTTGAGAAAATATATTATTTAAAAGACCCTTACGCAATGAAACATACCCGTAAAATATCAATAAGTAAAGAGCAAATTAAGCTTTAAGCTGTTTTTTAGCATTTAATTCCTGAAATTCCTTAAGGTATTTCATTTTGTCTGCTTTTGGAACGTCGGGATCGTCTAAAAGCTTCTGAAGTTCGGACAGTCTGTCGCGCTTTGTCCTGCTCTTCATTCTGAAAAGAAGCTCGGAAAAAGCTTTCGAAGCATTTTCTTTTGAAATATTGTAACCAAGGTATGCGCCCGCAAGAGCATTGTCGGCGGTGGGGCTTATCGGCGGTATATCTCTGAAGCATCTTATAGTTCCCTTCTCGCAGCCCTCGTATACCTTGTCAAATATTTCTCTGTTGACCTCGGATGTGAGAAGATTTCTTATCTCGCTTTCATTGGTTTTTTTGTAAAACTCGGGATTTTCAGAGAGAAGTATCATGAAGGATTTGTCAACAAGATCCGCTCTTTTAGCTTCCTCCGAAACGTCATCGCCGCCGGGAACGCCGTACTCGCTGTCGGGTAGAAATATTCTGTTGGAACGCGCCTTTCCGGCCGCCTCTTCTTTAACCGGTGCTCTGCTGCTCAGCATGTCCTTCGTAAAGCCGTATGACTCGTTATAATGCTCGAATACCCAGTGGGTGTAGACGTCCCTGTCCGTCTCGGGCAGCGAAGCTAAAAGCCTTTTGATCTGGTTCAAAAAACCAATGGTATTCTCATTGGTGCCGGCCGGATATTTCTCGGCCGCAATAAGCGCCTTATATTCAAAAAGACTCCTGGAGTTTGAAAGCTGAGCAAGGAACTCATCTTTAGTATGCTTTCTTAAAAATTCATCTGCATCTTTGGCACCTTCGAGTCTGAAAACTTTAACGCCAAGGCCCGCCTCCTTCAGAATATCGAGACTTCTTACGGTCGCGTCCCTACCAGCATTGTCGTTATCGAAAGCGACTATAACGTCGTTAAAAAACCTTTTGAGAAGCTTCGCCTGCTTGATGGTTAGTGCTGTGCCCAGGGATGCCACCGCAAAGTCGATGCCCTTTTGATGAAGAGCTATACAGTCCATGTAGCCTTCAACTATAATAGCGGTCTTTTCCGAGGATTTTTTTGCAAGATTCAGCCCGTAAAGGTGGTCGCCTTTAACGTATATCGGGGTCTCCTGGGAATTGATATATTTTGCGGTTTTAGCTTCGGGATCCATGATCCTTCCGCCGAAGGCGATGACATTCCCCATTTCGTCAAATATAGGGAACATGAGCCTGTCGTGGAACCTGTCGATAAATCCTGTTCCGTCGCTGTTTTTGCCTGCAAGACCGGCCTTTAAAATTAGCTCGTCGGAGATACCCTGGGCTTTAAAATGTCTGTAAAGAGCGTCCCAAGAATCAGGAGCATAACCAATGCCGAATTTTGTTACAGTCTCGGGTAGAAGCCCTCTTGACACAAGATATTTTTGCGGCTTCTCGCTGGTTTTTAGATTTTCGAAAAAGAATCTGGCGGCTTCTTTGTTGAGAGCTCTGATATCGTTGTGAAGCTTTACGGCCGTGTCATCAACTTCTTTAAATTTTGCGTATTTGATTCCGGCGTAGTCTGCAACTTTTCTGAGGGCCTCCTGGTACGGGAGCTTGTCCGCAAGAGATACGAACCTTACGGCATTCCCTCCCACGTCGCAGACGAAACACTTAAATATCTGTTTTTGCTCGCTTACAAAAAGAGAAGGTCTTCTGTCACTGTGAAAAGGACACAGGCCCACATAGTTAGCGCCCTGCTTCTTAAGCGGCACGTACTGTCCCACGAGGGAAACTATATTGACGGCCGAGAGAACTTCTTCGGTCGAAATGTAATGTTCACCCCTTGCGGCCAAGACCCGGATCTCCTTTCACAAATCTGTTATTCTCATTATAATTTTATCATTTTAAAGCGCAAAAATAAATGGCAACTTACTTACCGTGGATGTTTCTGATATAGTAAAACAGATACTGCTGGGCAAGACCCGCGTTTTCTCCGAAATATTCTTTCCCGTATTTTTCAAGCCTGTTTCTGTCGGGAAGCTTAATTCCGTAAAGCTCGTCCATCATCCGTTCGACCCAAACGTCCACAGGGAAAGCGGTCCTGTCAATTCCGGAAAAGAGCATGATGCAGTTAAGAACCTTTGGACCGACGCCGGGGAGAGATAACAATTTTTTACGCTGATCTTCGAGAGATTCAGCATTAAGCATATCAAGACTTATCGAGCCTTCGGCAAATATTTTCGCGGTCTCCGCTATATAAGGCCCTCTGTACCCAACGCGGCAGTATTTGGTAAGATCTGCAGGATCAGCGGATGAAAGAGCTTCCGGCGTAGGAAACGCATAATATAAGTCTGTGATCTTTTCTCCGTACGATATGCAAATATTTTCGATGCACTTTTTGATGCGTGGAATGTTATTGTTGGCTGAAACTATAAATGAAATAACAGTTTCAAAAAGGTCCTGCTTAAGAAGTCTGATACCTGATGAAACTTCGCATGCCTTTGACATAACGTCATCTTTAATTGAAAGTTCAGAGGTTAGCGCCCCGTAGTCTGTGCCTATATCAAAATAATCGTCTAAAATAGCTGAAAAACCGTCATCGCAATCGCCTTCAAGACATTTGATACTAATAACGTCGTCTGCTCCTTCGCACCGAAGAAGCCTGCCTTTAACGACTGCTTCCCAGGAATCATCGTCATTTTTCTTCCATCTGAAGCACTGACCGCAGTCAAATGTTTTATCCGCAGAAAACAAAAGGCCGGGGAATGAAACGGTGTAGGTATCCACACCGTCAAAACCAAAGCCTTTCATAATCTTTCCGGAGTTCCCGGAGCATTCAGCACCCGGGAGTCCGGAACTTTCTTTAAGCAGTATTGTTTCTGTCATATCACTACTTTATGGAACGTCTTCTTTCCTTTTTTGATTATTATGCCTTTTGTAAGATCATCTTTTGAGATCATTGCGTTTCTGTCGGAGATCTTAGTCTCACCTACTGTGACGGAACCTGAGTCTATAAGACGCCTTGCCTCGGATTTTGAAGGAGCGAGCTTGGTTATAACAAGAGCATCCACCACGGATATTCCGTCATCCGTATACTCCGTGACAGTAGTCGTGGGGATATCGTCGCTGTCCTTTGCACCGCCAAAGAATGCCCTTGCCGCCGCCTGTGCTTTCAGAGCTTCCTCCTCGCCGTGAACGATCTTGGTTACTTCGAAAGCGAGAGTCTCTTTTGCGATATTGATGTCGGAGCCCTCCAGCTTTCCGAGGCGTCTCACCTCATCCATGGGAAGGAACGTGAGAAGTCCGAGGCACTCTTCAACCTTTACATCCTCGATATTTCTCCAGTACTGGTAAAACTCGTAAGGTGAAGTTTTCTCGGGATCGAGCCATACTGCCCCCTTCATGGTCTTGCCCATCTTTATTCCATCGCTGGTGGTGAGAAGCTTGAACGTGAGACCGTATGCAGGCTTTCCGAGTTTTCTTCTTACAAGCTCAACGCCGCCAATGATGTTAGACCACTGGTCGTTTCCGCCCATCTCGAGTTCACAGCCGTACATTTCATGAAGCTTGAGGAAATCGTAGGACTGCATGATCATGTAGTTAAACTCAAAGAATGTAAGGCCTCTCTCCATTCTCTGCTTGTAGCATTCGGCTGCCAGCATTCTGTTAACGGAAAAATGAGCGCCCACCTCTCTCAAAAACTCTACGTAATTGAGATTCAAAAGCCAGTCTGCGTTGTTTGCGACTATTGCCTTGCCGCCGTCAAAATCAATAAACTTTGAGAGCTGCTTAAGGAAGCATTCCGCATTGTGGTCAATGGTCTCCTTGGTCATTATCTTTCTCATGTCGGACTTGCCGCTGGGGTCACCAACCATCGTGGTTCCGCCGCCAAGAAGAGCAATTGGTCTGTGGCCTGCTCTCTGCATATGCATCATAGCCATTATGGTAAGAAAATGGCCTGCGGTAAGAGAATCTGCGGTTGCATCAAAACCGATGTAGAATGTAACGCTCTTTGATTCAAGAAGCTTTCTGATCTCGTCTTCATCAGTCGCCTGCTCTATAAAACCGCGTTCTACAAGAATATCGTAAACGTTTTTCATTTGATCAAAATCCACCTTTAATCTTTATTTTTGTTCTTTTCCTTCATCATCTCGACAAATTTCAAGTACTCGATGACAGTTTTTTCATATCCGTTGCCGGAAGGAACATAGTATTTTGTCCCTCTTATCTCCTCCGGGAGATATTCAAGATCCGCCACATGCCCTTCAAAGTCATGGGCATATTTATAACCCTGATGATAACCAAGGTCCTTCATCCCTTCAGTTGCAGCATTCCGGAGATAGAAAGGAACCTCGCCGGTGTCCTTGCTCCTTACGTCCGAAAGCGCTGCGTCCATTGCAAGATAGGATGCGTTTGATTTAGGGGACGTAGCCACTGTTACAGCGGCCTGTGAGAGCAATATCCTGGCCTCTGGCATTCCTATCATCCTGACAGCCTCCTGAACTGCTGTTGCAACCAGGACCGCATTGGGGTTTGCCATGCCCACGTCCTCACTGGCACATATTGTGATCCTTCTCGCAAGGAAATTGATGTCCTCACCGGCGTAAAGAGCCCTGGCAAGATAAAATACCGCCGCATCGGGATCTGAACCGCGCATGGATTTAATCATGGCGCTGATATTGTCGTAATGCCCTTCTCCGGATTTGTCGTACTGAACGACCTTCCTTTGGAGACATTCCGATATCTCATCCCTTGTGATGGTAAAAGGAACCATCAGGTCCCGCTCCGTGCCCATAACGGCAAGTTCAAGAGCGTTAAGAGCGATCCTGGCATCTCCGGAGCTGGTTATCGCAAGGAAATCAAGGGCGTCATCCTCGATAGTTATATCAAGATTTCCGTAGCCTCTCTCTTTATCGCAAATAGCATGCTTTACGATGGACTTTATATTGTCCTCGGTAAGCGGATGGAGCTGAAAAACCGTCGACCTTGAAATGATAGCCTTGTTTACTTCGAAAAAAGGATTTTCGGTCGTGGCGCCAATGAGTATCACGGAACCGTTCTCCACAGAAGGAAGCAGCGCGTCCTGCTGGGCCTTATTGAACCTGTGGATCTCGTCGATAAAGAGCACTACTCTACCGCCGGGATATATCATCTTATTCTCCGCATCTGCGCAGATCTTCTTTATATCGGAAACGCCGGAACTGACCGCGTTCAGCTTTTCAAAGCCGCAGGCTGTGGTTTCGGCAATGATCCTTGCAAGAGATGTTTTACCTGTTCCCGGAGGGCCGAAGAATATAACGGACGAAAGACGGTCAGCCTTGATCATACGGTACAAAAGCTTACCCTTACCCAGAATATGCTCCTGCCCGTAGAACTCTTCAATGCTCCGCGGACACATTCTGTATGCGAGTGGCTCCTTCGATGCCATTGGTTTCCCCCTGAAATAGGATTAATTCTTAATGATTATATCACGGAAGGATGTCTTCGTACAGAGGAAAAGCGTGAAGAAGTTCCTTAACGCCCTTTGTCACATATTCCTTTGAACCTTCATAGTCCTTGAGAGTTCTCACTATAAGATCGGCAATTACGTCCATATCCTTCTCCTTCATGCCTCTTGTGGTGACCGCAGGTGTTCCAAGCCTTATACCTGAAGTAACCGTGGGCTTTTCGGGATCGAAAGGAATGGTGTTTTTGTTGCACGTAATAAAGACCTCGTCAAGCATATGCTGGGCATCTTTTCCCGTGATGCCAAAGCTGCTCTTTACATCCACCAGCATCATGTGATTGTCGGTGCCACCGGATACGAGTCTTGCGCCGCGTGTCATAAGGCTGTCTGCCAGGGCCTTGGCGTTTTTAACGATCTGCTTCTGATATTCCTTGAAGTCCGGCTGGAGCGCTTCCTTGAGCGCAACTGCTTTAGCTGCAACGATGTGGCAAAGAGGCCCGCCCTGGACACCAGGGAATATTGATTTGTCAATGGCTTTTGCGATGGTCTCATCGGTTGTGAGTATCATACCGCCTCTCGGTCCTCTTAAAGTCTTATGGGTAGTGGTGGTGACAACGTCAGCGATACCTACGGGGCTGGGATGAAGTCCCGCCGCCACAAGACCTGCGATATGGGCAATATCAGCCATCAGATAGGCGCCGACCTCGTCTGCGATTTCACGGAGTCGCTTAAAATCGATAATCCTCGGATATGCACTTGCGCCGGAAACGATGAGTTTCGGCTTTACCATTAGAGCAAGTTCTCTCAAATTGTCGTAATCAAGGCGCTCTGTCTCTTTATTATAACCGTAATGTACCACGTTGAACCATTTTCCGGAGATGTTTACGGGGCTTCCATGAGTGAGGTGTCCGCCCTGATTGAGGTCCATACCCATTATTGTATCTCCGGGATTTAGCAGCGCGAAATATACCGCAATGTTTGCAGAGGAGCCTGAGTGAGGCTGGACATTGGCGTATTTGGCGCCAAAAAGCTCTTTTGCTCTTTCGATAGCAAGATTTTCGCTCACGTCCACAACTTCACAGCCGCCGTAATACCGTCTTCCGGGATAACCCTCGGCATATTTATTGGTCATAACCGAACCTGCCGCCGCAAGAACTGCCGGTGTAACAAAATTCTCAGACGCTATAAGCTCGATCTTTTCCTGCTGTCTGATCTTTTCTCCTCTAATCGCCTCATATATCTCAGGGTCAGAATTCTTAAGTGCTTCAAAAATGTCCATGCTTTCTCCTTACGATTATTGATTATTTTCAGTCATAGATCCTCTTGGCGACCTCTTCAAGGAAGGAGTCGAGATCAAGAGTCGTCTTTTCTTCACAGCTTGAAAGCTTTACAAGGTCTCCCGTCATCATGCCAGAACCAACAAGATCAATCGTCGCCTTTTCGGTCCTGTCGGCAAAGTCAATGAGATAAACGTTTCCGTCAAGCTCGCCCCTCTTGCGCAGTGCGCCTGTCCAGGCAAAAAGCGTTGCGATGGGATTTGTGGAGGTGGGTTCGCCGTTAAGATATCTCTTATAATGTCTCGGAATCGTTCCGTGGGCCGCCTCGTATTCAAAGCAGCCGTCGGGCGACACCAGCACGGAGGTCATCATTGAAAGGCTCCCGAAACATGCGGCCAGCATATCTGAGAAAACGTCTCCGTCGTAGTTCTTGGTGGCCCATACAAAACCGCCCTCTGACCTGACAACTCTTGCCACTGCATCGTCGATCAAAGTGTAAAAATAGGTCAGACCGGCTTTCTCAAAAGCCTCCTTGTACTCATTGTCGTAGACCTCCTGGAAAATATCCTTAAATCTGTGATCGTATGTCTTTGAGACGGTATCTTTTGCGGAGAACCAGAGGTCCATTCCGCAGGAAAGGCTGAAGCCCATGCAGGATCTGGCAAAGGACCTAATGGATCCGTCTTCATTGTGCATGCCCATTACTATACCGGAGGACCTTGAAAAATCATGAATATCGGTCTCCGTTATCGAGCCGTCCGCAGATGTTATCTTTATAGAGGCCTTAGCGCCCTTTTCCACCTTGACCTCTTTTGCGGCATAAATATCACCGTAGGCATGACGTGCTATGATGATGGGCTTTTTCCAGCCGCTCACCAGAGGCGAAATACCGTTCACAATGATCGGTGACCTGAATACGGTACCGTCAAGGATCTCCCTGATAGTGGCGTTAGGAGATCTCCAGAGTTTTTTGAGATCGTATTCGGTGAGGCGCTGAGCGTTAGGCGTTATGGTTGCGCATTTGACGCCAACTTTTAGCCTCTTTATCGCGTATGACGCATCCTTTGTAACCTGATCGTCAGTTTTGTCCCTGTTTACAAGACCGAGGTCATAGTATTCGGTATTGAGATCGATGAAAGGAAGAAGTACCTTCTCCTTAATCTTTTCCCAGACCACTCTGGTCATCTCATCACCGTCAAGCTCTGCGATCTTGTCCATTTGAATCCTGTACTTGCGGTAGAAAAGATTTCTTGCAGTTGCGGGACTGTCCACACCGGTGGCGTTTTTGATGGGTGCAAACTCGTCTTCACGTTTGATCCTGAATGCAGTAACGTCGTCAATATAGCTGAAAATATCAAACAGGAACATCTCAAGCTTTATGGAATCCGGCTTTTCGGGTTTAAAAGTGTTTCCGTTTTCGTCAAGTCTTTCTACTTTTTTAATGTACCTGTGGTAGGGAAGCCCGCTGCCGGCAACCTTTTCAAGTATTGATTTTTTGAATACGTAGATGCCGGCATTGACGTCGCCGTAAGTATACGTGCCGTCGGCGTTTTTCATATTGGCCATTTCCGGGGTTACCTCGGAATACTCGATCACACAAGGCTTACCGTTTTTAACACAGTAAACGCCTGCTTTTTCATCGGGACCGGCCTTCATAAGAGTCTTTGTAAGGCAGGATTTCCCGGTGACCTCTGAGCAGCCGATAAAAACCGGGTCGCAGAGCTCGACCAGGCAGTTGTCTATTTGGTCAATAAACACGTAATCAGCTTTACGTCCATCTTCTGAATCAAGCACACCGCCTGAGATAAGAGCGCTGAATATGCCTCCGTTTCCGTCAGCGGCTGTGACCACTTTGTCTTTCTCGGCGAGCATCATGCTTCCGTTCATATCGAAAACAGGTATCATGTTCTGGCAGAACAACGTGATCTTATCCTTGGGATATCCGAAATAACCGTTTTCCTCAAAGAACTCAAGAGTTTTTTCGTGGTTTATCTCGGATGTCATAACATAGAGGTGAATATATGCCCCAAATTTCTTATGGATCGTCGAAAGCTGATCCACCTGTAACTCAAACAGTGATTTATGAGTCGGAAGGCCCATATCAAAAGTCCCCTTAGGACCCTCATGCCCGAGCCTTGATCCCTGGCCGCCGGCCATGCTCACACATATAACTCCGCCTCTTTTGATAACTTCGACACCTTTGTTGAAATAAAGATCGTATTCGGAAGATCCATACTCCGGTCTTTCAATTACCTCGATCGGTTTAAGATCAGAAACAGAAACCTCCGCATCCTGATCAGCGCCGGTCTTTGAAGGAGCTGCGAATGACTTTTCAAAATCAATGCTTTTTATGCTTTTATACAGCTTGTCCTTTCCCTCCTCACCGAGAACATCCCAGTATTTGAGAAGGTGCTGCTGTCCGTATTTTTCGGTAATAGTTTTAAGTTCAATAAATTTATCCATGTTCGATCATTAATTTCTTGCTGAGAGCACCGTATACTGTTTGGTGCCTCCTACGTTTTTGTATGCAGGCCTGATTATTCTCGGGTCTACCGTGAGTTCTTCTATCCTGTGAGCACACCAGCCGGGGAGCCTTGCGATTGCAAACAGCGGCGTAAAGAGCTCCGGAGGGATACCGAGCATTGAATAGACGAAACCGGAATATAAGTCTACGTTTGCACAAATTATAACATCGTGACCGCGAAGCTCGGCCATTGCCTTTGGCGTAAGCTTCTCGATAATGTTGTACAGCTTATATTCTTTGTGGAAGCCGGTTGCATAAGCCAGCTCCTCAGCCTTTTCCCTAAGCATCACGGCTCTCGGATCGGAAAGCGTGTATACTGCGTGGCCCATACCGTATATGAGGCCGGTATTGTCGAAAGCTTCGCCCTTCAGTATCTTTATAAGATATCTGTATATTTCTTCTTCATCGCCAATGTCATTGACGTGCTCCTTGATATCCTCCACCATGGCCATGACTTTATGGTTGGCGCCGCCGTGTTTGGGACCCTTCAAAGAGTTTATGGCTGACGTCACCGCGGCATAGGTGTCGGTACCTGTGGAGCTTACGACTCTAATCGTAAAGGATGAGTTGTTTCCGCCGCCGTGCTCTGCGTGAAGCATCATACAAAGGTCGAGCAGTTCAGCCTCCTGCCTGGTATAGACCGAATCCGGCCTGATCATGGCGAGGAAGTTCTCCGACGTGGAAAGCTCGGGATTCGGAGTGTGGATGACAAGACTCTTGTTGTCAAAATAATAGCTCTTGGCCTGGTAGGAATACGCGGCGATTGTGGGAAGCTGCGCGATCAAGTTAAGGCTCTGGCGTAGAACGTTTATAAGAGAAGTGTCGTCCGGATTATCGTCGTAAGAGTAGGATGCCATGACAGATCTTGCGATCTTGTTCATGATATTGCGGCTTGGCGCCTTCATGATCATGTCCTCGGTAAAGCCGAAAGGAAGATATCTGTGGTTTCCAAGATATTCTTTAACTTCCGTAAGTTCATGAACGTTTGGCAGCTGGCCTGTGAGAAGTAAAAAGCAGCACTCTTCAAAACCGAATCTGCCTTCGTTTCTTGCGGCGTTTACTATATCATATACGTCATAACCTCTGTAGAAGAGGCGGCCCTCCTCGGGTATTTTTTCTCCGTCCTCTGTGTGGTAACCTCTTACGTCACCGACTCTGGTCATACCGACTACAACACCTGTACCGTCGGCGTTTCTGAGACCGCGTTTTACGTTATATTTAGTGTAGAGCTGAGGGTCGTTGCTTTTAACGGCACCGACAACTCCGCATAAGCTTTCTAAAAATGATTCGTATTTTTCATTATCAGCCAAGGGGCTCACCTCCGTTTAGCGGATAAGTTTTTATCCTTTCACCGGTTAACTATAAAACCGACTTTTTCGTACACTTCCTTAAGTGTTTTGTTTGCGTTCTCGCGGGCTATCTCAGCATTCTTATTGAAAATACTGTTCAGATAACCTTTGTCTTCGATATACTCGAAATATTTCTTTTGGATCGGCGCCAATGCCGACGCCACCGACGTTCCCACAGCGATCTTAAAATCACCGTATCTGCTGCCCTCAAACTCCTTCATGACGTCATCTCTTGAGATGTCATTAATGGAAGCGTATATGTTGATCAGATTCGAAATACCGGGCTTGTTTTCCTCGTCATAAACTATCTCGCAGCCTGAATCGGTGACGGCCTTTTTGAACTTCTTAATGATCACATCCTCCGGATCGGTGAGAAGGATGAAATTGTTCGTATTGGTGTCGGACTTTGACATTTTCTTTTCAGGTTCCTGAAGGCTCATTATCTTTGCGCTGTTCTGCGGAATAAAGGGTTCTGGCACCACGAATGTCTCACCGTAGATGTTATTGAATCTCTCGGCAATGTTTCTTGCAAGCTCAAGGTGCTGCTTCTGGTCCACGCCAATGGGAACCAGGTGTGTCTTGTAAAGCAAAATGTCCGCAGCCATGAGGACCGGGTATGTGAAAAGACCGCCGTTTACGTTGTCGGCGTGGCGCTGGCTCTTGTCTTTAAACTGGGTCATTCTTGAAAGCTCGCCTATATACGTGTAGCATCCGAGGATCCAGGAAAGCTCAGCATGTCCCGAAACATGGGACTGCATGAAAAGTACGTTCTTATCGGGATCGAGGCCGCAGGCAAGATACAGAGCAAGAAGTTGGTATGATCTTTCTCTAAGGGCCTGAGGGTCCTGCCTCACAGTAAGTGTGTGCATATCGACCACACAGTAATAGCAATTGTACTTATCCTGGAGCTTTCCGAAATTCTTAAGAGCGCCAAGGTAATTACCGAGAGTGATCGAGCCCGAAGGCTGTATTCCGCTGAAGATTGTTTTTTTATCCGGGTCCATAACCAATGCTCCTTTTCCAGATTTATAAACTTTAATTATAGTATTGCTCTCTTCAAAATTCAATTACTTTCTATACCGGATCACTGCCGCTATCAGCATTGCCCTCTCCCCGGTTCTGAACGTTTTACAAACGTGCTGATAAGTTTCTTCCTGCTTTCCGATATGAAATAGGTAGCAATGAAGCCGCACACTATGGCTGGCACAAGCGCCGCACATATATCAAGTGGAGATGCATGGGCAGTTATGTTTCCAAAGAAAAAATAGGCGTAGTGAACTGCGGGATATACTGAAAGTGCGAAAACGATACCGAGAAATACCTTGTTCAGTTTTACGGTATCTTTCATGATCGGAGGAATGATCGCAGAACCGAACAATACGGACAAGGTGAAGAATCCCTGCCCGAACAGATCAGCGTAAACTCTGGGATCCTTGGTTACAGGCCGGTCTACAGGCTTTTTGGAAAGCTCGATGATCGATTTTGTAAGCCCGCCCAAAGAAAACAATGCGACAAACAGCAGGATAGCTGCAACAGCAAGCATCACCATGAAAAACTTTGACGTCTTGATCACGCTTTCCATCCTTCTGATATCTTTAATGCTTTTCCTTTCCTTTTCTATGTCTGTATATGATCTGCCGTCCCTTTTATAATTCTGCTTTGCGATCCCCAGCTTATCGTAACGCCATTTTATCCCGAGAGCCAGGAAGGAAAAAACGCCAAGGAGCAGAAACGCACACATGTTCAGAATGAAATAAAACACAAAGGGAAGGATCTGGTCTCCATATTCGTACCCTGTGAACGCCTCGGCGTACTTACAGTTGTTAATGTAGAAAGACGTGGATACCGCGACAAAGGAAACCACACCCAGCGCTATCGCCAAAAATTTACGGATATTATAGACAAATGAGGCATGTTCAAGCATTGGCCCGGAGGCTGTGTTATCAGAGTTTATATCAGCTTTATTATTTCCGAAAGACTTCACCAAGATCACCTCCCGATTATAAGCATATACATCTTTATTTTATTAAATACAAACCAATGAGTCAATACGATACTTTAGCAAGATAAAGAGCTAAAGAGATTGACAAACTGTTTCGGAAGGCTTAAGAAATCATAAAACAGTAAAATCAACTTGCTTTTATTTTATATATATGATACTCTTCGCAAAGGTTCCCCCTTCCGGGACCGGAAAGGCATTGTTAAGATCAGTATGAAAGAGCATTCACGATTTACCGATATTATCAAGGATAGACTGAACTCCATCAAGGTGGCATTGGCTATTCTGTTAGCTGCCGGTGTCGTTCTATGTGTCGGTTCTCTACAGAAGAAGCTTGAGGATAAAAAAAATACCCTAAGTGACGTAAACAGCGCAATCAACGAGGTCGCAGGAAAGATCAGCGGAGAGTATTCCACATCAGAAGACATGGTGGAAGCTATCGAGCAGATCTACGATATAATTTCGGAAAAGCAGAATGAGTTAGAAGAGCTGGTAAAAACCAATGAGCAAAACCGTGAGATCCTGAATTCTCAAAACGAAACGATTACGTCTCAAAACAATACTATTATTGAATACTCGGAAACCATCGATTCCCAGGCCCAGGCAATAGAACAGCGAGATGAAGCCATTGATGAGATAACAAGGATCGTCGGGAAAGATATCGATCCTATTGACGGCGATGCGCTTAAGAGTGCCATTCAGGACATAGAGGAAACTGAAAAGGTTATAGTTCAGACATATAAAACTCCTGTTCAGATGACCGCTTACTATCAGCAATTAGAGGAAACAAAGTCCGAGCTTACTGAGATGCTTAGCTTCTATCCCGACGGAAATCCCGCTGTAGGTGAGATTTCATACACCTTCGGAAACCACTACGTAAAGAAGAACGGAAAAACAGTCACTTCATTCCACAGAGGTCTTGATATTTATAATAAAAACGGCGGCGCGATATACGCAACAGCAGACGGCACGGTCACCGAAGTACATTTAAGAGATGACGGGACGGGCCTTGGTTATTATGTCAGGATCGATCACGGAAACGGCTATATGACTCTCTATGGACACGTAAAATCAGCCACTGTTCAGGTCGGAGATAAAGTCGAAAAAGGTCAGCAGATAGCATGGATGGGAAAAACGGGAGCCGCGACGGGTATTCACGTACACTATGAGGTTTACCTCTACGGAAAGCTTCAGGATCCCATAAACTATGTAGATTATTGATAAATAAAGAAGCCGGGGACATACGCTGTCCCCTTTTTAAATGATTAAAGATATTTTTATAAAATACTGTTATAATATACGAAAAGGTAATTCTGCCTTAATCTTACAACGGAGTGTTTTACTGTGGACAGCAGACCGGTAAAAAATCAAAAGAAAACTAAAAAGCCGCTAACACCGGAAGAGAAAATGAAGAGGCGTTACAGGATATCCAGGGCTATCCGTATTACCACTTCCAATCTTATTCTTGTCATTATTTTGACTGCATTTCTTGCGGCCGGCATTCTTGCGGGACTTCTGGGCGGCATTGCCATCGGATGCGTTATAACGTCAAAGCCCCTCACTCTCAACGACCTGTATTCCACCGACCGCCAGACCGTTATATTTGATTCGGACGGAAACACAATGGTAACGCTCAAGAGTACCATTGTCGAAAACTCCATCTGGGCAGGTATAGATGAGATCCCGGAAAACCTCAGAAACGCTTTTGTAGCTATAGAAGACGAGAGATTTTACACTCACAACGGCGTAGATCTTAAGAGGTCTGTCTCCGCTGTCGTCGGTTTCTTCGTTCCCGGTATGGGCTCCCACGGAGGAAGTACCATAACCCAGCAGCTTGTTAAAAAAGTAACCGGCGACGATGCCCATTCGGTTCCCCGTAAGATCCGGGAACAGTGGCGCGCTATACAACTGGAGAATCTTATTGACGATAAGGACAAGATACTTGAACTGTATCTTAACAGGATATATTTTGCCAACAACTGCTACGGTGTTCAGATCGCGGCCAACAAATATTTCGGTTGCAGTGTTTCGGATCTCTCCCTTGCCCAGTGCGCATATCTTGCAGGTATTCCCAACAATCCGAATAAATATAATCCCGCAACCACCACAGGCCGTCAGAACGAATACAAGAGACAGGTCATAATACTTGATAAGATGCTTGAGCTTGGTTTCATAACCGAGGAGGAATATATCGAGGCTATCCAGACGGAACTTACGTTTAAGATCGACGAACAGACTCCTACTGAAACCAAAAAGCTGAACACCTACTCCTATTACACGGATATGGTCATCAAGACCGTCCGCGAAGATCTTGTTGCAAGCGGCTATACCGTTCAGGAAGCCAACAACCTCATTTTCAACGGCGGTATCAACATCCAGACCACTCAGGACACGAGAGTTCAGAACATAGTCGACAGTATATTCACTGACGAAAACAACTTTAAGATGAATATCGGAAGAGACCCGGAGGACTGCAGCCAGTGCGCTATTGCCATCATTGACCATGAAAAAGGTGAGATAGTGGCGATCTACGGCGGTTACGGCGAGAAAACTCAGAGTCTTACCTACAACAGAGCTACCGATATACAAAGGCAACCCGGTTCTACCATTAAGCCCCTTCTCGTTTACGGACCTCTTATCGACAGAGGGATCATAACTGCCGGTACTGCCATGGACGAGGAAGCTGAGCATCTGGATGCATCAAACACCGATCGCATCTGGCCGAGCAACTGGGATAACAAGATCCACGGCTACCTTAATGCCAGGTACGCCCTCCTCATGAGCTACAATATTCCGGCCGCTCACTTTTTTGTAAGGAACATGACTCTCTGCCTTGAATATCTCAAGCGTGAAGGCATTGATAAATTTGACGAGCCCTATGCATCAACAGCTCTCGGCGGCTTTAAAAAAGGCGTATCCCCTCTTGAGATGGCTGCAGGATACAGTGCTATCGCCAATGGTGGCGTTTACTATAAACCCATCTGCTACACCAAGGTATATACGACTTCCGGCGAGATCCTGCTGGACAATACTCAGCGTCAGGCTACCATGGTATATGAGAATCCGGACACCGCCGCAGTGGTAACATCTATGCTTGAGAGCGTGTCCCACGACTCAAGATCCACAGGCCGTTTTTCGGCAATATACTACGGTGACACTGAACTTCCCCTTGGCGGCAAGACCGGTTCCACCACAGACCTTGTGGACTATTGGTTTGTAGGTTTTACCGGTTATTATACAGCTGCCTGCTGGTATGGTTATGATGACAGCAGTCCCTGCGACTCAAGTATCGAGGGCGGCTGGGCCACCACCATCTGGACCAAAGTAATGACCGAGATACATAGAGACCTTCCTATTAAAGATCTCCAGCGCAGCGACAACCTGGTAAAAGTTGAGATCTGCACAAGCTCAGGAAAACGCGCTACGGATATCTGCAAACGCGATCCGAGAGCTTCCCAGTGGGTATATGAAGAAGTTTACATTCCCGGCACTGAACCCGGACCGATGGAGTATTGTGACTGCCACGCCGAGAAAGAAGTATGCCTTGTATCCCGCGATCCCTACAACAAATATTGCCTCGCCACTGAATGGTGCAAGATAATGGGAAGCAGAGTACTGACCAATATCGGCCTTTACAGAAGCGAAGAAATGATAGCTTACATAGAAAAGACCATAAAAGACTACACCGAAGAATACGGGTCCGGCGGCGATCAGTTCCTTCCCGTGGACTGGGGCCAGGAGATGTCCCACTATTACTGCCCTACCTGCTATGAAAAAGCCAAGGCTATGGGGCTTGTGCCGGAGGATTACGTTTTCCCGGAGCATTATACGTTGGATGCTGAGGCCGAAGAACAAGATTAAGTTTAAACGGTGCCGCTTTTAGTTAGAGCGTGTGCCGGACAAAGTAATAAGTAAGAAGTAATAAATAATAGTTTGAGGGAGTGCCGCCCAGGTAATAAGTAATAGTTTGAGGGAGTGCCACTTTTAGTTAGAGCGTGTGCCGGATAAAGTAATAAGTAAGAGGTAATAAATAATAGTTTGAGGGAGTGCCGCTTTTAGTTAGAGCGTGTGCCGGACAAAGTAATAAGTAAGAAGTAAAAGGTAAGAAGTGCGAGACGCGAGCGGTGCCGGACAAGGTAATAAGTAAAATGTAAAAAGTAACAGGTTACTGCGTAAGGGGTGCCGCTTGGATAAAAAGGGGGTGCCGCTTTAAGTAATAAGTAAAAGGTATTAGGTAAAAAGTGCGGGCGCTTTGGATCGGATTCCGGGCGCCCGATTTTTAATATCGTAAAAGATAAGAATCTTGAAGCAGGTGAAACCTATACCATGAAAAAATATCCGGGCAAAGCCCGGCATCATAGTTCGGGGGCTATGGCCCCTTATTTTACCAGAGCGGGTTCGTGAAGACCCGTCAATGGCGACATTTGCCGCTAGTTTTGACCATTGGCGAGTGCTTTCGAACCTGCTAAAAAGTTTTATGCGACATATTTGTAATTTGCTCTTGACGCGCTTTCGAGCTTTGCTTTGGTTGTATTAACGGCAGATATAAGCATCCTTTTCAGCGACAGACACCTGTCCATGACCGGCTTAAAATATAATTCATCGATCTTTCCGGCTCTATATAACACCTTAAGCCATTTCTCGGTTTCGTTAGCCTCTTTCAAAGCTATTTTTAATTTATGGGCAAAATCTGCCGTGCTCTCAGCATATACCGCCTCGGCGATATTGGCGCCAATGGACGTCCCCGAATTCAAGATCTGCGATGAAATGTCGTAATCACGTTGTGCATTTAGATTGTCCGAAAGCCGGACTATAATTACCGAAAACTCTTCTGACTGAATAACCAATTGACTGTTGCGCATATTAATTTCCTCCCTGACCCGATGGGTCAAACCGGCCTGTTATCACCGGTCTTCCTAACGCTTCTTTCCTTTTAAAAATTAACCGAAACACCGTCTTTCGACTGATATAATTATATCATTTTTATCGTATTTTTGCAAGAAAAATCACGCTTAACCTGCTTTAATTGTTTGAAATTATTTCACACAATAACACGTCCGAAATGCATCGTCAAGGGTCAAAACAAGCGGCCTCCGCCGCCCTTGACGAAGCCTCTCGAACATGCTTAAAACATAAACAAGGGGCCCTAAGGCCCCGGGCTATGATATATTCAAATCTATTGATCGCCGGCGCCAACCGTCCCGCTCACCTTTTACTTAGTACTTCTTACTTATTACCTGAGCGGCACTCCCTTTAACTTAAGGCGGCACCCCTCACGCAGTGACCCTTTACCTTTTACCTTTTACCTCTTACCTATTACCTTGTCCGGCACCGCTCAAACTAAAGCGGCACCCCCCCGCGTCAGCGCAACTATTACTTATTACCTCTTACTTATTACCTTGTCCGGCACCGCTCAAACTAAAAGCGGCACCCCTTCGCGTCAGCGCAACTATTCCCTATCACCTCTTACTTATTACTTTGTCCGGCACCGCTCTAACTAAAAGCGGCACCCCTCCGCGTCAGCGCAACTATTACCTATTACCTCTTACTTATTACTTTGTCCGGCACCGCTTAAACTTTGCGGCACCCCTTCTTACTTTCTTGCTTTGATGCGGTCAACCAGCTTCGCCTTAAACCCTTCAACAGTATCGGAAACTGTCTGATCTGTCTCTCTGTCTCTTACGGAGATAGTGCCTTCGGCAATCTCTTTCTCGCCAATGATGACCATGTAGGGGGCTTTGTCGTCCTGTCTTGCGCTTCTGATCTTATAACCGATCTTCTCATCTCTGTCATCAAGCTCTGCGCGGATACCGGCATTTCTAAGTTCGTTCCAGACATTCTTTGCGTAATCAATGCTCTTCTCGGAAACAGGAAGGACTTTGACTTGTACAGGTGAAAGCCAGAGGGGGAATACGCCCTTAGTTTCTTCAATAAGGTAAGCCATGAATCTGTCAAGACTTCCGAGAATAGCGCGGTGAAGGACTACAGGAGTCTTTTCTGTTCCGTCTCTGTCTATGTAAGTGAGTTGGAACTTTGCAGGCAGGCAGAAATCCAGCTGGCAGGTAGAAAGCGTGTATTCCGCACCGACAGCGGGCTGTACGTTAACGTCAAGCTTCGGGCCGTAGAACGCAGCTTCACCGATTTCCTCTGTAAAGCTGATGCCGAGGTCTGTGAGCACCTCTCTCAAAGCTGATTCAGCATGCTCCCACATTTCATCGTCCTGGTGATATTTGACCTTGTCCTCAGGGTCTCTGAGTGAAAGAACACATCGGTAATCCGTGATTCCAAAATCCTTGTATACGTCAAAGATAAGATCCACAACACTGCTGACTTCGCTCTTGATCTGCTCGGGAGTAACAAACAGATGTGCGTCGTTCTGGCAGAAATGTCTGCCTCTCTCAATACCCTTAAGTGTGCCACTGGGTTCAAAACGGAAATCGTGGGCTATCTCACCGATGCGGATGGGGAGATCTCTGTATGAATGAGGCTGGTTTGCGTAAATCATCATGTGATGGGGGCAGTTCATTGGTCTTAAAACAAACTGCTCCTGTTCAACCTCCATCATCGGGAACATGTTGTCTCTGTAGTGATCCCAGTGTCCGCTTGTTTTGTATAGATCGACCGTACCGACGCAGGGAGTGAGAACGTGCTGATAACCAAGGAGCCGCTCCTTCTCTTTAATATAGTTTTCAAGCTCCTGCCAAATGGTGTAGCCTTTGGGGAGGAACATGGGAAGACCTTTTCCGATGAGGTCGTCAGTCATGAAGAGCTTCATGGCCTTGCCGATCTTACGGTGGTCACGGGCCTTGGCTTCCTGAACAGCAGCCTCGTAAGCATCAAGTTCTTCCTGGGAACGGAATGCGACGCCATTGATCCTGGTGAGCATCTTGTTCTTCTGATCGTTTTTCCAATACGCACCGGAAACAAAAGTCAGGCGGAAAGCCTTAAGAGCTTTTGTGTAGGTTATATGGGGCCCGACGCACATATCGATATAGTCGCCCTGCTGGTAAAATGTTATTCTTGCATCGTCAGGAAGATCGCCAATGTGCTCAGCTTTGTAAACCTCGCCCCGCCCTTTCATAAGTTCTACAGCTTCCGCTCTGGGCAGTTCATAAACCTTAAAAGGCAGATTTTCCTTCGCTATCTTGCGCATCTCCTGCTCTATCTTTGGCAGATCGTCCTCGCCGATAACGACATCGCCAAAATCGATATCGTAATGGAATCCCTTATCGGTAGCCGGTCCATAACCAAAATGAGCATCGGGGTAAAGGCGTTTGACAGCCTGCGCCATAATGTGAGCGGCGGAATGTCGCAGCACTTCAATTTCTTCTTCCTGTGGACATTCTGCAACATGTCCGTCATTCAAAAGTACTTTCATATTTCAAGATCTCCTGCCTTAATATAACTCTTATTTGCGTTTGTGGTCTTATTCCACATACCTTGGTGAGTATACTACAAAAGAGTAATTCTTTCCACTGTTTTCCGAAGAAGGCGGAGAAATAACTCCGCCCTCCCCCTTAATAATTTAGTTTAATTGCAGTTACAGAGTTAGATGCATCTTTTCCAGCTTCTTTCTGTGCTCGGAACCCGTGGATACTATATATATCCTTGTGGTGTTGATATTGCTGTGGCCAAGGACATCTGCCAGCTTTGCAATGTCGTTGTCGAGATTATAAAAGCTGCGTGCGAAAAGGTGCCTTAAATTGTGAGGGAAGACCTTGGAGGGATTTACCTTGGCGACTTTGCAAAGACCTTTCATCCTGTGCCAGATGAGCGAGCGGTTTACCGGATTTCCGACCTTAGTAAGAAATACAGGACCTTCCTTAATGCCCCTCTTTTTGCAATAATCGACCAGCTTTTTCTGGAGCTCGCTGACGATAAATATCGTTCTGATTTTGCCCTTGCAGGACACAACAGCCTCACCGTTGATCACTGCTTCAACCGTCACAAATTCAAGCTCTGAAACCCGGATGCCCGTCGAACAGATGGTCTGAAGAATAAGGCACATAGTTTCATCTTTTCTGTTGCAGGCGGCCTTGACCAGCGAAAAATATTCTGACTTAGAGAGTTCCTTTTCTTCTGAACAGAATATCTGCTGCTGGATCTTGATGGATTTTACGTGAATATCGTTCCAGTCAAGGTACCTGAAAAGGCTGTTGATGCTTGCAAGCATTGAATTGATGCTTCTTACCGCATAGCCAAGCAGCCGAAGATCCTCTTTATAGGCAATAACGAGCTCCTTGGTTATACATTTTCCCCCTGCATAATCGCAAAACCTTTTGGCATCTCTGGTGTACTTTTCGATCGTTGCCGCCGACCTTTCTTCCAGAACCAAATTGTCCCGGAATCCACCAATCATTTCCTGTGTTAAAACTTTCTCATTCATTCTATTTTACCTCCTATAGAATTAGAATATTCGTAAAGTATATAAAATGAGGCAATTTTAATTCAAGGTCATTAAACGCCAATGCTCCGGCTATGAGTATTTCACACTTCAAAGACAATTATAAAAGTGATATAATCCGCATATACATCAAATTCCGGAGGATTGTTTATGAGATCATTGGTTAACGGAAAGATAATATTAAAAGACAGAATACTTGATGGATATTCCCTGATAATTTGTGAAAAGATCGAGGGAATTGTTAAAGCAGGCGGAGAACCGAAGGATTCTGAGATCGTCGACTGCAAGGGCTGCTATATTGCTCCCGGTCTTATCGATCTTCACATCCACGGCTATCTCGGAAAAGACGTATGCGACTGCGATGAAGGATCCATTCGAACTATCGCATCAGGCATAATTAAGAACGGCGTCACGGGTTTTCTACCGACCACAATGACCGTCTCTATGGACGTGATCGAAAAAGCCATTCAGGTCTGCGGAAAACTTATGGAAGAAAGCAAGACCTGGCAGGGAACGCAGATCCTGGGAGTTCACGCGGAAGGTCCCTTTATAAATCCTTCTAAAAAAGGCGCTCAGAACGAGAATTACATAAAAAAACCGGATGCAACATTTGTGGAAAAATATAAAGATATCATAAGAATCATAACTCTTGCGCCGGAGATGGACCCGGGTTTTACCGAGATCGAGAAAATGAGAAACAACACAGACGTTCTGGTTTCAATGGGCCATACAGACGCAGACTACGACACCGCCCTTTCCTCCACAGCCTGCGGCGTCCGCCATGCCACCCACCTTTACAATGCTATGAGCGGTCCAAATTCCAGGAAACCCGGCGTTGTCACAGCCGCCTTAAATTCCGACGTGACCTGCGAGATCATAGTAGACACCTTCCACGTACATCCCGCTAATTACGAGCTTGTATATAGAATGAAGGGAAGGAAGCTTTGCTTTATAACTGACTGCCTACCGGCTGGAGGTCTCCCCGAGGGTGAATATACGCTGGGCGGTCAAAAATTCATATCAAAGGGTATCGAATGCAGACTTCCCGACGGCACTATCGCAGGCTCCGTTTTGAAGCTAAATAAGGGGATTATGAATTTTTATAAAAACACAAATGTTCCGCTCTGGGAATGCGTTAATTGCGCTTCCCTTAATCCGGCGACGGCCATTGGTTATGGTAAGACCAAGGGCTCGATCGAAGTCGGCAAGGATGCGGATCTGATAATTGTTAATGAAGATTTTGATGTTTTAAAGACTATGATCGGAGGAGTGATCAAATATGAAGCTTAAAGTAGAAATGCCCCTGGATAAAGGTTTCAGGCCTCTGGCCCTGGAAATCCGCAAAATGAATGCCGAGACAAAAGGCGATATAGGACAGGATCTAATAATAGGTGTCGAGAGAACGAACGGCGCTACATTTGTGTACAAAACAAGGATATTTAAAGACGGCACCGGTCACGACAGAAGAAACGCAACATTTGCCGAGCGTATCGCAAAAAGCATTCTCTGGGTCGCAGGCGGATTTAAGATCATCGCCGCCGGATCCGAAAAGGTTGGCAACTATATAAAAAAGGCCTACACGAAAAAGGGTCTCAGAGCTTTTGACGTTGGTTTCTTCGAAACTGTTTACGACCGCCCTTTCGAGGTTGAACTTGTTTCGATCGAAAATGCCCCAAAGGAAAAGAAAGTGTCCGGAAGTATCGGACGGCACCTCGATGGTTGCAGGATAGGCTTTGACGCAGGCGGATCAGACAGAAAGGTTTCCGCTGTGGTAAACGGCGAATCTGTTTACTCCGAGGAGGTCATCTGGCATCCCAAGCTTCAGGAGGACCCATCTTACCACTTTGAAGGCATCTATGACGCCTTTAGGACCGCCGCCTCCCACATGCCAAAGGTCGACGCGATAGGGGTCTCAACAGCAGGCGTTATAATTGACAACAAACCAATGGTTTCCTCCCTTTTCATAAAGGTTCCCGATAATCTTAAAAAGCAATACGTTCAGCCGATCTATATAGAATGTGCTAAAAAGCTTTCCGAAGAACTTGGGCATGACATTCCCATTGAAGTCGCCAATGACGGTGACGTGACCGCCCTTGCAGGTTCGATGGACCTTGGTGCTGAGGGAGTCCTGGGCGTTGCTATGGGTACGTCTGAAGCCGGCGGCTACGTTGACACCGACGGCAACGTGACCGGCCAGATAAACGAGCTTGCCTTTGTTCCTGTTGATTATAACAGGGACGCAATGGTTGACGAATGGTCAGGCGACTACGGCTGCGGAGTTAAATATTTCTCCCAGGATGCGATAATAAAGCTGGCCCCCGAAGCCGGAATCGAGCTTGACCCCGCCCTTACTCCGGCCGAAAAGCTGAAGGCTGTACAGAAGCTTATGCTTGATGGCGACCCGAGAGCCGCTAAGATATTTGAGACCATAGGAATCTATTTCGGATATTCCATAGGCTATTACTCGGAGTTTTATGATATAAACCACGTGTTGATAATGGGCCGCGTTACGTCAGGAAAAGGCGGTGAGCTTATACTTGAAAAAGCGGATGAAGTCCTAAAAAAGGAATTCCCGGCGCTTTCCAAAAAGATACAGCTACATATACCTGACGAAAAATCAAGGAGAGTCGGCCAAAGCGTAGCCGCAGCCTCCCTGCCCTCCATCTGACCTGTAATAGAATCTCTAACTCGAAAAATGCGCCGAGGCATTACATTTAGCCGAGACGCATTTTTTATTGTCTAGTGGAACTTATTATCTATTACTTGTTACCTCAGCGGCACTCCCTCGCGCAGCGCATCTCTTACCTTTTACCTCTTACTTATTACCTGAGCGGCACTCCCTCTAACTATTACTTATTACTTAGTGCGGCACCCCTTGCGCAGCCCCTATTACCTATTACCTCTTACCTTTTACCTATTACTTATTACTTTGTCCGGCACCGCTCACGCCAGTTCTTCCTGCGGCCTGGTCAGATCCTTGACCCACTTATACTTCCTGAAATGCACCATAACCCAGGGTATCTTACCCACCTCGTCAAGGCAGGTACATGCATAAACAACAAGCGGATGCCAGTTAAACAGGAAAGTGCCCAAAGCAGCAAGTGGCACGGCCACACCCCATGTAACTATGGCTAAACTGTACATATCAAATTTAGTGTCACCGCCTGCCGAGAATATGCCGTTAATAACGATGGTATTGACGGCTCGTCCGATCATATATACGGCCATAATGATCATCATACCGGTAAGCAGTGACTGTGCTTCTTTAGTAAGTTTAACGATATTGAATAGAAAAGGTGTAGCAATGAGCATAAGCGCTGTGGAAATAAAGCCGCATATGTATGCGATCTTCATAAGCCTTATTCCGTATGCCTTGCCGCGGTCAAGATTGCCCTCCCCCAGCTCATTGCCGACTATAATTCCGGCGGCTCCCGCCAGACCGTTACACAGGCAGCAAACAAGGTCTCTCACCACGGCGGCAACGGAATTTGCTGCTGCGGTGTCATTTCCAAGGTGCCCCATGAAAGCGGTGTAAGACGTAAAGCTTACAGCCCAGATAAGTCCTGCGGCAAGGATCGGCCATAGGATGATATAAAAATCCTTAGACAATACCTTGTTTCTATGAATAAGCCCCTTAAACGAAGGCCTGATATATTTTTTATTTGCAGTGGATATTATAAACGCCCAGCCGAATTCAACGATCCTGGCAATAAGAGTGGATAAGGCTGCTCCTTCGACACCCATTGGCGTAAGTCCGAAAAGCCCCAGAATAAAGAGAGCATTTCCGAATATGTTAAGTAAAACAGCCGTACCGGATATAACAGCAGCCATCGTGGCATGACCGGAAAGCTTCATTATCCTTAGGTAACATTGAGAAAGCCCAGTGAGAAGATATGAAAATGACGCTATTTTAAGGTAATCAGCGCCAAGGGATATCAGTTCGGGCCGGTTTGTGAATATCTTCATCAACGTTTCCGGGAAAAAGAAACAAAGTGAAAAGCAGACCACTGAAAGAGCGCCTGAGAGCCTTAACGTGAGGCAAAAAATGTCGTTTAAAGCCTTCTTATCGCCCTTTCCTATATATTGGGCACCAAGTACCGCCAGAGCAGACGTAATTGTGTACAGGATCATGTTCTGAATGAACTGTACCTGGGTCGCAAGAGATACGGCCGACATCATGTCCTGCTCGACATTGCCGAGCATCAGGGCATCTGCGACCGCAACCATTGCAAGCATCAGCTCCTGAAAAGCCATCGGAAGCGTCAGCGATATAAGTTTGTTATAAAATAGCTTGTCTTTCAAAACGGTAGAATATCAATCGATCCAGGCAGTGTCTAAGATCACATTCTTTTCGCAGGCACGAAGCGGAAGAGTTTTAAGATCCTCCATCCATGAACGGACCTCAAGAGTTTTAAAGGGCCCTTCACCGGGTTTTGAAGGATCAATGGTATTGTACCAGAGCCAGTCAGGTGTGGCAAAGAAAGCGATCCGCGGGGAAATGGCTTCATAAACGTCTCTTGATACGCCGTTTTGGCCGTGGTGCGCCATCTGAACAGCATCGGCTTTTATCCCTTCGGGACATTTTGCAATAAGCTGATAACCGCCTTCGACACCAAGATCGCCAAGGAATATCATAACGAAGTCCTTTTTAAGTCCCCGTTTCTCCGTAAACCTTAAAACCATGGACCAGTTGTTGAATGCATTGGCTTTGATCTCGGGATCCCAGGTCCTAAGTACTTCAACGGAAAGATCGCCGAAATCAAGTATCTCCTTCTCCTTCAGTTCTCTTTTGTGGTAACGGTTCTCTTTAAGCACGTCATTATAAGCTATAAGCTGCTGCTCAAAAATAAGTTCATCCTTGCCGAATTCATCGGGCTGATGTGTATAGCAGAACATTTTGCAGTCGGGAACCGCTATGCCCTGCTTCGCCCTCTCAGTAAGCTCCTGAAACACACCAAAATGATCGTCGTGGGGATGGGTCATAAACCAGCAGTCGATCACGGTCAGTCTGCTGCCGGTCAGTTCTTCAAGTGTATCGAGAAATCCGTCAGTATCGGTTCTGTTGCCGCCGTCAACAGCAATAACGCTGCCGTCATTGGCGATAATAATGAACCCTGTCATCTGGGTCGGAGTGCAATTCTTAAGTTGAACTATTTTCATAATTTACCTTTCGTCAATATATTCTTACGGAGCCCATTCTTGACGTCAAAGGAACATCGCCAAAGAGTCCGCAGCATTTCGATATTGTATAACCGACGGCCCGTCCGGAAAGTGTCCCGTCTCTTGCTTTAAGCCGAATGGTAGCAAGGGTTCCGGTCCCGTAAAGGTCACCGGACATTTTCCATGTGATCACATTGGTGCCGGACGCGTTATACATTCCGCCAAGTACTGTTCCGTTTTCAACAGAATCCACGTAAATACCAGAGGGCAGCGCAAGAGTTATCTCAAGGAACGAGCAACCGGGATTCTGGATTATGTCAAACGTGAGATCCGCGAAACCGTCTCCGCTGGTATATGAAGATGTAACTGTCATAGGATAGTCGGGAATAGGCGTTGGCGGTGCGGCAAACTCCGGATAAAAAGTTACACTGTCACCTTCCGACATATGCGTATCACCGCAGATAAAGAAGGACTGGTCAAAGGAAACTGCATTGCCGGGCTGATATATTCTTTTGCTTGTAGCTCCGCTGGCTATCTCTTCCGGAGTGGACCAGCCGCCTTTGGTATTCTTAATAAGTCCCAGATCGTCGCGCCTCACAGACCATCCTGCAAAGAGGTAGTCACCGTACCGGAGATTGCCCTCGGTCTTGACAGTAAACGTCTGGTTATAACCAATGGCTGCGGAAGACGGTGCGTTACCTGACGTAGCGGATCCTTTTGCATAGTTGATATATACCTTGGAATCTCCGTATTGGCTCTTATAGTAAGAATCTGTAGGCTGAACAATGTGGCATATCACCCTGCCCCTTTTGCCGAGCTGTCTGTCGTTAAAATCCTGCCAGCTGAGAACGGCGCCCCTCACATAACCAAGGCCCTCACCGTTGCCTTCAAAATAAGTGATCTCATTCTCGTCGTATTTAAGGATGATCAGAGAGTGCCCTTTGCTGCCGTTATATGAGCCGTTTTTGTTCTCGGTGGTCCTCATATATGCTCCGCACATAACGCCGGCATTTTTAAACAGCTCATAAGAGGCTACTGCTTCGTTTCTGACTGCGATCACAGAATGGGAAAGATAGGAGCCGTTGCCCACAGGTTCGCCGTACAGCTTGTTATAGACTGCATTGGCGTAAATGAAACACTGGTAACCGTGAAGAGGATTTCCGTCCTTGGAATATACGGTAAACATTCTCTTTGTATCCATAACGGAACCGATCTCGTAAAAATATTCGGTGGATTCGGAATACATGTTTATATCGCCGTCGAATATCTCATAAAGCAGTTCCGCAAGCCTTGGAGATTCGGTATAGTTGCCAGGGATCATAAGATCGGGATCGTTTATAAAGAGTACTTTAGCAGTGGAACTGAGTATAGAAAAGAATGTAACAGACGAAATAACCAAACAAAGGGAAACAGCGCATATAAGGATCATCCTTGCGCGATTTCCCCGGTGTTTTGATTTAGCTAAGTTGTCAGTTCTTTTCATCTTTCGTAAACCCTGATATCAGCGTTTTTTTCTCTTTAGAAAAACTGCAGGTAAAGCAGCAGAAATCATTACTGCGGGTACTGCCGAATATCCGCCGCAGCCCTTGTCTAATCCTGATGAAGTATCAGCAGTAGATTCAGGAGCATCGGTCACAGAAGACACATCTGTGGGAGCATCAGTCTGTTCCGGAGTGGCTGCAGGTAAGTCTGTGGCTTCTTCAACAGGAGTCTCGGAAATGATATCGTCACCGCCACCGTCGATCACAAGCTCAAGCACGGATATGTTATATTGCTTTGAACCGTCGGCTGATAGTGCGTAGAGCTTTACGACGTAAATGCCTGCGGGAAGCTCTCCTGTTTTGGGAAGACTAATATACTTTCTTTCGAGGCCAAAGCCCACATGGTCCGTATTGCCCTGCTCGTCAGTGTATACTGGGTATGCGTTCATAACGTCAGGTCTTTTTGTATAAACGTCAGTACAGTCGTAAGTCTCACCGTCATCAATAGTGTAAACCACTTTAGATATACCGTAATTTGAAACAGCCCAGCCCCTTACGGAAACGGGTTTTCCGGATTCTGTCTCAATAGTCGCAAGTGAGGGCTGATTCACACCTGCCGGCTGAGAAATGTAACCATCGGTGACATTGTCAAGATAAGTGTTGTAAACAAGTTCCTTTTCGGCGCCTTCTTCACCAGGGCCTACAACGCTGACATCGTCAAAGTAAATAAATTCGACAAAATTACCTTCAAGCGTCACAGCTCTTACCGCAAGGAAGCTGTTATCTTCGATTATATCGGAGGCGGGTATCAGATTCGTGCCTGCGCCGAAACCGGCTGTTGCATGTCCGTCTTCGTAAGGTATGCCGGCATCAGCAAGGTCGGAACGCTTTGTAAGTTTCGTTTTTTCACAGTCGTACCAGGTTTCCTCATCAACAGAGTACTGGAGCTTTGCGATACCTTCGTCATTGGCCATCCAGCCGCCGACAGAAAGCCACTCGGAAAATACGATCTCCTGACCGAATGTGTAAGGAGAAGAACCGTTAACGGCATCACACTGTATGATCATCCTGCCGTCGGCATAAACATATTCGATAGCGAAGCGGAATTCATCGATATCCACACCTTCGGCAAAGCAAGATCCGAAAGGAAGAGAAAGGATAAGCATGCAGACTGCGATCAATAACGAAAGCTTTTTCATAAGTACCTCAGGAGATCAATATCTGTCTTTCGGAAGCGTATAAGGTCCTTTTTTAGGCTTCACGGGAGGCTTTCGCATAAGAAGATAAGCGATCACGGATACAAGCGCCGTAATTCCGAGAACGCCCAGAGTTATTTTAAGGACCCTCATCTTTACCTCAAATTCAAAGGCAAGAGTTTTTTCATCTTTTGGAGCCGCAGTCGCTTCAGGCTCGGAAGCTGAAACTGAACCTGTGGTAAGCGTTTCATCTGCATATGAGTTCACCGTAAAAGCAAGAGCCGGCAATACGATCATCGCGGAAATTATAATAACCAATATGAACGCCGGAATACTTCTCACGTGTCTCACCTCCAACAGCTTTTATTATATCATTATAGGCAAATTTTTACAACAGAATTAAAGTACAAATAGAAAAAGCCCCGGCAATTCGAGGCTTCTTCTGGTGGGAGATCGTGGATTCGAACCACGGAAGTCGGACGACAACAGATTTACAGTCTGCTCCCTTTGGCCACTCGGGAAATCTCCCACATCTGGAGCTGGTGGACGGAATCGAACCCCCGACCTACTGATTACAAGTCAGTCGCTCTACCGGCTGAGCTACACCAGCGCGCTCTCCAAAGCGGCTTCGCAATAATAGCAAATCGGGGGACACATTGTCAAGTACTTTTTTCAAATTTAGTTAAATAATTTTAACTGCTATACCGGGGAGAGTACATTGGCGAAAGCAGTTTATGTGACGTTGCCGGCGATCACGTAATACTTAAGAAGCGCAAGTCCGCCTGTGAGAATCAGGTATGCAACATAAAATGAAAACTTCAGAAAGCCTCTCAAAACCTTGTGTTCAACCGGATTGTCAAAACCGTTGTAACGGTTGAGCAGCGGTATGGCAAGAGCCGCGCCGGAAAGAGGTACAAGTGTGTAAAGATCCAGTACGTAAAGCTTGGTATTGCCGAAAAGAAGGAGCACCCCTCCTATAAGACCGATGGCTATACTGAATAGAAGAATGTTGAAATTTCTGAACTTTCTGTCCTTCTCGGAAGCATAAATGTGGACAAAATACGCAATAATAACAGATACCGGTGCATATTCAACGCCAAGGAAAACCGAGACCGCAATAAACAGAAATATGGATCCGGTCTTGAGCCACTTGTAAGGCAGCTTGTCGTAGATCAAAAGAACACCGACGCAGTAAAATACAGTAAACGGACCCGAAAGGTAGTCGCTGAATCTGAAGGCAGAGCCCGGTTCGTGATAAAGCACGTAATACGGGAACGCACAAAGTGCCGCAAACAGAACAAGTCTCAGCATGTATATGGTAATGTTGCGGGTATGCTTCATGGCCTCACTGAGAACAAGAGCGAGAACAGGGAGCGATGAGGCGCCCAAAAAACCCAGCACCATTTTAAGCCACAAAAGTGATTGCGGGATGACCCCGCACCAAGCAACAGTGAGGAGGACCGTACCCACAAATGAGATCAGTTTCAGCTTTAATATATCAAGCCCCCTGCCGGTCATTTGTTCTCCTCCGCAAAGAAGCTGATCCTGGCCCGTGAAACCTTTAAAAGATCTATAACTGCTTCTGTCACAAGTTGAGCCGCCAGCAGGAACATATAAACAGCACAGGCGATAAGGCTGTTGGTTTTTAAAGTAAAAGCGTCAACGTAAATAAGAAAGAGTATACCGAAGCTGAGAAGCGAATAAACGAGATATACAGTCCAGCGTTTAAGCCTGAGAGAAAAAAGCTGAATAGACGTTGAAAGGAGCAGGCAGCCGTTTATGAAAGCGAAAAACATGACAAAGGTTCCGGTGCTGACAGACGGCGAAGAGATGGTGGGTACCGAATCAAGAATAAGATAGCCACCGCCAATGAACGTGAAGATAATGCCTGTAGGCAGTGTCCATCCGGGACGGAATCTGGTCCTGGAGTTAAGAAAATACCCGGATATTATTCCGAGCCCGCACACAAGCAGAAATATCTTAAGACCAAGCTGGAGCCAGGTCATGCCAATATCTTTTTGCACAAGCATAAGAACACCGGCCGCTGCAAGGCAGACAGCCACCGTCATATAAACGAACTGGCCGAAGTCACGTTTCTTGAAAACTTTATAGCCGCTCTCACTCATAGTTAAGAGCCCCCTTCCAGGCATCTCTGCACATGTCGTCTACAGTAAGCTTTGCCTCCCAGCCGAATAGCTTCTTTGCAAGAGAAGCATCCGCATAAGTCGACATGCTGTCGCCCTCTCTCCTCGGTGCAAAGGAATGAGGAACCTTTATATTGTTTACTTTTTCAAAAGCATTTATTAGCTCAAGAACGGTAAGGCCGTTTCCTGTGCCAAGGTTGACCGCCACGCTACCGCGGTTTTTAAACACGTAATTCAGTGCCGCCACATGACCGTCAGCAAGGTCAAGCACATGGATGTAATCCCTGATACAGGTGCCGTCACGGGTCTCGTAGTCATCTCCAAAAACCTTGAGCTCTTTGATCTCGCCTTTTGCAGCCTGAATTATCCTTGGCATCAGATTGTTGGGAATACCGTTTGGATCCTCAGCAATAAGACCCGAGGGATGGGCGCCGACCGGGTTAAAATACCTGAGGAGAACCGCTGCAAAGTCCTTATCGGCAATGCAAAGATCTCTTAATATTTCTTCGATCATAAGTTTCGTCCTGCCGTAGGGATTGAGGCAGAAGAGCTTTGCGGTCTCATCCACAGGGCATTTGTCGGGAATTCCGTAAACCGTGGCGCTTGATGAGAATATCAGATTCTTAACGTTGTATTTGCTCATCAGTTCAAGAAGATTGAGAGTTCCCCGTATGTTATTGTCGTAATACATAAGAGGCTTTTCTATGGATTCACCGACAGCTTTATAACCCGCGAAATGGATTACGGCGTCATAATGATCCTCCTTAAATATATTTTCGAGGGAATCATAGTCAAGCATGTCGCAAAGCCTGAAGTCAGGTCTCACGCCGGTAATCTTTTCGATCTTATCCAAAACAGTGATCTTACTGTTGTAAAGATTGTCAAATACGGTCACGTCATATCCGTTTTCAATAAGCCTTACCACAGTATGGCTTCCTATAAACCCGGCGCCGCCGGAAACAAGTATTCTCATAACAAATTCTCCATGTTATTGATTTATATTTTTCACGTGAACCGCTGCGGACCTGCCGGCCAGCGCTCCTGTGGAAAAAGCAATTGTAAGATTAAAGCCTCCTGTATATCCTGTAACCGCAAGGACCTCGCCTGCGATATATATACCATCACATTTTTTTGAAGCCATGGTTTTGGGATCGATCTCACTCACGTTGACACCGCCCCTTGTGATTATGGCTTCGTCGATATTTCGAAGGCATTTAAACGTCAGTTCAAAACTTTTAAGGGTGGATACGATCCTTGCCCGTTCGGCCTTTGTTATCTCACTGACAGCTTTCTCTTCGCTTATACCCGTCTTACGGATAAACACGGGAATAAGACTTGAAGGTAAGAGCTTTGAGAGACTATTCGCAAATTTTCTTTTTGAAAACTCCGAAAAATCTCTTAATATCCGCTTGTCAAGGGTGTCCGCATCAAGTGCAGTCTTAAGATCGATAGATATCTTTACGGACCCTTCCTCTCTGTCGTTTAGGAAAAACGAGGCGGAAAGTACTGTGGGACCTGAGAGACCGGTGTGCGTAAACAGTATCTCGCCGAAATCCTCATAGATAAGCTTTCCTGTCCTGCTGTCCGTAAATTTAATACCGGAATTTTTCAGCGTAAGTCCTGCAAGCGCCGAGGGAAAAGTTTTTTTCGTGTCAATTCCGACAAGAGCGGGCACCTGAGGAATTATTGTGTGGCCAATGTCTTTTGCAAATCCGTATCCGTCTCCGGTGGAACCGGTTGCTTTGTAAGAGAGGCCGCCTGTTGCAATTACAACAGCGGGAGCATAAAGCTTTATGTTGTTTTCGGAAAGAACAACACCAATGGCCTTACCGTCTTCCGTAATGATCCCGGTAACGGAAACATCATAATAGACTTTAACGCCGGCAGTCTTAAGAGCATCCCTCAAAGCGTCACGGACTTCCTTCGCGTCACCGGAAGCCGGGAAAACTCTGCCGCCTCTTTCAACCACGGTCTTCACACCAAGGTCTTCTATAAAAGCAATAAGATCTTGGTTTGAAAAGAAACTGTACGGGGAGTACATGAATCTGGGGTTTTCCGGTATGTTGGCGAAAAAATCGTCTTTGTCGCAGGCATTGGTTATGTTACACCTGCCCTTACCTGTAATGCAGAGTTTGCGGCCGAGACTGCGGTTCTTCTCCACTATAGCCACTCTCATGCCTTCTTTTGCGGCAAAGAGCGCGGCGGCGATGCCCGCAGGGCCTCCTCCCACGACTACAATATCATATTTGATTTGAGGAAAAATTTCCACCATTTTATTGATTCCGTTTTACGAGCCTTATATTTTTTATCAGTTGGACTGACTGTAATAAAGCTCTTTGTAAAAGCCCTCGTGAGACAAAAGCTCGTCATGGGTGCCCTGCTCGATGATGCGTCCATCTTTCATTACAACGATAATATCGCAATTCTTGATGGTCGAAAGCCTGTGAGCGACTATAAATGAAGTTCTCCCCTTCATCAGCTTCTTAAACCCCAGTTGGACTTTGATCTCCGTTCTGGTGTCGATAGAAGAAGTGGCCTCATCAAGGATAAGCATCGGAGGTTTGGCGAGCATAAGCCTTGCAATACATATCAGCTGTTTCTGACCGTAAGAAAGCTTCGCAAGATCGTCTGAAACCACAGTATCGTATCCATGTTCAAGCTTTCTAATAAAGGAATCCGCGTGGGCGAGCTTTGCCGCCGCAATTATCTCCTCATCCGAAGCGTCAGGCTTTCCGATGGCGATATTATCCCTGACGGTACCGGATCTCAGCCATGTCTCCTGAAGGACCATACCGAAGTTCTTGCGAAGAGAAGCTCTTGTAACGGTCTTATTATCATTTCCGTCCATGTATATATGTCCGTCGTTTACGTCGTAAAAACGCATCAGAAGGTTTATGAAAGTAGTCTTGCCGCAGCCTGTGGGTCCGACAATTGCGACCCTCATGCCTTCCTTAACGTCAAGAGAGAAGTCACGGATGAGAGGAACTTCCGGTAGATAACTGAAGCTTACATTTTCGATCCTAACGTTTCCGTTTGAAACGTAGTTATCGTCACTGCCCGGAAGTTCCTCCTCGTCCTTTTCATCGATAACTTCGAATACTCTTCCCGCGCCGGCAAGTGCTCCCTGGAACTCTGCAAGCACACCTGATATCTCGTTAAACGGCATGGTGAATTTCGACGCATAGGCAAGAAAGCTTGAGAGAAGACCAATGGTAAGACCTCCCGGCAGGTTACCGTTCTTTATAACAGTGACAGCTCCTGCAACACCGACGGAGGCATATATGATGCCGTTGATAAGCCTGGTGGTGGGATATACGGTAGAGGAGAAGAAAACAGCTTTGTTCGATGCCTTGCGAAGCTTTTCGCCCTTCTCTGCAAGCTTTTGTCTGTAGACCTCTTCAAATGAGAAGGACTTAAGGACCGTTATCCCGGCGATGGCCTCATCTGCCACAGCGGAAAGATCGCCGTTTATCTCCGCCTGTCTGGTGAAATACTTGTGTATGCTGCGGGCAATGAAATTCGCGACCAGAAGAGTAATAGGCGAAGCAAACAGAACAATTAGAGTGATCTTATAGTCCAGGATGAACATGAAGATAAGCGTGCCCGCAATCGTGACCACTCCCGAGAACAGCTGAGCAAAACTGAGTATCAGACCGTCCGAGACCTGATCAATGTCGTTTATAAGCCTTGCGATCATGTCGCCGGGCCTGTTTCTGTCGATATATGACACAGGAACTTTCTGAAGCTTCGCAAACAGACTGTTTCTGAGGCTCTTTACTGTTTTAAAAGCCACCCTGTCAAGCATCAGCTTGACAAAGTAGTTTAATACCGCTGAGACCGCCACGCAGCCTGCGATCACATAGCAGCACTGCCTCACTCCATCCATGTCAACGTTGTCTTTTCCCAGCATGCAGTCCACGGCATTGCCGATCATCACATTGACGTAAAGAGAAAGCATGATGGCAGCACCGGAGAAAACAAGTGCAAGAATGATCTTCCAGACATCTCCTCTTAACAGGCCGAGAAGTTTTTTGATCGTTTTATCAGAGCCGGAATTTTTATTTTTCATGTTTCCGCCTCCTTAAGATCGCCTGTCTGGGAAAGGTAGATCTCTTTATAAATATCGCAGGAATCAAGCAGCTCTCCGTGTTTTCCGAAGCCCTTCAGCAGTCCGTCCTCCAGCACAATGATCTTGTCGCACTGCATAACAGCCGATATACGCTGTGAAACGATAACTTTAGTGGATGCCATGGTTTCGCCTGAGATCACATATTTTCTTATCTTAGACTCTGTCACATAGTCCAGGGCACTTGTAGAATCATCAAGCACCAATATGTCCGCATGCCTCACAAAAGCTCTTGCCATGGCAAGCCTCTGCTTTTGTCCGCCGGAAATGTTTCTACCGCCGTACTCGATCTTATAGTCAAGACCGCCCTCTTTTTTGTAAACGAATTCGTCAGCCGAGGCGGCCGCAACAGCTTTTTCTATCTCCTCACCGGTGGCGTCCGGGTTTCCGAACCTGATATTGTCTTTTATTGTTCCTGCAAAGAGCATTGGTTTTTGCTGAACAACAGAAAAATATTTTCTGAGTTCCTTTACGTCAAGATCGTTTACGTTCACACCTTCTATATAGATGCCGCCTTCAGCAACGGGGTAAATGCCTTGAAGAAGATTGACAAGAGTCGATTTGCCGCTGCCGGTACCGCCGATGATACCGAGAGTCTCGCCTTTTTCAAGGGTGAATGATATATCCGAAAGAGAATAGGCCCCGTTACGGTCGTAGGAAAATGAAACGTTTTGAAACCTGATATAAGGTGCATCAGGATCCTTCGATACTACTTTAAGGACGGTATCCCCGACGTCTTTCGAATCCTCCTTTTTATAGTCCAGGACCTCTTTGATCCGCCCGGAGGACACATTGGCTTTGTTAAAGGAATCTACGAGGCTTGCGGTCCTCTCAACAGCAAGGAGTATCTGGAACAGGTAATTCACAAGGGCGATGATGCTGCCGTTTAGTATGGCGCCGCCGTTGACGAAGGACGAACCGATGAGAAGCACCAGTATGACGCATCCGTTGACCATAAGAGTGTTTATCGGCGTGTTTAATGCAGCGATCCGGTCAGCCTTTACCTGGTTCTCGAAAAGATCATCCGTCCTCTCCTCAAAGTTCTTGCGTTCCTCTTCCTGCATTCCGAAGGCTCTTACGGATCTTACGCCAATGATATTCTCCCTGCAAAAAGCAGTCAGCCTGTCTATCCCCCTCTGGATCCTGTCGTAGAAAGGTCTTGCGAATTTTATGGTTAGATAAAATCCGACGGAGATGAGAGGCACGAGTATGATGTAAATTAACATGACCCTTATATTTATGATGCCGCTCATAATGATGGCGCCGAGGACTATGAAGGGATTTCTGAGAATGAGCCTCAGGAACATGTTAAGGCCTGTCTGCGTTCTCACAACGTCGGTTGTGGTCCTTGTTATAAGCGAAGGAATGGTAAATCTGTCCACGGTCTCCATATCCATGGAAAGTATCTTGTCAAAAAGAGCTGTTCTGAGGTTCAGGCCGAAGCCCATTGATGCTCTTGCGTTGAAATACTGAGCAGAAAGAGAAAAGATCCAACCAAGCACGGCTATAAACACGAGTAAGAGTCCCCGTTTTAAAACATAGGCCGTATCACCCCGGTTAATGCCTACGTCGATTATGTCAGACATAATAAAAGGCACAAAGGTCTCCATCAAAGCTTCAAGAAGCTTGAGTAGAGGCCCCAGCACGGCGCCGACTCTATATCCTTTTACGTATCTGATCAATCTGAACATCTGTCATTTCCTCAAAAAGATCGTTCAAGAAAGTCCATGAAATTACCGCACCTGAGACCGTAAATCAGACTCCCGTCATATTTCACGGAGTGCTCCAGTAGCTCAAGATACTGATCGTGTACGCTCAAGTCAAGTGTTATTCCAAGAGCATACCCGTCTATGCCGTCTATATCAAAACCAAAGCCCAAATTTCTGTGCCATCCTCTCTCCAGTGCATGATCAATGTGATCAAATAGAAAGCCGGGCTCATAATTATCGTAATCAACACCTTCTCTTACAAAAGGAAGATAGGTGTTAAGGCCGATAAAACCTCCACGCCTTACTATTTCCTCAGCCACGTCATCGGGTAGATTTCTCACGTGGGGGCAAACGCTGTAGAAATTGCTGTGGGTCGCAAGGACGGCACAGTCACTCTGTTCCAGCACGTCACGCATAGTTTTTTGCGAAGCGTGTGATAGATCCACAGCGATTCCAAGCCTTCCGCATTCTTTGACAAACTGTTTTCCGTAAGATGTGAGACCGGTGTCGTAAGATGTCCCCGTCGCCGAGCAGCCTGAAGCAATGCAGTTTGAAGGGTTCCAGGTAAGAGTTATGAATCTCACTCCCCTGCCGTAGATCTCATGAAGCTTTTCTATACTGTCTATCATGCCGGCGCCCTCAAGGCCAAGCATTCCGATGTTATTCCCGATTTTTGCGGAATTGCAAATATCTCTAAACCCGAAGCATCTGTCAAAACTGCCGCTTTTTGAGGGATCATTGAAAATATCCATAAGCTTAAGAACTGCTCCGTAAAGATCCGACCTTTCAACGCCAAGGTTTCCGGCCATAGATTCTCTTGTATATCCGCTGCCGTTTTCGTTAAATATTGCAAATATCTGCAGAAACCTGTGCTTTTGAGACATGTTGTAGGTAGATATGAGCGAATCATACTCGCCGTCGGCGATCCTTAAGATCGAGTCATTATGACAGTCGCATACGTAATCAAATTTCATGATAACATCCTTGTTGTTTTAATTGTTATTAAGCCCGTTCACTTTAAAAGACACTTTTCGAAGGGGAGACCTTTCAGCCCGGCTCCCATATCTTCAGGGACGGAAAGTGTCACTGCCTTTTGGCCTTGTTTCAGTTTTATCACCTGCACGCCCTGATTTGTTTTTGTGGGTTTAGGCTGAAGCAGTGACGAATTGAATCTGGTATATTTTCCGGCATCTGTTCCCACAATTATCTCGCGATCTTTTTCGAGGAACAGACATCCCGCAAGAGGCGAAGCATCGGAGTAGGCATTTTTAAGCTTTCTGCGGTAGCCCTTGGTTTCGTAAGCTTCATATGGGATCTTAACCGCCTTGGCGTTTTCAAAAAGATAAACGATGAAGCCTTTATAGTTGTCTTTCAAAATAAAGGTCACTATGTGCTCGTCTTCCTGAAGGTCAAGAAGGTTAGCAAGATATTCGCCCATGAGGGACGCTTTGGTTTCGGGAATCTCATAAAGACGCAGCTTATAAACAGTCTGCCTGTCTGAAATGAACACGATCTCAGAGTCGTTGTGCCACTCCCGGGTCTTTATGATCTCGTCGTTTTCCTTAAGCTTCTGCTCCGGTGACGTGCGAAGAGCCTGGGTCGGGATCTTTTTGAAGTACCCTTCCCTGGTGAGAAATACCTTCAGACTGTAGTCATCCACTGTCTCCTCAGGTTCGGCGGAGTCCACCTCGTCTTCGTTAACGATGGCCGTTTTCCTTTCGATACCGTATTTATCGGCGATATCCCGAAGCTGAGCCTTGATGTTATCGTTGATCTTCTTTGGCGAGACAAGAATTTCGGTCAGTTCGTTTATTTCCTTTTCCAGCTTTTCTTTCTCTTCGATCTTGTTCAAAATGTATTCCTTGTTGATATTTCTCAGCTTGATCTCGGCAATGAACTCTGCCTGAACGTAGTCGATATCAAACCCGTCGCAAAGATTCGGAATAACGTCCGCATCACGGTCTGTGTGCCTTATGATCGCTATGGCCTTGTCGATGTCAAGGAGTATCTTTTCAAGACCGGTGAGGAGGTGGAGCCGTTCCTCTTTTTCAGAAATATCATATATAAGCCGCCTCTTCACGCAAGTTGTCCTGAACACTATCCACTCGCCAAGGATGCCCCTCACGCCAAGGACCCTCGGCTGCCCGTTTATTAGCAGGTTAAAGTTTGCCGGAAAGGTGTCCTCGAGGCTGGTGGTCTTAAACAGTTGATTCATAAGACGTTCGGGATCCGCTGACTTTTTGATCTCGATCGTGAGCTTAAGTCCGTCTTTGTCGGTGCTGTCCCTAAGGTCCGTGATCTCCTTGAATTTACCGAGCTTGATGAGGTTTGCTATCTCGCCCAGTATCTGGTCGGTGGTGGTTGTGTAAGGTATCTCAGTGATCTCAATGGATGAGGACTGTTTATCGTACGTGTATTTGGAACGGACCCTCAGCGAGCCTCTTCCGTTCTCAATAATATCGTCCATTACCTTCTCATTGTAAAGAAGTGTTCCGCCTGTGGAAAAATCCGGGGCTTTTATGTACTTTTTAAGGTCGCACATGTTGTCGTCGATAAACGCGCAGGTGGCGTCCACGATCTCCCTTAGATTAAACATGCATATGTTTGTAGACATTGCGACGGCAATGCCTTTGTTTGGATTCACAAGTATCGAAGGAAAAGTCACCGGAAGAAGCATGGGCTCCTTCATGGTTACGTCGTAATTGTCAACAAAGTCCACAGTCTCTTTGTCGATCTCGGAGAACAGCTCCCTGGCAAGCTTTGTAAGCTTGACCTCGGTGTACCTTGGCGCGGCAAAGGAGTCTTTGGAATAGTGCTTACCCATGTTTCCCTTCGAATCGATGAAAGGATGGAGGAATGTCTCGTTACCTCTCGTCATCCTGACTATCGTCTCATAGATGGAATCATTGCTGTGGGGATTAAGCTGCATCGTGGCCCCTACCACGTTGGCGGATTTGGTCAGAGGCCCGTTTATAAGCCCCATCTTATACATGGTGTAAAGGATCTTCCGCTGGGAAGGTTTGAAGCCGTCGATCTCCGGGATGGCGCGGGAAACTATAACGCTCATGGCGTAGGGCATGTAATTGCTGATAAGTGTATCGCTGATGCTCTGTTCGGTAAAGCGTTCCCTTGAAATATCGCCAAAGAGGCCCGGTTCTTTTGAACCGATCTTTTTCTTAGCCAAAAAACCGCCCCCTTTACATCACGTCAAGCTCATCCATATATAGATGGCCGTATTCTTCAATATAGTCCTTGCGGGCCTGATCCTCGTTGCCGAGAAGTACGTCGAAATAATATGCAGTTTTTTCAGCATCCTCAGGCATGACCTTAATGAGACGCCTTGTCAAAGGATTCATGGTGGTCTCCCACATCATATCCGGCTCATTCTCGCCAAGGCCCTTCGACCGTGATATGGTGTACTTTCCGTGGATCTCGGATAATATCTTTCCCTTTTCCTGTTCGTTAAATGCAAAATAGGATTTGCCGCCGGTTTTTATCTCAAACAGCGGAGACTCGGCTATAAAGACCTTGCCCTCTTTTATCAGTGTGGGGCAAAGTCTGTAGAACATGGTAAGCACCAATGTTCTGATCTGGTATCCGTCATAATCCGCATCGGTGCATATGATGACCTTGCTCCAGCGGAGCGCACTAAGGTCAAAGAGGGATGTCTTTTTATTCTTTCTTGTTTCAAGCTCGATACCGCAACCCAGGACTTTGATGAGATCCATGATGACGTCATTGGCAAATACTTTATCGATGCTCCACTTGAGGCAATTTAAGATCTTTCCGCGAAGTGGCATTATTGCCTGAAAAGTGGAATCACGGCCAAGCTTTACGGACCCCAATGCCGAATCGCCTTCAACGATATAGAGTTCCCTAAGGGTGACGTCCTTGCTGTCGCAGTCAATAAACTTCTTTACCCTCGTTGCGATATCGGTATTGCTCTGAAGCTGTCTTTTGGTATTCTGACGCTCCTTTTCGGCAGACTCACGGCTGCGTTTATTAATTAGTATCTGGTTTGCCACAGCTTCAGCGGCCTGCCTGTTCTCGATGAAGAAGACCTCCAGAGAGTTTCTGATGAATTCGGTCATGGCAGACTGAATGAAAGGATTGGTTATTGCCTTTTTTGTCTGGTGCTGGTAGCTTGTTTTTGTGGACGCGGTATTGGTTATGCAGACGAGGCAGTCCTGGATATCCTGGAATGTGATCTTCTGCTCGTTTCTGGTATATTTGTTTGAAGACTTGATTATCTTATCGATCTCTGAGACAAACGCGCTTTTTACAGCTTTATCGGGAGCACCGCCGTTCTCAAGGAAACTGGAATTATGGTAGTATTCCAGGGCATTCACGCTGTTGCTGAAGCAAAACGCAAATTCCATCTTAAGCTTGTACTCGGGAGAGTCAGCTCTGTCACGGCCTTGAGTGTTTGCGGAATAGCGGCTCACCTGGGTAAAAGCGTTATCGCCAACGATCTCCTTCATATAATCGACAATACCGTTCTCATAATAGAACGTATAATTCTCGTCAGATTCCTCGTCATAGAGCTTGAAGGTCACACCGGAATTTACGACCGCCTGGCGCCTCAACAACGATATATAAAAATCGAGAGGGATGTTTATATCGTTAAAAACCTCAAGGTCGGGAAGCCAGCGCTGATCTGTGCCGGTCTCTTTGCCGCTATAAGGCTCCTTCTTAAGACCGCCGATGTTTTCTCCTCTCTCAAAGTGGAGAGTGTATCTAAAACCGCCGCGGAGGACCTCCACATCCATAAACTCGGAGGAATACTGGGTGGCGCAGCAGCCGAGACCGTTAAGGCCCAGGGAATATTCGTAATTTTCGGGATTTGTGTTGTTATCGTATTTACCGCCGGCATAGAGCTCGCAGTACACTAACTCCCAGTTGTACCGCCCCTCGGCCTCGTTATAATCAAGGGGACAGCCGCGGCCGTGATCTTTTACACGTATGGACTTGTCTTTGTATCTTGTGACTTCAATGACGTCGCCAAAGCCTTCTCTTGCTTCGTCAATGGAATTCGCCAATATCTCAACGAGAGTGTGAGAGCAACCCTCAAGGCCGTCCGACCCCAGGATAGACGCAGGGCTGAACCTGACCCTTTCTGCGCCTTTTAGAGATTTGATACTGTCGTTGTTATATGAATCTTTCTTTTGCATTATACCTGCGTCAATAGAAAGATGCCAGGAGCTTCTTATAGGCATCCACCTTGCTGGACATAAACGATTCATTAATGGAACCGCTTTCAGCGTCGACCTTTATAAGTCCTCCGTCACTGCCTCCGAAAACGTACATGGTCGCTGTTGGATCAAGTACAGACTTCACAACGTATGCATTGACAGAAGTCAGATCAAAATTCTTCTCCGAAGCCGCGAGCTTCTCGGGGAATGAGGAACCGGGACTTCCCTTGCATTTGCTCAGGAATGTCTTAAAGAACTGTACGTAGGAGTCCTTGTAATATGAATCTATCTCTCCGATAAGCCTTTGAGTAACGAAGGAGTCGATAAACGTGGCAGCGACCTTGTTCTGGGGAACTCTGGTGCCGTCGTAGAACTTTACCATGTCGGCGTCGTAAATATTGTCGTCCGTTCTGTAGAAAGTGACAAGTTTAACAGCGTTTGTCCCGTTAAATGAAGCCTTGCTTTTGGAGATCGATACGGACGTGCCGTCAGGAGTTTTGGCATTAATCTTACAGGGAGGAAAATATGAAACTCCCGCGCCCTTTGTGAAGCTGTCTATCAGATCCGCTGCGGCATCGCTTGTAAACGAGACTGCTCCGGATACCGGGATGGATAGAATTCCGGAAACCACCGAGCCCGTCTTTTCGATACCGTATCTGGAATAAAACTCGGCAATGGAAGCAAGTTCCCAGCCCTGATCCCCGATCTTGGAGGATACAGAGACGTCCACAGGATAGAATATGAGATTGATATTGTAATTTGCGTAATCAACGGTTGCGGTAAACGCAAGCTCCGCATTTTTACCGGTACTGTCCGTCATGATAAAAAGCGTAGTCGAAACGTCAGACTTTTCTGTTTTGGAACCGCCTTCCTGATGCGAATTCGAAGGATCATATTTCTCGTCTGTGGGATTAAGATCGATCACGGAGTCCTGTTTTTCGTTTACGATATTATCAAGTGCAAACAAAAATCCAATGACGCCCGCGCCAATGAGAACGATAATGGATATTACTACAACTGCTCTTCTGAGATTATCCACATTCATGCTCCTTCCGTTAAAATCGACAGTTTATTATACAATCTTTGGCAGGCTTGTTCAATCTCTTTGATACTTGAAACCCACCTTTAAAGGATGTAAAATACCCCGGGACATCTGTCCCGTTTAATAAATTATATAAGGAGAATATGTAATGAACTATAAAGGACCGGTAGTAACTATTGTCATGGACGGCGTTGGCGTCAGTGAAAACCCGGAAGGAAACGCGGTGATGTCAGCCAACAAGCCGGTGCTCGACAGACTCCTCAAAACTTATCCGAACATGCTTCTTAAGGCCCACGGAACTGCTGTGGGACTCCCCTCAGACGAGGACATGGGGAACTCAGAAGTTGGTCACAATGCCATTGGCGCAGGAAAGGTCTATTCCCAGGGCGCTAAGCTTGTAAACGAATCCATCGAATCAGGCGATATGTACAAAGCCAAAAGCTGGAGAGAGATCATTGAAAACGTTCAAAAGAATTCATCCGTTCTTCATTTTCTTGGTCTTTTTTCCGACGGAAACGTCCACTCCCACATCAACCATCTCAAAGCCATGATAAAGGAGGCTAAAGCCGAGGGTGTTAAGAAGGTCAGGATCCACATTCTGCTGGACGGAAGAGACGTGGGTGAGACATCCGCTCTTGAATACGTGCTTCCTTTTGAAGACTTCCTCACTGAGCTGAGGTCCGATGATTTCGACGTATGCATCGCCAGCGGCGGCGGAAGAATGGCTATCACAATGGACAGATACGAAGCAAACTGGAAGATGGTCGAACAGGGCTGGGCTACCCACGTGGAAGGAAAAGGCAGACAGTTTTCCACAGCCGAAGAAGCGATCAAAACCTACAGAGACGAATTCCACGTTATCGATCAGGATCTTCCCGCATTCGTTATAGCAAAAGACGGTAAGCCTGTGGGAAAGATCAAAGACGGGGACAGCGTAATATTCTATAATTTCAGAGGCGACAGAGCCCAGGAAATAAGCAGAGCTTTTGAAAACCCGGATCTTGACACTATAGCAAGAGAGGAAAAGCCGAAGGTATGTTATGCAGGCATGCTGCAGTATGACGGTGACCTTCACATCCCCTCCAGATTCCTTGTGGATCCGCCCTCCATCAGAAACACCATGGGCGAGTATCTGGCAAACCGGGGAAAGATGCAGCTTGCGATCGCCGAAACTCAGAAATACGGCCACGTGACATATTTCTGGAACGGAAACAGGAACGGAAAATTCAACGATAAGCTGGAGACTTATATCGAGGTTCCTTCGGATGTGGTGCCTTTCGAGCAGCGCCCCTGGATGAAGGCCGCAGAAGTTACCGATGCACTTATAAAAGAGCTCGAGACCGGCAAATACGACTACGTAAGAGTTAACTTCGCCAACGGAGATATGGTGGGACACACAGGCATATTCCAGGCCGCTGAGATCGCAGTTGAGACAGTTGACCTCTGCCTCGGAAGACTCCTTCCCGTCATCGATAAGCTTGGCGGTATGGCTATCATCACAGCAGACCACGGCAATGCCGACGAAATGTACGAGATCAAAAAAGGAAAGATCTCAAGAAATGCGGACGGAAGCGCCAAGGCAAAAACTTCCCACACTTTAAACCCGGTGCCCTGTATTTTCTACGACAATACCGAAAACGCTTCCAAATATGAATTAAAACCCTTCAGAAATGAAGACGGTAAGCTCCGTTTCGGACTTTCCGACATAGCAGCAACGGTTACGGCTCTTATGGGCCTTGATACTCCCGAAGGCTGGGACGAGGCGCTCATAACGACCAAATAATCATTTTTTAACAAATAAAATTAAAACCGGCAGTGATCCGTTATGGAAGCTGCCGGTTTTGTTTTTGCATATTTAATATCCGGTTTATTTCTTAAATTTACCGAAGAAGCCTTTTTTCGGGTCCGCCTGTTTGTCTGTTGAGAGTATCCTGTCTGTGGCGTCATCGAATTCTCTAAGGATAGCTTTTTGAGAATCGTTCAGCTTTGAAGGTATCACAACCTGAACGGTGACGTACATATCGCCTCTCTGGTTCTTGGAATTGAGCACCGGAACGCCTCTTCCTGCGATTCTGAATTCTTTTCCGCTGGGGGTTCCTTCGGGAATCTTAACGTCAAACATCTGATCGAGGCCTGCAACCTTAACAACCGTTCCCAGAACGAGCTGAGGATAAGTAAGATATATAGTCTGATAGATATCGAAATCTTTCCTGGTAAACTGGCTGTTTGGCTTGATCCTTACAGAGAGATACAGGTCTCCGTTCTGACCTCCGTTTATGCCCACATTGCCCTGACCGGATTTTTTGAGAGACTGGCCTTCATTGATGCCCTTCGGGAAATCGGCGCTGACTTTTACAGTCTTACGTACAATACCGCGGCCCGAGCACGCTCCACAGGGATCCGTGATCGTAAAGCCTTTACCGCCGCAGTTGTCGCAGGGCACTTCCCTTACCATTTGACCGAGGAAAGAATTGGTGACTCTTCGCTGATAACCGGTACCTCCGCAGTTCGCACACTTTGCCTTGGTCTTTGATTTGGAGCCTGTACCCGCGCACTGGTCGCAAGGCAGCGTCTTTGTCACGTTAATATCCTTATGACAGCCAAAAGCTGCTTCCTCAAGAGTGAGGTCAACATAAAGCCTTATGTCCTCGCCCTTCATTGAAGCATTTCGTCTTTGACTTCCGGAACCGCCGCCAAAACCAAATCCGCTGAAAATAGAGCCGATTATGTCGTCAAAGCCGCCGAAACCGCCGCTGAATCCCTCAAAGCCCGAAGCACCGCCACCGGCACCGGCACCGGAGGACGGATCAAATGCGGCATGGCCGAATTGGTCATATTTCGCCCTCTTATCAGGGTCCGAAAGGATCTCATTAGCTTCGTTGAGCTCTTTAAATTTCTCTTCACACTCCTTATCACCGGGATGAAGATCGGGGTGGTATTTCTTGGCAAGCTGCCTGTATGCCTTTTTAATATCGTCAGCGGTGGCGTCCTTTGAAAGACCCATCACTTCATAATAATCTCTTTTATCCATTGTAAATATACTTTCTCCCGGCGAAGACGATGCATTAACATTGTCGTCCCCGCCGGGATCTTTAAATTATACTCAGTTATCGTTTACTACGGTGTCATCTCCGGGGTTTCCGCCTTGTCCCTGATCGCCGCCGTTCTGTTTGTAGATCTTTTCTGAGATCTTATAGAACACCTGGTTGAGTTCCTCAGTGGTCGTCTTCATGTCATCCGTATTGTTGGATGCAATGGCGGACTTGACCTTCTCGAGAGCAGCATTGATGTCGTTTTTGTCGGCTTCATCCAGTTTGTCGCCGCTTTCGGAGAGAAGCTTCTCTGTCTGGTATACGACCGCTTCGGCGTTGTTTTTGGTATCAACAGCCTCTTTCTGCTTCTTGTCCTGCTCAGCGAACTGCTCAGCCTCTTTTACAGCCTTCTGAATATCCTCCTCGGAGAGATTGCTGGAGGAGGTGATGGTTATCTTCTGCTCCTTGCCGGTACCCAGGTCTTTTGCGTTTACGTTTACGATGCCATTGGCGTCAATATCAAACGTAACTTCGATCTGAGGAACGCCTCTTCTTGCAGGAAGGATTCCCGAGAGCTGGAAGTTTCCGAGGGTCTTGTTGTAAGCTGCCATCTCACGCTCGCCCTGGAGTACGTGGATGTCAACAGCTGTCTGGTTGTCGGCAGCGGTAGAGAATATCTGACTCTTCTTGGTAGGAATGGTGGTGTTTCTCTCGATGATCTTTGTGAACACACCGCCCATGGTCTCAATACCGAGGGACAGAGGCGTTACGTCGAGAAGTACCAGGTTCTTGACTTCACCGGTGAGAACCCCTGCCTGGATGGCAGCGCCAATGGCAACGCACTCATCGGGGTTGATGCCCTTGAAAGGCTCCTTGCCAAGGTATTTCTTAACAGCTTCCTGAACAGCCGGGATCCTGGAGGAACCGCCAACGAGGATTATCTTACTGATATCGCTGGTTGAAAGCTTTGCATCCTTCATAGCCTGGCGGGTGGGACCCATGGTCTTTTCGACCAGGTCTGCAGTCATCTCGTCAAATTTTGCTCTTGTGAGCGTGGCGTTAAGGTGCTTCGGGCCTGTGGAATCCGCCGTAATGTAAGGGATATTGATGTTAGTAGAAGTCACGCTGGAGAGAGCGATCTTAGCCTTCTCGGCCTCTTCACGGAGCCTCTGCATAGCCATTCTGTCGTTGGTAAGATCGATGCCGTTCTCACGCTTGAAATCAGATACAAGCCAGTCAATGATCTTCTTATCGAAGTCATCGCCGCCCAGTCTGTTGTTACCGTTGGTAGCAAGCACTTCGAATACACCGTCGCCGATCTCGAGAATAGAGACATCAAACGTTCCGCCGCCGAGGTCGAATATCATTATCTTCTGGCTGGACTCTTTATCGAGACCGTACGCAAGAGCCGCAGCAGTAGGCTCGTTGATGATTCTGAGGACCTCAAGACCTGCGATCCTTCCTGCGTCCTTGGTAGCCTGACGCTGCGAATCACTGAAGTAAGCAGGCACTGTGATAACTACCTGAGAGACTGTCTCGCCAAGAAATGCCTCTGCATCAGCCTTAAGCTTCTGAAGTATCATAGCTGAGATCTCAGGCGGAGTATACTTTTTACCGTCAATGAGTATCTTTCTGTCGGAGCCCATATCTCTCTTTATGGAGATGATGGTTCTCTCAGGGTTTGTAACAGCCTGGTGTTTCGCGATGCTTCCTACGAGACGCTCGGATGCCTTATCACCGCTTGGTTTTGTGAAAGCGACGACGGACGGTGTGGTCCTTGCGCCTTCAGCGTTTGGTATAACAACGGGATCAGTTCCCTCAAGAACTGATACACAAGAGTTTGTGGTTCCCAAATCAATTCCTATAACTTTTGCCATTTTAATTTCCTCCTTAGAAATCTTGTTTTATATTTTTAATTTGCGACCTTAACGATACTGTATCTCAGTATCCTGTCGCCCATCCTGTATCCTTTTTCAAATACTTCCACAATGACGTTCTGTCCCGCCTGATCGTCGTCAACGTGCATCACCGCATTGTGAAGACCCGGATCGAATTCCTCGCCAAGGGCCTTTATCTCTTCAACGCCATTGTCGGCAAGGATCTTCTTTAGTATGTCATATATCATCTCAAAACCTGCGGTATACTGTTTAGCATCTTCGGGTACTTCTGTTTTAAGCGCTCTTTCGTACGCATCCACCACAGGGAGTATCTTTTTTAGTGTGTCAGCTTTAGAATCAAGATATCTTGTCTCAGTCTCTTTTGCGGTTCTCTTTTTATAGTTTTCAAAATCCGCCAGGAGCCTTAAATATCTTGTCTTCTCATCGGAAATGTCCTGAGTGAGTTTTTCGACCTTCTGTTCCAGTTCCTTCTCGTGCTTTGAGTTTTCCTTCTGTCTCTTTTTGTTAAAGAAGCTCTGACTTTTCTTGTTCTGAGCATCGGTCTCCGCATCCTTTTCGGAAGATCCTTCGGGAGTCTCTTCTTCTTTGACCTCGTCTTCGGTCACGATTTCGTCTTCCATAATCTCGGGAGCGACGGATCCGTCGTTTTCCGTTTTAACGGTTTCCTCGACCTGCTCTTCTTTTATTTCCTTTTCCGATTCCTTTCCGGAACCTTCGATCTTGACTTTTGCCATCAATATTCTCCTTTCATGGCTTTATGTCCTTATCAGCCGATTCTCCGGACACATCCTGACCAATGTCGTCGCCTTTGAAATGCTCCGGAATCAGCTTTTTACCGCCTTCGCGGGATTTCTTTTCCAGCATCTTCTTCATGAACTCAAGAGATGCGATCACGTTTTTATAATCCATTCTGGTAGGTCCGACAACACTGACGGTTCCGATGCAGGTGCCGTCCACCTCAAATTTGGCGGATACCACCGAGTAATCGCTCATATCGTCATCGCCGTTTTCAGTTCCTATGGAAATCGTGAGACCGTTGCCCAAGTCCTCCGAAGAATTGACAATCTTTTCGACCATCTCTTCATTCTGTATCATCTCGATAAAGTTTCTTGCTTTTTCCACGCTGACAAACTCAGGATGTCTCAAAAGAAGTGATGTGCCTTCGGTATATATCTCATCCTTACCGATCTCCTTGATACAGTCGAATATCGCATCAACAAAAGGCAGGAGTATGCTTCTTTCGATTCCGGCCTCTTCGGATATCCGGTTCAGAGTCATAAGTGTTACCGAGCTTGCGGGTTTACCATAAAAATATCTGTTGATGATGCCGGACATCTCGATAAGAACGTCGGGAGCTATCTTACGGTCAAGAGATACGAGCTTGTTTTTTACCGAATTATCATCGGTAACCACTATAACGAGTGCACTGTTATCGTCGACCGGTACAAGCTGAAGAGCTTTTACGGAGTTTTTCGCATTTCCGTGGGTCACGCCAATGGCGGTGTAATTTGTAAGCTGAGAAGCGATCTCGGCGCAGGCTTTGATAAGCTTTCCGTATTCCGACATCTTGTCCTCGAGCTTTGTAAGTATCTCGTTTGCAAGCGCCGGATCCTTGGCTGCAGGCTCAAGTATTTTATCAACATACGTTCTGTAGCCTTTAGCTGACGGAACTCTTCCGGCGGAAGTATGGGGAGATGAGATGTAACCCATTTCTTCAAGATCTGCCATCTCGTTCCTGATAGTAGCGGAGCTTAGGCCCATGTCGTATTTTTTTGCAACAGTTCTTGACCCTACGGGTTCGGAGCTTTCGATATAGTCATCGATGATGGCTTTTAATATCATAAGTTTTCTTGCGTCAAGCTCTTCGTTCTTAGCCATTTTCCGCGGATCCTTTCGTTGCAAGTCTGTTAGCACTCAATTATCCCGAGTGCTAACGGAAGTATACAACCTACCGTAACCAATGTCAACAACAATTTTGGATTTCTTTAAAAATATTTCAATCTTTAAAAAAGCCTTCACCGTTTCATACGGGAAGGCCACTTGCGTAAGTTATAAACAATATGACAAATGTCAAAGAGTTACTTTAAATATAGTAAAGTCGGGATCAGCGTGGGCGCTCTGGCATACTATGCTGCCGTTGTGTTCCTCAACGATCGACCGTGCTATTGAAAGACCGAGACCGTAGCTGCCGAAATTCTCATCCCTCGCTCTTGACTGGTCCACCCGATAGAATCTGTCAAATATCTTTTTGCGGTTTTCCTTTTCGACATAGCTGCCTGTGTTTTTGACGGAAAGGTATACGTTGCCGAAGCCCTTCGAAAGCTTTACGGTTATGGAGCCCGGATCGCCGGCATATTTAACGGCATTGTCAAGAAGTATGCCGATGAGTCTTCTCAGCTTTTCCGGTGAGCCGATGACGTTGATATTATCCGCTATATCGGTGTCTATCAATACGCCTTTTTCAAAGGCCATTGCGTCAAAGGTCATAACTGTTTCATTTACGATGGAGGAGAAGTCCACCTCCTCGAACGTCTTTGCGTCATCCGCGCGCTCAAGTCTTGAAGCCGCAAGGAGCTCTGAGATCAGGCCAGCCATCCTTAGAGATTCGTTTTTAATGCTGGTCAGCCACTTGCTTTCGCCGATATCGCTTTCAAGCACGTCCGCATTCGACGTAATTACAGCAAGCGGAGTCTTAAGTTCATGGCTAACGTCGCTTATAAACGTACTCTGGTTATCGAGAGTATCCTCGATAGGTTTTACCAGCCAGCCGGATAGTATCCTGCCGAGCCAGGAGCTGAACAAGAGGCCGAGAACGAAAATTGCGACAGTCGTGCTGATAACGACTTTAATGTTGTCAATAAAATACTCGTCACCGCTGAATAGAACAAGGGTCCCGGAGGAATACTCATGCTTTGAAAAGACAGTAAAACCCATCAGACCTTTTTCGTCCTTGCCGTCGGCCACCGAAAGCGCATAGGTGACCATGGTGGAGACGTCCGCATTGTCGGTGTCATGAAAGCATAAGACATAGGGATATCTGAGAGTGCCTTTGAACTGCTTGTTCGACCTGTTGTAATCCGCCACGAAGATAGCTATATCCTGACCGAAGTCAAAGTCATTGGCGATTACTTCAGTCTCACTGGTGCCGGTTGAAGGAAGATTCTCAGGTATTAAAGCCGCAAGAGTTTCATCGTCGATCTTCGCAAACTCGCTGGCCATCTCGGAATAGATGATAGCCATGCTTTGGGAATAATACGTGATAATGATAGTCAGCCCAACAAGAGCGACTATCAGCGACATGCCAAGACCTATCAGAAAGGAAAGCCTTTTCCTTAATTTATCTACCATAGCCTAAATCACCTCTGACCGGTCTTTTTATCTTATCAATCAGGCTGCTGGGCCTGGGATTCGTCAATAAGCTTATAACCTCTGCTTCTTATGGCCTTTATGACCATCTTGCTTTCAAGGAATGCCAGCTTCTTTCTGAGGAATGAGATGTAGACCTCCACACTGTTGTACTCGGCATCGGAGAGAAAACCCCAGACCTTGTCAATGAAATTTTCCTTGGAGATGATCTCGCCCTCTTTTTTCATGATGTATTCCATCATCTGATATTCCTTGGCGGAGAGCTGGATCTCTTTTTTTGTACCCTTCTCCGGATTCTCGCAGGAAAGGATGCAGGTCTTTGTGTTGAGCACAAGATCACCGTATGATATAGTAAACGTCTCCTGCTCGCCTTTTCTTCTTGACACAGCCTTGATCCTCATGAGAAGCTCCGTGGCCTGGAAAGGCTTGGTAAGGTAGTCGTCCGCGCCAAGATCAAAGCCGGTCACTTTATCCTTAATACTTGATTTTGCGGTGAGAAGGATAACGGGTGTGAAATTCTTCTCGGCTCTTATAGTCTGGAGAACTTTAAAACCGCTCATCTTCGGCAGCATAATGTCAAGTACGATGACGTCGTAAATACCGCTCTGGGCAGCCTCAAGTCCTTTCTCGCCGTCGTACTGCGCATCAACGTTAATATGATTCTTTTGCATAATCTTAACAAGAGCGTCGGACAGCGATCTCTCGTCTTCAACCAGTAGGATCCTCATAATGCCTCCTTTTAGTGTATGTTATTTGGCGTCGCCAATGTGTCCTTGGGAAATCATTCCCCTTTATAATTTAAAAGCTCCGAAAGAAATTCGGCCGATTTTTCGATATTGGTGCTTCTTCTGGCAATGCAGAATATCATGCTCTTTTCCTGGCCTTTTTCTTCGTCAAAAAGCCAAACAAGCCCCGTGTCTTCAAAGAATTTCGTATCAGTAACGTCGATGCCGTAGATCGCATGAGGGACAAGCACGTTTCCGTCTTCATCGGGCTCAGATTCATATTCATAAATGTTAAGAAGCCATGAATCGCTGTGTTTATCACAATAATCCGAGTAAATCTCGTCAAGGGGCAGAAATGCGTATTCTTTCACCCATGTGTCGTAGGACTCCTTGTCGATAAGAACAACGTCCAGCTGTCCGGGGGCCATAAGCTGACCGAGGAAGGCTTCCGCATTGGTCCTTGCGTTGGCGTCGAGAAGCGAGGTCTCGGTGGTAACGGTAAAGAAGGATATCTGGACATTGTTAAAGAATTCGGATCTTTCATTCATCTCCTCGGAAAGATCAGAGCTGAGACTTTGAATGTAGGCTCCTACGAATTTGAGCTTAAGGTCAGCCTTCGGACCAAGATTCTGAAGTATAAATACCACCGCGAGAACGATGATCACGACAACAAGCATAACCGCAAGCCTGTACTGCTCGATCCAGGTCAGGAACTTTCCGTACTTGCGCCTTATCTTATAAGGAATGAATGACGTGGGGTTGTCGTCATTAAAGTCGTGGGAATACCCGAATAACTTATCATAAGCTCCGGTGATCCTTCTGTAATAGGCAAGAGACTCATACGTCTCGCCGTATTCGTCCACCTGTCGTTTGTATTGGCGAAGAAGTGCGCCGTATTTTTTCTTTATTGCATCATCGGCAGCATCTCCGGGAAGGCCAAGGATCTCAAGGCATTCCTCCCTTGACAAATTCCGGAAGTCCTCCTCCGGCGGCAAAGTTCCGTCCTGCTGATTCGTTTCGTTAGTTTCCATAGTGTCTTTTCCCTGAGAGAATTATTATTCCTTAAAATTTTGACGCGAAAACCTTAAAAGAAGCTTAAACGACTGTTTCTTATTTTACAAGCCAATAATATCACAATGCGAATTTGTTTACAACCTGTCCCTAAAAACACGATAAAAATCATTTGACAAAATATTTTATATATTTATATAATATAAAGGCGGATCAAAATAATAAAATTACCGCAACTAAAACGGAGGTTCGATATGCCTGATATTACTTATGAAATTGTAGAGACACTTGCTGTATTTACCGACAGTGACACAAGAGGCGGATGGGCTAAAGAGCTCAATCTTATTTCATGGAACGGTAACCCCGCAAAATATGATATCAGATCCTGGAACGAGGATCACTCCCGTATGGGAAAAGGAATCACCCTTTCGGAAGACGAGATGAAGCAGCTCAAGAAAGCACTTGACGGCATCTTTTGATAACTGACATCACATTTGCCATAGCAGCATGCAAATGAACCGGCGCCTTGTCGATGCCGGTTCTTTTGTTATTGTGTGCCGGGCACGGCACACAATAATAAAAACCCCTTTTGTTCCGGTGGACAAAAGAGGTTTTTATAACTGGTGCGATCGACGAGACTTGAACTCGTATGGGTGTTCCCACACGCCCCTCAAACGTGCGCGTCTGCCAGTTCCGCCACGATCGCAAGCAGGCCGTTTCAAAACAGCTTCGCAATTATAAAGCATAAGAACAAGTCTGTCAAGTACTTTTTTCATGTGCTCTACGAAAAACCGGAAAAGACAATTACCGATAAATTTATTGTTCCGCAGCGCTCTTCCTGCGCCTGATAAAGCTCCCTGCAGGAATATCGACCGTGGCATTGATCTTTACCTTCATCATTGGCACATTGGCGATAGAAAGAGGAAGACCGTCACCGTTACGGAGATTACTTACAGTTATGCTTGTAAAACTTGACGATCCGGGAGATATGACCTCCAGTTTCTCACCCTCCTTGAACGGGCCTTTAACGGTCACTGTAACGTCAAAAGATCCTGCATCAACGCATTTTTCGGAAGATTCCACTATACCCAGGAAGTCGGTGTTCCTTACGTATGATGAAGATGAGTTTATCTGCTCGCCCTTTCCGCCAAAATAAAAGCCGGTGTAATATTCGCGGTGGGAGCAGCTGAGGATCTCTGAGATCAGCTCATCCATAAAGACTTTGTCTTTACCGTACCTGCCATCATTGGCCATATAAGCATCTAAAGCGATTCTGTAGGCTCTTACGGTAGTGGCAGTATAGAATTCACTTTTCATCCTGCCTTCGATCTTAAGGCTTCCTACGCCGTTTTGAGCAAGCTCCGGAATATGTTCTATCATGCAAAGGTCCTTGGAGTTAAACAAAAAGGTCCCGCGGTCCGACTCTTCAACGGGGAAATACTCGCCGGGCCTTTTTTCTTCCATTATTGCGTAGCTCCAGCGGCAGGGCTGAGCGCAGTCGCCCCGGTTTGAAGACCTGCCCGCAAGGTAGTCAGAGAGCATGCATCTTCCCGAAAAAGCCATGCACATCGCCCCGTGGACAAAGGCCTCAAGGTAAGGTTCATCTCTTTCGGAAAGTTCGGGGTGGCGCAGGATCAGATTACAGTTGATTCCGCCGATCTCGGAGAGTGACAGTTCTCTGGCAAGGTTTACCCGAGAAGCCCCGTTTGAAATATAAAAATCCACAGTCTCGGAATTCAGATTATTCGCCTGGGTACTTACGTGAAGAGGCATCTTTGGATAGTACTTTCTCAGCTTCATAAACACGCCAAGGTCCGCAACGATTATCCCGTGAACCCCCGCCTTCTGAAGAAAACCGGCATATTTCATCATACTGTCAATGTCGCCGTCCCTGGCGATAATATTCATGGTGACGTATACCTTTTTTCCCAGGCTCTCGGCAAGCTTCACGGCTGAAACGATCTCATCATCCGAAAAATTGCCTGCATTGGCGCGAAGGCCGAATGCATCACCGCCAAGGTATGCCGCATCGGCGCCGTAGAGAAAAGCAGTTTTCAGTTTTTCAAAATTGCCTGCAGGGGCAAGAAGTTCAATTTTCTTCATAATATATCCAGTGTCACTTTACAGTTGTTGTTTTTTTAACGGCCAGAAGCATACCGTCATCCATCTTATCGATGCAGGCGGCAAAGTCGCCGTCCTTAGAAACTCTCTCAAGAAACTCTCTCAGATTATACACAATGGTCCTGTGCTTGTGTGGCACGTTTTCGCTTTCCTCAAGCTTCCCGTGATAGCACACATCGTCGGCCATGAGGAGCCCACCGTTCCGAAGAAGGCGCTTGGCGTCGTCATATATTGAATTATAACTGGATTTAGAGCAGTCAAGAAAGATCAGATCATAGGGCCCCTCAAGACACGAAAACACTTCGCATGCGTCACCCTCGATCACCCTGACACAAGAAGAAAAGCCGGCCGCCTCAACGTTTTTACGAGCAATTTCGGCATTTCCGGGGTCTATCTCAACAGTGTCTATTCTGAAACCACCAGCGTGTATATCCTTCAGGACCTCAGCCGCAAGAACAGCCGAATATCCGTAAAGAGTGCCTGCCTCAAGTATCTTAAAAGGCCGCTGCATATAAAGAACAGTTTTATAAAGGGCGGCGTGATTTTCTCTGAGAGACGGTATATATGAGGATTTGTCGCAGGATGCTCTGAGACTTGCGGAGAAGCCTTCTTCGGTCACGATAGAATTAAAATCGCCAATGATATCACCTTGCATAATATCAATCCCCGGTCTGTTTCTGGGACTCAACGGCCGCTTTATGCTCTTCGAGAGTTCTCGAGAAGATATGCTGGCCTGAGCCGTCGCTCTTGAGAACATAATAATAATAATCGTGGCTGTCCATGGTTATAACTGCCAATATAGACTTCTCACTGGGACTGCAGATGGGTCCCGGCGGAAGTCCTTCGTAGACGTATGTGTTATAAGGATCGTCAAGCTCAATATCCTGAGCGGTGATCCTTGTGTCCGTGATATTGTGACGCTTCATGGCGTAAAGGACTGTAGCGTCGCACTGAAGCATCTTAAGATCTTCGCTTATAAGCCTGTTGTAGTATACTCTTGCGATGGTATCCCGCTCACTGTCAAGATAGGCCTCCTTCTCCACAAGAGACGCAATTGTGATGACCTGATCAACTGATAAACCAAGCTTTTCGCATCGTCCGAAATATTCGGTCTTAAAGATGTCGTTAAACCTGTTCAGAAGCTTATAAAGAACGGTCTCGGGGTTTGAATCTATTTCAAATTCATAGGTATCCGGGAAAAGATATCCGTCAAGGATATAATCCCTGTCGCCCTTTTCCTGAGGCAGGAAGCTGTAGCTGGAAACGTCTATAGAGTTGATAGCTTTAAGAAAGTCCGCAGCTTTGCAGACGTTGTTTGCCTCAAGCCTCTCGGCCATCTGAAGCGTTGTAAAGCCCTCGGGGAAGGTGACATTGGTTACAAGGGGAGGAGAACTTAGAATGGTCATTATCTCATCGTAGGTAAGTCCTTTTGAAAGATAATGCACACCTGACTTGTACGTCGAGTCATAGCCGTTAAATTTAGACAGGAGCTTAAAAATGAAACTGTTTTTGATCAGTTCCATCTCTTCCAGCTGTTCTACGATCTCACTGGTCCTGGCGCCCTTCTCGATCTTAAATTTTACAGTGGTCTCAGGATCAAGATCTATCTCGTCAAAGTAGATAGGATTCTCCGTGCGGTCAACGAGATACGTGTAGGAAAGAAACGCGGAAAATACAAGGAGCACGATAAACAGTATCACGAACACGGCAATGATAGCCGCCCGGCCGTGAGTCGAAAACCGGCTGTTCTTCTTCTCTTTTCTGGTCTTGTTTTTCTCAAAAGCAAAGCGCTGCTGTCTTGCCTGGTTTGACGGTTGTTTTAACTTAACGGGCCTTGGCGTGCCGGGAGAATAGGTCTTCTTCGGCAAAGTCTCAGGATCACCCTCGGAAGCGGGATTATCGGCCTCGGGATTTTTATTGCGCGACGGAGAATAGGTATAGGAACGCTCCAGTTCCCTTTCCCTCATCTTCCGCCCGTACTTCTGAACGCCGGACAGTTTATTATCGTCTTTTCCGTAATCGTTTCCGCTCAATTGATATCACCTTTTATGTATTATAGCAAACTTACTTTTAAAAAACTTTAACCTGTATCTAATTACCTTTTACCTATTACCTATTACTTTGTCCGGCACCGCTCACGTCTCGCACCTTGCATCTCGTCACTTGGCTTCACTTCGTGAAGAATCGCTCCTCGATGAAATGTGGTCGACGTTGGACCCTCGATGTACCTAATACCTCTTACCTTTTACTTATTACTTTGAGCGGCACTCCCTTTAACTCTTACTTTCTTTTCTTGCTCTCCGCCTTAGCCCTCATTTCAGTATCAAGAATCTTCTTCCTCAGCCTGATGGACTTTGGCGTGACCTCCATAAGCTCATCGTCGGAAATAAACTCTATCGACTGCTCAAGCGAAAGTGTAACAGGAGGTGTGAGCCTGAGAGCTTCGTCGGAACCGGCGGCGCGCATATTGGTTACGTGCTTTTTCTTGCATACGTTTATTACAAGGTCATCGGGCCTTGCGTTTTCGCCGACGATCATCCCTTCGTAAACCTTCACACCGGGGCCTATGAAGAGCTTTCCGCGCTCCTGAGCATTGAAAAGTCCGTAAGCAACAGATTCACCGGTCTCCCAGGCGATCATGGAGCCTCTGTTTCTCGTAGTCATATCGCCCTTGTATTCGTCATAACCGTCGAAAATGGTGTTCATTATGCCGTTGCCCTTGGTGTCGGTAAGGAATTCATTTCTGTAACCGATGAGACCTCTTGCCGGGATCCTGAACTCTATCCTGACAAAGCCCTCGAGACCCGGGTGCATGTCAAGCATCTCGCCCTTTCTTAAACCTACTTTTTCAATAACAACGCCAACGCATTCGTCCGGCGCGTCGACGGTAAGACGCTCCATTGGCTCGTAAAGCATGCCGTTGACTTCCTTGAATATAACGCGGGGCCTGGATACCTGGAATTCATAGCCTTCCCTTCTCATATTCTCGATGAGGACTGTAAGGTGGAGCTCGCCTCTGCCGGAGACCTTCAGCGTATCGGGGCTGTCCGTATCTTCAACGCGGAGGCTGACATTGGTTTCGAGCTCTCTGAAAAGTCTCTCACGCACGTGCCTTGAAGTCACGTATTCGCCTTCTTTTCCCGCGAAAGGACTGTTGTTTACCGAGAAATTCATTGAAAGCGTGGGCTCGTCAATGTTCACAAACTCTATGGGATCGATGGCATCCGGCACGCAGACAGTATCGCCAATGTTGATGTCAGGAAGACCCGCAACCACCACGATATCGCCGGCAACTGCCTCGTCGACAGTGACCTTTTTAAGGCCTTTGAATTTATAAAGGTAATTGATCTTACCGTATCTTGTGTGCTTGCCTTTGGTGTAGATCGCTATGGATTCACCGCTGTGGAGGGTTCCTCTGTCGATCCTTGCAACGCCGGTTCTTCCCACGTATTCGTCGCCTGTCACATTGGATATGAGCATTCTGAAGGGAGCGTCAACATCCACCACAGGGGCCGGGATATACTTAAGTATAGCGTCAAACAACGGCTTAAGATCGTTGTTGCTGCCTTTGTCCGGCGTAAGAGAAGCATAGCCTTCCCTGGCCGATGCGTAAACAACCGGGAAATCAAGCTGGTCGTCATCCGCGCCAAGGTCCATAAAGAGCTCAAACACTTCGTCAAGCACTTCAACAGGCCTTGCGCCGTCGCGGTCGATCTTGTTCACGACAACGATGGGCTTCAGCTTCATTGCCAATGCCTTGGTTAGAACAAACCTTGTCTGAGGCATAGCGCCTTCAAAAGCATCCACCAGCAAAAGAACACCGTCACAAAGTCCCAGAACTCTTTCGACTTCTCCGCCAAAATCCGCATGTCCGGGGGTGTCTACAATGTTGATCGTTACGCCGTTGTACTCAATGGATGTGTTTTTGGAAAGGATCGTGATACCTCTTTCGCGTTCGATGTCATTGCTGTCCATAACTCTTTCGGCAACGACCTCATTGGTCCTGAACGTTCCGCTCTGTCTCAAAAGGCCGTCCACCAGTGTGGTCTTGCCGTGGTCAACGTGAGCTATTATCGCAATATTTCTTATGTTATCTCTTGTCTCTACCATTTAAGGTTCTCCTTAATATAGGAATTTCAAATTTTTATTTTAGCATTTGTACGTTTTCGTTTCAATAAAAAAATTGTGTTTGTCAAGCCCGGATTAATAATGCCATTCGTCAGATTTGTTGAAGCCTTTGCCGATAAGTAGTATAATTCAGCTGCCGGCACGTGTCAGGTGAAAATCAAGATCGGTCAGGTTCCCTATGGCTGCAAAAAGAAACCAAAGCGAAATAATCCCTTACGACACTCCCCTTCCCTACTATGCAGAGGAGTTCCTTATCTACATGGAAAGCATAAAGGGAAAATCAGAGAACACCGTCCGCGAGTACAGGTATGACCTGCTTGCTTTCTTTGGTTATTTTGCAAAGCTGAAAAGAGCTGATAACCTCTCGGACCTGGGCAATGATTTCATCCGGTCGGTCACATTGGCGGATCTTTACAAGTATATCAACTTTCTCTCCAAAGAAAGAAAACTCAAGCCCACCTCGAGAGCAAGAAAGGTCGCATCGCTCAGGTCATTTTTTAAATATCTTTACTCAAAAGCACACGTTATAGACACCAATCCTGCCATCGACCTGGAATCGCCAAAGCTTACTAAGAAGCTTCCGGTATATCTTCAGCTGGACGAAAGCAAAGAACTGCTGGGAAGCGTTGAAGGCGAAAACGAAGAGCGGGACTACTGCATACTGACACTGTTTTTAAACTGCGGCATGCGTCTTTCGGAGCTTTGCGGGATCAACATATCCGCCATTAAAGACAATACTATCGTTGTGAGAGGAAAAGGCGATAAGGAAAGGACCATCTATCTTAACAACGCCTGCGAAAAAGCCATTCAGAAGTACCTAAGCGTCAGGCCAAAGCTCTCCGAAAAAGACGAGGACTTTGACGCACTTTTCCTATCCGAAAGAAAGAAGCGTATCTCAAGGCGGGCAGTTCAGTACACAGTTAAAAAATATCTGTTTGCGGCGGGGATCGATTCGACCAAATACTCCACCCACAAGCTGCGCCACACGGCGGCCACCCTCATGTACCAGTACGGAAACGTGGACATAAGATCGCTGCAGGAAATACTGGGCCACGAGAGCATATCTACAACCGAGATCTATACACACGTAAACAGCGGCAGACTTGCCGAGGCTGTACGATCCAACCCCCTGGCTGACGAAGAGCGTGACTGAAGCGGTACATATTTCCTTTTTTATCTATTACTTATTACTTAAGCGGCACTCCCTTGAACTATTACCTATTACCTTTTACTTATTACCTGAGCGGCACTCCCTTGAACTATTACTTATTACTTTGTCCGGCACCGCTTCTACAAATTCTCATAAACCTTCCCGTGCGCCTTATCCTTGATATAATAAACTATCAGATATATCGTTCTGAAAAGCGCCTCAACGATCAGATGTGCCCCGGCAATTATTCCGAGTATAAATACGTACTTCTCGGGCATTATGAAGAAGGAGACTGCGAAGCCTATCGAAAGGAAGAAATCGACCATTGCAAAAACCTTAAGGAACCGGGTCTTTGCAAGGGATATCCTCTCAAACAAAGTATATGAATATACGGCAAACAAAAGCCCGAAGATCACACTTCCGAAAACCGAAAGAGCAGTCGGTTTAAGGAGCAGCACGGCAAGTATTCCGGCAAGTCCGATGAGAAGTATTATCCTGAGGCGGGCCGTTTCTCCCACGTGTTTTTCAATTATTATTCTGCGTATAAGTATAAAAGCCTGAAGTGAAATGATCACCGCAATTATGAATATTGACGTTATCTCATAAAGCAGACGTGAAGCGAGTATCATTATCAGTCCAAAGAGGGCAAGTCCTCCCGCAAACAGAAACTCAAACTGTTTTTTGGTAAATATCGACTTTTTCTGCTCAAAATCATCAAAAACTCCGTCGAGGAATATCTTTCGAGGGATCTCGCCAAGGATCCTTTTGGTGTCTTTACTTTTTTTAGTGAGCTTTATGACCACGTTGCCGTAATAATCGGGGTGTACCAAAGAAAGATCGGTTACGCCGTCAACGCTCATGCTGTCAAACAGTTCATTGACAAACTTCTTGCGGCCCTCAAGGTCAACAGATTTTATCCAGCTGTCGACTATCTCGTTTAAAATGTTTGAACCTGGCGAATTTGATTTCACAGTGGAAAGATTTCCGTGCTCCACAAGCCACGATGCGAGAGAATGCTGGTTGATGCCCCGTCTGAAACTCTTGATTATCTTGGTGTCGGTTATCTTGGGTTCGAAAAGCTTTCCGATGACGTCATATTCGGGTATGACACGGGTAGTGACCGGATCGATGCGTTTGATCTCCTTTTCGTCCATCACCTCGGGGCAAAGGCCGGGACCGTCCAGCAGAAATACATGTTTTACAAAAGCAAACTGCCACTGGGGAAGGTTCAGCGCTGCGCAAAGTGCAAGATTTCCTCCCTTGGAATGTCCCGCAATATACCAGTCAGATTGGCCGTCGATGAGTTTCCTGGCGTAGTTTTCGGCACGTTCCTGAGCTTCAGTCCTCATAAAGGATATCATGAAATTTTCCTTCCAACCGGCAATGGTGCTGTCCGTGCCGCGGTAGCATATCACATTGAAGCCGGTATCGGAATAAAACGTAAGAGCTGAAAACTGTATCGGCGGGTCCTCGGAATAATCATTGACGTAATTCTTAATGAGAAGATTTCCGAAGCGTTTGGATTCACAGGCAGACCTGTATATATTCGTATTGCCCATATCGCCGCCGGTGATCATAAGTTTTACCTTGTCAAGGAGGCTGTAGGCAAGGGTATCTTTAAGCCTGATCTCAGTAAGCCCCTCCATGACCGTTGAAAACTCAAAATACGAAACGACACAAAGCACAAGAATGTCCGCTTCGCATAGAGGCATCTCGTCAAAACCAAACCGTCCGATCCATTTGACATAGTCGAATAGAGTGGTGTCCCTTTTTTCTTTGATAACGTTTTCAAGCTCAAGATCGAGTTCTTTAATCCTCGCAAGAGCCTTTCTGGAATTAAATTTGCTCATAAAATATCACTTACCGTTCTCTCTGTCCTTCAGAGTGTAGATCGCATTGGCAATGGCGCTCGGATCTATAAACATGCCGCCAATGTTACCCGTTACAGAATTTCTCGTGTCCGCAAAGCAGCCGTTGTATTCACCCGCAAAATAATTGGGAAGAGTGTCAGGGATATTGTGTGGCCTCCAGTCAATCCTGTCGTCGGTGTCTGCCATGAAAGTAAAAGCTCCGGAGACGATCCCCTTGGCGAATCTGTTCCAGTCAAGTTCGGGGTCGATATCCTCCCATCGTATTCCATATGACGCGGCGGTGTTGAAGCTCTCGAGGACCTCCCATTGTACGAAATCTCTGACCCAGTTGGCAAAATACCAGTCGGAGGAACAAAGGCAGGGCTTGGTGCAGTAAAGAAGGTTCATATTTTTAGGCGAACGGATGTGGGTGAATGCGAGGAGCGACCTTAAAAAGCGTTTGGCTTTCTCTCTGTACTTCTTCTCCCCAGTGATCCTGAAGGCTCTTTCAAAACAAACCAATGCGTTCCCCGCCGCCAATAGGTTCGGAGCGTGAAGAGGAGTCTCCCAATAGTCGCCGCCCTCCGGTCTGTCCATATCCATACAAAAATCAAGAGCTTTTAAAGCGCCGTCAAGGTATTTCCTGTTGCAAGTTTTTTCATATACGCTAAGAAGAGTGCCCGCGGGAACGGTGTTCATAAACAAGGCTGTGTCGCCGTGGGTGCCCATAGGATCAATGAAAGACCTGGCCACCCTGAAATCATCCTTAGAAATATGTCTTCCGTCAGGTTCAAATCTGAAAGAGCCGTCCTCCTTCTGCCATGAGAGAACCGTATCCCCCTCAGCTTCGGGATCAGAAGGCTTGCCTTGTGCAGCTTTAGCTTCAGTGTTTCTTATACTTTCGCACTTGGCAAATTTTTCCTTAAGGCCTTCTGCGACTGTAAGTCCATCGTGTTCATCAGCATACCTTTTAAGAAAATCCGGGTAATATGGCCTTATCTCAGATTTGCTGTATTCCTTCGGACACATCTGTCTGTAACCGAAACCAATGCCCTCGTGCCAAAGATTCGTATTAAATGCATTGGCGATGCGGTCAAGAGCCTCGTCAAAGTCATACCTTGGAGCGGGTTCCGGAAAACCTGTCCGTTTTACATAGTCAACAAGAGCGTCGAGACTGTCGCCCTTCCCCACCGATATATTGCAGGAGAATGATATTCTCTGGCCTTTGTGCAGTTCAAGAGGCTTGCCAATCGGCATGTTTTCATCGGAAGGATCTTTAACATCCGGGATCATTATGCCGATAAGACTGTTGTCCGCTCTCTCGATGAAATTCGGAGATGCAAAAACAGGCTGAGGATATATTTCGCTGTAGTTAAACCAGCGTGTGGCGGGAGATTCAAGGTCAAGATCGCATGAAATATACTCACCGTCATGGGAAACAGCCATTAAAGGTGCGGATATCTTGTTATTGTGGGGTATAAAGCGCTTGGCCCAGGGGTCTTTGAAAAAATCACAGCCTGATGTCCACTCCCTTCCCTCTGCCCAGTCGACGCCGGGAAGCATTGCATCCTTCTTTTCAGCGCCGAATGAACCCTCGCCGGGAAGAAGCCAGAGAAGCCTTATGTAATCCGCATAGAGATCATATTCCGACGTAAGACTCGTGGTTACCGTAAAATACGTACTGCCCTTCTCGAGAATAAATTTAACGCTTCCTTTAAGCACCGGGGATTCGAAAGGAAGGCCAACCCACTTTTCAAATGAGGTGCCTTTAAGCTTTTGGGCAGACACTGTGGATTCAACCTCAAATGAAAGAACCCGCCTTCCGTCAGCGCTTTCGTCCGTAAATGAATCCGCCTCAAGTCTCATTGGTATAGACTGGTCACGAAGCTTGATCTCTCCGAAATGATCAAGAACTCCCATAAGCTTTCCAAACCCCGAAAAGATCTCACCGAAGCCGTACCCGCAAAGCCTTTTATAAAGCACCAGCTTGATGTTTTCATTTTCCAGCGCAACATATTCACCTGACCAGCTCGCCTTTTTATATGAAGGTCTCATATGACATTAACTCCTTTTGACGTCAAATAATCCGCAGCAAATTTAAGATCACCGGAAGTAGGGATCATTTCCTCTGAGCTCTCATCCGGAAGTCCCAGTCTTTTATATTTGGTTCCGTAAAGCGCGTGGTAGGGAACGAGCTCGACGCCAATGCAATGCTTAAACCCTTTGACCGCATCCGCAATATAACCAAGGTTCTCCCCGTCAATATTGACACCTTTTATCATTATTGCCCTCACGGTAAATGAACCTTTAGCATATTCATCCATGAGCCTGATGTTTTCAAGTATCCTTTCCCTGTTTCCACCGGTGTTATTAAGCAGCCTTTCGCTGTTACCGTCCTTTATATCCACAAAGAAATGATCGCAAAGGGCCGCAGCCTCCTTTGAAATATGGGGGTTGCCTGCGCCTGAAGTCTCGAAACAGCAGCTGATCCCGTTCACATTGCAAAGCTTAAGAAACTCCAAAGCTTCGGGAGATATCAGTGGCTCACCGCCGGTTATTGTCACTCCGCCGTTTTCGGAATAGAAGGCTTTATCTCTGAGAATTTCGGAAAAAACTTCCAAAACACTCATATCCTTTCCGACAAATTCAAGAGATCCGACAGGACAGATATTTACACAGGCTCCGCATTTTATACATTTATTACGGTCAAATTCATGGACGGCTTCATGGACTTCATGGCAGCCGTTCGGACATACAAACATGCACGCGCCGCACTTTACGCAGATCTTTTCGTCATACGATAGATCTATATCGTAATTTTGGTTTTCGGGATTATGGCACCATTTGCAGGATAGAGGACAGCCTTTAAGAAAAATGCATGTCCTTATACCCGGGCCGTCATGTGTGGAAAAACGCTGGATCTTTGTTATTCGCATGGGACCGAGCCTCCGGCTTCCCGCTCTATTATCATTCGCTGCCAGTTATCGTCAAGGGAAACAAACCTGGCATTCCATCCCGAGACTCTGACAGATAGAGATTTATAAGACGCGGGGTCCTTTCGCGCCTCAAGAAGCGTATCTACGTCTGCCACGTCAAGCTGCATAAAGTACCCGCCAAGGTTTTGAAAACCTTTTATAAGCCCTGTAATAGCTGAAATTCCGTCATCGCCGCTTACCGTGTGGGGGAACAGTTTTACATCAAGGGCTGCCCCCGTCACCTGCTTTTCAAGGTCCGCTGCGCAATATGATTTGATAACAGCCGTAGCTCCTTCCAGGTCTGTTCCAGGTGTTGGTGACGCATTGCCGGAAAGAATATCTCCTTTCTTTGATCCGAAAGGAGCTGCGAATCTTAAATCTTTCCACTCAAGCTGTCTTCCGAAGGTGCTGACACCGGAAGGAATCCAGAGAGCGTGGCGTGTTCCGTATTTCTCGCAAAAGCCGGAAAAACGGTTAAGTATCTCAGCCATGATGGAGTCGACCTCGGGGTTGTCATTGCCGTAGTACTTATACCTGTTTCTTACATAGAGTCTCAGGTATTCATCACCCTCCCAGTCAGCCTTTAATATTCCAAGAAGCTGCTCAAGGGATACTATATTGTCCTCATAGCAAAGCTTTTTGATGGCATAGAGGCTGTTTGCAACGTCAGCGGCGCCTCCGATATGAGGCGGGATCACGCTATACCTCGTTCCTCCGTCAAGATACCCAAGGCCTCTTTCCACGCAGTCGTTCTCAAAAAGATCGATAACAGACGTGGGGAAAAACGTCCTGAAGACTTCTTTTGAGGGATCGCCGCAGGGATTAACTATGTGCCCGTTTATAAGTGACGAAGCAATGGCATCGACGTGCGCTTCAAGATTTTTGAAGAATGCTTCCTTTATATCTTCAAACGAATCAAAGGAAGGCAGAGAGTCCGTGTTCAGCTTCAGAGTGTCATTAAGAAGTATCTGAAGACTGTCGAAAGGATAATATGAAAACCTGGTTGCGCCGGGTACCTGGACCTCCCAGCAGCCGTCATTGGCGAAGTCAGATGCCTCTTCATGAGAATAACCAAACCGTTCAAGGGCGTTAAGTATGGTACTTTCATTATATACCGCCACAGTACCGCCGCCGTGCCTGATAACTTCCGAAACTCTTTTGTAAAGTTTCTCGGGAGATTTCTCATTAAACCTCACAGTTATAGGAAAATCGCCAATGGGAAGCTCTTCAACAATATCGAGAATGATATAAGTAACGTCATTGGTTACGTCGTTTCCATCTCTGTCCGTGCCTCCGAGCACAATGTTCTGGTAGTGCTGGGCATCTCCGGAGCCTCTTCCGGCGTCAACGCCTCTCACCCATTCGCAGCCTTTAATAAACAAAGAAGCAATCAATTCACGGGCCTCGCCCATTGTGATCTTACCTTCAGAAAGGTCTTTTTCAAGGTAAGGTCCGAGGAGCTTGTCGATCCTTCCGATGCCGGGCCAGTTTCCCGTAAGCCTCAAAAACGAAAACACAAACCAAAGACTCTGGACAGCCTCTCTGAAACTGCCGGCGGCCTTAAAAGGAACGTCCTTCGAGTAGGCATAAATATCGGGACGTTTCGCCCTTAGCTCATCCATATACCTTTTATGATATATCCTCATTGACTCGAGAGAAGAAATGTAGCTCTTATACTGTTCCTTCTGTCTGTCACTCAGCCCTTCCCGGGTCATATTTTTTCTGACCTCTGATTCGATATGATCTACACCTTTTATTACCGGAGTGAAAAAATCAGTCGTAAGGTGGTTGATAGACGGGAATATCCAGTTTCCACCGAACTGTGCCGGAACCTGCGCAAAAATAGCACCGCCTAAAGTAGCCGAGCCGGAAACCAGCTCATGATCTGTGATCCTTAAAGGCGCCGTCTCGCAGATCCGTCTTATGGCCGCGTCGTATTTGGCAAAAGATGAAAGAGCTTCAAATCCGTCAATATCATCCAGCGTGACAAAGGGGGTCTTCATTGCCTCGTCCCCGTAACGCCCTTCAAGAGATTCATGGCAAAATAGCCTGGTCTCTTTGCTTAGCCTTACAGGTCTTCCTCCGCTGAACGCAGATCTGAAAACAATATTTCCGGTAACGGTCTTATCCATAACGCAGCCGCCCTTTCAGAAAAAACAGGAGACAGTTATATTCACAGCTCCTGTTTCAAGTCGATTATTACTTTTTAAGCTTTTTGATCCTTTCAAGCTGAGAAACAGTCTCATCTCTCAGCGCCGCATATTTCGCCGCTTTCTCTCTTTCGGCATCGATAAGCCTTGCGGGTGCCTTGGTTACGAAATTTTCATTGGCAAGTTTAGCGGATACTCTTTCGATCTCGCCTTCGATCTTGTTTAGCTCAAGTCCCAGTCTTTCCAGCTCTTTATCCACGTCAATAAGATCCGTAAGAGGCATGTAGATCGTTGCGCCGGGAATGATCACGGAAACCGAATCGGGCGGTGCATCTTTATCACTGTCGGTTACGATCACGTCGGATGCGTTACCAAGGCGCTTGAGAGCTCCCGACGACTCACGGATCAGATCAAAATTGGCTTTTTCAGTCACAAATATGACAGTGGCCTTGGCTGAGTTCGGAACCTTCATCTGAGTTCTGATATTTCTGATGCCCTTGACCGCGTCGATCAAAAGCCCAATCTCCTTTTCAGCGTCCGGATCATCGGCGTCTTTGTCATAAGCAGGCCATTCGGAGATCATGATGGAGTCCGCGTCTTTGAACAGCTGCTGATATATCTCCTCCGTAATGAAAGGCATAAACGGATGGAGCAGTTTCATTGAAGTCACAAGCACCTTGTTGAGAACGTACTGGCACTCGAGGCGTGTCTTGTTGTCGGCATCGAAAAGCCTTGGTTTCACTATCTCGATATACCAGTCGCAGAAAAGATCCCAGATGAAATCGGTTACCTTGGTTAGAGAAACGCCAAGCTCATACCGCTCCATATTTTCCGTAACTTCCTTAACGACCTTGTTAAGAGATGAAAGGATCCACCTGTCCTCTGCGGTAAATTTAGACTTGGAGATCTTCGAAAAATCGGGATCCTCGTCAAAGTTCATAAGCACGAACCTTGTGGCGTTCCAGATCTTATTACCGAAGTTTCTTGCAAACTCAACCTTGGACGTAAGGAACCTCTGATCGTTTCCGGGAGAATTTCCGCTGATAAGGGAATATCTCAGCGCATCAGTACCGTAATCCTTGATGATCTCGAGGGGATCGATACCGTTTCCAAGGGATTTTGACATCTTTCTGCCCTGCTCGTCTCTTACAAGACCGTGGATCATAACGTGTCTGAAAGGCACCTCTCCCATCTGTTCGATGCCGGAGAATATCATCCTGGCCACCCAGAAGAATATGATGTCATAGCCCGTAACCAATACGTCCGTGGGATAAAAATACTTAAGTTCGGGAGTCTGTTCCGGCCAGCCGAGAGTTGAAAAAGGCCAAAGTGCCGAGCTGAACCAGGTATCAAGAGTGTCCTGATCCTGTTCAAGGCTTTTGCAGCCGCACTTCGGGCATACTTCCGGCTTCTCCCTTGCAACGATCATCTCGCCACAGTCAGGGCAATAATACGCAGGGATCCTGTGGCCCCACCAGAGCTGTCTTGATATACACCAATCCTGAATGTTCTCCATCCAGTTAAAGTAGATATTCTCAAACCGCTGGGGAATGAATCTTGTGTCGCCCTTTTTGACCGCTTCGATGGCAGGCTCGGCAAGGGGCTTCATCTTTACGTACCACTGCTTTGAAACAAAGGGCTCAATCGTGGTGTGGCAGCGCTGACAGGTTCCGACGTTATGCTTGTAAGCTTCCGTCTTCACAAGCAAGCCTTCCGCCTCAAGGTCTTTTACGATCTGTTTTCTGGCCTCAAAACGGTCCATACCGCAATATTTGCCGCCGTTCTCATTGATCACGCCTTTAGAATCCATTACCTGGATCACCTCAAGACCGTGACGTGCTCCGACGTTAAAGTCATTGGGGTCGTGAGCCGGTGTGATCTTTACAGCACCGGTACCGAATCCAAGCTCTACGTAATCATCGGCAATGACAGGAATTCTTCTTCCGACAAGAGGAAGGATAAGCTCCTTACCCACAACGTCCTTATATTTCTCGTCCTCAGGGTTTACTGCCACAGCAACATCACCGAGAAGTGTCTCGGGCCTGGTGGTTGCGATCATTATGCTTCCCGTGCCGTCGGCGAACGGATAATTTATATACCAGAAATGGCCGTCCTGCTCTTCATATATGACCTCGATGTCGGAAATGGATGTGTTGCAGCGGGGGCACCAGTTGGTAATACGCTCGCCCTTGTAAATAAGGCCCTTCTCATAAAGACGTACAAAAACCTCGACAACGGCCTTCGAAAGGCCCTCATCCATTGTAAACCGTTCGCGCTCCCAGTCGCAGGAAGAGCCGAGTTTTTTAAGCTGATTTACGATCTTTCCGCCATATTCCCTTCTCCATGCCCAGGCTCTTTCGAGAAACTGCTCTCTTGTAACGTCTTCCTTCTTTAAGCCCTCCTGAGCCATCTTGTCAACGATCTTGGCCTCCGTCGCAATGCTGGCGTGGTCTGTGCCGGGGAGCCAAAGGGTCTCATACCCCTGCATTCTCTTGAATCTTATGATAGAGTCCTGGAGAGTGTTGTCAAGAGCATGACCCATATGAAGCTGACCGGTGATGTTCGGCGGCGGAATAACTATAGTAAAAGGTTTCTTATCGGGGTCGACGACAGCATGAAAATACCCTTTTTGCATCCAGTCGGCGTATATCCTGTCCTCGGACGAACCGGGATCGTATGATTTAGGCATATTCTCAATTGCTTTCATTTCAGTGAACCTCCAAAATACATGTAAGGCCGGGATCGGATCCTAAGCGGCCTTGAAATTGCATTATAATTTTAATATAAAAATAAGTCAAGTTTCAGCAGAAAGCGACTGCTTTTCCCGCTGTTTTTTCCCGGTCTTCCGGTTCTTTCTTCTCTGATCTTCGGTTTTCTTTTCCGGTTCGGCTAAAGAACCGCATTTGTAGTTGTCATCTCTGATAACCAAAGCATAGCCAAGGCTGTCAAGAAGCGACCAGGCTCCGTCAAGAAGAGTATAGTCGTATTTGATCACGTCGGCTTCCGCCTCTTCCTCTGGTGTCACGTCGTTCATGTGTTTTGTGACATAATCCTTGAGATCTTTTTCATAGTCCTTGCTGTCCGAATTTGGATATAACTTGTCAAATCTTGAAACAAGAGCTTTGACCTTACGGAACGTGTATAAAGCATCGAACGTACACAGATTACCGTGATGCCTGAGAGCAAAATTCTTGCCAAAGGAATGTTCCTTTTTTTCATTAAGCTCGCACAGTATTGACTGTTCCGATGCCGGAACAAAGCCTTTTGTAATATGGAAAGCGTTCCACCTGGTATGCTCCGTTTCCGCAAGATTACCTCTTTTTGATCCTTTTAAAAAGTCCGGGGAGAACTCAAGCATATATACACCACTTTCCATCTCCTTGAGATGAGGCATATCATCTTTCCCGTAAATAGCATAATACTCATCAAAAGTCAGTTGATGCGCCTTGTCATAACTCTTTGGAACGATATTAAGTCCCATAAGATGCATTTTTAACCTTAGAGAAAGCACTGCGTATGTATTCGACAATCTCTGAAATTCATTCTGCCCGTACCATTTGGCATTAATGCCGTCATCGATCCGGAACTCTGAAACACCTGTCTTAACGAAACCGTATTTATGTAACACGTAATTATGTATAGCGGCGTTGTTGTATTTCTCATTTGTGATCATTTTGTAGTTGAACTTGGTCTCACGGTCTACGCCGAAACAAAAGACTCTGTCCCGTAGAGTCGATGAAAAATAGATCTTCTTGTCAGAATATGCCTTATTCGAAGACGTCCTTGTAAAGAAATACGTATTGGCGGATCTTTGGCGATCGTCGGAAACAGTCATAATAAGCTTATTTACGATATCAACGTTCGCAGAATCAGAACCCAAGGCAACGATCACAAAGTTAAGGTCCTTTTCATTGGCGCCAAGGCAGGATACTACGTTTTTGTAAAAATCACTGTCGTTAATGTCGCACTCTTTAAACTGTTCTGTGGCGGGAAGTTCCGGAACTTCCAGATAATCTCCCGAGTTTTTGACATACTTGCCGTCTTTATCAACGGAACGTTTGTTATATGCGCATATCCCGTCATGACATGATTCGGGATCCATATCAAGCCTGTATTCATTCTTATCTCCGATCCGATCGAAAAACTCACGTCTGTATCTGTAATACGTGTGATTAAGGTTTTTATGATCTACGGATTTGTTCTTGTCAAAGAAATAATAATTGACCTTCTTAAGCTTCTTCTCAGTCTTTCCGTCCTTCGATGTATACTCACTGAGAAACTGGTTAGTCGCGACCATAGTCAGGAACATCTGCTGATTTGTCCTTCCGAAGCCTACAAACACGACGTTGATATTTACGTCGGGGCGGATCAGCGCTTTTTCAGTGTCGATATGCTCCTTTGTCATAAATTCGGTAAGAGGGTATTTCCCGCAAAAATCCATGGCCAGAAGTGTATATTCGTTCTTATAATGTAAAAAACCGTGCGATTCATTAACAAAGGAAACGTATGTATTCTCAAACTCTCTGTCGCCAAGCACGTAAGCATCGAAGCGGTGGTCGGGCTTGTCCGGTCCCGTATAGTTATTATTGGCGAGTTCGTTCGCAAATGAAACTATGCGTCCGCACCAGAACATATTCAGTTCTTCGTCATTGGTGTTGATAATGATATTGATCTTTCCGGGTTTTCTGAAACGCCTGTACTGCATAAAAACGTATTTCTCAAGCCAGGCCTCCAGATGGTCATTGCTGCTGAACGAAAGAAAAGAGGCTCCTTTAAGAAACAGCTCATCGGCCTGCTCTTTTTTCATCACGTCAGCAATATATTTACGTTTTACGTCACACGTATTGTAGATCTCGAGATTCTCACTGTTGTTACCAATGATAACGACTTTTTCCTTGCGGGAGAATTTGAAGGACAGTCTAAAGCGGGCCATATCAATGCCCTGATGAAACAGAGAAATGACCAGTAACACCGCATTTATAAATACCAAAACGTAGCAGAGATAAAGAGCGATTTTAAAAAATATGTTTGCGTCGATCAGGCCGAGATCGAAGGTGTATTTAAGGGCTATAAGACTTATGGACTCGGAAACGCCCTTCCAGAGGGCCTTGAAAAAAGAAAGCCCGTCATAGTAAAAACCAATGGTGAGAAGAGGAATCGCGACGAAATAAATAATGGTGCATTTACCGATCTTAAAACTTCTCAAATAAGCGCGTTTAGCCGATCTCCCCGGCTTTTTAAAAAAGCTAAACACCACCGCAAACACAAGGCAGACCATAAATACAATGCAGAGAATGGAAACAATTGTGTAAAGCATAAAGTCTGCCTCCTGTTTCGTACGGCAACAGGCCGGAAAAGAAAATCTTCCCGGCCTTCAGTCATAAATTTGTTAAGAAGTCAAATCTCAGAATGGCTTATCAGTACATTCCGCCCATGCCGCCTGCGCCTGCTGCGGGAGCCGGTTCGGGCTCAGGTATCTCAGCTACAGCCGCCTCGGTAGTAAGAAGGAGAGCCGAAACGGATGCCGCGTTCTGAAGAGCGCTTCTTGAAACCTTCGCAGGATCTACGATACCTTCAGCGATCATATCTACGTATTTCTCACTGAGCACATCGTAACCGATACCGTTCTTCGAATTCTTGACCTTATCCACTATAACGCTGCCTTCAAGGCCTGCGTTAAATGCGATTTGTTTAACAGGCTCTTCGAGAGCTTTGATTATGATCTCAACACCTGTCTTTTCGTCGCCCTTGACAGTCTTAAGAAGCTTTGCAACCTCGGGGATCGCATTGATGAAGCAGGTTCCGCCGCCTGCAACTATGCCTTCCTCAACTGCAGCCTTTGTGGCAGCCAGAGCATCCTCGATACGGAGCTTTTTCTCCTTCATCTCAGTTTCGGAAGCGGCGCCCACCTGGATGACCGCAACTCCGCCAGCAAGCTTTGCCAGTCTCTCCTGGAGTTTCTCACGGTCGAAATCAGACGTGGTCTCTTCGATCTGAGTTCTGATGGATGTGATCCTCTTTTTGATCTCGTCGGGATCGCCGTTACCGTCAACGATGATAGTGGAATCCTTCTGGATCTTAGCCTGTCTGCAGGTACCGAGCTGTGAAAGCTGTGTGTCCTTAAGCTCGAGTCCGAGCTCCTCTGTAATGACTTCGCCGCCGGTAAGGATAGCGATATCGCGGAGCATCTCTTTTCTTCTGTCGCCGTAGCCCGGAGCCTTTACGGCTACACATGTAAAGATACCTCTCAGCTTGTTCACAACAAGTGCCGCAAGAGCCTCAGATTCGACGTCCTCAGCGATTATAAGAAGCTTCTTACCGGACTGGGCAAGCTGCTCAAGAAGAGGAAGTATTTCCTGAAGGTTGGATATCTTTTTATCGGTGATGAGAATGTAAGGATTATCGAGGACAGCTTCCATCTTATCCATGTCCGTAGCCATGTAAGGAGAAAGATATCCGCGGTCAAACTGCATACCCTCAACTATGTCAAGGTTGGTGCCCATGGTCTTGGACTCTTCGACGGTGATAACGCCGTCGGCAGTGACTTTTTCCATAGCGTCCGCTATAAGCTGACCGATCTGGTCATCGTTAGCAGATACAGCAGCAACTCTTGCGATATCTTTTGTTCCTCTGACCGGAACGGCACCTGCCTTGATGGCTTCGACAGCTGCGTCGACTGCTTTTGCAATACCTTTTTTAATGATCATCGGGTTTGCGCCTGCAGCCAGGTTCCTGATACCTTCACGGATGATGGCCTGAGCAAGAAGCGTAGCGGTGGTTGTTCCGTCGCCGGCAACGTCATTGGTTTTTGTAGCCACTTCCTTAACGATCTGAGCGCCCATGTACTCGAACTTGTCTTCAAGCTCGATCTCTTTTGCAATGGTAACGCCGTCGTTTGTGATCAGCGGTGCGGGATATTTCTTATCCAGGATAACGTTTCTGCCCGTGGGGCCCAGTGTAACTTTGACTGTATCGGCGAGCTTGTTAACGCCTGCAATGATAGCGTTTCTCGCGTCTGTTGAATATTTGATCTCTTTTGCCATAATAATATCTCCTTATATAACCAATGCCGAAAGGGTCTTAAAAGCCCCTGCGCATGATCAAATTCTTAATTAATCCTCGACAACTGCGAGAAGATCACTCTGTCTGATGATCATGAAGGTCTCGCCGTCAAGCTTAACTTCAGTGCCGGAATACTTGCTCATCATAACTTTATCGCCGACTTTAACTTCCATCGGTATAAGCTTACCGTTATCGTCTCTTCCGCCCGGTCCAACTGCAACTACTACGGCATAGTCCTGCTTTTCTTTAGCGCTGCCGGTGAGAATGACGCCGCCCTTGGATTTTGTCTCAAGGTCAAGCATTTTAATAACTATCTTATCACTTAAAGGTCTGATTTTCATATTGTCCTCCAGATTATTTCAGCCGCTGGTTACAGCCGTTGATTATGATTTTTGTTTTAGCACTCAAAAGGTTCAAGTGCTAACAGAGCATATTATACTACAAAAATATTGCTTTGCAACCCCTAAAACAAAGATTCTCGGGTTTAAGATAAATTTAAAGTTTCTTAAGCTTTGTGTACTGCATCGCAAACCGTTTCAAGCCAAACTTCTCAAAAGATATCTCACATATCCTGTCGTCCCGGTCAGCGGTCAATTCCCCCTCAATGGAGGTGACAAGGCCCTCACCGAACTTGGGATGGGCTACGTGATCTCCGATCCTGATGTCCTTATCGCCGGCCTTCGCGCCAAGCCTTGCCTCTTCAAGCTTTACCGACGTTGTGTTAAGAGGCTTCCCGGCTGTAAAAACTTTCTTATTTATAGGCTTCTGATCATCGCCAAAGGGATCGTCATCAAAGGAAGGGAACAATGATGAAGACCTGTTATCCCCGCCGTTCTTTTTTCCGTATGAGCCGAATGAAGAATATCCGTTCCTGCCGTAGCCTCTGTATCCGTAGCCCTGATTTTCGGAATTTCCGTAAGTAAGATAATCGCCTTTGTCGCCATAGGAAACGTAGCCGGTATAACTTCTCCCTGTGGCGGCTCTTTCAGATATCTCTTCTCCCAGATAATTAACATACTTTGAATTCTCTTGGGGAATTCCGTCTAAGAACTCGGACTTGGGATTGAATTTTGTCTGGCCGTAGAGCATGCGTTCTTTCACATATGAAAGATAGAGCCTCTCTTTAGCTCTTGTTATCGCAACGTAGCAGAGCCTACGCTCCTCGTCAATATTGCCCTCGTCCATGGCCCTGATAGTCGGGAATATGCCCTCCTCCATGGCTACAACGAACACGACAGGGAACTCAAGTCCTTTGCTGCTGTGGATAGTCATAAGGGTGACTTTATCGGAATCGTCTTCTTCCTTCGCATCCATGTCTGTAGTGAGGGAAATGTTCTGAAGGAATCCGGCAAGTGAATTCTCGAGAGTTGAGTCCTGCTCCGTGGCGGTAACGTAATCCTTGGCGACTGTGACAAACTCCATAAGGTTTCCGCAGCGGTCCTCATCCTTTTCTTTGTCGCTGGCCTCGTAAAAATATCTGAGCCCCATCTCCTCGTTTACAAGCTCCACAAACTCCGGAACGGAAAGGTCCGGAAGCTTTGAAGCCACATTTTCATAGCAGTCTGCAAAGTCTTTCAGCGAAACGGCGTATCTTGAAAGCTCGGGATAGTCCTTGACGTTTGCGGCCACTTCCACAGGCGTGATATGATTTCTGTTTGCGATCTGAATGATGGTCTCAACGCCCTTGTCGCCAATGGACCGCTTCGGGATGTTGATGATGGATGTGAAAGCATTGGCGTCACCGGGGCTTTCAAACAGACGTAGATAATTGATGAGAACCTTGACCTCGGCCCGCTCAAAGAAGCGCATGCCGCCGTAGACTCTTAGCGGAAGCGCACGTCTCACAAATTCCGATTCGAGATACTGGGAAAGAGCATTCTGCCTGTAAAGGATAGCAATGTCCTCGTAACCGTATTTGCCGGAGGACACAAGCCTTGAGATCTCGCCCGCGATGAATCTGCTCTCGTCCAGCTGATTCTCACCGATGAACCTGGCGATCTTTTCACCGCCCTTTTTGGCTGTCCAGAGTTTCTTTTCCTTTCTGGATCCGTTGTTCTCCGAGATAACGCTGTTAGCAGCGTCAAGGATATTCTTGGTAGAGCGGTAGTTCTGCTCAAGCTTGATCACAGTGCAGTCGGGAAAATCCTTCTCAAAGCTTAATATATTGTTTATATCAGCTCCTCTGAAGCTGTAGATCGACTGGTCGTCGTCACCCACCACGCAAAGGTTTCCGTGAGGCGAAAGGAGTCTCACAAGAAGGTACTGGACCTTGTTTGTGTCCTGGTACTCGTCAACCATTATATATCTGTACCTGGTGGCGTAAAAATCGCATACGTCGGGATGGTCCTTAAGAAGCTGTACCGCCTTCACAAGCATGTCATCGAAGTCAAGCGCATTGTTCTCAAACATTTTCTGATCGTAAAGCCTGTATACCTTAAGAAGGGTCCTGTCCTGAGGATTGTGAGGATTCAGCATCCTTGAATACTCATCCGGCGAAGTCATATTGTTCTTGAGCTTGGAAATGAGAGCCCTGTAAAGCCCCGGGTTCTCTTTCTTCGCGTCCATTTCCAGATCCTTGAAGCAGTCCTTAATGACCCTTTCTGTATCCTTCTCGTCATAGATGGCAAACGAAGAAGTATAACCAATGAGCTGCGCCCTGTCCCTTAGGATCTGACCGCAGAACCTGTGAAAGGTGCTGATAAAAGCGCCTCTTGACTCATCGCCAAGCATGCTCTCGACCCTTTCGCGCATCTCCCGCGCGGCCTTGTTGGTAAACGTTATAGCAAGGATATTGTACGGAGAAACACCGTACCGCTCAATGAGATAAGCGATACGGTAGGTTATGACCCTGGTCTTTCCGCTGCCTGCGCCCGCAAGTATCAGCACCGGCCCGTCTTTTTGAGTCACAGCTTTATACTGTTCCGGATTTAGTTCCTGTTCGTAATTCATATTATTTATTGTTTCTGTGTGTCCTCTGTCTGAAAACTTCATAAAGTACTACGCCGGCGGCAACGGAAGCGTTAAGCGAAGAAACTGTGCCGGCCATGGGAATGTTTACAGTGTAGTCGCACTTTTCGGCAACAAGCCTTCCCATGCCTTCCGCCTCGTTTCCGATGACCACCGCAACAGGCCCCGAAAAGTCAGCATTATAAAACGTGGTCTTCCCGTCAGCTGCGGTACCGGTCACCCAAAGGCCTTTCTTTTTGAGCTCCTCAATGGTATTTACTATACTCGGAACTCTGGCAACCTTCACGTAGCTCACAGCACCCGAGGATGCTTTAGCGACCGCACCCGTAAGAGGCACCGCCCGTCTCTTGGGAATAATAATTCCGTGCGCACCAACGGCGTCGGCAGTTCTGATTATGGCGCCAAGATTTCCGGCATCCTGGATCTCGTCAAGAATAATTATAAAAGGATCCTCGCCCTTTTCCTCCGCAAGCTTTAAAATGTCATCCACGTCAGCGTAGTCTGCTGCAGCCACGTATGCGGCGACACCCTGGTGATTACCGTTTCCGCAGAGCTCGTCAAGTTTTTCTCTGGACTGTTTTACGACCACGATGTTATTGCTTTTGGCCTCAGCGATAATTGCTCCGAGACTTCCGGACATCTCGCCGGAAAAGCAGATCTTATTGATCGAGCGTCCCGACTTTAAAGCCTCCTGGACCGTATTTCTTCCGTAAATGATCTCGTGGGAGGTCTCGCCCGGTGCCTCTGAAACCCGTTTCTTGTCGGGTCTGTATTTATTACCCCGTCCGTAACTCATAACTGCTCCTGTCTATCTGTCAGCGGCGTCAATGTAAGCAGAGACATCCGGCTCACAAAGCGCCAATATTTCCAAAAGCCTTGCGTCATCACCGGAAAGCTCAAGATAACCGATGAGAGCCTCAAACCCTGTCGCCTTGAGATAGTCCTCTATCGACTGATTTTTCGGTATACTTTTAGGCTTGGAATTCCTTCCTCTTTTCACGATGGAAAGCTCCGTTTCGGAAAGACTTCCTGTTAAGGAATCAAGTATCTTTGCCTGGGCTCCTGCGTTTACAGCAGCGGAGCAAACCTTATGAAGTTTCCTCACTCTGGCTCCCGGGATCCTTTTCACAGCAAGTTCACGTACAAAACGTTCAAATACCGTATCGCCAATGAATGCCAGCGTCAGGGCATTGTTTAAGGCCGCATCCTTATCTGTAAACTCGTCAAAAACAGGCATTTCCACTCCTCCGGGAGCATCCTGTTTCACAGCAAAAAAGCAGATGCTTCCGAGCTGAAATTATACATTAAAAAACCTTTTCGGTCAACCAAAAAAGGCATAAAGAAAGGGGGCTTATTGCCCCGCACCTAAACATAAAATACTCCTAAATAAAGGGATATTTAAATATCCGGACTTAGAAATACCGTACCCGGAGTCTTTTTAAACCAGGTGATCTGTCTTTTGGCATACCGTCTGGTGTCTTTTTTAATTCTGTCATATACTGCATCGCGGCACCAACGCTCTTCCGGAATGCCCAGCTCGCGAAGCTCCGGAAAGTCAAGATAAGGTATTATTTCTTTATAACCAATGGCATTAAGCGCGGTAAGTTTAAGTATATCAAGGCTCTTTACAGATTCATCGCTGACGTTGTTTCTGCATGCCGCATAGACCATTCTTACTTCATCGTCAAGGCCCTTCTCCCTCATATCATCGACCCGCTCATTGATCTTTTTGTAAAGCAGATCTCTTTCCGGCAGAAGACAGTATGTGAGGTAACGGAGCTTTGGCGTGTGTAAAAGAGATTCTTCATTTCGCTGTTGTCGAGGTTTCCCGGTAACAAAGAAAAGCACAAGCTGTCTGTAGACCCTTTTGATATTGTTCATATGTATTTCGGCAGCGGCTTCGGGATCGTATTTTGCAAGAAGACCGTGAAGAAGCACCTTATCTCCGCTTTCAAAAAGCTGATCGCATTTTTCTTTTTCGGCCCTGTATTCCTCACAGAAATAAGTGTCTTCCGGCTCGTCCGTGTAGGTTCTGTTGTCGATTAGGGTGTTGATATAAAGACCTGTACCGCCGCAAAACACCGGCACTTTTCCCCGGGATATAATGTCACCTGTAATTATCTCAGCAGACTCTTTATATTTAAAAACGCTGTAGTTCTCCCAGGGATCGACGATATCGATCATGTGGTGAGGTATCTTCTTTCTGTCCTCGAGGGAAGGCTTCGCAGTGCCTATATCCATCATACGGTATATCTGCATGGAATCACAGGAAACAAGCTCCCCGCCTAAAAGCCCGCAAAGCTCCATGGCAAGGTGTGACTTTCCTGAAGCCGTGGGCCCGCATATGATGATCGCCGAAGGTCCGCTCTGTCTTCTGTATTCGTCTGCGATTTCTGCCGCAATGCTCATGATCAGGCCCTGTGGAATCTCCTCTCGATCTCATATTGAGTCATTTTAAATATGATAGGTCTGCCGTGTGGGCAAGTGCCGGGATTTTTCACAGCAAGTAAAGAGTCGAGAAGATGTCTTATTTCAATATCAGAAAGCTTCATATTGCCTTTAATGGCGGCTTTGCAGGCCATCGTATAGACTGCATGATCCGGGAACACGTTGATCATCCCTTCTCCGGTCCTCGGACTGCCTATGGCGGTGACCACAAAAGCCTCCGCGGAAGACTCGTCAATAAGCGTGGGAACGGATCTTATGATAACGGTGTCAGAGCCGAATTCATCGATCTCGAAACCAAGCTTCTCAAAAGCGTCCTTTATCTCTCTGAACCTTATCATCTCTGACGGTCCGAGCCTCACGGTAATGGGAAGCAGAAGTGGAGTCGACGGATTGTCGGCACCGAGAAGCCTTGCTTTGATCTCCTCATATTTAAGACGCTCGTGGGCCGCGTGCTGATCTATCATGTAAAAAGCGCCGTTAAACTCCAAGAGAATGTAGGTCTCAAGAAGCTGCCCTATAACACGTCCGTATTTATAAACGTCGTAAAACTCACCGGAAAACTCCGGGTCTTTCTTTTCAGGCACCTTCGTCGCCCGCTCATCTTCGCTTGCGGTAACGACTTTTCCGCCCTTCATACCGACGTCAATGCCCTCAAACAAAGCCTGTTCACGCACGCCAAGGGGCTCTACGTCCTTCTTCTGGGCGTATGCATCAGGGACGGGTTCGGATACGGCCCCGGCTTTTATGATCTCGGAAAACGAAGGAACAGAGAATGGCTCATACTTCTTTGGCATTTCTGAACTCTTCGGCTGTTCAGTGGATTTCAGGGTTTCGGTGGCTTTTGGTGCTTCCTGTATCTTTGGCGATTCGTTTGATAAAGCAAACTCCGGCGGAGCGATGGCGGGATCGTACACGGCTCCCATTATCGCATGGTAGACACAGCGGAAGACCGCATTGTTGTCGGCAAACCTGACCTCTGTCTTGGCGGGATGGACGTTTACGTCGACTCTTGACGGCGGAACCTCGATATTCAAAACAGCAAACGGGAAACGGCCCTTCATGGTAAGGGTCTTGTAAGCCTCATCAATAGCGGCGGACACAGTTTTGCTTTTAACGTAACGGCCGTTGACGAATGCCAGCTGTCTGTTCCTGTTGCCGTATGTGAGTTCTTTGAGACCGCACAGGCCCGTGACCTTTACATTGTCTTCTGAAAATGCGCAATCCGTTAGTTTTTCGGATATCTCCCTGCCGAAAATACCATAAACGGCAGACCTGAGATCGCCTCCCGGAGTAAAGAGAATCTGTTTTTTGTCTGAGATAAGTCTGAATGAAACAGCCGGGTGCGAAATTGCAATTCTCTCCATGGTCTCCGCCACGTAAGACGCCTCGGTCTGATCTCTCATCAGAAATTTATACCTTGCCGGGGTGTTGTAGAAGAGATTCTCAACGATAAAGCTTGTACCGTCCTTTGTACCGCAGGGGCCTGACTCAATAAGCTCTCCACCCTCAATAACGACGCAGGTGCCCTGATCGTTGTCCCTCGTTTTGGTCCTGAGAGTCACCTTGGAAACGGCAGATATACTTGCAAGCGCCTCCCCTCTGAAACCGAGAGTATTTATCTCGAACAGGTCCTCGGAGGAACGAATTTTACTGGTGGCATGCTTGTCAAACGCGATGATGCAGTCATCAGGCTCCATGCCGGAGCCGTTGTCGTCGATCCTTATGTATTTAATACCGCCGTTTCTGATCTCGACGGATATCCTTGTACTTCCGGCATCGATGGAGTTTTCAACCATCTCTTTTACGACGGAAGCAGGTCTTTCAACGACCTCGCCAGCCGCTATCTGGCTGGATGTCAGATCGTCAAGTAGAATGATCTTTCCCATAGTTTTAACTTACTTCCTATAATTGTTTACCTGATTTTTTAGAATTGTGAGCAACAAGCGCGATCGCTAGTATCATAAGCGGAACAACAAACACCAATATTATCACCGCACAAACCAGTACCTTATGTTCGCTTGAAAACGCGATAGTCCTGTCAACTCCCTCGGAAAAAGCATATTTATTGACGTACCCGGAGGACGCACCGGGGGAAGAAATTTCCATTGGTTTTGACGTGGCTTCTTCAGGGATCAGTACGTCAAGGGCATCAAAGAGTTTATCACCGCCAGAGTAACGCTGGAGTGAATTATCGACGATATCAAGGATATAAAGCTGTTTCGCGCCGCCGTTTTTGGAACCGTAAACGAGGAACTGAGTATCCTTGCCCCTGTAGGCTCTGATACCTGTTATAAACAGTGTCTCAATGGTCTCTCCCGCCGGCGTATAAACGAAAGTGGTAGCTTTCTCAAATCTCTTTTCCGGGTATACCCTGGCAAGGTATTTATCTACGTCATAGAACGTAAAAGTGTTGCCTGCGATATTGTCGTATTCCATAACGAAAAGGTCTCCGTCGCCGTCAAGTCCCGGTGTGGGTGTGGGAGCAGTAGTATCTTCCGGAGCTACCGATGGGGTGACCGTCGGAGTTTCAGTCGGCTTTTCAGTTATTTCAGGCGTGATAGCAGGAGATTCGGAAGGATTTTCGGAAGCGTCCGGAGTTTCAGAAGCATCAGGCGTCGGCGTCGGAGTAGGCGTCGGAGAAGGTGTGGGAGTCGGGGTGGGAGTCACCGGATCCGGTGCTTTTGCCCTTATGACGTTAACAGAATAAACTTTTTCATTACCGTTTTCCGCAGTGACCGTAATGGTCCTCACGTTGTTCCCTACCTTAAGGAACTCGGTTCCCGAGAGAGCGCTCTTTGCCGAGCTGTCCTCAAGTCCGAAATACATGTAGCAGACGTCAACGTTATTGGCGACGTTTACCGTATATGTCAGGGTCTCCTTATTGAATTTGGGATTAAGAGTGCCTACCGAAGGCTCGATAAATTTCAGATAGCAGTTGGATGATTTTTCTTTGTTTGATATTCCAAGTGTGGCATTGGTTATAGCGACGTCCATTATGTCGTCCTTGCCCTGCTCGGGAATGAGCCTTAAGGCCATGTGGTCGGTGATGGTAAAGTTACAGGTTCCGACCGCTTTGCTCTTGAACGTGTATTGGCGTGTGAATGATCTTGAATTCTGACCCTGGGAAAAGTCCACCTGCTCGCTGATGATGCCCGCCGCCTGGGAGACGTTGTCGCCGGAAATGAATGTGACCTTTGAATTATCATATTCAAATTTGAAGGAAACGTAGGCGGAATCAACGCTGCTCGTATATGTTAGCGTGAGCTTGAATTCGGTGTTTTCCCTTACTTCATTGGTGCTGAGTGTGAGCTTAAGACTTGCATCCGAGGCAGCCGAAACGTTGCTCACGAAAAAGCAGCCCGCGATCATAACGACCGCAAGAAAGGCGCAAAATGCGATATGAATTTTAGAATAAGATCTCTTCATAGTTTTACCCTCATAAGTGCAGAATGGTTAATTTGGCTGCACCAGTTTTGCGATATCCCAAACGTGTCTCTTGATGTAGAGGAAGTCAAGAGGCGTCACAGAATTGACGGCAGCAATATTTTTAGTCGAAACGGCTCCCGCCACCAGCCAGATGTCGGCAAGCTCCGATATGCCCCAGACATGGCGTTTTACGTAAAGAAAATCAAGTGCATTGATCACTCCGTCACCGGTAACATCGCCAAAGAGTACCACCTTGAACGTGGCAAGTGTGTCACCTGTTATAACGGACTTTACTGTCACAACTGAACCTGTGGATATGATGCTGTCGCCTGTTATCACCTGGCCGTTTTTATTTTTGACCTCTACGGAGGTGTTGGTCAGTTCGAACTTTGAAAGGAATTCGGAGACCTTCATGTTTTCCGATATTCCATAGACGATATTTCCGGAAGAAGCAGTGCCGGATGTAGGGAGAGATACACTGTACTCTACAACAGGCGTTGGAGTGGGAGTGGGTGTGGGTGGGGGTGTGGGCGTCACGTTAACTGTCGGTGTCGGCGTCGGCGTGGGAGTTGGCGTCGGGGTCGGAGTAGGTGTGGGTGTGGGTGTCGGCGTCGGCGTTGGTGTCGGCGTCGGGGTCGGCGTTGGTGTCGGCAGCGGCGGATCGAACTCCTCTTCGCTTCTCAAAATGGTTATGGTATAAAGACCTGCGTCTCCCCGCTGAGATTTGGTTACGATCTCAAATACGTTCTCGCCAATGTAAAGCGTCTTCTCTCCGAGACCGCTTACGGATGTGTTTGAATTGATGGGCTCGGCTGTAAGGTTGACCTTACTGATGCTCTTCGGGAGTCTCAAGGTGTAGCTGAAAACACCGGATTCAAAAGTCGGGCTGATGATATAATCGCCGACCTTGATGCTTTTAAGTCTGTAATTGGGGTTTCCGTCCTTTGTGGGACACGGGCAGGAAAGCTCCGGAATATCGAGGTATACCGGGATCTTAAACAAAAACGAGGATTCGAACAGCCCTGCGGATTCGTACGTATTCTTTACGTTCATACTCTCCGAGGTGGCGGCCTCAATGTTCTGCATGTATTGGTGCCAGAATCTGCTGAAATATTCGCCCTCCACGTCAAATTTCTGAAGGTAGAAGGTGTCCTGACCCTTGGTTATGTAGTTCATGCCAACTTTTTTGCTTCCGCCGGCAAGGGCAAGATAAGGAGTGGTCCAGCCCTCGCGTCTTGCCTCCGCAAAACCGTTTGCGTATATCTGAGCATTGGTGGAGCCCGCGGCCTCTATGTTGAAATAGTTGTACAGGCCTTCATATCCCGGCTCAACACCTGATATCAGCGGACTCTTACCGAGTCCCTGTTCCTGTCTAACCCTTGCGGCCAGCATGAGCGGATTCACATTATTAAGCTCACCGAGTCTCATAAAAGCCTGAGCATAGGTGATGTCTCTACCGTCCTCGTCGCCCATAGGCACGTTGGCGTGGGACATAAAAGTACCGCTGAGAAGCTTTTCGACGCTCGCCTCGGTAACCACGTCAGGGTTGTATGAAAGCTGTTCAAACTGGAATATATGCTTCTCGTTGAGGAAGTTCCTGGGATCAAGGAAATAGTCGATAAGTTCATACGAAGCGCATGTAAAATAAGGACCCGAAACACCGACCCAGGCATCCTTGTCCCAGTCGAAGGCCCCCGGCCTCAAAGATTTCCATGAGGATATGGCAGTGACTTCGATGTCGTTTGAGTTGAATTCATATTCAGCGGCAAGGACAGTCTGCCAGCTGAGGTCCGTCTGAAAAGCCTTAAACCTCCATTCAGGATGGAGGTAATGAAGGACTCTGAGATAAAGTCTGTATGACTCGGGAAAGCCCTCCTCATCCATGAGAGCCTCAAATTCGGGATCGCTCGAAGGCGCAACCAAACCAATGTATTGAGCCGAAACATAGCCGTATTTTCTGGCAGAGCCATTGGCGTAACTGACGTAATACCAGGCGCTGTCGCTTACAAAAACCCTGCCGTGGATCTCAATGACCGTTCCGTATTTAAGTGAGTCGAGTATAGTCGATTCTGTGGAGGGACCCTCTCTGACTCTGAGTGAGCTGTCGGTATAGACGTCCACGTATCCGCAAAGTGTCCTGCTGAAGAGCTGAAGCTCGCCTTCTTCTCCGGGAGGTATGCTGCCGGGATCGTGGGGTCCCGGAGTTTCGGTGGGTACAGGGGTCTCAGTTTCCGAAGGAACGGGAGTATCGGTTGCAGTAGGTGACTGATCCGGGTCCTCTCCGTGGACTGTCAGTCCTCCCGAAATAAAAGAAAAGAACATAACGACAGCAAGAAGTACGCAAAACAGCTTCGTAAGCCTTATGTGCTTTTCCTGCAAAGTCATGTTCATCGGAATTTTTCTCCTTTGTAACGCACCATTTTAAAATAAACGATACAAGTTTATTATACAGCTTTTCCCCGAGAAATTCAAGGAATCATTTTTACTGCAAAAATAGCGGCATTATGGGCTCGTCAATAATAGTCGACCCTTCTGTTGTTCTCAAACACCGGGGGATATATATTCTCCGAAGGATCGATGCCCGCAAGTCTGCAGCAGGCCTCGTGGGCCCTTTTCGTAAGATCGATAACCGCCTCATGTCTCGGAAGACTCTTATCGGGAAACAGTGGCTCGCCAATGTTAAACGTGATCATCCCTTCCCGGTATATCAGCTTAAACAGTCCCTTAGGCTCACGGTAGGAAAAAGCGCACGGAAGGATCGGGACGTCAGCCTTGACGGCGAAATTTGCGGCGCCGGTCTTAAAAGGTCTTATAGGCATGTAATATTCCCACATACTGCCTTCCGCTGCGATATGGAGCCAGCCCCCATCCTTAATATATCCCAGAACAGTGTTTGACATGGCGGCCTGAGCTTTGATGTCTCCCACCGGCACAGGGATGCCGCCGTTATATCTTATAAGCTTTTTATTCTCGCCCATCATGTTTTTGTCCCATACGAGGATACGGGTCTTCCGCCTCCAAAAGGAAAGCATTTCAACTATATAATCCCAAAGATGTATATGGTTTGCAACGGAAATAACGCCTTTTGAGAGCTCACCTTTATGCTTTTTAAGATTATCTTTCCCCTTTACCTTAAGTCCGAGAGCAATGTAGGTGATCGGCCTTGCCACGGTCTGGACAAGCACCCTCATCAGTGCAGCCTTAAATCTGTATGATCTCGAATCATCTATGAACGGGTAGTCTTTGTCAAACACAGCCCCGTCATTTTTCTTGACGACAAGGTAATGTCTGTCGGTTATATCAGGAAAAGGGTATTTTGTAGGCTTGGGATCATATGGCATAACGATCATTTCTCCAATTTCATTTAAATCTTGCACATTCAAGTACCTTAAGGGACGTGAAGCCGTATATCTTAAAAGGTCTGAAGTCCGAAAGAGCAAGTTCTTTCATCCTTTTTAAAACAGCGTCTTCATCATCCTTTGACCTCATATTTATAAAATCGCACATGATGATTCCCCTAAGGTTTCTCAGAGATACTATCCTTGAGATCACCTCGCAGCATTCAAGGTTGACATCGCGGGCACCAAGTTTTGACTCCGCGGAATTAACGTCAAATACGTGCATCGCTTCGGTCTTGTCATAAGTTATAACTGCTCCGCTCTTTGTTTTTACGTACCTGCCGAGGTATCTCGGGATCTTTCGGAGTGCGTCTTTGACGTCAAAGAGCCTTTCGATATTGTGATCGACCGAAACCTCCGGGGGAGCCGGAAGATAGTCGAAATAACTTCTAAAGGAAAGAGCGGTCTCCGGATCATCAGTGACTATACTTGAATAGTCGTTGTACTTTAAAAAAGCGGTCACATATTCGGGAAGCTCAGTCTTATAAAGAATATCTCCGGGAACCGCAGGCTTTTTGGCAGGCGATCCTTTTATACTTGAAAGAATCTTCGCAAACCTTTCGCAAAAAGTTTCCAATTCCTCAGTTATCATTAAATTACTGACGCGGCTGTCACCACAAATAGTTCTCACCGTAACGGCGGTTTTATATCCGTCAAACGCCATCCTCCCGCAAACATCTGATAAAGCCTGTTTCAGTATTTCGGCTTTGGCGGCAGGTATTTTTTTTGATACCTTAAGCACCTCCGGGACAGACTGTTTGGAAAAATCGGGTATAAACTCAACAAAAGTGAACAGTCCGGTAAATGAGATGACAGGTGAGGCCCTGTACTGCTTGGAGCCTTCCGGAAGTGAAACGATCCTTAAGGGATACGCTTTTCCTTTTTCAGGCATATTGTCGTCGCAAAAAGCATTTACGTCGGAACCGATATCGGAGAAATAAAAACCGAGACTGTCATCTTTCTTTACAGCTTTTCCCGCAATGATGTCAAATTTGTTAAGTTCTGAGAATGAATACGTAAACTGCGCACAGGGCTCACCCTGCTCTGTTACGGTTATTTCGGCACTTTTGAATTCGGTCCTTCGGCAGTAAAGCTCCTTCATCTTGGTTATTCCTCAGTACATATTGTTTTTGTGGATCGATATCAGATCAGCTGAAACTCCGGCTTTTTCGCAGACAGCTGAAAAAGCAAGCTCCGGCCTCAGATTTCCACCCATTCCCGTCGCCACAGTGATATACAAAGCACCGTCTTTAACAAGAAAGCTTTTGATCATCGGTTTTATATCCACAAGCTTCTCCCCGCTCTTGCTGCGCTTCATTGTCATCAGCTCTTTGCAGGAATAAAATGCGGAGTTAAGAGAATCCTCATCTTCCGGGCTGATACTGCCTATCCTTGCGGTATATTCGGCAAAGGACACGGAGCAAAGTATCGAATCGTAGGGTTTTATAAGAGGCTTAGCGCTTAGGACCGTGATCTCGCCCGGGAGAGTACTGTTTAAAAGATCAATGATCTCAGAGGGTTCATAAGGTCTTGCAAACGTTATATCGAGAAGCTCGCAATCCGAAGTAAGACCCACAGGGAGAGGATTTCCGAAAACAAGCTGCATTCTGGGGTTGAAACCGCATGAAAACGCAACTTCAATGCGCGCCCTTCTTATGGCCCTTTCGAACACTTTTACAAAATCCAAATGTGATACAAATTTAACGGAGTCTCCCCTTTTGTAAGTCAGCCTCATAATGTCAGCAGCCAACACACACACCCCCTTTGTATCTTGCAACACCGCAGCCGGCACATTTGGTCCTGCAATCGGGAGTAGTCTCAGCGCGAAGAGCCTTTTCGAGTTCTCTTTTCATAAAGGCCTCCGTGACGCCAATGTCAATTATGCTCCAGGGAAGCGGGGCATCCGGATCGGGAGTTAAAGATCCTTCAAAGCCTATGACGCCAATGCGCTCTTTTTCTTCTTTCCACACATCGTAGCTGAAGAACTCGCTCCAGCTGTCAAAGCCTCCCGTCCTCTTCCAGACGTTATAAATAAGCTCCGAGGCTCTTCTGTCACCTCTCGCAAGATAGTTTTCAACCACCGAAAGTTCAGGATCATGCCATGAAAAACCGAATTTGGGGCCGAGAGCATCCTTAATGAGTCTTTGGCGTCTTTTTATCTCCTCGTATGAAATCTGCGGGAACCACTGAAAAGGCGTGTGAGCCTTGGGTACAAATGTGGAAACAGATACAGTGATCGAAGGGCTTTTCACCTTCTCGCCCCGGTGGCACTCGTAATATACGTCTCTCACTTTTCTCGCAAGTGCGGGGATAGCAAGGAGATCTTCATCCGTCTCGGTGGGAAGTCCCAGCATAAAGTAAAGCTTAACGCTTGAATGTCCGCTGGAAAAAGCAAGCTTAGATGATCTGATAAGATCTTCCTCGGTGATCCCTTTGTTTATAACATCCCTTAGTCTCTGAGTTCCGGCCTCAAGAGCAAAAGTTAGACCGCTTTTTCTAACCTTTGATATCTTTTCCATAAGATCAAGGGAGAAGGAATCGATCCTTAGGCTGGGAAGTGAAATATTCATGTTTCTTTTTTCGGTGTAGTCGATGAGGCCATCCGTCAGCTCCTTAAGCCCGGAATAGTCGTCGGTAGCAAGGCTTAAAAGTGATATTTCTTCGTAACCGGTGCACTCGGAAAGAGCCACAGCAGCGTCGATAAGCTTTCCGGGGCTTCTTTCCCTTGCCGGTCTGTAAATGTATCCCGCCTGGCAGAACCTGCAGCCTCTCACACAGCCTCTGAATATTTCCAGCATTATCCTGTCGTGGATAGCCTCAAGGTAAGGCACCACCTGGGACTTCATAAGATATGTGTTCTCAAAATCCGGAACCACCCTTCTTAAAACCTTTTCAGGAGCTATCCCTTTAAACTCATCTTTAACGAATATCCCTGCGAATGATCCGTCACTTTCGTACTTAACGTCATAAAAAGACGGCACATAAACGCCCTCGATCTTAGCGGCCCTTTTCAGAAACTCGATCCTGGGAAGGCCCTCTTTTTTCCATTTTCTGTAGCAGTCAAGGATCTCAGGGAGCATATCTTCACCGTCGCCTACGTTAAACAGGTCGAAAAAATCGGCAATGGGCTCGGCATTGACGCAGGCAGGTCCGCCGCCAATAACAAAAGGCATGCCATCGGTCCTGTCTTTGGCGTAAACAGGAAGACCTGCAAGGTCTATCATATTGATGACATTGGTGTATGAGAGCTCGTACTGGAGCGTAAAACCAATGAAATCAAAATCTTTGATCTCCTCCTGGGATTCGTGGGCAAAAAGCCTGTAGCCCTTCTCTCTCATGATTTTTTCCAGATCCGGCCAGGGCGCAAAGACCCTCTCACACCAGATCCAGTCTCTTTCGTTGAGAAGACCGTAAAGGAGCTTCATCCCGAGGTGGGACATGCCGATCTCGTAGGAATCGGCAAAGCAAAAAGCAAATCTGACGTCGACCTTAGACTTGTCTTTAACAACACTGTTTAGCTCGCCGCCTGTATATCTGGAAGGCTTTTCCACCTTCATAAGTATGCTGTCAGGTATGTAAGACAAAAGACTTACCTCCAAAATACTCAAAATGAATAGTTTTTGATCTCATTTTCCACCAATGCAGATCCGGAGCATCGACCCTTGTAGAGGACCACCTCAGGGGCATATGCGTCCCGAAGTTCCACCTCTCTTGGCCCGTCAAAGAATCTCAGGAAAGAGATAGCTGCATTAAGCCTCTTCGGATCCACCATTACCGACAATGGCTCACGGGCCTCACCGCCATCATACCTTTCTCCACCTGATCCTCCTTGTGCGCTATATGCAGGTCTTCCGCTTCCCGGGCTGTAGGAGTCAGGAGCAAAAAGAGCCTCCGCTATAACCGAAGCCGCCTCCTCATCTCTGAGGCTTATCCTTCCCGCCACGACGGCGAATTTGTCGATCTCGGCAAGGCCTCTTGACTGCTCATAGGTCTTCGGGAAAAGGATCACCTCAAAGCTGCCGGTAAGATCCTCAAGGGATACAAAGGCCATGGTCTGTCCGTTCTTGGTTATTTTTTTCTTGACGCCGGTAACCACGCCAAACATGACCACGTTCTGATTGTCCTTCACCGAATCCGAGTCATCACGAATTTCACCATCGTTTTTATCGTCACCGGATTGCTTCAGCATGGATGCGGTGCAGTTTACGAATTTTCTTATGAACTCGGTGTACTGCTGAAGGGGATGCCCGCTGATATAGACACCCGAGACCTCTTTCTCAAATCCCAGAAGCTCGTTCTTCGGAAGCTCGGGAAGATCCGGGTAGTTATCGTAATCATCGGCGCCGCTGTCCTCCATGAGATCGAAAAATGAGAACTGCCCCTCGGAAACGTTTTTGGAGGCGGTATTCACTGCGTCCAGCACGACCTCGTAGGATTTTAACAGTATGTTCCTGTTAAGGCCCAGCGAATCGAAAGCTCCGGCTTTGATGAATGAATCCACAGCCCGCTTATTGATGTCCATCGACTTCATCCTTTTGGCAAAATCGTAAAAGTTTCTGTAGCGGCCGTTTTCATTACGTTCGTTCACCAGTGACAGCACCGCATTCTCACCAACGTTCTTAAGAGCCGCAAGGCCGAATCTGATCTTGTCGCCCACCACAGTGAAATAGGTGTAGCTCTCATTGATGTCGGGGGGAAGCATCTCAATGCCCATTTCCTTGCAGTCGGCGATGTACTCTGACACCTCGTCGCTTTTGGTTATAAGGCTGTTAAGAGTTGCGCACATAAACTCCACGGGATAGTAGAGCTTGAGATAAGCGGTCTCGTAAGCGACCACGGCGTAACAGGCGGCATGGGCCTTGTTGAATGCATAGCTCGCGAAATCGATCATCTTGTCGAATATCTTATTGGTTATTTCAGGGGAGATGCCCTTCTTTTCAGCGCCCTCGACAAACAGCGACCGCTCCTTCTGCATCACGTCATGCTTTTTCTTTGCCATGGCCCTTCTCACCAGGTCTGAGTGACCCATTGTGTAGCCGGCGACGTCGCGAACGATCTGCATGACCTGTTCCTGATAGACTATGCAGCCGTAAGTGACCTTGAGTATAGGCTCAAGAAGAGGATGATCATATTTTATGTTTTCGGGATGCTTTCTGTTTTCAATGTACGTCGGTATCTGGTCCATGGGACCCGGTCTGTAAAGAGCGATGCCCGCTATGATCTCCTCAAGGCTTGTAGGCGAGAGGTTCATCATGAAATTGGTCATTCCTCCGCTCTCAAGCTGGAATATGCCCGCGGTCTTACCGTCTGAGATCTGCTTGTAAACGGCCGGATCGTCCATCTCCATGTTGTCGAAATCCACGGTGACGCCCCGGTTCTCCTTGACAAGTTCAAGAGCGTCCTGAATGACTGTAAGAGTCCTGAGACCGAGAAAATCTACTTTTAGAAGTCCCAGCGCCTCAAGCTTTGTCATAGGGTACATGGTTATGGCGGAGTCATTGGAAAGCTGCACCGGAACGTATGTGGTGACGGGGTCCCTGGTGAGGACAACGCCCGCAGCGTGAGTTGATATGTTTTTGGGCATGCCCTCGATGCGCATGGCCTTGTCAATAAGATCCTTTGTGACCTTGTCGGAATCGTATTTGGCCTTAAGTTCAGGGCTTTTTTTCAATGAATCCGCAATGGTGATATTGAGTTCCTTTGGAATAAGCTTTGCCACCGCGTCAACGTCCGCATAAGGTATGTCGAGAACTCTTCCTACGTCACGGATAGCACCGCGAGCCGCCATGGTACCGAATGTGATTATCTGGGCCACGCATTCCTTGCCGTATTTTGCCACCACGTAGTCTATAACTTCCTTCCGCCTGGTATCGGAAAAATCAACGTCGAAGTCAGGCATGCTGATACGCTCGGGATTCAGGAATCTTTCGAATGCGAGGTTGTACTTTAAAGCGTTGATATTGGTTATTTTGAGGCAGTATGCCACAAGGCTTGCAGCACCGGAGCCTCTTCCGGGGCCAACAGTGATGCCGTGGTCCTTGGCGTATTTAATGAAATCCCAGACGATGAGATAGTAGTCGGGGTACTTCATCCTGATAATGACCGAAAGCTCGTATTCGAGCCTGTCTTTTATCTCGTCCGAGAGATCATCGCCAAAGCGGTACTTTGCACCCTCGTAGGTAAGCTTTCTTAAGTAATCCGCGCTGGTCATGCCATCCGGAACCTCGAAATTCGGAAGTATGGACTGTACGCCAAGCTCGAACTTTAGGTTGCACATTTCGGCTATTTTTTCTGTATTTTCAATAGCTTCTGGGACGCTCTCAAAAAGCTTTGTCATCTCTTCCGGAGACTTTAAGTAGAACTGATCCGATTCGAATTTCAGACGGTCCTCATCGGCCAGCTTTTTACCGGTCTGGATGCACAGGAGTATATCCTGGATAACGGCGTCCTCACGGTTTACGAAATGGACGTCATTGGTGGCGACAAGGGGTATGCCTGTCTCCCTGGAGATGTTTATGAGTTCACGGTTCACCTCGATCTGCTCTAATATTCCGTTGCTCTGAAGCTCGAGATAATAATTTCCTCTTCCGAAAAGATCGTCGAACCAAAGAGCCGTTTTTTTAGCGGCTTCAAGGTCGTGCTCCATTATAAGCCTCGGGATCTCACCCGCAAGGCAGGCGGAACAGCATACAAGACCTTCATGGTACTGTGAGAGGATCTCCTTATCGATCCTTGGCTTGTAGTAGAACCCGTCAATGAAGGCGAGAGAAACAAGCTTGATTAGGTTCTTATAGCCCGTCATGTCCTTGGCAAGAAGTATCAGGTGATAGTTTGCACTTTCACCGGAGCCCCTGGCGGTCCTGTCGAATCTGGAGCCGGGTGCGCAGTATACCTCACAGCCGATGATGGGCTTGATGCCCCTGTCCAGACATTTCTGGTAGAAGTCGATGGCGGCATACATCACACCGTGGTCCGTGATGGCAAGAGAATCCATCCCCAGCTCTTTGCACCTGTCGATAAGCTGGTCGAGCCTTGACGCTCCGTCAAGAAGACTGTATTCAGTATGTACGTGAAGATGTGTAAAGCTCATGCCGCCGCTCCTTCCCGGGGTAATGTCTCAAATTCAGCCAATGATCGAAGCGACCTTTGCTTTAAGAAGTTTTTTAAGCTCTTCAGCCTTTTCGACGCAGGCCTTTTCGGATTCAAAGCTGCTGATGCCGACGTATATCTTGACCTTGGGCTCAGTACCGGAAGGTCTCACCGCAAACCATCCGTCGTCAAGGTAGAACTTGAGCACGTCGGATCTCGGAAGGTCTATCTTTGAGCTGCCTGCATTGGCGCCGTTCTTATCATAAAAAGTCTTTATACCGGTTTTGATATCGTCGATGGCGTTGATCCGCCCTTCCAGTACGGCAGGGCCCGCGTCTCTTAAACCGTTCATAAGTTTAACGATATTTTCGTGACCGGATTCACCGGGAAGCTCAATGGATAAAGCGGATTCGGACCTGAAGCCGTAAGTCTTATGAATGGCGTCAAGGGCGTCCTTAAGGCTTCTCTTTAAGACCACCTTGTTGTAAAGAGCCATCTCGCAAAGCACCACTCCCGCAGCGACCCCGTCTTTGTCCCGAGCATAACCTTCCGTGAGGAATCCGTAGCTTTCCTCAAAGCCGAGTATGAAGCTGTCCTTATTTGCCTCATTGATAAGATCGCCAATGAACTTGAACCCGGTGAGAACGGTCTTGAATTCAACGCCGTTTGCCTCCGCGATCCTGCCCGCAAGGTCTGTTGAGACGATGGTCGAGACAGCGAACGCGTCCTTCGGCAGACAACCGTTTCTCTTCCTCACGCCAATGATATAGTCCATAAACAGGCATCCTATCTCGTTTCCGGTGAGACTTCTGTAGCTTCCGTCGCCAAGCCTTACAGCCGCGCCCATCCTGTCGGAGTCCGGGTCTGTACCGAATACTATATCCGCCTTGAGTTTTTTGGCAAGCTTGATCCCTTTCTCAAGGGCAGCGGGATTTTCGGGGTTTGGCACCGTAAGACCGGGGAAATTACCGTCGGCTCTCGACTGGGACCTGACCATATGGAAGTTCTTAAAGCCCAGCTTTTTGATCGCCCTACCCATATATTTTGCACCTGCGCCAAACAGTGGAGTGTAGACGATGCAGATCTCACCTGAGTGATCTCTGATAAGATCGTTGTCGGCTTTCAGTGCCGTCACCCTGTTTGTAAATTTTTCGATCTGGTCATCCTCAAAAAAGCTGAGAAATCCTCTTCTGATTTCTTTTGAGAATGAAGGATCGGGTATTTTTGAAAAGTCGAAAAAGCTGTCGATTATTTTCGTTATCTCATCCGCCATTGCAGGGGCGATCTGAACACCGCCCTCCCAGTAGACCTTGTATCCGTTATACTGCTTTGGATTGTGGCTTGCGGTTATCATGATGCCTGCCTGGAAATCACCCTCCCAGACTGTATATGAAAGAACAGGCACCGGAGCCGGAGCCCTGAATATTTTTGTCTTGATGCCGTTTGAAGCAAATACGGCGGCGGCTTCTTTGGCGAAGACCTCAGAATTAAGCCTCGTATCATATGAAACCGCTATACCACGGGACATGGCTTTATCGCCGAATGATTTGATATACTGAGAGATGGCATAGCTTACACGTCTAACGACGTAAATGTTCATACGGTTGGTGCCGGCGCCCATGACCCCGCGAAGGCCTGCGGTTCCAAACTCCAGATCTCTGTAAAATCTGTCATAGATCTCATCCTTGTCCTTGATGTTCTTAAGCTCAAGCCTTGTTTCCTCATCAAAGTATCCGTCTGATATCCACTCATTGAAACGTTTCTCCACAAGTTTCTGCTTATTGTCCAACTTATATGCCCTCCCTGTATAATTGTAATGCCTTATCGATTAAAACGTCTTTTTCGTTTTCGATATCAAATTCAGAAGCCATGACCGCAAGCCTTGAAAGGATCCTCCCCATTGTTTCACCCTTCGGAATTCCGGCGGCTTTTAGGTCCCTGCCTGAGACCGCGAGGGAGGAAGGTCCGGTCACAGCTTTACCGGATATAACTATATCTTCTATCTCATCTTTAAGCTTATGAAGCGATGACTCCAGCAGAGCTATATAGTCCCCTTTTTTTCCGTGAACGTCGGCGCTCATGACCTCAGGTAGCATTGAAGCGTGTTCTGTTCCCGCAAGCCTTATAAGTTTGCCGGCGGCCTTTCTGTAGTATCCTGAAGTAACCAACGGATCCCTGAAAAACTCATGGTATCTCACAAGATCCGTCACGTCCGCAATAAATCTTTTAGGATAGCGAAGGCGGTTTAAAACAGTCTCCGCAATACAGGCGCTGATATCCGCATGCCCCGTAAAATGAGTATTCCCTTTACTGTCAAATCTCAGGCAGTCCGGCTTTCCTATATCATGCAGAAGAAGAGTCATCCGAAGCAGAAGATCCGATCTCGTTGAAAGCATTGCCGCAACCGTGTGAGTATAGACGTCGTAGCAGTGAAACTGATTTATCTGAGGCACGTCCACACATTTCTTAAGTTCCGGTATGATCTCAAATATCACATCTCTCGTGTCGCCGAGAAATATATCTCTCATCCGGTCGATGTTTTCCGAAACAAGAAGCTTTGAAAGCTCGGCATTAATGCGCTCGGCAGAAACAAATCGAAGGTCTCCGCATCTTTGAATCGCAGCGGCTTTAGTGTCAGGATCTATATCAAAACCAAGCTTTGCCGAAAACCTGAGAGCACGCATGATCCTAAGAGCATCTTCTTTGAACCTTTGCTCAGGATCTCCCACGCACCTTATGATCTTCTTATCAATATCGCCAATGCCGCCTGTAACGTCAATAAGCCCCTTGGAAGGAGAATATGCCAGCGCATTTACGGTAAAATCACGCCTCAAAAGGTCCCTGGAAAGGTCATCCGTGAAAGTGACTTTATCCGGTCTTCTGTGGTCGAGGTAATCCCCGTCCAGCCTGAACGTGGTTATCTCGATCTGGTGACCGTCGATCAGGACTGTCACCGTCCCGTGGGCAATGCCCGTAGGTATTGTCTTAAAACCCTCAAAGACCTTAATAGTCTCTTCCACCCTGGCGGAAGTGGTAATATCAAAATCAAAGGGCAAAGCGCCGATAAGAATGTCTCTTACAGCGCCGCCAACCACATATGCCTCATATCCCCTCGACTCAAGAAGGTCGATCGCGAGGAGCACATGTTCCGGTATTTGATTTATGATATCACCCGGTATACGCATAACTGTTAATAAGTTGTGTTAAAGCTAAACTCAAATATTCGCAAGAGCCTGATCAATGTCAGCAATAATATCCTCGGGATCTTCGATGCCCACGGAAAAGCGGATAAGGTCCGGAGTGACACCGCAGTCCTTAAGCTGCTCGTCGGTAAGCTGTCTGTGAGTGGTGCTTGCGGGGTGGAGAAGCGAAGTTCTGGCATCCGCCACATGGGTCACTACAGCGGCAAGTTTAACCGAATCCATAAATTTAGTGGCTGCTTCTCGACCGCCCTTTATACCGAAGGATATAACGCCTGAAGAGCCGTTTGGCAGGTACTTTTTGCAAAGAGCGTTGTTGGGATTGTCCGGAAGATCAGGATAGTTTATCCAGGAAATCTTCGCATCGGGCCCCTGCATTCTTGTCACCAGGTAGTCAGCCACCTTTTTTGCATTTTCGCAGTGTCTTTTCATTCTTAGCGCCAATGTCTCCATGCCGAGGTTGAGAAGGAAGGCGTTCATCGGCGCAGGCGCGGAGCCGAGGTCTCTCATAAGATGTGCTCTTGCTTTTACAATGAAAGCTGCCTTTCCGAAAGTCTCGGTGTAAGTGACGCCGTGATATGACTCGTCAGGCTCGGTGAGCATGGGGTAATTACCTTTGGTCCAATCAAAATTTCCGGAGTCAATGATGGCGCCGCCGAGAGCCACAGCATGTCCGTCCAGATATTTTGAAGTGGAATGGACGACGATATCCGCGCCGAACTCAATCGGTCTGCAGTTTATGGGCGTGGGGAACGTATTGTCCACAATGAGAGGAACGTTGTGGCTGTGGGCCGCCTTGGCGAATTCTTCGATATCAAGAATATCGAGGGACGGATTGGAAAGCGTCTCGCCGAAGACCAGTTTTGTATTCTTTCTGAAATACTGCTCGATCTCGGAAGCCTTTGAAGTGCAGGGAATGAAAGTGGTTTCAATACCCATCTCTTTCAAAGTCTTGAAGAACAGATTATAAGTTCCGCCGTAAATGGATGAGGAGGAAATAATGTGATCTCCCGCGGAAGCGATATTGAGTATTGATATCAGAGAAGCCGCCTGACCGGATGACGTCAGCATGCATCCTACTCCGCCCTCAAGAGCCGCAAGCTTTTTCTCAGGTGCGTCAGCTGTGGGGTTTGCAAGCCTGGTATAAAAGAAGCCGTCTTTTTTAAGGTCGAAAAGGTCGCCCATTTCGGCCGAGGAATCGTATTTAAAAGTGGTGCTCTGATAAATAGGAAGCACACGCGGTTCACCGTTCTTCGGGGAATAACCCTCTTGTACACAAATAGTATCTCTTTTCATTAGTCATCATCTCCGTTTGATATTTTACATATAGATCTCACGCGGCAATTGCTGCAGTCCGGTTTCTCCGGAGCACAGTAATGGCCGTTGATCATTCTTGAAATTTTAGATTTTACACCTAAGCTCACTTTCGATTCAACTCCGCCTTCATCCTTTATGATTCCGGGGTTATCGGAAAGCGACAGTTCCGAAAACGAATGCTTTTGGCCTGTTGATTCCGGTTCCAGCTGGTCTCCGTAGCAGTAGTACCGGATCTTATCGACTTCGATCTTATCGTCTTGCACAAAACGGTCTTTCAGTGCACTTCTGACGGCATCCTTGGCCTCTTTGCTTTCAAGAGCAAGAGCATAGATGGGAAGCTGAAGCTTTTCTCCGTTTTCAATATTTGTCGTTTTTATAAAGTAGGACTTATAGTCGGTTACAGTGAGTATCACCTTCTCGCCAATGATCTTGGCATCGACCCTGTCAATACTGCCGTTTATCAGTACGTCTATATCTTCCGCCCTGAATTTAACGCTTGGTATCCTGTATTTGTCACCGAACCGGAGCTCAAAGCTGATAGGGAAGCCGGTCTGGGTTTTTCCGGATATTTCCTTCATATTTTTAAGTTCAAGAGCAACGGCGTCCTTTGTGAGCAGCGCCATTTCACTGTTTCTCGAGGAATTCTCGATGTATCTCAGCGCATTGGCGTTGTATTCACTGCTTCTGAATTCGTTGTCCGCCTGCTCCACGTATTCTCGCCAGACAGGTACCTTGTCAAGGTCGCTTTCCGGTCTCTTTAAAGAGTTGATATCCGCATAAGCCTTACGTATAGAACCCTCAAGAAGCGCATGGACGTAGGTTCCCATGGTATTTGAATTCAGCTCACCGGTATCACGGGATCTCAGCCCGAGGCAGGTCTCATAGAAAAACCTGACGTCACATTTGTCAATGGCGTCGAGAGTCGTGGCACCAATGGAAAACTCATCCCCTATATTCATCGCCCTCTTCACGTTTTCGGAATCAACTTCCGCACGTCCCCTGATGATGTCTATATTTTTCACCGTCTCCGAGTGTGAAGGAGCGTATATCGTTTCTTTAAGCCCTCCGAAAAGTGACTTAACGGTACCCACCGCAGTGGCAGGGATGCATTCGTCCCCGTCACCGCTTGACATTGAGTAGCTGAGGTACAGCAGCTTTCTTGCGCAGGTCAGTATCCTGTAGACATTAAACTGGGAAAGAAGGACCCTGTCTACAGAATTATATGCGGTCTTTCCGTTGGCCGATGAGATGGCGTCCCTCTCGTTATCCCCGAGAAAGCTTGAATCCGGAAGATCACCCGGGAAAGAGCCCATATTCGCGCCAAGGACCATCATAACTTTCTTGTCCATATAACCGGATCTTTCGATATCCCCGATCTGTACAAAAGCACCCGAGAAGGGTATGGAAGCCGCCTTGATAGAAGCTGCCGCGGACATGAGCACGTCGTCTGTAAGCAATGCGATCCTGTTCTTTCCGCCCTTCACATTGCCAAGTACCTCAGAGCATTCGTTCATTATATCGATGAATGCGCTTCTGACTCTAATATAGTCTCTGTCGTCCCTGTTGCCGCTTTCATTCCAAAGAGCCCCATGGTCATCGGAAGAGGAAACGTTTTTCAGGATAAAATCCGATACCATGTCAAGGACGTCGTTAACCGTACAATAATTACCGTTCCTGTGACGGTATCCGTTTTCCTTGTCACTAAACAACCGCAGCAGATCTTCGGCCATCTTTATATATGGCGGATAATCGAACGGGACATCCGCGCCCGGGTTCAAACGTTTTTTGCTTTTCTCTATAAACCTTTCAAAGGCATCAAAGGTCTGAGCCCTGACACATCCGTACTTTAAAAGCTCATTGTCAAGTACGTCAATATCATCCCTCGAAAAGTCGCCGTGCCGAATAAGCCCCGTCTTCAGGAGTATCCTGATATTATCTATCACACGCTCTCCGGCAAGAATTTTAAGGAAAGAATCCACAAGCCTTATGATCCTGTGGCCGGAATATTCAAGATGAGCATCGATAAAGCATGGAATACCATGGTCTTTAAAAATGGCATTAAAGATATGGTAGTTATCCTTCACGGAAGGCATTGCAACGGCAATATCGGAGTAAGTATAATCGCCGCCTGCCACAAGTTCATTTATTCTCTTTGCGCATGCTTCGATCTCATGGTAAAAATCAACTGCCGAGACTATCTCGACGGAATCCGAAGTAAAGGAATTCCTGCTTCTCAATGGATACGCATATTCCCGGCTAAGTCTATAAAGATCCGCCGAATCAGAAAACCTGGTGTTCCGATGATCTTTACAGTCAATGGGCCGGGTTTTGCATCCCGGAAACATCTTTACAAGATTCAAATAAGTTCTGTTCGGGATCGAAAAAACCGGATTATCCGAATCCTTAAAAACGTAAAACGTGACGGACCTTGCGCGGCCTGCCATCGCGGATAGAAGGATCATTTCCTCGTCTGTAAACCCGCTGAAACCGTCAAAGAAAAGGTCCGAGTTTTCAACGCAGCTTGTTCCCTCGCCAATCTGTTTAGCCGCAAGAGGGATGAGTTTTGAAAGCTCGGAATAATCCTTTGAGGCTTCCTCATATTTCTCAAGGATGATCGATAACTCACTGAGCCTTTGAGGCGTCAGCAGGTCGTCGGGATTTGCTTCACCGTATTTCCGGGCTGCTTCTTTAAGTATTTCAGTCGTGACGCAGTATTTTTCCAGCTCCGAAACAGTATTTGAAAGCCTTGCGACAGCCGAGGGTCTTTCCGAAACCGATTCAAACACAGTCAAACTATCAAGCTCATTAAGTACTTTCAAAAGGATCATTGACCTCATGGTACCGGTCATGGGCCGTTTTATTTTTACATCGCTTTCCGAAAGGATCCTGTGTACCAGACGGCCGAAGCTGATGACCTCGCTGCCGATAAGGCCATTGCGGCCATGAGAGCCCTCCTCAGATACAGTCTCAAAAAACTTTTTCTCAGTCTCGACAGTCATCTGCTCAGGAACTATGAGGAAGGAATTCCTCTCAGGAAACAGAGGATCGCCGCCAAGAGATGCCTTATAAAAATCTCTCACGGCCTTGTATGTTTTCCCGCTCCCCGCGGGTCCGTATACGATCCTGATGTCAGCCATAGATCCTCACAGAAGTTAAAAATCGAACTCAAAAACCAAATTCACCGATTTCACTGAAATTCATCGGATATGTTAAACAGTGGACTGCGGTACAGTCTCGCGTCATCAAAAGCCCTCTGCCGTTCCGTCATACTGCCCTCATCCACACCGGAAAGAGCATCCTCCATTTCATAAAGCTTCGCGTCAATGTCATCCATCTCGTGAAGTATGAACGCCTCCGGAAACTTTGGCGTAACTGAGCTGCCGAATTCGGGAACACCGTGATGTGACAATATCATGTGGGTAAGAAGCCTTACAGCTTCCGGATCGATCTCAAGTCTCTTGCCAAAATCCTCGACGATCATCGCGCCCCTTACGATATGTGTCACCAGATTTCCGTCCACAGACACCTGTTTGATAAGTCCGCTGTCACCAAGTTCATATTCATGGATCTTTCCGATATCATGAAGAGCTGCGCCGCAAAGAAGCAGGTCCTTATTAAGGAACTTGTAAGCCTGCCATATATAAAAGCACCCTTTTATGACGCCAAGGGTATGGTGCAGAAGCCCGCCTATCTCAGCATGGTGGAAAGAAATGGCCGCAGGGTATCTGATAAGGTCCTCCTTGTAAGCTTCATATATCGCCAATGTGATCTTTTTAAGATCCGGGTTTTCGACAAGCTTTTCAATAGTGCCGGTGACCTCCGCATACATCGTAAGGCCGTCCTTGGGGCTTGATTTTACCAGATCCCTCACTGTAACGTCATCGGAAGGACCTGCTTTTCTTAGGCGCCCAACGTTAAGCATGAGCTTATCGCTGTAAGTTTCAACGACCGCTTCAACAAAAACGATATCGCCCACGAAAAAACCTTCAAAATCGCCCTTCCCGGGATTCCAGAAGTTTCCTGTGATCTTTCCCGATTTATCCTTGAAAGAGAAAAACAGATAGGGATCGCCGGATTTACGGGTCTTTGCGGTCACGTTGTCGATGATAAAATAGCATCTGATATGTTCGCCGGACTGAAATTCAGAAATTTTTTGTTGTTCCATTAGCACCCCAATAATTCCAAATAGGCAACAGCAGTATGATCATACCGCCGCTGCCTTATTCTGTGCGTCCGGTAAATAAAACTCACCGGAAACGCAGTTCAAATCTTAAGACCGCCTGTCACCACTTATAATCGGTGTCTTTCCAGTTGAGCTCCTCGGGAGCCTCCACCACGTGCACTACCATTGTGACTACCGTATTGTCGGGACCGATGGTTGCGGTGATGGTGGCGTCGCCAATGCCCTTGGCGGCTATCATGCCGTCCTTGCTCACAACTGCGATATTCGTATCGCTGGAAGTATACGTAACAGGGTATTTCTCCGCGGGAACCATAGCAGGATAGTCCTTATGGGACTCGGTCTTATCGTTATAGCACTCGCCCCAGGTGTCATTGCTGAATTTCACAAGAGCTCTTATCTGGAACTTGTGAGTAGCACCGTTGGTCTTACCCTTGTATATCGTAAGCTTCGGTTCCACAGCCTCGGCCGAAACGATCTTCGGGCTGCTGTCACTGTAATTGAAGTCGGCGGCATAGACGTAGACCTTAAACACTATCTGGAAGCCTTCATACGTGGCCTTGACGGTGGTCTTGCCCTCTTTCAGCGCAGTGATCTTGATACCGTCAAACTTAATGAGAGACGTGTCGTAATCACTGAACGTGATATTGGCAATGTCGTCGTCCTTGATCTCGTGGCGGCTGATATTGGCGTCTATCCAGTATACTCTGAAAGATTCATTAACGTCGCCGATGTGCATCTTAACAAGATGGTCGATGGTCGTGATACCTTCCGGGACGGGATCAGTTTCAGCCGGCCAGAAGCCGTCCGTAATTAGCACGTTTTTGTCGCTCTTGGGCGTTGAGTGGACCTTCTCGTCCTGGTACGTGGTTATGGTTACGAAATTGAATCTGGTAGCCCATTTTCCCCAGTTATCGTCACGCCCATCGCAGAAAGCGTAACCAAGCATCAACGTATCCTTGAGCTGGATGTGGCCGTTGGTCCTCTTCGAAATACCCATGTTGTGGCAGAACTGGGCAATGTTCTTCTTTATAAGCTCACCTTTGATGAAATGGATGCCGTCCTTGGACTCCCAGATCTGTACGCCGCTCTGTGCGGAGAACCTGTTCATGGTCTGAACTCCCATGAAAAGTCCCGCATCTTCCACGTATACAACGTCAAGCTGATCTCCGCCGGAGCTGGTAAAAGCTCTGCCGTGAAACTTCATGGTGGCCGGCCAGTTGGGATCTGTGGCGTCCGCGGTCGCAACGTATTTGTAATCACCCGTGTCGCATGCCCAGGTGTAATAAATATAAAGCGTACCGTCAAGAACCACGAAGCTGGGCTCGCCTGCGCCCCACTTGTCGTCGGACTCATTGTAATAAACTATCGGCATGGGATCTCCGCCCCAGCCGCTGCCGTTCCATTTGTCAAAAGGACCGTCGGGCTTTCTGGATCTGGCAACAAAAACGTTGTTATTGATACCTCCGTTGGTGGAAACTATGGTGGAAGTGTAACCGATGTAATAATATCCGCCAAAGTAGATAACGCCGGGGTCACAGACCGAATAATGGTCGTATGAATCGGGTGTGGGCTGGAGAACGAGTTTCTCTTTGGACCAGGTCTTTCCTCCGTCGTCGGAATGCTTGTATGTGAACCAGTCCCACTCACCGGAAGTTCCGGGTGTGGCAAACCATGCATCCATGGTTCCGTCGGGATAATACATTATGCTGGGTCCGTATCTGTAGCCCCATTTTCCTTCAACAGGGGCAAATACGTTAAAGCCCGTGCCTTCCGCATCAATGTGGAAGTGGGTGTTCTCAGCCGGTGTCACTCTCGGAAGTTCATCCTGAAACTCCCTGGGATCGGGTCCCTCGGGTGTAGGCTCTTCTGTGGGCTGTTCTGTAGGATTATTATTCATAGGATCGCCTCCCTTATCAGTGTTGCAGGCGGCAAAGCATCCGGCCGCCAGAACCAATATCAGAACCAACGATATCAGTCTCAATATATTACGCATTTTCAAACCTCCGCTCCATGTCTTTGATCGGAAAACCGACTGCTCAAATTATACAAAATTAATGAGCCTTGTTCAAGAAAATGATTCTCAGTAAAGGAACTCATTGAAGATGGAATCCTTGGGTATTTCAAACTCTCTGAACCTGTAAAACAGCTCCGCCACGGAAAGATCAAGGTTCTTCGAGACCAGCTGAAGTTCCTCCTCAGTCATCGATTTTGTAAGCTCCAGCATCCTGCCGCAGAGATAGAAAGGCTCGTATGAATAGGACGTATTTATGAAAACGTCGGCATATTTTTTGGCCGGTTTTATGTAGTCCTCCTCACCCTGTCTGACGCTGGGCCAGAGCTTGCAGGTCCTTAGGACAGAAGCGTTCCTGGTAACAAGATCTCTGTTAGTCCGCCGCATAAACCTCACCATCTGCGGTGTGAGCCTGAGTTTACTTGACGTTTTTGAAGTATAGGAATTAAACGGGCAGATATAGATCTTAAACTTTATGTCGGCCTTAAACCCGCCGAAAACCTTGGGGTTCATGCCCTGTATCCCCTCTATGATTAGAACGTCTTTTCCCTTGCGGGTAATGACCGGGCCTGTCTCAAAAGCCCTGCCGGCATCGAAATCAAAGGAGGGAAGCCGCGTTTCCTTCCAGGAAATAAATGATTTTATGACGCGTTTGAATTTGGCGATGTCAAAAGCGTCGATCCTCTCGTAATCAGCTTCCACAGCATCCTCCGGAATTATACCCAGCCTTTTCTGTCTGCTGAGGTTGTAGGATCTGCTGTGATAAAAATCGTCAAGGGAGATCACGTTGACGGATATCCCGGTGCTTCTAATCTTGTCCGCAAGCCTCAGCGAAAAGGTGGTCTTGCCGCTGGCCGAAGGTCCAGCCACAAATATGACGCCAAAGAAACTCTCGACGTTTTTAGTCTTTGCATCAAGTGTTCTTAAAAGATTCTCGTACTGGAGATTGATGGCGGCCTCACCGGTCCTTATAAGCGAGTCTATACCGGCTCTCTCAGCGATCTTGTTAAGGTCTTCAATGTATGTGTCCATGATACTATCCTTTCTTGTGGATGACGGTTATTCGGTCCTCAGTGCTTTCACCGGATCCTTGACGGAGGCGATGATCGACGGGAAAAGTCCCGCAACGAACGTAAGCAGCATGCTGATGCAGACAAGCACGGCTGATGCCGCCCACGGGATGACCGCATTGATGGTATTTATCCCTGTGAAGAAATGTACTATTGCGTTAATTGGGATACAAAGCAGGTAGGACAATCCTATGCCTATAAGGCCCGACGCAAAGCCTATGATCAGGGTCTCGGCAGTGAACACGGTGGAGACATCCTTTTTGGACGCGCCAATGGAACGCAGTATGCCGATCTCCTTGGTTCTTTCCAGAACCGATACGTAAGTGATGATGCCGATCATGATCGACGATACAAACAGCGAAACGGCGACAAAAGCTATAAGCACGTATGAGATTGCATTGATTATGGTGGTAATACCCGACATCAGTATAGCCACGTAGTCTGTGTAATAGATCTTGTCCTCATCGTCATCCTTGGTGTCGTTGTACTGCTCGATTATTTCGGCGATCTTCTCCTTGTTTTCAAAGGTGTCCGGATAAATGCCAATGGTCTTCGGCGAAGAGAGATTGAGGACGCCAAGCATATCCAAATTGTCCTTGTAGCTGTTTGGCGAGACCTTGTTTTCGGTTATGACATTGTAAGCTCTTATAGCCTCTTCGTCGGTCGCATTGGTTACGTATTCGTCAAAGGCGGCGGCAAGCTTTTTGTTTGCTCTGTCGCGGTCCTGGCCGGCATTTTCGGAATACATTGCGAGCGCCGACTGTTCCAGCGTCCTGTCGTAGACCGTCTCAAGAGCTTCAGGAGAGAGACTCATCAGGTACATATACGCCTCTTCCGTACTCATAACGCCAAGCCGGTTCCAGTACATGGCAATGAAGCCCACCTGTTTCTCGACAGTATCTATCTGGGAGGATAAGTAAAGCTTGATAAGGATAAGTTCTTCCTCGGAGGGCGTCTCGATTATCTCATCGATCTTAGCTTCTGCCTCTTTTGCGAAATTCTCTTTTATAGTCTTCTCCGCAGTCTCTCTGATCAGCTTAAACAGTTCTTCGTCAGAATATGCGCTTAGGTACTGCTTTATGGCATCCGCCTGTGCCCCGTAAGCCTCGGCAATAAGGGTCTCCATCTGTTCCCTGGTATCAGCAGAGAGGAACACCTCAAGCTTCTGATTAATGTAATCATCATCCGGAGTCGAAATTATCTTCCTGATTGCTTCCGCTTTTTCGGCATCCGAAAGAGTGTCCTTAAGGTTTATGAACCCGTTGATCCTGTCCCGGTCGGTTATGCCGGAAATGTCGATGTAGTAAGGCAGGCCGTTAAATATATCGACATTCTCGTTTTCAGATTCAAGAAGACGCTTTACGGAGGCGGATTCATTGGTTTTTGAGATCACGTATTCCGTAAGGAGGTTCGTGTAGCAGAACGTAGTGTTTGCGGTAATGGCAGTGGACGTGACGTCAGGATTCGCCCGGATAACTCCGCATATATGAAGAGAAAGACTGTTTCCGGCAATCAGCTGCAGAAGCGCGTTGTCCTCCTCCGCATTGGAGAAAAGTCCGTCTCCGTCGGGATCCGTATAAAGATCTGACTTAAGAACAAGCTTCATGTCGATCTTGTCAAGGTCCGCAAAGCTCACTTTGTGTTCTTTGAACTCTACCTCTTTGCCTGACATGGCAGTGGCGATTGCAAGGGAAAGGTCCTCACGGCTCATAATGCCGAGAGTATAAAAACCCATATCGGGGATCTCATTGTTTTTGTCGACGAGAAGAAGCACGTCCTCTTTGCTGCTGGGCCACTCGCCCCAGATGAGATCATACTGGTCCTTGATCAGGTCGGATATGGGACTGCCGTCTTTCCCGGGGATAAGTTCGTCCCAGAGCGACATGGAAAATGACGAAGATGACATGGCGGAGCTCATGAAACTTATACCCTCTCCAACTCCGGAACCGTTAAGTATACCCATAACGGAGGTACCTCTGTATTCTTCCGACTCGCTGTCCCTGACATAAGTGTTAACGTCAATGCCGTAGCCATAATGGATGGTGGTCACAAGACTTCTGATATCCGTTTCGGGATCATCGGAGGTCATTTCCTTGTCGAGCCACTTTTTAAATTCAGTCAGGTTGTTGGACTTGGAGGAATCCGCGAAAAAGGCATTGAACATGTCATAGGCGCGGGAATTAGAGTAAGCGGTATTCTCCTCTTTCTGTTCCTTTGCTCTCTCCTCCTGTTTATCCTTTGTTGATCCCAGGGCCGAGGAAAGATCCCGGTGTTCCTCTTCAAGGCTGATCGGATAAGATGACAAAGTCTCTCTCTGCACGTCATCGATATAGTTCTGAACGCCTGTGGATATCGCCAGTATGAGCGCAATGCCGATGATACCGATACTTCCGGCAAAAGCGGTAATAAACGTCCTGCCCTTTTTCGTCATTATGTTGTTAAACGAAAGTGAAAGCGCTGTGAAGAAAGACATTGAGGTCTTCTTTTTGCGTCCTTTTGACACTTTAGAATGCTTTTCCCCTCCGTCCCCCGGAGCTTCATTTACACTGTTATCGAGACGTTCAGGGATACCTCTTCCGGTGTATTCAAATTCCGAATAATCCACATTGACGTCATCTTCCGTTTGAGCGGCTGGAGCGACATAAGCGGGCTCTGACGAAGGCTCGGAAACCGGAAGCACAAGAGACTCTTTTCCTTTTTTTCTAAGTTTCTCAAACTTTGCAAGTGCTTTGGCTTCAAAGGATATATCCTCTGTGGAAAGGATGTCAGAAGGAACGTCGTTTCCGGCAGCAGGTTCAGATACAGGCTGTATGTCGGCAGTTACATCGGTTTCGGGTAATTTTTCACTTTCGACCGGTGCATAGTCTTCTTCGATCCTGACAGGCCCCTCTTTGGACTCGTTTGCGCCGTCGGATACAACCACGCCGTCTTTTAGCCTGATGATCCTGGTGGAATAAGTCTCGGCAAGGTCCGGATTGTGCGTGACCATAATGATAAGGCGGTCTTTTGAAATCTCTTTCAGTATCTCCATTATCTGGACGCTGGTCTTACTGTCAAGGGCGCCTGTGGGCTCGTCAGCCAGCAGTATCTCCGGGTCGTTTACGATAGCCCTGGCAATGGCAACTCTCTGCATCTGGCCGCCGGACATCTGGTTGGGTTTCTTGTGGACCTGGTCGGAAAGACCCACTTTATCAAGAGCTTCAAGAACTCTTTTCTTTCTTTCGGATCTTGAAACACCCGCCAATGTGAGCGCAAGTTCAACGTTGGAAAATACGGTCTGGTGAGGGATGAGGTTATAGCTTTGGAAAACAAAACCGACGGAGTGGTTTCTGTAGGTATCCCAGTCTCTGTCTTTGTAATTCTTTGTGGAAACGCCGCGGATAATGAGATCGCCGCTGTCGTATCTGTCAAGGCCGCCGATGACGTTAAGCAGAGTCGTCTTACCGCAGCCCGAAGGACCCAGGATAGACACAAACTCGCTGCTGCCGAATGACATCGATACGTTCTTCAGCGCTTCTGTCACACGGTCTCCGACCTTGTATGATTTGCAAATTCCAATAAGCTCAAGCATTAATATGAACCTCCGTCCAAAATCCAAAGGATTTTAAAGCTTTATTATTGAAAAAAAATGAAAATTACCCGAATAAAGGGGAAGATCGATTCAGGGGACTTAATTCAAAATGAGCCGTCTGTCACGGATCGGTTCAGGGACAGACAGCTCATCTCAAGCTTAAGTATCAAACGATATCAGATCTCGGGGATAACGATGTCGATCTCTTTTCCGAGATCCGCAGACCTAGCAATACCATCGATAATGGCCTGGTTATAGATTATCTGGGATGACGGTACCGGTGAAGGAAGATTGTATCTGCATGCGTCAATGAAGGATCTGCATTTTTCATAGAACAGTCCCTTCGGACGGTCCGGAAGCAGAGGAAGCTTTACCTCGGTCTGAAGGCCGGCTATATCCTTATAAAGCGTCATCTGGCCGCCCGGAGCTCCGTTCCAGCAATCAGTGGACGGGATCCGAAGAGCCCCTTCGGTTCCAAGGATGATAGTGTCGCCCGGGGTGTTAATGTGGCAAGCCCATGACGTGATAAAGTCGATCACAACACCGCCTTCAAGTCTGATAAAACCTGCGGCGAAATCGTCAACGTCGAACCTCTTGGCATCCTCGGGATTGTTGTATTTCGGATTCGGTCCGAAGAATGCGGATTTATATCCGGAAACGGTGAGCGGCTTCGGATTTCCAATGGCATTGAGGACCATGTCGAGAGCATAGACGCCTATATCGCCGAGAGCGCCGATACCGGCAGTTCTCTTCTCAATGAAAGTGGAGTTCGGAATTCCTCTTCTTCTGCCGCCGCCGATTCTTATGTAGTAGACCTTTCCAAGTTCGCCGGACTCTACTATGCGCTTGATCTCCTTCATATTGTTATCCATACGGGGCTGGATTCCGATGGAAAGAACCTTACCGGATTTCTTTTCAGCCTTGCAAACAGCAACGGCCTCTTCAAGAGTAACGGTAAACGGTTTCTCAAGGAGAACGTTGACACCGTGTTCAAGGGCATAGATGGTGCACTCGGCGTGGGTGGCATTGTATGTGCAGACCGAGACACCGTCAAGCTCTTCGTTATCGATCAGATCCTTGTGGGAAGTATAAAAATGGATTTTTGACACATCCCAGCCCATGTTTTTGGCAAAAGTCTCAGCCTTTCCCGGAACGAGATCCGCAAGAGCAACAACCTCTACATCGTCCATCAGATTCAAGGCGTCGGCATGAGCTTCCGCAATCCAGCCGGTACCGATGATACCGTACCTGAATTTTTTATCAACATTTACTTCCTCTTCCACTTTTTCAGGTGTGAACTGGCTCAATACTTTATCGATCATACAACCTCCGATATGTTTATTTAAAATGCCTTAACGCAGGCAAATTCAGTTATTAACTCTTTTAAGAAAATCGATGCTCATCCTTGCGCATTCCATGGCGCTTTTTCCGAGCGCGGGCATATCCTGCTCGACTATGAGCCACTTGCTTCCGGCCACGCGGGAAGCTTTGATGATCTCTTCGATGTTCTGAACACCATAGCCAACGGGTCTGAAGCCGAAAGCTTCGGCTTCTTCAGTATCACCCTGCTTCTGCTCGTCGATACCGATGAGCGCATACATCTTTTCCGGTTTCTTGCCCGGCATAACGAAATCCTTGAGATGGACCACAGGCGACCTTCCGGAATATTTTCTTATATAAGCAGACGGATCCTCTCCGCCCACGTTTACCCAGCAGGTGTCAAGTTCTGTCTTAAGAAGAGCTGCCGGAACTTCCCTGTAAAGAATGTCGAGAGCGTATTCGCCGTCTATCTTAACAAATTCAAAATCGTGATTGTGATAGAGAAGTTCAATGCCGTACTTTTTGCAAACGTCGCCAATAACCTTCGCCCCTTCGATAACCTCTCTGAATCTTTCCCGGCCAGGTCTGAACTCCTCGGTGAGATAGGGAATGACGACGTATTTAACGCCAAGTTTTGCGTATTCGCCAATGACGCCCTCAGGGTCCGCGATCATATCTGTAAATGGAATATGGGTGGATACAGGATCCAGATTATACTTATCACAAAGAGCTTTGGCCTCTTCTACGGAATGGCCGTAAAGGCCGGCAAACTCCACTCCTTCGTATCCCATTTCAGCTACGGCTTTGAGTGTTCCTTCAAAGTCTGCTTCCAGGTCATCTCTCACGGAGTAGAGCTGTATTCCAACCGGAAATCTTGACATAATAACCTCCTGAAACGGACAAAATAGCACTACAAAAAATCTGTCCGAAATGCTAAAATGATTATATCGCCAAAAACGATATAATTCAACAGTTTTAAAAAGGGCTGATGCAACATATTGGTTATATTCAGCAAGATTCTGACCGGAGGACACAAAATGAAGAGATTGGTTTGTTTCATAATTTCGCTTCTGATACTCGCAGGATGTCTTTTGACGTCGTGTAAAAGGCCTGAAACGGAGGATCCGGTCGATAATAACGAGCCGCAGACCCTAAAGCCTTACACTGCCACTGCGGAAGAAATGGTGGAGGCAACCGAAAGCTTTGAGGGCAATCAGCTTCTGCGGGGCATCTGGGTGACGCCAAGGCTCAGGGCAAAGGACTCCCAGGAAACGTATGACGAGGAATACAGAAAGGTGAAAGAAGCAGGCGTAAACATGGTCTTCACCTACGACGAGCTGAATTACAAAACCTCCATGGAAAAGCTGCTGTCGGCCTGTGAAAAAAACGGTATAAAAGTTATGATCTCCCTTGCCCGCATATCTTCCGAAGCAGAGATCAAATTTAACGTTAAAAAAGTGGAACTGTATGATTCCAATCCTGTTGTCATTGGTTATAATCTGATGGACGAGCCGAACACTTCGTCCTTCGAGCTTCTGGGAAAAGAGTATCAGGCCGTACGGGAAAAATGCTCTCCCGATAAGATCATCATGATCAATTTCTTCCCGAATTACGCCAATGCCGAGCAGCTGGGAGTCGAAGACTCAGACAACCCCTATCGGGACTACCTGAAGAAATATTTCGAGGTGTCAAGATCCGACGTGGTGTCTTTTGACTATTACCCCTACCGTTCCGATCCCGCGGGCGACGATAATCTCATCGCAAAAGCACTGACCAATATGCAGGAGATCGTTAGGGCTGAAAGCTATTCTGATGCCGAGGGCTGCTGGGGATTTGTACAGAGCGGCGAATGGTCAGGCACCAGGACTCCAAAACTTGGAGAGCTCCGCTTCATCTCCCATCTTCACCTTCTTTTCGGGTTCAAAGCATTTACGTATTTCCTGTACGTCACGCCGATCGACGGTGAAACGGCCGAGGGCTTTTTCAAAGGCTTGGTGGAGTACGACGGAACCATCAGGGACACTTACGGCCTTGTGAAGCAGACCGCGGAAGAGATCGACGGTATGAAAGGAGTTTATCTTGACTATGACTTTACGGGCCTTATGTACGATAAAATTCCGGAGAGTTATATGTCTGAAATACAGGAGGATTACGATCTCGTCAAAAATCCGAAAGGACCTTTTACCTCAATAAAAGCTTCGGGTGAGAGCGGATTAATCGCCGGATATTTCGAAAAAGGGATCAGCAAGCAGGGTCTTTACGTTCTTAACAATGACAGGTATTACGACCAGTCCGCGATGGTGACGCTGAGCGGACTCATGGAGTACAGGGTCTGGGGCGAAAACGGCATCGAGCAGATGGGCGCCGCAAACGGGATCACCGTCGAATTAAGATCCGGCGAAGCAAAATTCATCGAAGTGTTTGTTAAAGATTAAGCATCTCTTCCAAGCCTAAGGTAAAATTCTTTTATCTTTTCATTCGTGAGCTTAACCGCGTTGTTTGACAGCCTGTCGACGTTTACGGCAAGGGCCATTTTCTCCGCTTCCTCAGCTGAGATCATTGGTTCTTCTATGCCTATATCTGCAAGAAAACTTCTGAAAGCATCCGGAAATTTTGCGGCACTTGTTTTAAATGAGACCTCCGCAATTTTTTCAAGTATTACAGGCAGATCATCCTCTTTGTCCGCACTCAAGACCTGCTTCTCTGCCTTAAATATCTCCTCGAAATTGAAAGCAAACGTCAATGCCACCGCATGCCCGTGAGGGATCCTTTTCAGTTCACTGAGCTTGTAGCTCATGGCATGGGGCGCAGTGGTCCTGGTTATATTGATCGCCCTCCCCGCAAAATACGAGCAGAGAAGATAGTAAGTGAACATGTCAGGGATATTCTCCGGGATCTCGCCTGAAAAAGCCTCCGGACCGCCATCTTTCAGATACTCATACATGAAAGGACACATTGCACTAAGCGCTGTAAAAGAATGGCCAATGCTCAAAGCAGTCCTTCGTCTTGAGCATGCGCTCTCCGCGGCCTGGCAGAAAGCGTCAAGAAATGTGCATTTTCTCTGGTATATCGGAAGGGTCTTAAGAAAACCGCCGCACAGCATCACATAGTCGGGCCTCACGTCTTCATCGTCAAGGGACTGCTTGACCCCGTCTTTATAATAAACCGCAAATCTCGTGGCCTCGGACCCTGTCCCCGCTGTAGTCGGAATGGCTATCATAGGCACCCTGTCTCTTACGCAGAATTTCCTGATGCACTTGGCGGTGTCGATGGCGCTGCCTCCTCCAAAACCGACAATGACGTCAGCACAGTATTGATTAAACTTATCGATTCCAGATTCAATCTCTTCGATCCTGGGATTAGGAGAAAAGCCCTTAAAAACGTCAAAAGATATGCCGGCCTCATTAAGAAAATCAAAAGAGAAAGCCTCATCCGGAAGGCCCGACACGATGAAGACCCGCCCTGCGCCAATGATTTCAACCAGGCTTATCAATCTGTCTCTAAACAGCCCGTCAGCCTCGTTAAAGACAAAAACATTCTCCGGAAGTCTGTCCTTTAATGAAGCGTAATTTGATATATAGAGGTCCATTAGATCCTTTTTCATAGCTTTCCTTTCACAAAGTCAAGTTCATTATTCACCCCTGATTATACAATAATGCCGCTCCAAAGTCACTTCTTATTACTTTGAGCGGCACCCCCTTTTCGCAGCCCTTTTACCTCTTACCTTTTACTTATTACTTTGAGCGGCACTCCCTCAAACTATTACTTATTACCTAAGCGGCACCGCTCAAACTAAGTCCCTTGTCACTTTCCCCCGAATGTTTTATAATCTCCCCGGGAGGTGCGACGAATGCTTTCCGATACACATACACACACATACTACTCGCCGGATTCCAAATCAGATCCCGAAGATAACATAAAAAAGGCCATTGAAAACGGTCAGAAATATATCGCCATCACAGACCATTTCGACCACGGAATGAAGTGCGGCAAGTCCGATTACAATTTCGACACTAAGAAGAGAAATGCAGAATTTGACCGGTTAAAAGACAGGTATGAAGGCAAGATCACGATTATTACCGGCATCGAAACCGGCCAGCAGCCCCTCCGGGATGTAAAACTCTCCAACGCGGGGAAGCTTACCGAATACGATTTTGATTACGTGATAGGATCGACCCATGTGATCGACGGTCTTGACCCCTACGAAAAGGTTTGGTTTGAAGGAAAGGACATGAACGCAGCCTATAAAAGGCTCCTTGAGACCCTCATTGCCAATGCCCTCTTCTGGGACAATTACGACACCGTCGGCCACTTTGATTACACCACAAGATACGCGCCATACGAAAACAGAATTCTCCGGTTTAAAGACTTCCCGGAGCTCATTGACGAGTTTTTGAAGATCATTATTTCAAAAGACATAGCGCTTGAGTTAAACACAAAGACCGCCACCAGGGTAGAACCGGACGCTGATATCTGGAAAAGATATAAAAAACTTGGCGGAGAACTGGTGACCATTGGAAGCGACGCCCACAAGCCTGAATTCGTTGGATTGGAATTCGAAAAATACGCTGAATTTTTAAAAAGCTGCGGCTTTAAATATACATTTGTTTACGTAAACAGGAAACCTGTTGCCGAGAGCATCGGTTAAGAAGACGGCCCCGGCCGGCACAAAGGAAATAATAATGAACTGGGAAATAGCTTATACCAATAACTTTGAAGGCGACGTTTCGGCAGGGATGGATTACAAAACGCCCTCCGACCTCAAGCATTCCGGACTTTCGCTTATATCTGCAAAGGTTCCCGGAAATTTTGAAAGCGAGCTTGTAAATCTCGGGATCGAAAACGACTATCTTTTCGGCACCAATATCCTAAGCCTTGAAAAATACAAAAACACCCACGTTTACTACTTTACGGAGTTTTTCGCCTATGACTGTTCAAGCATAGTCATAGAGAAGTTATTTGCGAAAGCTGTGATCTATCTCAACGGGGAAAAGGTCAAAGAAACCGACCATATCCTCAGCGAGATTACAATCAGCGACGGGATCGTCGAAGGGCAGAACACATTGGTCATTCACATCATCCCCTCCGAAAATCCCAGGGCAACCGAATCAAGAGAGCTGGGCATCGAAACCAAGGGCATTGGCGGCGAGGTATACGTCAAGAGAACCAGGAAATGCGAGATACGGAATGCATACGTAAGGACCTCTTCATACGACAAGGACAACGACGTGGCAAAGATCAGATTCACCGCGGATATATACTTAAGGCCGGATTGCAGACACGAGTTTTCCCATCTGAGATTTAAAGCCGTCATCAAGGACGAGAAGAGAGATTTTTCATCCGAAGGGGAAATTTTCGGCGACAAGATCGACTGCACGGTGGAGATCACGCACCCGAAGCTCTGGTATCCCAAAAATTCAGGCCGTTCCTACCTTTACGATTCTTCGCTGACTGTGCTTGACGGGGGCAAGACCCTTGACGTGTTTGACACATCTACCGGTATCAGGACCCTCCGACTTTCGAGATCAGGTCAAAAAACAGACGATTTTGAGCTCTATATGAACGACAGCAAGGTCTTTCTTTGCGGAGCAAGCATCGGCCCTTCGGAAATATTCAAGCAGGAAGACAGCGAAAAAGTCGAGCATCTGGTACAGCTGGCATCCGAAATGAACTGCAACGTGCTGAGGTACAAAGGAGATTATGCGCCGGAGTCTTTTTATGATGCCTGCGACAAAAACGGTATTGCCGTCATTACCGCCCTTCCGGGAGCTGACCGGGATTTTGCGGGAAGACCGGAAAATCAGAATGCGTTAAGTGAAGAAGCTCTGATCGAGATCTCACGCATCAGGAACCATCCCTCTGCAGTTCTGTTTACTTACGACGAGAAGGACTGCAATATCGTTTCTTCAGTGTTTGAGAGCCGTATCGGTCAGCTTGCAAAGGATATTCCCTTCATCCCCGGAGAATTCCATAAAAATTCAGATCGGGACGCTTCAGACTTCGGTTCCTTCTTCTCAGGTGTTACGGGCTGCCCTTCCGTGCCCTCGTACGTCTCTCTTAAAAAATTCATTCACAAAAAAGAGAGCTGGCCTGTGATCGACGAAAGCGGGGTCATGACCGGGTCTTATATTGCCCATTTTGCTCCGGGCTTAAGGACCGCCGCTCCGGGAGAAGACTTCCTTTCGACTGCGGTAAAGAATATATTCGGCGAAGAGCCCGTTAAACCCGAGCGCTTCACAAAACAGAACCAGATCGCCCAGGCCGAGTGCATCAAGTCCTTCATTGAGTATTACAGAGCAAACAGCGACAAGGCCGGAGGCGTTATAGCTTTCAGTCTTAATGACGCGCACACTCTGATCTCAGAAGCAGTCATTGACTATTATCTCGAAAAGAAGATCGCCTGCAGCTTCATCAAACGCTCCCTCACGCCACTATGCCTGTTGATCTCCGGCTGCAGCGGAGTTTACGCTCTCCACGCGGTAAATTATCTTCCCTACGGCGACCAGATCACATATGTGGTGAAAGATCTTACTCAAAACGGCGAGCTTACCAAAACGGGAGTTGAAGACATATTCGCATTCAGCAACACCAGGCTAACCGAGATAACTCTCACGCCGGGCCATTTTTATCAGATCACCTGGACCACAAGAGCCGGCCGGGAATACACGAATCACTTCTTCATGAGAGACGAAACCAATGATTTTGACGCTTACATGGACGCCCTCACGAAGGCCAAATACAACGAGTTTAAAAGGGTCGAGGATTAAATAAATATTGACAATGATACCGATTAATGATATCATGCCATCCGTTGACCCGCCGAGATGTGGCTCAGCTTGGTAGAGCGCTGCGTTCGGGACGCAGAAGTCGCAGGTTCAAATCCTGTCATCTCGACCATAAAAAATCACCTCTTTTGCCATGAAAAGCAGAAGAGGTTTTTTATTTTCTTTCCAAAGAAAAAACGGCACAGAATGATGAAATCATGAACCGTTTATGATATACTTAAGCCAGCTTGAAGCAAAGGAGATTCATCATGGACGTACGGGATTATCTTGATATTTTACACGTTGCAGGAAAGCTCAAGGACACCACCAGGCACTGTTTCACGCCAATGAGAAGGCACGAGAGCGTCGCGGAACACAGCTGGCGTATATCGCTTATGGCAATGCTTTTACGTGAGGTCTTTCCGGAAGCCGACATGGATAAAGTTACAAGGATGTGCCTGATCCACGACCTTGGCGAGTGCTTTACGGGAGACATTCCCTCTTTTCTTAAAACCGAAAAGGACAGGGAGAAGGAAAGAGAGCTCCTTGGCCAATGGGTAAACACACTTCCCTGCGAAGTGTCGCAGGAAATGAAATCTCTCTACGAAGAAATGGACGGGCAAAAGACCCTGGAATCAAGGATCTACAAATCTCTCGATAAGCTGGAAGCGATCATCTCCCACAACGAATCGCCCATAGACACCTGGCTCGAAAATGAATACGGGCTTAACCAGACATATGCTTTTGATACGGTCGCGTTCTCCGACTGGCTTACAGAGCTTAGAAAAGCAGTTCTCGAAGACACCCTTTTGAAGATCGGTACAGAAGCCAAGCCGTAAAAAAACATTATTAATACGGCCCGGCCGTGTCAGATTCACCTTTTCAGCATCTCGTGGACAAGTTTCCAGGCACCGTCTGCATAAAAAGAGTGACCGCCCTCTCCTATATACATGGCGCATTTTTCGGGAACCCCGTTCACCTCATATGCGACCTTTCCGTCCTCGAATACCTTTTTTGCGGCAAACAGCGGGAAAATATCGTCATCACGTCCGGAGACCTGAATGAAAAATTTTGGGCAGGCCATCGCCATCAAATCGTTCATATCAAAATAGTTTGCGATACCCGGAACAAAATTGCAGGGGCAGTGCGGCATGGCGCCGATCGAATCCTTAAACGATGCCATGGCGCAGGATGAGATCACAAGCTTAAGTCTGTCCTCGAGAGCCGAGGTGTAAGCGGTAGCAGTTCCGCCACCCGAATTACCCATCATGCATATACATCCGGTGTCCACAAGATCCGCAAATTCACTTTCAATGACGTCAATGACTCTCGCAATATCCCAGACCCTTTCGCCAATGGTAGTCCTGCCCATAAGAAGATTGTTCATGGACGGCGGCATACAGACGGTTTGCCCCATTTCTCCGAAATTTCTCTGCTCAAGAGCCAGAGCTGCGAAGCCTTCCTTGACTGCTCTTATAGCAAAGTCACCGTCTTCACGCTTTATAAAATCACGCTCGGCGTCATTTACAGGTCTGTTAAGGGACAGATGCATCCCGGTGGAGTGACCCTGTACGCATATCATAAGAGGGGGCTTTTTGATGCCTTCCGGAAGAAGAAGATGGCAGGGCACCCTGTAGCCCTCCTCACTCTCAAAAGTAAACCGTATTTCCTCGGCGCCTTCGATTTTCCGTCTGTATTCTATCTCCGTGCGGGGCTCTGTTTTCTCGAATTTATCAAGGCCCAGAAGATCCCGGAGTTTATTTCTCGCAGCGGATTTCCACCCGGCATAATTCTCACCTTTAAATGAAAACGACGGCTTTACGGTCTGTATTTTTTCTTTCAAAAACTCATAGGTAGTCTTCATGATAATCTCCCTAAAACTGCAAATTTTTATACCCAAAGTCTAACATAAACCGGTTAAAAAATCAATTGACATAGGTATGCCTTAGTTATAAAATCAAAACTCGGTTGGACGCGCTTTTTCTTGCCGTCAATAATAATTCACCGGAGGGTACAAACATGTCACAACAATTTTACCATATGACAATTGCCGGTCTTGAAAGAAATCTTCCTCTTTGCCAACTTAACGAAGATATGAAGATCGGCGCTTTCGTAATATTCGGCGATCCCGAGCTCACAACGGCCTGCGCAAAGGCTCTTCTCGCAAAAGCTCCGGAATACGACTACATCATAGCGCCCGAGGCAAAATCCATCCCTCTGATCCACGAAATGGCAAGACTTGACGGAAACCGCAGATATCTTCTTGCGCGCAAGGATCCCAAGCTCTATATGAGAGGTGTTTTCAGTGCCAAAGTAAGATCCATCACAACTGCAAGGTGGCAGGAGCTTTACCTTGACATGGCAGACGCCGAGCTTATGAAGGGAAAAAGGATCATAGTCCTTGACGACGTTATTTCAACAGGAGAATCTCTTCGCGGTGTTGAAGCTCTGGTAGAAAAAGCTGGCGGAAAGATCGTTGCAAGAATGGCGATCCTTGCTGAAGGAAAAGCCGCGGAAAGAGACGATATCATCTTCCTCGAGAAGCTTCCCCTTTTCGACGCAGAAGGAAATCCGCTGTAAACTCACATTTTTTAAATCAGGAGATCATTTATGTCCGAATTTTTAACCAAAGAAGACAGACGCACCTGTTACTGCGCCGAGGTATCCGAGGATATGATCGGCAAAAACATCTGCGTAATGGGCTGGGTGCAGAGAAGACGCGACCTGGGATCATTGGTTTTTATCGACCTTCGCGACAGGACAGGAATAGTCCAGCTTGCGTTCGGTGACACCACAGACCCGGAGGTCTTCGAAAAAGCGCTCTCATGCAGGGCTGAATACGTTATTTGCGCTCACGGCATTGTCGTCAAACGCGGCGGAGCCGTCAACACAAACCTTAAGACAGGTGCCATCGAGATCGACGTAAAATCAATGAAGATACTTTCCGCTGCCCAGACCCCTCCCATCGAGGTCAATGACAACAGGAAAGTCAAGGACGAGACAGCTCTGAAATACCGCTACCTCGATCTGAGACGTCCCGAGCTTCAGAGAAACATCAAAATGCGCCACGAGATCGCGAAAATCGCCAGGGAGTATTATTACGAAAACGGCTTCTACGAGATCGAAACGCCAATGATGATCAAGCCCACTCCCGAAGGCGCCAGAGACTACCTGGTTCCCTCAAGGATCCACAAGGGCCACTTTTACGCCCTTCCCCAGTCTCCCCAGATCTACAAGCAGCTCCTGATGGTGGCCGGCTTCGACAGATACATCCAGATCGCAAGATGCTTCAGAGACGAGGATCTGAGAGCCGACAGGCAGCCTGAATTCACCCAGATCGACCTTGAAATGTCCTTTGCGACCCAGGAAGATATCATGGAGATGAACGAGGGCTTCATCAAGCGTGTATTCAAAGAGGTCCTTGGCGTCGAAGTTGAAACGCCGATGCAAAAGCTCACATACGCAGAATCAATGAGCCGCTACGGCACGGACAAACCCGACACCAGGTACGGCCTTGAGATCAGAGACCTGACTGATGTAGTTAAAAACGTTGACTTCATTGTTTTTAAGTCTGCTATTGAAAACGGCGGCAGCGTCCGCTGCATACTGGCTGAGAATTCTGCAGACGTTCTCACCCGCAAGGAGATCGACAAGCTCACCGAACACGCCAAAGGCATTGGCGCTAAAGGCCTCGCCTACATCCGCTGGACAGAAGATATGCCAAACTGCTCCTTCGCCAAGTTCCTGAAAGAGGGAGAGCTTGACGCGATAATGAGCGCTGTATCCATGAAAAAAGGCGACGTAATGCTCATCTGCGCTGACAAAGACAAGGTCACCCTTCCGACCCTTGGCGCCCTCCGCCAGATAGTTGCGAAAAAGCTTGATATCATACCGAAGGACAAGTTCAATTTCCTCTGGATCACGGAGTTTCCTTTCTTTGAGTGGAACGACGAGACAAATCACTGGGATGCTATGCACCACCCCTTCACAATGCCGCTGGAGGAGTGCCTGCCCTACCTTGAGACAGACCCCGGAAAGGTCCGCGCCAAGTGCTACGATATGGTGCTTAACGGAACAGAGCTTCTTTCGGGCTCCATCAGGATCACCGACTGGCAGCTCCAGGAAAAGATGTTTGCGGCTCTCGGCCTCACTCAGGAAGAGATCGACAGAAAGTTCGGATTCCTCGTTGACGCCTATAAATACGGCGGACCTCCGCATGGCGGATCAGGCATGGGCCTCGACCGTCTCGCCATGGTCATGTGCGGCGCAGACAGTCTGAGAGACGTGGTGGCCTTCCCGAAGGTACAGAACGCTTCCGAGCTCATGAGCGGCTGCCCCGCACTGCCGGACGGTGAACAGGTGCTTAAAGATCTTGGAATTGCTGTGATCGAAACCGAAGAATAACAAGTAACTGTTAAAGGGAGTGCCGCATCAGGTAATAAGTAAAAGGTAAGAAGTAAAAGGGGCCCACGTCGACCACATTTCATCGAGGAGCGATTCTTCACGAAGTGAAGCCAAGTGACGAGATGCAAGGTGCGAGACGTGAGCGGTGCCGGACAAAGTAATAAGTAACGTTGCAAGGGGTGCCGCTTAAGTAATAAGTAAGAAGTACTAAGTAATGAAATAATACTAAGTACTGAAAAATAAGCATATAAGCCACAAAATCGGAGCCGAGGCATGAAACCAAAGCTCCGCTAATTATTTGTGGCTCGAATTGTTATGTCAGTGCTTCACGTAGTGACTTTTTAACTAATACCTGGTACTTATTATTTTGTCAGGTAGCTCTCAAGCCGATTGAGGTTACTTTTACTTAGAACCTCTTACCTATTACTTATTACCTTGGGCGGCACCCCTTCGAACTATTACTTATTACCTGGGCGGCACCCCTTCGAACTATTACTTATTACCTGGGCGGCACCCCTTCGAACTATTACTTATTACCTGGGCGGCACTCCCTCTAACTATTACTTATTACCTGGGCGGCACTCCCTCAAACTATTACTTATTACCTGGGCGGCACACCCTCGAACTATTACTTATTACTTTGGGCAGCACCCCTTGGCGCAGCCACCTATTACCTTTTAACTCTCCCCGACGCATCTCCCTTGACCAGCTTTTCCACCTCAGCCACTGTGACCCTGTTAAAGTCACCTTCAATGGTCTGTTTAAGGCATGAAGCTGCAGTCGCAAAATCAATGGCCGCCTGCGGGTCTTTCCCGGAAAGGATGCCGTAGATAAGGCCTGCGCCGAAGGAATCACCGCCGCCGACCCGATCGACGATGTGGATAGAATACCTTGGCGACATATAATAATCTTTTCCGTCGTAAAGAAGAGCCTGCCAGTCGTTGTCATTGGCGGATCTTGAAGACCTGAGGGTTATGGCGGCATATTTAAGTCCAAATCTTTGGACAAGCTTTGACGCGACGACCTTGTAGCCCTCCTCGGAGAGAACGCCTTTCGAAGCGTCCGAATCCTCCGCTTTTATACCGAAAACATCGTTTGCGTCCTCTTCATTCGATATGCAAACGTCCACGTACTGCATAAGATCGGTCATCACTTCCGAGGCCTTGGCTTTGGACCAGAGCTTTGATCTGTAGTTAATGTCGCAGGAGACAGTGATACCGTTATCCTTTGCGATTATAAGGGCCTCCCGGAGAGCTTCAGCGCAGCCATCCGAAAGCGCAGGGGTAATGCCGGTAAAGTGGAACCAGCAGCAATCGCGGAATATCTCCTCCCAGTCAAAATCAACGGGTGAGCACTCGGCTATGGAGGAACCTGCCCGATCATAAATGCATAAACTCGGACGCTGGGATGCACCTTTCTCCATGTAGTAAATACCGAGACGCTTTCCTCCGCGGACTATACGACTTGTATCCACGCCGAAATATCTGAGAGAACTCACTGCTCCGTCACCGATATGGCCTTCGGGCAGCTTTGTTACGTAGCATGAATCGAAGCCGAAATTGGCAAGAGAAACGGCCACGTTGGCTTCCGCTCCTCCGAAAGTAGCATTCATATTTGAGCTTTGAAAAAATCTTTCATAACCAATTGGCGCAAGCCTCAGCATTATCTCACCAAATGTAACGATCTTCATCCTCTCACCTCTTTCACTATTCTTACGGCCTCGGCGGCTCTTTTTGTGATCTCGCCAAAATCTTTTGCTTCAATAAGGTCCTTCGGTGCGATCCAGCTTCCTCCGCAGCAAACGACCTGCTTTAATTTCAGGTAATCGCCAAGGTTTTCGGGAGAGATACCGCCCGTAGGCATGAATTTCATCATGTTGTATGGAGCTGAAACAGCCTTTATGTACTTAATTCCACCCATGGCCTCAGCGGGGAAAAACTTAACTATTTTCTGGTCAAGTGAATAAACGAGGTCGATCTCGCTCGGCGTAGCGACTCCGGGTATGAACGGGACGCCCAGAATATCCCTGCTGTAAGTAAAAACATATCTGTTAAACCCGGGGGCCACCATCAGCTTTGCTCCCGCATCCGCCGCCTTATCCGCCTGTTCAGTAGTTAAAACAGTGCCTGCAGCGGCAAAAAAATCGCCGCCGGTCCTTGTGATATGTTTGATTGCCTCATACGCGGCATCTGTTCTGAACGTGATCTCGGCACAGTTGATACCGCCATTTTGAAGAGCCTCCGCAAGGTATGGTGCCTTGGCGGGGTCGTTGATCGTGACAACAGGGATCACGCCTGTTTTTTCCAAATAACTTATCAGTTCATCCAAAACTAATCACCCTTTCTATATCAATTGAAATATCTTTCGGCGTTGTAATAACAAATATCCTTAACAAGTTTTTCGAGCATCGATCCGTCGTCCGGGTATTCTCCCCTCTCCACAAGTCCGCCGATAAATGAGCAAAGAATACGACGGAAATAGTCGTGCCGCGCATAGGAAAGGAACGAACGTGAATCGGTAAGCATACCTATGAAGTTTCCGAAAACTGTGAGATTCGCCAATGATTCCAAATGCCTCTCAATGCCCGACCTTGTGTCGCTGAACCACCAGGCAGCGCCGTGCTGTATCTTACCGCAAACACCTTCACCCTGGAAGGAGCCGATAACTGTGTCGATCATCTCATTGTCGCCGGGGTTAAGAGAATAAATGATCGTCTTTGGAAGCGAGCCTGCTTCAAGGAGCGTGTTAAGAAAAACTGTCAGGCTGTCAGATGCGGGCCTTGTGGACATACAGTCAAAACCCGTATCAGGCCCAAGCGTTCTGAATGCGGGCCTGTTCACGTTTCTCTGGGCCCCATAATGGATCTGCATAACGACGTTGTGCTTAACGTATTCGCGTCCGAGGAAAAGAAGGAGATTGGACATAAACCTTACACTCTCCTCTTCGGTAGCGACGCCGCCATTCAGTACTTTTTTGAATATCTTATCAGCCTCTTCATCGGACGTATTCTCAAACGCAAAATAGTTTAGGCCGTGGTCCGAAGCTTTCATATTAAGCTCAGCAAAATATCCGATCCTCAGCGATAGAGCCTTTTTAAGGCTTTCAAGAGAATCGATAACTATGCCTGCAGCAGCTCCGAGTTTACCCATATATTCGACAAATCCGGGATTTTCGATGTGAAGGGACTTGTCTGGTCTGAATGAAGGAATAACCGAGCAATAATCAAACGAGCTGTCCTCATTAAGAAGCCTGTGCCAGCGAAGGTCATCTGAGGGGTCGTCCGTGGTTCCGATATAACGCACGTTTGAACGCCTTATAATGTTCCTTACGGAAAAAGAAGGATCCTTAAGCTTGTCATTGAGGAAATTCCAGGCCTCTTCACATGTCTCCTGCGACAAGGGCTTATCGAAGCCGAAATACTTTTTAAGCTCCAGATGGCACCATACGTACATAGGGTTCCCTATGAGCTTCGGCATAAGCTCGCAAAACTTTTTGAACTTGTCAAAGTCTGCGGCGTCGCCTGTGATATATTTCTCGGGCACGCCGTTGCTGCGAAGAAGCCTCCACTTATAATGATCGCCGCCAAGCCAAAGACCTGTGATTGTGTCAAAATGCCTGTCCTCATATATCTCCCTGGGATCTATATGGCAGTGATAATCAAATACAGGCTGAATCTCCGCGACCTTGAATAGTCTCTTTGCGACGTCGCCTTCCAACATGAAATCTTTTCCGATGAAGTCCATTTGGTAGTTCCTTTATTTCAAAAAACTGTTAATTAGTATAAGCCGCCGCATTGTTTTGCGGCGGCATTAAAAAACATATCAAGACTGAGGAGTAACATCCGACGTACCGGTATTATCCGGTGAAGGAAGGATCATGCTGGCGCCCGAGTCCGTGACGTAAGTTGTGGGAAGTTTTCCGTCCCACGCGCTGAGATATTCGATATATTTTAAGTAATCGGATATTACAGCGATCTCCTCGGCGGATTTTCCCTTAAAATCGATGGAGTATACCGTATCTTCACCTGATTTGGACTCATTGATGGTAAAGCCGAGCATACGGGCGATCTCCACGGATTTCAGCCTTATGGCCTCAGCGTCGGCCTGGGAGATGGCAAGCTTTGCATCAGCGTTACCTTCGGCGGTTGCGACTATGGCCTCTGCCTCAAGTTTTGCAACCTCAAGCTCCTTCTGAGCCTCGACGATGGCCTTCTCTTTTTCGTATTCGGCCTTCAGCTTCTGCTGCTCCGCAATCATCTTCTCTTCGACTGTGGTCTCGAAAGCGTCAGAGAAATCGATATTGGTTACGACTACGGTGGTGATGTTTACGTAGTAATCATTGGTTATGGCATTCTTGATGGACTCCTCGATGGCAGGAGAAACGGTGGCTCTTGTCTCGATGATGTTCATTGCCGACTTTGAGGAAAGCACCGTTTTCGCTTTTTCGATGGATACGGACTGGATCCTGTTGGAAAGGTTTACCAGCGAGCCGTAGTTGTTGATAATATCTATTGCATGCCCCGGCTGTATCTGATACTGGACCACCATCTCGATATCCATGGTCTGGGCGTCGCTGGAATAAGCGGCTGTCTTAACGTCCTCCTGCTGAACGGTTATGTCATAGATCACGTATTCCCTGGTGAACCAGAGATCGAAATACATGCCCGAAGGTCTTGTGTCGATAGCCCGCCCGAACTGTTTGACAACGGCAACGGTTCCCGCCTCCACGGTATGGATACTTGCAGGTATCACGAAAAGGCAAAGAATAAAAATGATACCGAAAACAACGGCAATGTTCCTGGAAGCGGTAAGCTTCTTGTCGGCATACGAATTTGATTTTATCTTCTTAAACAGCGCGCCTGCTCCGAAAAAGCATGCGGCGGCAAGAATGACCAATATTACTCCTACAGCAAATGAAATCATATTCAGCACCTCCTGAAAATAATTAGAGATTAAAAGCGCTTATTTGTCCTTTCTCTTCTTTTTTAAAATGATGGGAACCATCGAAACGGTAATTATAGCTGCAACTGCTGCGCCACCAACGACTCCTCCGCAGCCCTTATCCTCAGGCTCTGCGGTCTCAGTTTCACCAACGGGTTCCAAAGTGGGCTCATCGACCGGCTCCGCAGTGGGCTCAGCGGTGGGCTCTTCGGTTGGATCGGGCTCAAGCGCCTTTGTAATTTCATGATATTTTGCGATATCAAAATTCTCGGCCAGCTCTTTATCGTTGTAAACCACGATATACTGTATGTCGAAATACTCGTTGACACGGCCTGCAATGGGGATCCTTATACTTTTGAAAGTACCCTTGGCTTCCTTGAAGACTTTGCTGACCTGAAGAGTCCTAACGGCCCATTCGCCCTTGTTCTTAAGATTCTGGGCGGTGTACATACCCGGAGTGCCTTCGAATTCACCGGAGTGCTGGTCGTCTCTTATGTATATGTTGTTCTGAGACATATGGGCCTTCGGGGAAGTTCTGTAAAGGAACGAAATGTAGTCGTAGTCGCCCACAGTGAACTCTATCTCGGCAGTCATTCTGAAATCGCCCTCGTTTGCGGGTCTGTTGCCGTCGGCGTCAAGTCCCTTTTCGTCGAGGGGTTCAATTGGCGTGAATCTTGTAAATGACACACCGTCCTCCTCCATGAATTCCCACCGGACTTTTCCGTTGGTTCCGTGGACGGTGTACTCACCTGTTTTGAGGCTTATAAGGTCGTAAGCTTCGCAGTTTTCAAGCCACTTGTCATAGCCCTTTTGAGACGCAAAATCCACAATTGCACCGGGCATAACAAAATCATCACCTTCATCGGCTGATGCCGGGACTGCTCCCAGCGCCAAAAGAAGCACCAAAGTCAAAACGATCGCAATAAACTTCTTCATTTAAACAGATCCTCCATATCGTATTTCCCTGCGGGTCTGCCGGCCATAAAGACCGCAGCCTTAAGAGCGCCGTCAGCAAAGACTTCTCTTGACTGGGCACTGTGTGATAACTCAATTACCTCGTTTCTGCCGGCAAATATCACGTCGTGATCGCCGACAATATTCCCGCCTCTGACGCTGCTGATGCCGAGCTCCTTTTTGTCCCTCCTGGCAAGCCTCGAGTGGCGGTCGTAAACGTATTCAAGCTGTCCGTCCATGGCCTCGTTGAGATTGTCGGCAATGGCAAGGGCTGTCCCCGAAGGAGCGTCAAGCTTCCTGTTGTGATGTCTCTCGACGATCTCAATATCGAAGTCATCGCCAATGTACTTCGCCGCCTCGGAAGCCAGCTTCCTCAGAACGTATATTCCCACAGACATGTTCGCGGAACGGAATATTCCGATCTTTTTCGATGCCTCATCGCATTGCTTTAACGTATCCTCTTTAAGTCCCGTCGTGCAAAGAACAACAGGTTTATTTCTAAGGACCGCAAAGTCAAGAAGCGCAGGAACCGCCGAAAAATGGGAAAAATCTATAATTACATCAAAGTCTGCATCTGCCGGAACTTCACCCGGACTTCTGTAGACCGGAAACCCGTAAGACGAAGACCCGTCATAAGCCGCGTCGATTCCGAGCGCCAAGCAAATATCATCCTTCCCGGAAATAAGACGTACCAGCGCCTCACCCATGGTTCCGAGAACTCCGTTGATCAAAACTTTTGTCATACCTTTCCTCCGGAATTATAATGCTGCGAGAGCGTCCGCAACGGTCTCAGCCATACAGCCCAGCATCTCGTCATTCATGCCGGGATAAACGCCGAGCCAGAAAGTATCATCAAGAATTCTGTCGGTGTTTTCCAGGGTTCCGCATACCCTGTAGCCTTTTCCGCTTTCCCGCATTTCATCAAAACAGGGATGTTTGATAAGATTCCCCGCAAAAAGCATTCTGGTCTGTATACCTCTCTCTTCAAGGAACTTAACGACTTTCCCTCTGGCTCCTTTTTCGGTGCAGGTTATGAGAAATCCGAACCAGCTGGGGTTTGAATTCTCGCATGGCACCGGAAGTATCACTTTGTCCGAAAGCCCCCGCTCCGAGAGAAGCTCCGAGAGCCTGCATTTCAAATATGTAAAATTATGCCTTCTCTTCTCAACGAATGAAGGAAATTTGTCAAGCTGAGCGACGCCGATGGCAGCCTGAAGATCTGTGGCCTTAAGATTATAGCCCAGGTGTGAATATACGTATTTGTGATCATAACCAATGGGCAGTTCCCCGTACTGTTTGTCAAACCTGTGGCCGCAGAGGTTGTCGCAGCCGGAAGGACACATGCAGTCCCTGCCCCAGTCCCTCATGGAAAGTGCGATCTTCCGAAGAAGCGGATCTCTCATATAGACCGCTCCGCCCTCTCCCATCGTCATGTGGTGGGGAGGATAAAAACTGGACGTGCCAATGTCGCCGACCGTGCCGGTGAGGTACTTTTTTCCGTCAAGCACGTATTCAGAGCCGAGAGCATCGCAGTTGTCCTCCACCAGAAACAGGCCGTGTCTGTCGCAAAATGATTTAACAGCCTTAAGGTCGAAAGGATTTCCCAGGGTGTGAGCGATCATGACCGCCCTGGTCTTTTCGGAATAGGCCTCCTCCAGCTTTGAAACGTCGATGTTATACTGAGGTATGGTCACGTCCACAAATACCGGCACGCAGCCGTACTGGATCATGGGTGCAACAGTGGTGGGAAACCCGCAGGCAACCGTTATGATCTCATCGCCCGGCCGTATCCTTCTATCGCCGAGAAGCTTCGACGTAAGCGTCATGAAAGCCAAAAGATTCGCAGACGAGCCGGAATTGACCAACAGGCAGTAGGGCACGCCAAGGTACTCCGCAAACTTCTTTTCAAAAGCTTTGGTATATTCTCCGGATGTCAGCCAGAACTTAAGAGAAGCGTCCACGAGGTTTGTCATCTCTTCGCCGTCATATACCCTGCCGCCGTAGGATATGCGGTCGCCCTTCTCATATTTCTTTCTTTGATGAAAGGCCGCCGCATATTCCCGAACTTCATCGAGTATTTTGGCCCTGGCCTGTTCTTCGTTCATGTTTTCAAACATTTTCTGTCCTTTCGTTAAAAAGGCTAATTGTCTTTAATTAAACCGCAGCACAAAACTCTGCGATCTGCTTTTCCATCACGTCAGACACATCAGAAAGAGCAGCCCTGCCGCACGGGATCTTCGAACCTTCCTCGAAGCTTCCGCCGCACTCCATGTATACCTTGGACCACTCAACGACTTTGGCAACGGCCTTCTCATAGTTCCAGCGGGGTCTCCAGCCGAACACGTTTTTGATCTTAGCGCAGTCAAGTCTGAGGAGTCCGGCCTCATGGGGTTTGAATTCGGGATCGTATTCGAACGCACCGCCGTTTAAACCCCAGCATTTGTTGAATACGTCCACAAGTCTTCCCGTCTCCACGCAGTCGGAATAATCGGGGCCCACGTTATAGCTGCCGGCAAGCTCCGGATGCTCGCAAGTCTCTTTAGCTATCATGAGATAGGCAAATACCGGCTCAAGAACGTGCTGGTAAGGCCTCACCGAATAGGGATTTCTTATGCCCACCGGGTCCCCGTGTTCTGCGGCTCTCACGCAGTCCGGAATGATGCGGTCCTTTGCAAAATCTCCGCCGCCAATGACGTTGCCGGCCCGTACAGTGGATACCGCCACAGCCTTACCCGAAAAGAAGGACCTTTTATACGTTCCGGTCACAAGCTCTGAGCATGATTTGCTGTTGGAATAGGGGTCGTAGCCGTCAAGCACCTCATCCTCTCTGTAGCCCTCTTCCCGCTCAAGATTCCTGTAGACCTTGTCGGTAGTTACGTTGACGAAGGCTTTTACGGTATCCGAGAGCCTGACGCACTCGAGGACGTTAACGGTTCCGATAACATTGGTTTCGTAGGTGTAGACAGGATCTTTATAGGACTCCCGAACGAGAGGCTGCGCAGCCATGTGGATGACGATTTCAGGCCTTGCCGCGAAAAATGCCTTCTTTAGAGCCTCAAGATCTCTTACGTCCCCCGCGACAAAATTACAGAGAGAATCGCCGCCGATCACTTCAAACAGCGAGGGCTCCGTTGGAGGCTCAAGAGAATAGCCCGTGACTACGGCTCCCGCAAGGGAAAGGACCTTCAGCATCCAGGAACCCTTGAAGCCGGAAATGCCCGTTATAAAGACTCTTTTCCCCCGGAAGAATGATGTGAACTCCTCCCCGTAGGTATATATTCCGTTTTCCAAAGCTTCATTTTCTTTCATATAACCGGTGTCACCAGGTCTTCCAGGGGGCGTTGCCGCTTTTCCAGAGTTCCTCAAGATTCTTCTTGTCACGCTGGGTGTCCATGCACTGCCAGTAGCCCGTATGTCTGTAGGCCATAAGCTGACCCTGTTCGGAGAGGGTCTCGAGAGGTTCGTTTTCAAAAACCGTGGTGTCGTCCTTGAGATAATTGAAAATCTCCGGCTCCATCACCATGAATCCGCCGTTTATCGTACTTGAGTCGTCATCCTTCTTCTCCCTGAACTGTTTCACCACGTTTCCGTCAATGCCGAGAACGCCGAAACGCTGGACAGCCGATACTGCGGTGAGTGTACCTATCTTTCCGTGACTCCTGTGGAATTCAAGCAGCTCTTTGAGGTTAACGTCTGAAACCCCGTCGCCGTAAGTCAGCATAAAAGTCTCGTTTCCGATGTATTCTTTTATTCTGAGGATCCTTCCGCCGGTCATAGTGTTAAGCCCGGTCTCCGCAAGGGTCACCTTCCAGGGTTCATGCTCGTTCTTCAGATATTTAACGCTATTGTTTCCGATATCAAATGTCACGTCCGAGGTGTGAAGATAATAGTTTGCAAAATAGTCCTTCACTACAAAAGATTTATAGCCCAGACATATGATGAACTCATTGAATCCGTAGTGGGAATAGTGCTTCATAATGTGCCAGAGGATAGGCTCATCGCCAATTTCGATCATTGGTTTCGGTTTAAGGTGGCTCTCCTCGGATATACGGGTTCCGAGACCGCCGGCGAGTATTACGACCTTCATAAATATACTCCAAATCGGTTAGATTTTGACAGAGTGACAGACTCATCCTATCATTAAAATTGTACCACAAAGGGCCCGGATTTACAACCTGTTTCGCCCTTCCGCCACCCTCTAAGGATCTTTCTCGAAGCCACCCTTGAAATCCCCCTAAACCCCGAAGAGTGGCCCGGTTCTAAGTTGATTTTCATTGGCGCCAGTATTATAATAAAAATCTATATCCTTTTAAGGAGGCAAGGTTCCGTAACCTTTGGAACCGACATTGCAATGAAATTAGGTATTATAGGACTTCCGAACGTGGGAAAGAGCACTCTCTTCAATGCATTGACCAGTTCAAGGACTGCCGAGAGCGCCAACTACCCCTTCTGCACCATCGAACCGAACGTGGGCATCGTTCCGGTTCCCGATGAGAGACTGGACGTGCTGGCTAAGATGTACGATCCTGAAAAATACACCCCTGCCACCATCGAATTCGTAGACATAGCGGGTCTGGTTAAAGGCGCCGGCCGCGGTGAAGGCCTCGGAAACAAGTTTCTGGCAAACATACGTGAATCCGACGCGATCATACACGTGGTGAGATGCTTCGACGATGATAATATCATCCACGTTGACGGCAGCGTCGATCCTAAAAGAGACGTAGAGACCATTGAGTACGAGCTCATCTTCTCCGATATAGAGCTTCTTGAAAGAAGGATCGAGCGTACCGGTAAGATGTCAAAGAGCGGCGATAAAAAGCTTCTGGCGGAAGTAAAGCTCCTCGAGAGGATAAAGACCCACCTGGAGGAAGGCAAAACGGTCAACTCAATGGACCTTGAGCCGGAAGAAAAAGCTTACGCGGACTCTCTTTTCCTCCTCACCTCAAAACCCGTCATATATGCTGCAAACATTTCGGAAAATGACCTTGCGGATCCCTTTGAATGCAAATACGTTAAGGAGCTTTCGGAGATCGCAAAAGCTGAAAACGCCGAGATCATTGCAGTCTGCTCAAAGCTTGAAGAGGACATGTCCGAGCTCTCCGAAGAAGAGAGGAAAACGTTCCTTGAGGAACTTGGCGCCGAATCATCCGGTCTTGACAAACTGGTAAAAGCAAGCTACGCCCTCCTCGGCCTCATCAGCTTCCTCACAGCGGGTCCCAAGGAAGTAAGGGCCTGGACCATCAAAAAAGGAACAAAAGCTCCACAGGCAGCAGGAAAGATCCATTCGGATTTCGAAAGAGGTTTCATCAGAGCGGAGATCGTTGCATATAACGACCTGATCGAATCGGAGACCTACGCAAAAGCCAGGGACAGAGGCCTGGTAAGATCCGAAGGAAAAGATTATGTAATGCAGGACGGAGACGTTACGGTCTTCAGATTTAACGTTTGACAATAGACGGTCGTACACATGAAACTAATTGAAGGTAAAAACTATTTCAGCAACATAGGTCTTCTCGTACCGGAGATAATACTTCCCCGCGACAAAGTTGACATGACCAAGTGGGCATGCGTAGCCTGCGATCAGTTCACATCATCACCTGAATACTGGCAAAACCAGTATCTTTACATTGGCAATGCACCCTCCGCGGCAAAGATCGTCCTTCCTGAGATCTGTCTCAACCAGAGAGTTTCGCTGGCGGGTGAAAGCCAGAGCACGTCTGTTCAGACCAGAATCGACAATATCAACAACAACATGGCCAAATACCTGAGGGACGGCACCTTGAGCAAGACTTTTAACGGCCTGGTCTACGTGGAGCGCACCCTTCCCAACGGAAAAGTCAGGAAAGGCATTATAGCGGCTCTCGATCTTGAGCAATACGATTTCAAGAAGAACGTAAAGGCATTGATCAGGCCCACCGAAGAGACCGTGAGAGAGAGGATACCCTCAAGGCTTCAGATAAGGAGCGACGCTCCCCTTGAGTTGCCCCACTCCATCGTGCTTGTGGATGATCTTCCCAACGGCATCACCACCTTCCTCGCAAACAGGAAAGCATCATCTGTTCCGCTCTACGATTTTGAGCTTTTGGGAGGCGGCGGAAGCATTGCCGCATACGGTATAACCGATCCCAACACCATCTCATCCGTTGCGGCCATGATAATCGACTGTAAAAAAGAGGAGGACGCCCTTTATTTCGTTGGTGACGGAAACCACTCCTTCGCTGCGGCCAAGGCCCATTGGGAAAAACTGAAAAGAGACGGCGCTCCCCCTGACCACCCCGCAAGGTTCATGCTCACCGAGATCGAATCGATACACGATCCGGCGATAGTCATGGAGCCCATCCACAGAGTCCTTTTCAACTGCGATTTTGACAAGCTTTTCGGCCTCTTCTCGAAATATTTCAACAGCACCAATGCGTTCTGGCGTGAATACAGCACACCCATGACCGCGGAAGAGATCGATGAGATGCTGAGCGAAAGCTCCCGCGTGCTGGAGTACAGCATATTGGTCATAGTTTCAAGTATAAGGACTGCGGTTCTCTACCTTGACGCCAGGACATACCCATTCGCCGTTTCGGCAGTCACCGATTTTATCGATTTTATGATGCCGGACGCCAAGATAGATTACGTCCACGGAACCGAGGAGGCCATGAATCTTACCGAGGGCGGCTTTGCCACGGCCATACTGCTTCCCAAACCCTCCAAACGTGAGATATTTAAGATCGCTTCCCAGGGGAGGATACTCCCCAGAAAGACGTTCTCCATGGGCGAGGCGGAAACAAAGAGATACTATATTGAAGCAAGGAAGATCAGATAACGGAAGCTTTGATAACGCTATCGTTTAACTGCAATATCCGGAAAGGTAAAAAGATGAAGGTAATCAAATTCGGCGGCAGCTCACTTGCTGACGCTTCACAGATCAAAAAGGTTTGCGGAATTATACTCGGGGATCCCGACAGAAGACTTGTGGTGGTTTCGGCACCGGGAAAAAGATTTAAAGAAGACGATAAGGTGACCGACCTCCTCATCTCGCTTGCCGAGGCATCACTTGCGGGTCAGGACATCTCCGCGGCACTCAAAAAGATAAAGGACAGGTTTACGTCCATTGCATACGACCTGGGTCTTGACGACAGTTTTACTCTTGAGCTCACGGCCGATATTGCGGAAAGGCTGGAATCCTCAAAGTCAAACAAAAAAAGATATCTCGACCTTCTCAAAGCGGCAGGCGAAGACAACAGCGCGAAGCTGGTGGCGGCATATCTCCGTTCCATTGGCGAGAACGCCGAATATATCAATCCCAGAGACGCGGGCCTCGTGCTTTCGGATGAATTCGGAAACGCCCAGGTGCTTTCAAAATCCTACAATAAGCTGGCAAGACTTGCCAGAAGAAATACAATAATGATATTCCCCGGATTTTTCGGTTATTCCGAGACAGGCGAAGTGGTCACCTTCTCAAGAGGCGGTTCCGACGTTACCGGTGCCATTCTTGCCGCGGCTGTAAACGCAGAGGTCTACGAGAATTTCACAGACGTTGACTCGGTATTTGCGGCGGATCCCAGGATAGTAGAAAATCCCACCCCCATTCCCATGTTCTCCTACGAGGAAATGAGAGAGCTCTCATACGCAGGCTTCAACGTGCTTCACGAGGAGGCACTGGCACCGGTCTACCATAAGGGCATTACAGTTAACATTAAAAACACCAATAATCCCGACAGCCCCGGAACCCTCATCGTCCCCACCCACAGCCTGACCAAGGAACACAAGAAATTCAAGGTGGTCGGCATCGCGGCGGACAAAGGCTTCATGACCCTCCATGTTGAGAAATACATGATGAACCGCGAGATAGGCTTCGGACGCAGGCTGCTCCAGATACTTGAGGACGAAGGAATCTCCTACGAGCACACCCCCTCCGGAATCGACAGCATTTCCGTTATAATAAGAGAACAGTACTACAGCGAGGAGGTATTCGACAAGATCATAAAGACCATCTACTCTGAGCTCACCGTTGACAATGTCAAGACCGATTTCGATCAGGCCATCGTAATGGTCGTTGGCAACGGAATGACCCACTCAATAGGTACCCTCGCCACCGCCACCAAGGCACTTGCCGACGCCAATATAAACATAAACATGATCAACCAGGGCTCCTCCGAGGTCAGTATAATGTTCGGAATCGATGCGGCAGACGCCAAGGCATCCGTAAAAGCTCTCTACGAGGCATTCTTCAAGCAATAACTTAAAGTAGTAAATATAAAGCAATTTCCGGCGCTGCTGTTCGCGGCGCTTTTTTTGTGCAAATTTTCATATTTTTTCAAAAAAGGTGTTGACATTGGTTTGATCGGTCTGGTATAATTTTGATAGTTAATCTATCAAATAGAGTTTCAGACTCTCAAGAAAGCAGGAATAGGCTTATAAGTCGCTCCTAAAATAATCAGAAAAGCAGGTGAAATATCATGAGTATGCTCGACGTTAAAAAGAATTATATCATTACTGAAGCTGCTGATCAGTTTTCAAAGCGCCCCATCAAGGATGTAACAATTAAAGATATTGCAGTCGCCGCAGGTGTCGGCGAGGCAACGGTCTACAGATATTTCGGCACAAAAGGTGACCTTATTGTCGCCTGCGTGGAAAAGCTGGAAAAGGAAGTATCCGGCATATTCATCGATAAAAAAGCCCCCTTCTCTCCTCTTTCCGCCATCGAACGTTTTTATAACGCGTATCTGGTCATATTTAACGAAAAACCCCAACTCTACAGATTTCTCAACGAATTCGACGCTTACGTTATAAACGAAGGCATCGGGGGACTTGACAGCTACGCCGACGCCATTGATGCATACAAGGATCTGTTTATCCAGGCTTATGAGCTTGGCGTTGCGGAAGGAACCATAAACAAGGTCTCTAATATCGATCTTTTCTACTACTCCACCACTCACGCGATAATCGCCCTCTGCAAAAAGCTTTCCTACGAAAAGCCTGTTATCAGGCAGGACCTCAAGGCAGAGGAGGAAAAGGAGAACGAGATCTCGACTCTCATCGGAATAATCCTCGATACACTTAGAAAATAAGAACTTAAAACGCGGTCTGAAGCGTTAAAGATAAAATCTCAAATAAAGGAGGGGGAGCGGCACTTCAGACATGTCACTTCCGGACGAAATGAAAAGACTAACTAAAGGTCAGATGATCGTATTCGCCATTGGTCAGCTCGGCTGGTCTATTCTCAGCGGCGTCATCAATGCATGGCTCGTAACGTTTTATCTTCCCACCCAGGCCGACAAAGAGGCAGGCGCCGTGGAATACATTCAGCCGGGTCTCATAATTTTCGGATTTCTCACCATTCTCGGTCTCATCACTGCCCTAAGCAGGATATTCGACGCTGTAACCGATCCGCTCATTGCAAACCTCTCTGACAGAAGCAAAAACAAAAGAGGCCGCAGGATTCCCTTCATGCAGTTCTCGGCCATTCCCCTCTCTGTCGTTACTGTGCTTCTTTTCTGCGCACCCGTCAATGCCATCAGCGGCATCAACGTAGCCTGGATCTCGGTTTTCATCGTGCTGTTCTACCTTTTCATGACGATGTACTGCACGCCCTACAACGCGCTTATCTCCGAGTTCGGCAAGACTCAGGACGACAGAATGTTTATATCAACAGCTATTTCTCTCACCTTTTTCGTTGGAACCCTCATCGCCTACACGCCCTTTGTGTTCGCGGGAATGCTGAGAAACGTTATCGCCAATGTATTCAAAGACGGAGCCTACGGCTGGAGCTACAGGATATGCTTCATCGCCCTTGCGGTCATTGCCTGCATCGCGATGCTCATCCCCACGTTCGTTCTTAAAGAAAAAGACTTCGTGGAAGGAAAGCCTACAAACGAAAACGTTTTGAAATCACTCACCGGAGCTTTTAAAAACAGAGCCTTCAGGATCTTCGTGACCTCAGACCTCATGTACTGGGTGGGCCTGACACTGTTCCAGACCGGACTTCCCTTCTTTGTAAAAGTATCAATGGGCATCGATGAGAGCTGGACAATGGTATTCATGGGCGGCATGACGGTCCTCTCCGCCTGCTTCTACCCCATCGTAGGAAAGCTCGTTAAGAGATTCGGCAAAAAGAAAACTGTCATGGCTGCGTTTATCGGTCTCGCGCTGACTTACGTAGTGACTGCAGTAATACCGATCCTCCCCTCATTCATTCCGAGAGAGGTTATAGGCGTTATCATCTGCGTTATGGCGGCGCTTCCCATGGCAAGACTTGGAATCATTCCCCAGTCCATGGTGGCCGACATTGCCGAAGCAGACGGCATCAAGACAGGCCAGAACAAGGAAGGTATGTTCTTTGCAGCCCGCACCTTCGCGATGAAATGGGGCCAGTCCCTTGCGATGCTCCTTTTCACATCCCTTGCGATCATTGGCGTCACCGAAAAATCGGCTGAAGCAAGCAACGACATCACAGCTTCCACAGTCGGTATGACACTTGTTGCCATCGCTGCCATCGTATTCTGCGTGGCAGGAGCAGTGATCCTTCTTATGTACGACGAAAACAGGATCAACAGGATCCTCGCAAGGAAACAGAACAACGAATCTTCCGAAACAGAGGAATCCAAGGACGATCTTGCAAAGCTGTAAACCGAGGACAAAACCGTGAACGAAACGTACAACTTCTTCCTTTCATATATCTCGGAGGGGACTCTCAAGACAGTCTCCCCCGAGGCAATCGAGGCCCTTGGAAAAGACCTTGTTATCGAGTCCGATGACGACGGTTTCAGGCACAAAGTCTCCGTTAAAGCATTAAATGATATCGAGCTGGTCTCATATTGTGAATTCGACCACGGTTTTTCCCGTCCGGTTTCTGAAGCAGGCCGTATCCGTGACAACAGATACTTCATGAACGGCTACCAGTCCTGGACCGACACGAAGGAGTTTAAGCTGAATGAGAAAGAAAGAGACGTTAAAAGGCTTCCGAAAAAACTGGTGGACACGTTCTCTTTTGACAAATACGGTGACGCTTTTTTCTATAAATACGATAAAAACGTTTTGCACGGATACGATACGTTCTACGTGAGGGGATCAAAAGAACTCTTTATCCAGAACGTTAATTATAAAAATGCATATCTTGTATTTGAGATAAACAGAAGGACGGGCGCCCTTCTTCTCAGAAGTGACGTTGAAGGCGCGAGGATCGCATCAGGAGAGGCTTTTACGGTCTGTGAATACGTTTACACGTCTAACCTTGAAAAGGGATTTGAAGCCTTTCACAGCCTTTTCCCGAAGAGAGATATAAGCAGGATATTCGGATACACCTCCTGGTACAACTATTATCAGAATATTGACGAGAAGACGCTGCTCCGGGACCTTGATGCACTGGACTCCCGCTTCAACCTATTCCAGATCGACGACGGATACCAGACAAAGATCGGTGACTGGCTGACGGTAAACAGGGATAAGCTGCCGGGAGGCCTTGAGCCCATAGTCAGCAGGATCCACAGCAAGGGCATGATGGCAGGCATCTGGATGGCGCCCTTCGTTGCCGAAAAAGACAGCGCACTCTTTAACGAGCACCGTGACTGGTTCAGAAAAGGCGCTGACGGAGAGCCTGTCCGCTGCGGTGCAAACTGGTCCGGATTTTACGCCCTTGATCTTGAGAACAATGATGTCCGTGACTACGTAAGAAAATGCCTCAGGCACTATGCCGACATGGGCTTTGATTTTTTCAAGCTGGATTTTCTTTACGCCGCAAGCGTGCCCACTTATGAAGGGAAAACAAGAAGCCGGGTCGCAGAGGAAGCCTACTCTTTTGTAAGAGAAATACTCCGGGATAAACTCATTCTCGGCTGCGGCGCCACAATATACAATGCGGCCGCAAGGTTTGACTACCTCAGGATAGGCCCCGACGTGTCCCTGGAATTCGACGACGTTTTTTACATGAGGATGATGCACCGGGAGCGTATCTCCACCAAAGTCACTCTCAAAAACACCGTCTTCAGGTCCTTCATGAACGGCAGGCTGTTCGGAAACGACCCCGACGTGTTCCTTTTAAGAGACGACAATATCAAGCTCTCCTGGGAAACAAGGTGCGCCCTTTCCACCATCAACGCCCTATTCGGCACCGTGATGATGACGTCTGACGACATTGGTCTCTATGACAAGGCAAAGAAGAAGCAGCTTGACAAGACGTTGGACATATTCCACAACGCCAAAGTTTTAAAATACAGCACCGGCGGACGCTTCATCAACATAACTTATACGTTAAACAACAGCGAAACCACCATTTGCTACGACACTGAAAAAGGAGTTCTTGTATGAGCGACAAAACCAAAGTCATTTTCGGAAATACCATTGACGCGAAAACTGTCGCGGGAGCCGAAAAAAGCAAAAAGAACTATATAAAAAAGTACGGAGACGACTCTGGCCGGGACTATAAGATCAATTTCAAAAAGATCGAGACCCTCGGAGATATGGGTGTCATGAACATAGTTTTTGGCGAAGAGAACGAAGTTTTTGACGAAAAACCTTTGATCGTGGGAAATATCCGCATGGGATTCGGTCACTACAGAATATCCATTGCAATGGCATCCTGCGCCAAAGCTCTCGGATTTACTCCATACTGGCTGGACCTCGCGTCCTTTGACGCCACCGGTTCAAAAATGATCAGGGAGCAGAACGACATGTATTCTCTCGCCTCCAGGATCTCCCAGAAGTCAAAGCTGTTTAACAAGGTAGTGTGGGAGCCTCTCAACTCCGAAGGCTTCAAAAAGATCACATATAACGCAAAGGACCAGAAAAACAGCGAGCTTTTGGTTCCCATCTTCAGAAACATTCCGAAGGATATTCCTTACATCGCAACACACGTCTGGCCAAGCCAAGGCGCAGTCCATGCAGGACTGACCAATGTGGTCAACGCCATCCCGGACAACTGGCCAATGGGACTCCACCTATCAGAAGGCGCGATACACACCGTACAGACGCCCTTTGCCTACCTTGGTTACAAGACACTCCACGGCTTTGCAAAGACACAGCTTAAAGGAATACCCGAGAGCCAGCTTTTCGACGTTGGCTGCTACGTGGACCATGAGCTTCTGGTCAACCTTGATGAGGATAACAAGCTTCGCAGAGAACGCATCAGCTCCGGAAAACCGATGCGGATCCTCATGCCCGTAGGAGGCGCAGGAGCCGGCGGCAATATGTTCAAGGCTATGATCGACCACCTGATCCCGTATATAAACAGCGGCAAGGTATCACTGTACGTAAACTGCGGCGATCACAAGAACGTGCTTGACCTTCTGAAGGACTACGTCGGTACCCGCGTCAACGGCACAATGACATTTATAAATGATTTTGAAGGACTAAAGAACCACGTCTCAGAAATCAGACACGGTGTGTCTTCAGGCATTCATTTTATATGCCACGACGACATATTCCCTGCTGTATATTCAACCAACCTGTTGATGCCCGTCTGTGACCTTCTGGTCACAAAACCCAGCGAGCTGGTCTACTATCCGATACCCAAGATATTCATGAAGCATATCGGAGGACACGAGGTATACGGAGCCATCAACGGCAGAGAATACGGCGATTCGCTGAACGAATACCCGACTTCCAAATCCATCAACGAAATGTTCGACATCATAATGGCCGACAATGACCTCATCCCTCACCTCTGTGACAGGATAGATGAACTTCATAAACAAGGCCGCTACAACGGCGCATACAGATGCGTCGAGCTTGCCTCCGGTAAGAGATAGCGCCAAAACCAATCCATAAATTCGAAACACCAAAACAAACAACAAACCAAACAAAAAGCCCCGCCTTGTTTAAATAGCGGGGCTTTTTGTTTGCGAAATCATATTTCGCGATGCTGATTTATTAAGAGATTAGTTTTTGATTCCCGGGCATGGCCGGCCTGTCATACAGACCGACGATGCCGGGTCTTTTAAATCAGATCTCATTTCTGCGCTTCTTTGCGATAAGAGCTACGAGAGCGCCGGCCATGAGGACAACAACGATCGCAGCGAATACACTGCCGTTGCCTGTGGCTGCAGGTGCAGGTGTTGCAACACTTACTACGAATACGGAGAAGTGGCTTACGCTGAATTCGATCTTTCCATCGACATATTTAGCCTCAAGCTCCTCGACCTGTCCGTCGTCTGTTACGTATGCGACCTTAACGTTTGCGGGATCAACACCCTCAGGTAATTCGTAAGGAACTGCAAATGTAGCATTTCCGCCGAGCTCGTGAAGAGCGTTATCGCCAAGGAATGCGTCAACCGAAATAACGAGAGCAACGTTTTCAACAACTTCCTTCTGAGCATCATTGAGTGCAGCTGCGTCAGCA
>JAFSVU010000007.1 GCA_017444825.1 Clostridia bacterium
AATCCAGACCATCACCGGCTTCTTCTGGGTCTTGTCGTCGGCGTTGAGCCAGATGTTCAGGTAGAGGCAGTCCTCGGACATCAGCTTCTGTATGCAATCCGGGTAACCCAGGGAGCCGAAGGCGCCCTTTCCGTAATACTTGGCCTCGAAAATCCGCCCGCTCGCATCCACGTACTCCGGCGCCTTGAAGCGGCGCTCGCCCACGGGCGGCTTCGCGTAAGGGATGCCCAGCCACGACGCCACCCCGTATTCTTCGGTTCCGACGAACGTGCCGTTCAGGCACTTCACGGCATGAGCCTCGTCGAAACTTCCCTTTATCTCACTGTTCAAGCATTCATATTGCTCGAATTTAACTAAATCCTTGAATTTCCTTTTCATATCAGTCATTGTTTTGTAAGTCTTTAAAAAGCGAGGGCTGGACGGACACGTAATTGACTTGCTCTCTTAGGGAGGCGGAGATAAAAAGAGACGTCGGCATACTCATATTCGTCCCACCACAGACCCACCAGGTCCTTTTCCAGCACTTCGATATCGATACAATTGCGGTTGCACGCGGTGGTCACTCCCAGATAATTAGCCCGTCAGTTTCCTTGCCGACGAAGGTGCCGTTGTTGCATTTTACATTCTTATTCATGTCTTTATCCTGTTTTTGTTAGTTTATTATTTGCCTTCCACAAATTCCACTTTCATGCTGGCAATCCTGCCGGCGCGGATTTTATCGTTTTTATAATCTCCGTGTTCTACGAAAAGATAGCGGACCAGGGCATCGGCAAAGAGCCAGAACAAAACGTAGAAAAATTCAAGAGGTACTTCATCGACAAAGTGTTTTATGACGCCTAGCAATACGCCCGACCCCACGGTACCTGCAACCATCCACCAAAACACTTTTCTGTGATGTCTGTTATCCGCCTCCGTTTTCCCAAGCAGATAATCCGCATCTGAAACAACAGCCTCCCTGATCATTTCCTTCTCGTCTTCTGTAAATTTGGGGCCGAGTATTTCAAGCACCAGAGGATACTCCTGGGGAATACAGTCTGCAAAGCTCAGAAGTTCATCTTTAAACTCCCCGTCCAGGGCCTCCAAACCTTTGGTGCTGAATTTACTGAGGATATCGTCAAGTCCTCCGACCTTGCATGACAGGTAGGCAGTGCCGTTTCTGATTACATCCTTCTGCAGCCTGCTGTTCAGCTGGGACTTTTTATTATAATACTTTTCCAGATTATCTTTTTTCCTTCCGAACATATCAGTTTATCCTCTTTCCTTTAATGTACACTTCTGAGGGTTTGTTGTAGCTGAAGCCTTCGTGCTCTGCCGTAAGCAGGTTATTGTCAAACACCAGGAAGTCGGCGTCCTTGCCCGCTTCGACGGAGCCCTTTGCTTTCTCTATGCCCAGCTGCTTGGCGCCGTTGATGGTATAGCCAATGATCATTTCTTCAATGTTCATTCTCTCGCTTGCGGGAGGGAATGGCGCGACGGTCCTGCTGTACTCGTCAAAGCGGGTCTTCTCGTTGATCCAGCGGGTCATGCCGATTTCCATGGCAAGATAGGGACTCCAGTTCCTGAAATCCCCATAGAAAACCTCATCGCTGGACCAGGTCACCAGGGCGCCGCTGTCCCACATGGTTTTGCAGCGGAACATGGAATGGGCGCGTTTCTCGCCGATAAAAGTGGGCCAGTACTCGATAGGATTGCCGCCTACGTTGCCGCTGTGCCAC
>JAFSVU010000027.1 GCA_017444825.1 Clostridia bacterium
AAAGCTTTGTAAAACAGACGTCCGTTTTATGTGGCTTCTTCAAGATATGAAAGCGCAGAGCCATATGACAATTGATAACTTCATGAATGATTGTCTTTCTGGCTCGATTGAGAGTATTCTCAGTGATATCAATGCATATATCTTTAATGCCGAAACTGTCGATTTGAATCACGTATATATAGATGGGACCAAAATCGTAGCAAATGCAAATAAATATAGCTGGGTGTGGAAGAAAAGCAGTTTAAAGAACAGAGATAAAACTTTTGCAAAAGTTACATCTCTACTAAACTCAATCAATGAAAGTCTTCTATGCTACACTGTTAAATTCGGCATCAGACAAGAATACACTATAGAGTATCTTGAAAAAATACGTACTGAGTATAAAGAACTGTTACATATCGATACAGCTAAGTTTGTTAGAGGGTGTGGGAAGCGAAAATCAATTGAACAAAAGCAATATGAAGAACTGATTGAGCTGACCGAGAAACTCAAAAAGTATGCAAATCATATAAAGATCTGCGGAGAAAACCGTAATAGTTATTCTAAAACCGATAATGATGCTACATTTATGCGGATGAAAAGAGACTACATGGGTAACGACCAATTGCTACCCGGGTACAATGTTCAGCTTGCTATCTGCGATGAATACATTGCTGCATATGACATACAACAGTTTGCCTCAGACATGGACTGCTTTCAACCTTTGATGAATAAGTTCAATACTACTTACGGGTTCTATCCTGAGTACCCGGTTGCCGACGCCGGATACGGCAGCTTTGACAATTACCTGTTTTGCGAGGAGCATAACATGAAAAAATATATGAAGTTTACTCTGTTTGCCAAAGAAACCGAAAATCAACAATTTCACAACGATCCGTTTCGTGCAGTAAACTTTCCAATCAACGGTACAGGAAATCCGGTCTGTCCTAACAACAAAGAGTTTCATTTTTTGAAGAACCAGCCAATAAAGTGGAATCATTATGGCAGATCTGAAGAATTATGGATGTGCGAAGATTGCTCAAATTGTTCTCATTCGGAAGTCTGCAAAAAAGCGGATGGGAATAGAATCATACGGCTTAATAGGGAACTGAGCGGATTCCATAAAGAAGTGATAAACAACCTTGAAAGTGTCCATGGGGCGTTACTGAGGATGAACAGGAGTATACAGGCGGAAGGTGCCTTTGGAACAATCAAGTGGAATAGATCGTATATGCGAGCAAGGAGACGTGGATTAAAACAGCTAAATTTGGAGATTGGCATGATTTCTTGTGGTTTTAATCTCCACAAATACCACTTAAAGAAAATGAACAGTGCAATTGTAGCTTAGATTTCCTGAAAGGACAGAACAAAAACACAGAAACCCACAACTCGGTGTGTTGGTGGGTGCATGGTCATGCCCTAAAATTAGGTAATATTAATAATTTTCAGCTAAAATCAAACTTAACACAAAAGGAAAAAGAAAAAGCCAGTTGCTTCTCTAATTTAAAGTTGCAAACTGGCTTTTTTACTGGGCTTTTTTTACAGCCCCTCTTCTTTTAACTGTGCCGTGCCCGGCACACCTAAAGAAAAACTGGACGACATATTCTGCCGTCCAGTTTTTCTTGGAGCCAATGGTGGGAATCGGACCCACGACCTATTCATTACGAGTGAATTGCTCTACCCCTGAGCCACATTGGCGGAAGCAAGTCTCGAGAAGGCAATAAAAGCAGCTTCCCGCGACCGCGAAGGGATTGTATCATAACAAGAGGGTTAAATCAACCGTTTTTTGAGAGAAAACCGCCGGAAACCGCAGGAAAACCGTCAGCGGACCGTTACTGAAAACCGCCTTACTGTTACAGTGACTCCCCGGAGGAGAGGGCTCTGGCTGTCTCCGATGCCTTGGCGTAAAGCTCCTTCAGCTCTTCCGTGTACCTTTCACTGTCGTGATAAAATGAACCTCCGTGGCCTGCCTTGTCGACGATGAGCAGTTTTTTCCAGGGCGATGCGCACGCCTCGTAGTTTCTCAGCGTGAAGGATGACGGCACGAAGGTGTCGCCGGCGCCGTGGACGAAGAGGGCGGGGACGCTGAGCTTTTTTGCGAATTCTTCGGTGGAATATGCATTCACGTCGAAATCCGCCTTTTTCTTTGTGACCTCGAACCCTGTTTCAAGAAACTTCTCCGGCGCGCGCTTTCCCTTGTAAACCGCCAGGTGCCTGAATTCCTCGGCGGGGGATGTAAATCCGCAGTCGGCAATGATGCCGCACAGGCATCCTTTAACAGAGGGCAGTCCGGAGGTGATCAAGGCTGTCGATGCGCCCATGGATATGCCGTAGAGGATCACCTTGGTTTCGGGGTCGCGGGAGAGGAGCAGTTTGATCCATTCCTCCACGTCGTAGCGCTCCTTGGCGCCGAAGGTTATGTATTTCCCCTCGCTTTTTCTGTGGGCCCGCTGGTCTATCATAAGAATGTTTGCCCCCAGCGCCTTTAAAGCGTCAAACTGGAGTATGAAATTTCTGGCGCAGCCGCCTTTGTAGCCGTGAAGAAGCACGAAGGTGATATGACTGCAGGCAGCGGAAGCATAATAACGGCCATAGAGAGACAGCCCGTCGAATGACTTAACTGTAAGCTCCTCCGATAATGCGGCGTCGAGAGTCTCCTCCGCGTGGAGAAAAGTCTCGGCCAGGGCATGTCTTCCGGTCTTCTCGAGATTCTCGATGAATTTCCTGTTATGCTTTTTGACGCTTCCCGGGGACTGCCTTTTGAAAAGCTGATCCACCATGACCGAAGTGATCACCTTATATATCATCTTGCAACTTCTTTCGTGAATGAGTTTGGTTTGTCAGAATCTCTGCCACACAAAATGTCCCGTATCGTCCACTGTGTCGATGGCCTTCATCAGGTAGTAGATCGGCTTCGGACCGTCGATCTCGTTGGAATCCTGTTTCCTGCGCCACACGCCAAGGTTCAACCCGAATTCCTCCTTGTTGTCCCTGTGGGCGTGGAGAATGAAGGAGTCGATCTCCGGGATCTCCATGACCTTGCGGTATGCTCTGCCGTAAGCGGTGGCCTGAAGGATCTCTGACTCCGGCGTCCACTTGGAGTTGAAGCCCTGCTCCGAGAGTATGATGCGGCGGCGTTTTCCCTCGAAAAGGTTTTCATCCTTGTAAATAAAGCGGGCCAGGACCTCCAGATTCTTAAACGTGATGCGCATGGTGTCATCGTCATCCGTGGCTGTGGTGTCGTTCCAGAAATCCGGCATGGAAAGATCCTGGGGGTAGGGGTGGTGAGCGATATTGTAGTAAAAGTCGCCTTCCGCCTTTGCAAGCTTTCTGATCTCGGTGAGGAGCTCAAGGGCGCCGTAAAAACGTGTGGGCTTCGACGGATCCATGGGTTTTCCCCAGAAATGGTCAAGGGACGCATATATCCTGATGGCGGAGGAAACGCTTGAAGCTGTGATCCAGGCCATCCTCATGGCGGCGGTGTAGTGTTTCGCGAACTCGGAGCACGTCTTTTCGCCCGCATTCCCCCAGATCCACTGGGACTGGACTTCATTGGATATGATCATGCCGTAGATCCTGCCGACTTTTGAGGCCGGGTCTCCGTACCTTCTCGCAAGGTAAGTCACAAATGCCTGATACCATCTGATGCCCTCGTCGGTGACCACGTTGAACGCAGAGAGGGTGCCTTCGTCATTGTAGTCGGGGTGGAGAAGGATGGGCTTCATCTCCTCGGGGACGTACTGGCGCCAATGCTTCCCGCACAGAAGGATCAGATTGACCAGTATCCCACGCTTCGTGAACTCGCTGAACCTCTCGTCATAGTACCCGATCTCGTCCATGTCGATGTAATATGTGTGCCCGTCAAACTCGAAGGGCTCCGTGTTTTCCGAAGGCGTTTTCTTCATCACGTCGGTGATGGCCACGTTGATGGCCGTATGCTTCACGCCAAGGATCTCCGCATCCACAGGATCGCTTATCTGAAGACCCTTCTTGGAGAGTCCCTCAGGGTAGCCGTAGTCGAATTCAGGCTCCACGTATGACGCGTAAACAGCGCCGCCAAGCTCTGTCTCATACCTTAAAAAAGCGCCGTCCCGCCCTGTGGCAAACCTGCCAAGAGAGAACCTGTCGCCCTTTACCTCGATATCAAACCGCCCGAGAAGCAGTCTTTCACCAACTGCAGGAGAATAAGCGGACACGCCAATGCTTCCCTCATACACGCCGCTCAGCGTGATAACGATACTGTCCTTCATAGCGTCAATACGTTTTACAGTTACCTGACTCATGATCAACCTCCGTGCCGAAAACAACGGCTTTTACGTAATGTGGTAATTATACAAAATCGGAAGAGACTTCTCCACCAAAATATTGTATAATACTTACGAATTTTTAAGCGCTCTTAAAGGAGAGGATAAATAATGAAAAAACGCAGCGCCGTTGTGAAAAAGGTCACTGCTATTCTTCTTGCGGGACTGGCACTTCTCTTTGCCTCATGTGCGGTCACGAGGCCCGTAAGGACCGATGATCATGAAACGGAGGCGGAGTCTCCCGCGGCGGTAACGGAGTCTCCGGCGGAGGAGGGTCTGATGGAAGGACAGTTCAGAAATCCCATAAGCTACGACAGCAAGCCTGACCCGTGCATAGTATACCATGACGGTTATTACTACGCATTGGCGACGGAAGTGACCAGGGTGAGGCTCTATAGAAGCAGCACTCTGTCAGGTGTCTTTTACGGTGAATATAAGGACCTTATCAGCACGGGCGACGACATTGGTTCGGGTAAAACTCTCGGATGGAATGCCTGGGCCCCGGAGCTTCACTTTCTTGAGACCACCGGAAGATGGTACGTGTACTTCTGCGCCTGCACGGACGGCTTTGAATTTGGCTCCATGAGGATGCTGTGCCTTGAGTCGGAAACCGGCGATCCATTCTCGAATTACACCTTCAAGGGGGCCGTTGACGAATCTCTCCAGGGCATAGATATGACGGTATTTTACGAAAAAGAAAGCGGTGAGCTCTACGCCTGCTACTCCCAGTTTTCGGATTACGGACAGATACTGAGACTTTCGCGGATGGAGAATCCCTGGACGCTGGACGTGAAGGCCAGAATGAGGATATCGGTACCTACGCTCGAGTGGGAGACAAGGGGCACCGACGACGCCAATGACGGCCGTGTAAACGAGGGACCCGTGTTTATCGAGAACAAAGGAGAGCTTTACATAATCTATTCCGCCAGCGGCTGCTGGAGCGAGTACTACTGTCTCGGCGCGCTTCACTACAAAGGAGAAGACAGGACCAAGTCGAACATTTTAAACCCCAAAAACTGGGAAAAGCTTGAAAAGCCCATATTTGAATCCGGCAACGGCGTCTACGGTGTGGGGCATTGCAGCTTTTTCACATCCCCGGACGGCAATGAGACCTGGATATCATACCACGGCATGGCTACGCCCGATGCGGGAGTGGAGGGGAGATATGCATACGTCCAGAAGATCGGTTTTGACGAAAACGGGCTTCCCGTCATAGGTGAACCGGTCTCGAGAGATACGGTGCTGGATGAGCCATCCCGTTAGTAAAAACCGATTGACATTAAAGCGGTGTAATGCTAACATAAACAGTTGGCTGCGCTTTTAGGAAAGGCTTTTCCCGGAGCGTTAAGCTGTATAAAATTGCGGCAGAAGCTGACTTTTATAATTGGTTTCGCGCTCTCCGAAAAGAGGTGCTTGGTAATGAAAAAATACAATGTTGGCGTTATAGGTGCGACCGGAATGGTGGGGCAGAGATTTCTGGCTCTTCTTCAGGATCACCCCTGGTTTGATGTTAAGGTTCTCGCGGCCAGCGGAAGATCCGCCGGAAAGACCTACGGCGAAGCGGTTGAAGGAAGATGGAGGATATCCGTCCCGATGCCGGAGAAATTCAGAAACGTAGTTCTGAAGGACGCCACAGCCGATATAGATGAGATTGCGGGTTCGGTAGATTTTGTGTTCTGCGCAGTCGATATGAAGAAAGACGAGATAAGGGCTCTTGAAGAGGCTTACGCGAAACGTGAATGCCCTGTTATATCAAACAACAGCGCTAACAGATTGGTACCCGACGTGCCGATGATCGTTCCCGAGATCAATCCCGAGCATGCGGAGATAATTCCCTTCCAGAGAAAACGTCTTGGAACAAAAAGAGGTTTTATTGCGGTTAAATCAAACTGCTCGCTTCAGACTTACGTGCCGGCTCTCCAGCCTCTGCGCAAGTTCGGAATAGATAAAGTGCTGGTCTGCACATACCAGGCTATCTCGGGCGCGGGAAAGACTTTCGAATCCTGGCCGGAGATGATCGATAACGTGATCCCTTACATTGGCGGTGAAGAGGAAAAATCCGAGGTTGAGCCGCTTAAGCTCTTCGGCAGGATCGAGAACGGCGTCATAGTTCCCGATAACAGTATGTCCTTTACAGCACAGTGCATCAGGGTCCCCGTCACAGATGGACACATGGGAGCGGTTTTCGTGTCGTTCAAACAAAAACCGACTATTGACGAAATCATTGATTTGTGGGACAATTATTCTAACGAAGCTACAGGTCTCGGACTCCCCTCGTCACCGGAGAAATTCCTCAGGTATTTCAGAGAGGATAACAGACCGCAGACCAGACTTGACAGAGACAATGACGGCGGAATGAGCGTCTCTCTCGGAAGACTGAGACCCGACACCCAGTACGATTACAAATTCGTCGGAATGGCCCACAATACTTTGAGAGGTGCCGCGGGCGGTGCGGTGCTGATGGCGGAATATCTCTGCGCAAAAGGATGGATCTGATACATAAGATAAGTTTGTTGGAAGGTGGACAATTATGAAGAAAGTGTTATTTGAAGGAGCCGGTGTTGCCCTCGTTACTCCTTTCAGAGGAGAATTTGCCGAGCAGGTTGATTATGATAAGCTCGATGAACTGATCGAATTTCAAATTAAAAACAGGGTGGACTGCATCGTTATATGCGCCACCACAGGTGAAGCGGCGACCATGCCCGACGAGGAGCATCTCGCGGTTGCGGAACATACGGTCAAAACCGTTCACGGAAGGGTGCCGGTCATCGTCGGCACGGGAAGCAACGACACCGTGCACGCCATAAAACTCAGCAGAAGAGCCGAGAAGATGGGTGCAGACGCCATATTGACGGTTACCCCGTACTACAACAAGACCACACAGGAAGGTCTTTACAGACATTTTTCGGCCATTGCCGAGAGCATCGACATACCGGTGCTGCTCTACAACGTGCCGAGCCGTACAAACCTAAACATCGACCCGAAGACCTATGAGCGCCTCTGCAGGATCCCGAACATCAACGGGATGAAAGAGTGCAACATGGGCCAGCTTCTTGAGATCAAGAGGCGCTGCGGCGATGAGCTTAACATTTACACCGGAGACGACGATCAGGTATTCTATACCACAGTCTGCGGCGGCCATGGTGTTATTTCGGTCCTCGCAAACTTCGACCCGGGCTATGTTCACGACATGGTCATGGCTATCAAGAACGGCGAGATCGAAAAAGGACTCAATATGCAGATAGGCTGCATAGAACTTATAAGGGCGCTCTTCTGCGAAGTCAACCCGATGCCTGTAAAAGAGGCTATGAACCTTGTGGGCATGAACATTGGCAAGTGCAGAATGCCTCTTTGCGACGTTTCAGATGAGCACAGAGGACTCATCAGGGAAGCGCTTGTGAAATTTGGCGCCATCAAATAATTCTCCTTGAAAAACACCCTTCGACTGCCCTTGAAAAGCTGCCGGAGGGTTTTTTATAACAAAAACAGTTGCGGAGGACTTTATGAAAATCACCAATGACATCTATCATATTGGCGTAAACGACATGCAGATCGACCTTTTCGAGGGCCATTACACCGTCCCCGAGGGCATGGCGTACAACTCTTATGCGATCATTGACACAAAGATCGCCATCATGGACACCGTGGACAAAAAATTCACCCATGAGTGGCTGGATAACATCGCGGGGGTCATTGGCGCGAGAAAGCCGGACTATCTCGTCGTTCAGCACATGGAGCCCGATCATTCCGCAAACATTGTTCAGTTTATGAACGCATATCCGGGAGCGACGATCGTATCCTCCGCAAAAGCCTTCGTTATGATGAAGAATTTCTTCGGAAAGGAATACGAGGACAGACGCATTGTTATCAATGAGGGCTCGGAGCTTTCCCTCGGAAACCACACACTGAAATTCGTCGCAGCGCCAATGGTCCACTGGCCGGAGGTCATGATGACTTATGATGCTTACGAAAAGGTGTTTTTCTCTGCTGACGGCTTCGGCAAGTTCGGCGCAGTAAACCTCGAAAACGTGTTCGAGGAAGAGGACTGGGATTGCGAGGCAAGACGCTATTATTTCGGTATCGTAGGCAAATACGGCGCACAGGTGCAGGCGATACTGAAGAAGGCCGCCACCCTTGAGATCGATATGATCTGCCCGCTCCACGGCCCTGTGCTGAAGGATGACCTTGGCCATTATATCAAGCAGTACGACACCTGGTCCTCCTACCGGGCGGAGACTGACGGCATACTCATCGCCTACACGTCCGTGTACGGGAATACGGAAAAAGCGGTCCTCAAGCTGGAGCAGAAACTGAAAGCCAACGGCTGTCCGAAGGTCTCGGTGGTTGACCTGGCAAGGTCCGACATTGCAGAGGCTGTGGAGGATGCATTCCGCTACACAAAGACTGTCTTTGCGACCACCACTTTCAACACGGGCATATTCCCCTACATGCGTGAATTCATCGAGAGCCTCACCGAGAGAAACTACCAAAGCAGGACCGTCGCTTTCATTGAGAACGGCTCATGGGCGCCCCTTGCCACCAAGGTGATGAAGGGAATGCTGGAAAACTCCAAGAATCTCGTATACTGCGAGAACAACGTTAAGATCCTCTCCGCACTTAACGAGGAGTCCGAAAAGCAGCTGGACGCCCTTGCCGAGGAGCTTTGCCGTGAGTACATCGCAAGGAAGAGCGACTACGCCGACAAGAACGATATGAAGGCGCTGTTTAAGATAGGCTACGGCCTTTACGCTGTCACCTGCAACGACGGCACAAGGGACAATGCGCTCATCGTGAACACCGTCAGTCAGATCACCAGTTCGCCGAACCGCATTGCCGTATGCATCAACAAGCAGAACTAGTCGCACCACGTAATCACGCGCACCGGTGTCATGAATCTCTGCTGCCTGTCCGTGGACACACCGTTTGACGTGTTCAAATCCTTTGGTTTCAGAAGCGGACGCAACGAGGACAAGTTTGAGGGCATGGACGAACCAAGGTCCGAAAACGGTCTCATATTCCTCTCCCGCTACATTAATGCGTTCATGTCTCTCAAAGTGGAGCAGTACGTCGATTTCGACACCCACGGAATGTTCATCTGCACCGTGACGGAGGCGAGGGTGATATCGAACCGGGAGACGATGACTTATTCTTACTACTTCGACCACGTCAAGCCGAAGCCGGAGACAGAGGGCAAGAAGGGCTTTGTCTGCAAGATCTGCGGATACGTTTACGAGGGCGACGAGCTGCCGGAGGATTTTGTATGCCCGCTGTGCAAGCACGGGGCCGCGGATTTCGAACCTGTTAAGTAAGAGCGGTGCCGGACAAGGTAATAGGTAATAGGTAAAAGGTAAGAAGTGGCTACGCCAAGGGGGTGCCGCATTGAGTTCAAGGGGTGCCGCCCAAAGTAATAAGTAAAAGGTAAAAAGTATTAGGTACATCGGGGGGCCCCCGTCGACCACATTTCATCGAGGAGCGATTCTTCACGAAGTGAAGCCAAGTGACGAGATGCAAGGTGCGAGACGCAAGGGGGTGCCGCATTGAGTTCAAGGGGTGCCGCTCAAAGTAATAAGTAAAAGGTAAAAAGTATTAGGTACATCGGGGCCCCCGTCGACCACATTTCATCGAGGAGCGATTCTTCACGAAGTGAAGCCAAGTGACGAGATGCAAGGTGCGAGACGCAAGGGAGTGCCGCCCTAAGTAATAAGTAACAGGTAATAGGTAAAAGGTAAGAAATAAAAAGTAAGGTACAAGGTAACAAGTAAAAGGTGCGCTAATTTTAAAGAAAGAAGACATTACACTAATGAAAAAGTATTTTTTAGTTGATTATGAAAACGTGGAAAGCTCGGGCCTTGAGGGGTTCGACAAGCTCTCCAAAGAAGACGTTGTGGAGGTGTTCTACACGGAAAAAGCAAACCGTGTGAGCATCGAGTTTTTGGAACTGTATCTGGCCCTTAAGGACAATGCTCCCAGGCTTATACTCACAAAAGTCGCCAAGGGCAACCAGGCTCTTGACATGCAGCTTTCAAGCTACCTCGGGAGCCTTGTGGCGGCCCAACAGAATGATGACTGCGCTTTTGTGATCGTCAGCAAGGACAAGGGCTACGGGGTCCTCCAGCAGTTCTGGAAAAAGAAAAGGCCGGACATATCGATCACTCAGCAAAGCGACCTGAAGTCCGCACAGGAGCCGAAATCTTCTGCTCAGGAGCCAAAGGAACCTGCAAAGGCCGACGAGGCATTGAATCCCGCTGAAACTGCGGAGAAAAAAGAAACTTCCGGGCAGAGAAACCCGTCCCGGAGGAAAAACAATCCGAAGACCAAGCCTTTGCCTGAGCAAAAGGACCAGCCGAAGCAGTCAAAGGAACTGCCTCCGCAGGACGGCGCTGATGCTTCCGAACCTGCGGCGAAGCCTGAGGCCCCCCAGAGTCCCTCAGAGGCCCGCACCCAGCTGAACAACCAGGTCATCACCATACTCAGCAAGGCAAAATGCGAGTCAAAGGAGATGGGAATCGTTGCATCTCTCGTGGTGAACAGCGTACCCGAGGCAAATCCGAAGACCGCAGTATACCGGGGACTGGTCAGCAAATTCGGTCAGAAAAAAGGGCTGGAGTTCTACAGACTCATAAAGAGCTGCCTCCCGTAAAAAGCAATGGGACTTGTAAACAAAAAGAAGGATATGACCCCTTTTGACATGAAGAGGAGACCGGTAAAACAGTCGCCTCTTCTTATGCCTCTGTATCACGCAGCAGCTCTTTTCAGTACAAGGGGCATGAAAATGAGAAAGATACGCATGAAAGGGTTGAAACCACCTTTTCTTGTGTATTCTACCCATCAGGGATTCCTTGATTATTTCATTGTCCCGAGAATGCTTTTCCCACATAGGGCAAATTACGTATCGGATATGGAGGGCTTTGCGGCTTATGGCATTGGCCCCTACCGTGCAGGAGGATGCATTGGAAAAAGGCGTTACACGGCGGATACTGCGGTGATTTCAAACGTTAAATATGCATTGAACGTGCTGAAGCAACCCGTCGTGATCTTTCCCGAGTCCAGACATTGCGATGCGGGTATTACTTCAAGTCTTCCCAATAATCTCGGAAGGCTGGCTAAAATGCTCGGTGTGCCGCTGGTTATTATTTCCAGCCACGGCGCTTACCTTGCAAATCCGTTCTGGGATGAGGAACACAGCCGGAAGGTGCGGATCGAAAGCACGGCGGAGCTTGTCTACACTGCGGAGGAGATCAAAGCCGCGGAACCGGATGAGATACAGCGCACCGTGGAAGAAAAGCTTTCATATGACGAATATGCGTGGCAAAAGAAAACCGGCATCAGAATCGGCGGAGAAAAACGGGCGGAAGGACTGCATATGCCTCTTTACAGGTGCGTTTGTTGCAGATCCAAGGGGTATATGACGAGCTCAGGGAAGACGATCCGGTGCGGAATATGCGGAGCACATTGGTTATTGACTGAAGAGGGCGACCTTAAGGATGAGACGTCCGGTGAGCTCATAAGTGTTCCCGAATGGTACATGGACGAGAGAAAAGAGGTATTCGAGGCTGTCAAGAACGGAACATATGCGGGTATAGATGTGCCGGTTTACGTGGAAGCTCTCCCCAATGAAAAGGGTTTTGTGCCACTCGGAACTGGCAGGATGACCCACAACAAAGATGGGTTTACGTTGACGCTTGACCAAGATGAAGGGATCACAAGGGATGCGTTTCCGCTGAACATCACGAACAGACGGCTGGAATCGGTACAGACGGAATACGATTACAAAAAACGTGGAAAGTGCATTGTACTATCCACCGGAAACTGTTGCTACTATGTCTACTCGAAAGACAGATCGTTTATTGTTACGGAGCTGGAGTTTGCGGTAGAGGCTTATGCGAAACTGAGGGATAAAACGAACAAAAAATGGTAAGGCATTCCATGCCGCTCAAACCTACGGCTTTTGACTATCGGTGAAAAATGACAAAATTTTCTCTTGACTTGCACGCTTCACCGTGGTAAACTACGCACGTTAAACGAAATTGCCCTTAAAACAGGCGTTTCGGAACGGCTACGATCTGAAAGATCGCGGCCGGAAAGGATTCTCATGAACAATAAGTTTTACTTCGCAGAATATTACTGGTGGTTTAGCCTTAAGTAAGGTTTTTTCTGTGATGCAAAAATTTATGAGAATAGTTACTTGAAATCATAAAACGGTGCCGCACAGAAAAACAATGTGCGGCATTTTTTTGAACTACACGGAGGCATTGAAATGATTGTTGCTTTAAAACGCGGCGCATCGCCGGAAAAAGAATCTCAGCTGATCGACTGGCTGAAGGGAATGGGCCTTGGCGTACACATCTCCAGGGGTGAATTTCAGACGGTTCTCGGTCTCATTGGCGATACAGGCAGGGTCGATATGGACCTTGTGGCGAGCCTTGATATTGTTGACACGGTCAGCAGAGTCACGGAGACGTTTAAGTGCTGCAACAGAAAATTCCATCCGGACGATACGGTCGTCGAGGTGGGAGACGTTAAGATCGGCGGCGGAAACTTCGCACTTATCGCGGGTCCCTGTTCGGTGGAATCCGAGGAACAGATCGTTCTGGTCGCAAAAGCGGTGAAGGCCGCGGGCGCAAACCTTTTAAGAGGCGGCGCTTTCAAACCGAGAACGTCACCCTACGACTTCCAGGGCCTTAAGGCGACAGGTCTTGAATATCTCAAGGTCGCAAGGCAGGAGACCGGGCTTCCCATCGTTTCCGAGATAATGAGCCGCGCGGATCTGGACCTTTTTGAGGACGTGGACGTGCTTCAGGTGGGCGCGAGAAACATGCAGAACTTCGATCTTTTGAGGGAACTGGGACACCTGAACAAGCCCATCCTTCTCAAGAGGGGCCTCGCCAATACACTGAAGGAGCTCCTCATGAGCGCCGAATACATCATGGCCAGCGGCAATGAAAACGTGATCCTCTGCGAGAGAGGCATCAGAACGTTTTCCGACTACTTCAGAAACACCCTGGATCTTTCGGCTGTGCCCATGCTCCACGAGCTCTCCCATCTTCCGGTGATAGTCGACCCGAGCCACGCAACAGGTATCGCAAGGATGGTGCCGCCAATGGCCCTTGCCGCGACAGCCGCCGGGTGCGACGGACTGATTATCGAGGTCCACAACGACCCGCAGAACGCTCTCTGCGACGGCGCCCAGTCTCTCAAGCCTGAGGATTACGCAAGCCTCGTGACAAAGGTTCTGGCGGTCAGGGAGGCAGTGAAATGACTGTAGGAGTTGTGGGACTCGGCCTCATTGGCGGGTCATTCGCAAAAGCATACAGCGCTGCGGGCCACAAGGTGCTGGCGGCGAACAGAAGCGAGTCGACACTCCAGTTTGCTCTCATGTCGGGAGCGGCCCGGGGAAGACTCACGGACGAAAACATTAAAGACTGCGATCTGGTGCTCCTCTGCACGTACCCCGGCGCCGCGATCAGGTTTATGAAGGAAAAGGGCCCGTTTATAGGGATGAAACCTTTTGTGATCGACACCTGCGGAACCAAGCGCGACATAGTAAACGAGGGCATGAAACTCGCCAATGAGTTCGGCTTCAGATTCGTGGGCGGCCACCCGATGGCGGGGACCCAGTACTCAGGGTTCAAGTACTCGAAGGAGACGATGTTCAAGGGTGCGCCGATGATCATAGTTCCGCCGAGATTTGACGATATAGTGCTTCTCGAGGAGATAAAGGACTGCCTGAAGCCCGCAGGATTCGGCCGGATCACGGTGACGACAGCCGAAAAGCATGACGAGATGATCGCATTCACGTCCCAGCTTGCCCACGTGGTGTCAAACGCCTACATCAAGAGCCCGACGGCCCTTGAAAGGAAAGGGTTCTCAGCCGGAAGCTATAAGGACATGACCAGAGTCGCCTGGCTGAACCCGGAGATGTGGACGGAGCTGTTCATCGACAATAAAGACAACCTGGTGAAGGAGATAGACATATTGGTGTCGAGTCTCAAAGAATACCGGGATGCGATAGCAAACGAGGATTCCGAAACGCTTACAAAACTTCTCGCAGAGGGTAAGAAGCGCAAGGAGGAGGTTGACGGTTAATGGAAAAGATCAGAGTAAACGCCTCAAAAGAATATGACGTTCTGATGGGCGAGGGCCTTCTTGAAAACGCCGGTGCTATGATAAAGAGCGTGTGCGGAGCAAGCAGGGCTTTCGTGGTGTCCGACACCAATGTCTTCCCTCTCTACGGAAAGACTCTTAGAGCTTCGCTTGAAAGCGCGGGGCTTGAGGTGTTCGAGTTCGTCTTTGAAGCGGGAGAGGGATCGAAAAACATTTCCGTTTACTCTGATATCGTTGAAAATATGTGCGTCGCGGGCCTTACCCGCAGCGACGTGGCTGTGGCTCTTGGCGGCGGCGTAGTGGGAGATATCACGGGGTTTGCTGCCGCGACTTACAGGCGGGGCATAGCTTTTGTGCAGGTCCCCACGTCTCTTCTTGCGGACGTCGATTCGTCGGTGGGAGGAAAGACGGCCATCGATCTTGCAAACGGTAAGAACCAGCTTGGCGCATTTTTGCAGCCGTCATTGGTCATTTGCGACACCGTCACTCTTAAAACCCTTCCCGAGGAGGAGTACCAAAACGGCTGTGCGGAGATAATAAAGTACGGGATGTACGGCGACAGAGAGCTTTTTGAGAAGGTGGAGGCCGCCCCCGTGAAGGAAAACTACGGATCTGTGATCGCAAGGTGCGTAGACATGAAGCGGGAGGTCGTTGAGGCCGACGAGTTTGAAAAAGGCCCCAGAATGGTGCTGAACCTGGGCCACACCTTCGGACATGCCATTGAAAAGCTCAGCGGGTATAAGGTGCCCCACGGCAAGGCTGTCGCGATAGGAATGAATATCATAACGACTGCTGCGGTGAAGCTGGGCTTTGCCCCTGAGGGGACGGACGAGAGGCTTCGCAACGTGCTGAAAAAATACTCTCTCCCCGTTGAGACTTCATTCAACGCCAATGAGATGGCGGCCGCGGCCGCAGGCGACAAGAAAACCTACGGAGGAACGATCACATTGGTCATTCCCACGGGTATAGGAAGCTCGGAGCTCGTAAAAGTACCGGTTTCGGAGCTCACTAAATTTGCTTTGGCAGGAGGCCTCAGATAATGACCGTAACTCTTTCGGCAGGTCCGCGCCGGGGCATAACCAAGGCGCCGCCTTCAAAATCATACGCCCACAGGCTGCTGATAGCGGCGGCTTTGTCAGACAGGGAATGCATTGTCGAAAACATAGGCATGTCTGACGACATCGAGGCGACGATAGCGTGCCTTGAGGGCCTGGGTGCGAGGATCAGAAGGCTGAAGGACGGTTCAGCAAGTGTGACGCCGGTCGATAAGAGATCAGGGTCCTCCGGTTCCGGAAATACGTTACTTCGCTGCCGGGAGAGCGGATCGACGCTCAGATTTTTAATACCGGTGGCGGGAGCCCTCGGAAGAGAGGTCACATTTAAAATGGAGGGGAGACTTCCCGTAAGACCCCTTGGCGATTACGTCAGAGCCCTTGAAAAGGGCGGCATGAAGATCGAAAAAGAGGGCGATTTCCTGAAGTGCTCGGGAAAACTCAGATCAGGAGTCTTCGAAATACCCGGCAACGTATCCTCCCAGTTCATATCAGGCCTCCTTTTCGCATTGCCCATTGCGGGAGGCGGAAACGTTAAGCTAACAGGAGCTGCGGAGTCGAAGGGCTATGCGGATATGACCGCGGACGTGCTGGCGCTTTTCTCGGCGGATGTCGAAAAAAACGGCGACGGCTACAAGGTCTCCGGCGGTGCTTACAAAACGCCGGAGAGCGGAAGAGTCGTCACGGAGGGCGACTGGTCGGGAGCGGCATTCCTTCTTGCGGCGGGTGCGTTCTCGGATGAAGGCGTCACCGTAGAGGGTCTCAAAAATGATTCTCTACAGGGAGACCGGAAGGTTGCGGATATACTCAGGGCCTTCGGTGCAACAGTCGACGTGACGCGGGATTCGGTCACCGTAAAGAAAGGTGATCTTAGGGGAACAGTGATCGACGCAAGAGAGATACCGGACCTGGTGCCGGTGCTGGCGGTGGTCGCAAGCGCCGCGGTGGGTGAAACGGTCATCAAAAATGCCGCAAGACTAAGATTCAAGGAGACCGACAGGCTGAAGACCACGGCGGCGCTCATAAACAGTCTCGGAGGCCGGGCCGAAGAGACGGAGGACGGGCTCATCATCAAGGGCACGGGCCTTAAGGGCGGAACCTGCGAAAGCTTTTCCGACCACAGAATAGCGATGTCGGCGGCGGTCGCGGCCTGCTTCGCAAAAGAAACGGTAATAATAAAAGACGCTGAATGCGTTAAAAAATCTTTCCCTGACTTCTTCGAGGTGTTCGGGGCGCTGAAAAAGTAAAACCAATGGAGGCAGGACATGAATTCCTTCGGTGAAAACATAAAAGTTACGATATTCGGACAGTCCCACGCCCCCGCCATCGGAATGACCCTGGAGGGGCTCCCGGCGGGACTCAAGGTGGACTTCGACGAGCTTCAGCGCTTTATGGACAGGCGTGCGCCGGGAAAGTCGTATTCCACCCAAAGAAAAGAGCCCGACGCACCGGAATTCGTGAGCGGCCTCGTGGGCAATGAGACCTGCGGAGCGCCCGTGACCGCCATCATAAGAAACAAAGACACCAGACCCGCGGATTACGGTAACCTGGCGGACGTTCCGAGACCGGGACATGCGGACTACACCGCGGCGGTCAAATTCGGCGATGCCCGGGATAAGACCGGCGGCGGACAGTTCTCCGGAAGGCTCACGGCACCCTTATGCATCGCCGGAGGCATGATCATACAGTTCCTCAGAGAAAGGGGAATCGAGGTCAAGGCGAGGGCCGCAAGCATCGGAACCGTCAAAGACGATGGCGCTTTTCCGGAAAATGACATTGGCGAAGATTTTCCCGCCGTAAGCGAAAGCTCGAGAGCGGAAATGCTCGGAGAGATCGAAAAGGCGAGGGCGGAGGGCGACTCGGTGGGCGGCATTGTGGAATGTGTCGTGACGGGGGTGCCTGAGGGCATTGGCGAGCCTATGTTCGGAGGACTTGAAAACAGGATAGCCTCGGCGGTCTTCGGGATCCCGGCGGTGAAGGGCATCGAGTTCGGAAGAGGCTTTGAGAGCGCGCGTATTAAAGGGAGCGAGATGAACGACCCGTTTTTCTTCGACGGCGACGGCAGGGTCAGGACAAAAACCAACAACGCGGGCGGCATACTCGGGGGCATCTCGGATGGCATGCCGATAACCTTCAGGGTCGCGATAAAGCCCACCCCCTCGATCGCAAAACCTCAGGAGAGCGTAGATCTTAAGACCAAAGAAAACGTGACGATGACAGTAAACGGAAGGCATGACCCCTGCATAGTTCCAAGGGCGGTGCCGGTGGTGGAGGCGGTTGCGGCAATAGTGATATACGACGCGCTTCTTTCGGCAGAAAAGGAAAACTGATCATGGATATTAAAGATCTGAGAAAAAATATTGATGAAATAGACAAAAAGCTGACAGACCTCTTTGCGGAGCGCATGGCTGTTTCGGCTGATATTGCGGAGTACAAGAGGGAGAAGGGACTTCCCGTGCTCGATCCGGTGAGGGAGCGTGAAAAGCTTTCCGAGATAGCCGAAATGACTCCCGAGGGGCTTCGTGACTACTCCGAACTTCTGTACTCTCTCATTTTTGAGCTGAGCCGCGATTATCAGACAAAGACCCTTGGCGCCGGTTCCGAACTCACTTCGAAGATCGAGGACGCTGTCGAAAACACGCCAAAGCTTTTCCCCGAGCAGGCCTTCGTCGCCTGTCAGGGCGTGGCGGGCTCCAACTCTCAATTTGCATGTGACAGGCTCTTCAGAAGAGCTTCCATAATGTATTTTTCATCCTTCGAGGCGGTTTTCAAGGCCATTGAGAAGGGGCTCTGCAAGTACGGCGTCATCCCGGTCGAGAACAGCACGGCGGGCTCCGTTAACAGCGTCTACGACCTTATGATGAGCCACAAGTTCAGCATCGTTAGAAGCCTCAGAATGAAGATCGAGCACTGTCTCCTGGCAAACCCCGGCACGAAGCTTGAGGACGTTAAAGAGATTTATTCTCACGAGCAGGCCATTAACCAATGCTCCGTCTTCCTCAGCGAGCTCACAGGCGTAAAAGTCATACCCTGCGAGAACACCGCAATAGCCGCAAAAATGGTGGCGGAGTCAGGCCGGAAGGATATCGCGGCCCTTGCCTCAAAGCAGTGCATGAGTTTTTACGGACTTGCAAGCCTCAAAGACTCTGTCCAGAATACCCAAAACAACTACACCAGATTCATTTGCATATCAAAAGACCTCGAGATCTATCCCGGCGCGGACAGGACCAGCGTGATGCTGACGTTGCCCCACGTCCCGGGCTCTCTTTACAAGCTGCTTGCCAGGTTCTACGCTGTGGGCGTGAATATAAACAAGCTTGAGAGCCGTCCTCTCCCGGGAAAAGAATTCGAGTTCATGTTTTATTTCGACTTTGACACGCCTGTCTACTCTCCGAGGCTGCTGAGACTTCTCGGGGATCTCCCGGGCCTCTGCGAACAGTTCAGCTACCTCGGCAGCTACAGTGAGGTGATATGATGGCATCCTGCGGTCTTCTCGGAGCTAAACTAATACACAGCTACTCTCCGGAGATCCACAGCTATCTGGGCAACTATCCCTATGAGCTGTTCGAGAAGAGCGCGGATGAGGTGGAGGATTTCATCAAAAACGGTGCTTTTACAGGCATCAACGTGACCATCCCCTACAAAAAGACTGTCCTGCCTTTTATGACGGAGCTTTCGGAGACGGCAAGGCGCACGGGCAGCGTCAACACTGTGATAAGGCTGGAAAACGGCGGCCTTTACGGCGACAATACGGACGTTTACGGCTTCACGGAAATGGTGAAGAGATCCGGTATCTCCGTTGAGGGCAAAAAAACGCTCGTCCTCGGAAGCGGAGGAGCTTCGGTATCCGTTATATATGCACTCGAAAGCCTTGGCGCGGGACCGGTCATCACAATAAGCAGGAAGGGCGAGGACAACTACGCCAATATCGAAAAGCACGCGGACGCAAAGATCATCGTCAATGCGACGCCCGTGGGGATGTTCCCTGAGAACGGACCGTCACCTGTGGACCTTGGCGTGTTCAAGGAGTGCGAGGGTGTTTTCGACCTGATATACAACCCTGCGAGGACGGGACTCCTGCTTCAGGCGGAAAAACTCGGCATCCCCGGCATGAACGGCCTCTATATGCTCGTGGCCCAGGCGGTGAGGAGCTCGGAACTTTTCACCGGTAAAAACCCTGACGACGGCATCACCGAGAAAGTGGTGAAGGAACTGGACCGCTCAATGAAAAACATAGTGCTCATAGGCATGCCCGGGAGCGGAAAGAGCCTCATTGCAAAAAAAATAAGTGCGTTTTCAGGAAGACCGGTCTTCGACTGCGACGACGAAATAACCAATGCTACAGGGAAGACGCCTTCCGAGATAATCGAAGAGCAGGGCGAGGAGGCCTTCAGAAAGACCGAGACAGAGGTCTTAAAAAAGCTCTGCGCAAGATCGGGCCTCGTGATATCTACCGGTGGCGGCGTTGTGACAAGGCCGGAGAATTATCCGCTGCTCCACCAAAATTCCACTATAGTACTGATCGAGAGGCCGCTCGAGCAGCTGTCCTCAAAGGGCAGGCCCCTCAGCAGATCAAAGGGCATCAAGGCGCTCTACGAGGAACGATGGCGCCTCTACGAAGAATTTGCGGACATCAAGGTGCCCAACAACGGCTACAGGGCAGGCGCGGTGGCGGCGGAGATACTGAGAAAGCTGAAGGAGGAGACAAATGATTAAAATACTCGTGATAAACGGACCGAATATCAACCTTCTCGGCGTGCGCGAACCCGATATATACGGGCGAAAGACCTACGGCGACCTGATAAAATGCATCAAAGAATGGTCGGAAGGCCTCGGAACAGAGACCGAGTGCTTCCAGTCAAACCACGAGGGTGACATTGTGGACAAGATCCAGGAGGCGTACGGACGCTTCGACGGAATAGTGATCAATCCCGCGGCATACACCCACACCAGTGTGGCGATACTTGACGCACTGAAGGCGGTGGGTATCCCTGCGGTGGAGGTCCACATATCGGATCCGATGACACGCGAACCCTTCAGGCACGTCTCATACGCCGGCATGGCCTGCGTTAAATCGGTAAGAGGAAAAGGCTTCGAAGGGTATAAAGAGGCACTTGAATTCCTCGCGATGACAGTTAAAAAATAAAACCTAACAGATACGCGCAAAAATATGGCTGCGCAAAACAATTTTACCGACAGGAAAGGCGGCGATTACAATGACAAAGATTCCTTACAAGATTTACTTAACAGAAGAAGAGATGCCTAAGAGCTGGTATAACCTCAGGGCCGACATGAAAAACAAGCCCGCACCGCTCCTCAATCCCGGCACGCTCCAGCCTGTGACCGAGGCAGACCTGGCACCCGTATTCTGCGAAGAGCTGATCAAACAGGAACTTGACGACAGGACAGCTTACGTTAAGATCCCCGACGAGATATATAACTTCTATAAGATGTTCAGGCCTTCTCCCCTCGTAAGAGCTTACTGCCTCGAGAAGACTCTCGACACCCCCGCAGAGATATACTACAAGTTCGAAGGAAACAACACCAGCGGCTCCCATAAGCTCAACTCCGCAATTGCCCAGGCATATTACGCAAAGAAGCAGGGCCTGAAGGGCGTTACCACTGAAACGGGTGCCGGCCAATGGGGTACGGCGCTCTCCATGGCGTGTGCATATTTCGGTCTCGACTGCAAGGTGTTCATGGTCAAGGTATCCTACGAGCAGAAGCCCTTCAGACGCGAGGTCATGAGGACCTACGGCGCAGACGTCACACCTTCACCGTCAATGGAGACACAGATCGGCCAGAAGATACTTGCCGAGTTCCCCGGAACCACCGGAAGCCTCGGATGCGCTATTTCGGAAGCTGTTGAAAAGGCAGTCACAAGCCAGGGCTACCGCTACGTTCTCGGCAGCGTTCTCAACCAGGTGCTTCTCCACCAGAGCGTCATCGGTCTTGAGACCGAGGCTGCCCTAAAGAAGTACGGCATCGAGCCCGACATGATCATCGGCTGCGCAGGCGGCGGATCAAACCTCGGCGGTCTCATCGCTCCGTTTATGAGAGACAAGATCCAGGGCAAGAAAGACCTTCGAATCATCGCCGTTGAACCTGCGTCCTGCCCCAGCTTCACAAGAGGCAAGTTCGCATATGACTTTGCGGACACCGGAAAGGTATGTCCTCTCGCAAAGATGTACACCCTGGGCAGCGGCTTCATCCCGGCTCCGAACCATGCAGGCGGTCTCCGCTACCACGGCATGAGCACAGTTCTCTCCCAGCTTTATCATGACGGTCTTATGGAGGCTGTTTCCGTTCCTCAGAGGGAAGTGTTCGACGCGGCCACGAAGTTCGCAAGAACAGAAGGCATTCTTCCCGCGCCGGAGAGCGCACATGCCATCAAAGTGGCTATGGACGAGGCAATCAAGTGCCGCGAGACCGGAGAGAAGAAGGTCATCGTATTCGGTCTCACCGGAACAGGTTATTTCGACCTTGTCGCCTACAAGAAATTCAACGACGGCGAGCTGGACGACTACATCCCCACCGACGAGGACCTTGCAAAGGGATTTGCGGGACTTCCGAAGCTCGATCTCTGATAGTCGATCTCTAATAAAAGAGACAAAGTTATACTAGAACGGGACAGCCCCGGTTTCCGAAGCGACGGAAGCCGGGGCTGTTGACGGAGAAGGGCTTTTATGCTACCATCGGTACAGATGAAATTCCAAGAAAAACGGGGCCTTTATCCGGGCTCCGGAAAGGAAAGTATATGATCAGGATCGATTTTCCCGGGATCACTCAGGAACAGTTTGATGACGCTTTCAGCGTGCTTGAAGAGTGCAAGGCGGTCCCTTGCCTTGGTTTTGTGAATCCTTTCATGGGTCCCGGCGGCCAGTACGGCAACTGCTGGTGGGAGCGGGATTCCTCCCTCACATTAAACGGTTACTGCTGGGGAAGCTCCGAAAACAATGAATTCGCAAAAGCGGCCCTTTACAACTTCGTAAACGTTCAAAAGAAAAACGGCAGGATCCCTCTTTGGGGCAACGACAGAGTGGGCGATTTCGACGAGGAACTCAGCGCGATCCCCGTCATATTCGACACGGCCTTAAAGATCTGCAGAAGGACCTCCGACAAAGCTTACGTAAAAGATATTTACTCCATGCTGAAAAAGTATTTTGCATGGTGGCTCTCGCCTGCGAAAAGGGACGAAAGGACCGGCCTTATTTGCGGCATTTTCGAGGAATCGGATCCCTCGGACTACAAGGAGCAGCTGACATACGCCCCGGTGGATCTCAACGTCCAGGTGTGCTGCGGCGCAAAGGTTTTGGCGGAGCTTGCGGATTACCTTGGTTATGAGGACGAAGTCACGGCATACAGAAAACATTTTGCGGAGCTCAAAACGGTCATCAACCTGTACCTCTGGGATGAAAGCGACGGCTTCTACTACACCCTGAACGTTAAGGAAAACAGGCTTATGAAGCACCGCCCATATAACTCCGCCTTCGACACCTTCAAGGCAGGGATCGTCCCGGAGGAGAGGAGAGCACGGCTCCTTTCGGTGCTCAAGAACAATTCAAAATACGGATATTACAACAAATACGGTATCACGACGGCGCCTTTTGATTCTGCGGAATTCTGCGAGACGACGGGCGTTTACAAGGGCTGGACCAGCTGGAGCGGAAATATCTGGACCTTAAGAAACGAGATCATAGCGCAGGGCCTGAAGGACTGCGGACTCAGGGAAGAGGCGGCGCATCTGGCATATCAGACCGTTATGACTTTTAACGGAAATTATGCGGAATTCGTGAACCCGTCCACGGGCATGGGCCAGGGCGTTGAAAGATACGGCTGGAGCGCGTCGGAATACATCGAGCTTATCATCGAGGTGATCTTCGGCATCGATTACTGCGCCTGGAACGACAGGTTTTCGGTAAGCCCCTGCATCCCGGAGGAACTGTTTGGGAAGACGATCTCGATATCCGGACTTGCCCTTGGAAGCGGCGGAACCGCGGACGTCACAGTAAAGTGCGGCAAAAAGCCGACAGTCGAATGCAGGATATACTGAAAGGAGCATCTTTATGAATGACCTGAACCTGTTAGCCGTGCTGCTCGCGGCAATGGCATTTGTTATAGGACTGGTTCCGGTCCTCTGCGCGTGCACTGCGGGAGTGCCGGCTGATGACAGAAATATTGCCGTTGGAACCGGTGAAAACGAGACTGTGGAGCCCCTGTCGACGCCTGTGAACGGGCCTTCTTCCGCAAACGGAAAAGTGGAGGTCTACCAGCTTGCACCTGAAAAAAACAGCCTGATGATGAGCTACGTCATTAAGACCAAGGAGGGGAAAATCATCGTTATCGACGGAGGCATCGACGGTGAAGGCCTTGACGCATCCCCCTATCTTCCTGCGGCAATACGTGCCATCCTGGGCCTCGGACAGAACGACCGGTTCGAGATCGACGCCTGGTTCCTGACCCATCATCACAAGGACCATTTCTGGGAACTGGCCAAGATGCTCAAGGACTACAAAGAGTCGGACAATTACGTGATCAACAACTTTTACTTCGCATTCCCGGAGATAGGTGTGGAATGGAAATCATCCGCAGGCGACAAGGATCACGACCTTGAACACGCCAAGGTCCTCTACGCGGCCTTCGACCACTACTACAGCGTCGTGCCCTTCAAAGGAATTGAAGGCGCCGATATACCCGAGAGCGATTGGAAAAAGCCTGAGGGCTCCGAAAACTATTACTACAACATCATAAACGGCTGTGTGATAAACGACGAAAACCTGGCAAAAGAGGGGGGGCTTGCCCTTGAGATAGACGGCCTCAGGTTTGAAATACTGCAAAAATGGGAGAAAAAATGCCAGAACGTCAATTCGACGTCCACGGTCATCAAAATGTCGTACGGCGGCGCTCACGGTTTTCTTTTCCTTGGCGATTCTTATACCGACAATGCCACCAGGCTCATGAAAAAATATGCGGAAGATCCGGAGGTGCTTTCGGGGTGCGAGTACATTCAGATGGGGCACCACGGTCAGAACGGTCCCGACAAGAAGTTTTACAAGACTGTTCAGGCTGAAAACATGATCAGGCTCTGGCCTATCCCCGCATGGGTGTGGAACGTGGACAAGAGCGGCCCGTACAACACGTACCAGACGAGAAAATGGGTGGGTCTTCCCGAGGACTACAGGGAATTTGAAGCGGAAGGACTCGACAAGACCGGAAGGGACTTCGTGACCGGCCTCTACACGGCTTTCCCGGCGGATCCGACGTCGGTGGAGTCCTGGAATGAAGACGTGCTGAACGCCCAGAGGGTGACCTCCTTTGAGTAGCTTTGAGCGCGCCGGGAGACGATCTTTCCGAATCTTAAAAGAACATTAAACGGCGGGGTCCGTGCGACGCCAATATCAAAAATATTCTTTATTTCACAGGGCCGATGTGGTAGAATAAGCCGAAAACAACGAACGCGAACCGGAGGTGTCTGCCTTGCGGCTTCGTCCGAAGTAAAACATCAAAAAGTTTCAGTACTTTCAGAAGGAGATTTTTATGAACAAAATGTATGAATTAGCGAAGGCTAAGTACGCTGCATTCGGTGTTGACACCGAAGAGGCTATCAAAAAGCTTGACAGTGTGGCTATCTCTCTGCATTGCTGGCAGGGCGACGACGTTACCGGTTTCGACCATGACGGACCTCTCACGGGCGGCATCCAGACCACCGGAAACTACCCCGGAAAAGCAAGAACTCCCGAAGAACTGATGGCTGATATCGATAAGGTCATTTCACTGGTTCCCGGAAAGATCAAACTGAACCTCCACGCCTGCTATGCCGTTTTCGAGCCCGGCGAGTACGTCGACAGAGATAAACTTGAGCCCAAGCACTTCTCAAAGTGGGTGAAATTTGCAAAAGAGAGAAAGCTCGGCATCGATTTCAACCCCACGTACTTCTCCCACCCGATGGTAAAAGACGGCCTGACCCTCACGAGCCCCGATGAGAAGGTTAGAAAATTCTGGATAGAGCACGGCAAGGCCTGCATCAGGATCTCCGAGTATTTCGCAAAAGAGACGGGCATACCCACCATTATGAACATCTGGATCCCCGACGGCTTTAAAGACGTTCCGGCCGACAGAATGGGCCCCAGAATGCGTTACAAGGATTCGCTGGATCAGATCCTCTCCGAGCCTTTTGACAAGAACCTTGTTAAACCTACAGTCGAGTCCAAAGTATTCGGAATTGGCGTTGAATCCTACACCGCCGGCTCCGCAGAGTTCACTCTCTCCTATGCCGCCACACACGACGGAGTTCTTCCTCTCATGGATAACGGTCACTACCATCCTACAGAGGTCGTCTCCGATAAGATCCCGGCTCTCCTTTGCTACTATCCCGAGATCGCTCTCCACATCACACGTGGTGTGCGCTGGGATTCGGACCACGTTCTGATCTTCGATGACGAGACCAAGGAAATGGCAAAAGAGATAGTCCGTTGCGACGCTCTTAACAGAGTTTACATGGCGCTCGACTACTTTGACGCAAGCATTAACCGTATCTCCGCATGGACTGTCGGTGTACGCAGCTGGCAGAAGGCTCTTCTGAACGCACTCTGCACACCCAATGAGACTCTGAAGAAGCTTCAGGACGAGGCGAACTTCACGAAGCTCATGGTAATGTTCGAGGAAGTAAAAACTCTTCCCTTCGGCGAGATCTGGGCTGAGTACCTGAGACGTCACGGCCTTGCGGACGACATCTCCTGGTTCGACGAGATCGAAAAGTATGAAAAAGAAGTTCTGGCAAAGAGAGTCTGATAAAGCAGAGACCTGAGCTCCCTGACGGGGGCGTCGGAACAGTCAAAAGGGCGGCTTTCCCCGGCGGAAGGCCGTCTTTGCTGTTTTCGGGGGCTTTTCGAACTGTTTTACAGGAATATTTGGCGCAAAAAAGAAATTGATTTAAACGATCCGGTCTGATATAATAAGTACATATTTGGTTCTCAATATGATTGCATGAGGAACAGACATGCCATTTTTTGATGATCTTTAGATCAAACAGGAGGATTTTATGAAAAAAGTATTGACCATAGTATTGGCGACTGCCTTACTCTTTACTCTTGTCGCAGTACTGCCCGCTTTTGCGGAGACCGAGCAGCTGTGGGTAGACTTTGTGCGCGTTCTTGACTCTACGGGTGCTCAGACAGGCGGCGACCTGGTGGCGGGCTTCGGAGCTCAGAATTTCAGTGACACACCGTTCTCTTCCGTGGGAGATATGTCGAAGATCAACGACGCAACGTATCTCTTCATTGCAGGCTGGTATGCTCCGCTCAAAGAGATGGCTGATATCGGCTACAGAGTTGACGGCGGCGACGTGGTGTACGGTGATTTCTCATCATTCAGTCAGGAGACCCGTAACATAATTGCAGGCTGGCCGAATTTTGAAAATGCGGATTTTTACAAGAGCTTCGCAGTACCCGCGCCCCTGCAGGCAAATTACCATGAAATTGAACTTGTGGCTAAATTCACGGACGGCACAACAAAAGCCATTTATAAGGTTTCCTACAATTCACAGGTTTACAAAAACTACGAAGGCATACCTCACAACGCTCCTGACGCAACTGCCTGCTGGATAGGAAACCTGAATACAAACGGCCTTGAGTTCACGTTTTCATTCAAAACAGACGTTTCCTTCTACGCTATAGGCTTTAACACATTCTGGGGCTACCCCAATGCTCCTCTCAAGCTGGTCTTCGAGAGTGACGGACAGGTGGTTAAAGAGGTAGAGTTCACAGCTTCAGCTGCAGGCGACGGCGCTCTTTACATTGATTTGGGCGGAATACTTCCCGCAGGTCAGTATGACGTGACCGCTTCCATCACCAGCGACAGAGTATGGCAGCCCGGTGACGCCGGATATCAGGATGCGCTGAGCGGATGCTACTACTACCATGCAGTGTTCGCCGGAGTTGACAAAGGTATAGCTCTTGACGCCGATTACTTCACATGCACAAAGGCTCCGATCGCTGTCGATCTTTACTCAACCGCTGTCGGCAGAGGCTTTGTCACGTTCGACACAACGCTCTCTCCTCAAACTGCGGATGCTTCGATGATCATTTTCATCGTAGCGGCTGCCGCGATCGCACTTGTGATCCTCAAGAAAAAAGTTTTTTGATCGGATCGTAAATAACTGTTGATACGTTAACGGGCGGGGGATTTCTCCCGCCTTTTTCATTTTTTTGAACGACCCGTTATTTCGGCATATTTTCGGCAAATTGCCGGATCTTTTCGGGAAGGGCGGCAAATTATGCTTGCTTTGGCGGGTCCCGTTATGCTAAACTAAAACAAATCTTTAGTCTTTCGCGGGATAGTGCCCGGTCTGAGGGATGAATATTGAGATCACACAGGAGGAGTTATGAAAAAACTGTTTGGAATGATCATAGTGGTCGCCGCATTGGTTATGCTTGTCACTATACTTCCTGCATTTGCGTCCAATGAGATTATTAACGTGGATTGGGTCAAATGCACGAATGCGGAAGGCGGCGACGTAGCGGTTCTTGCACCGGCAAATGCTGTGCCGGACTTCGGAACGCTGCCACCCGGTGCGATCCTCGGAAACCTTCGTGATGAGGTCGCTGCAGGTGCTACAGATTTCAACATTGTTGCATGGTATATGCCCTGGAAGCCTATGGCTGACATCGGTCTTCGTATCGACGGCGGAGCTATCAGTTACGACGGCTACGGGTTTTTTAACCAGGATCTGGCTGACGCGATAGTAAGCCTTGCTATGGCTGATGCCACTCAGGCGGGATACACTTTCAGGATCGATTTCAGCACTCCGATCCTTGAAGGCAACCACCTGATGGAACTGATCGCAAAATTTACCGACGGTGAAGAAAAGATAATATACCAGATGTATTACAGCAATTCCGTTGACGTGGCTCTCGGAAAACCTGTATCCGCTACCATCAGGGCTGTCCCGACAGGCGGCGCTCTCGTTTCCGATAACGTTTTCTGGAATCCGGCTTTTGCCGTAGACGGCTCGGCGATCGTTTTTGACGGAGCCACACAGGGACCTTTGGGACTTTATCTCTCCACGACTACAGCTGACGTTGACGGCTACCTGACTGTCGACCTCATGGGCACATACAAGCTCAGCTCTGTCGTTGTCGAGGCCATGGGCTTTAACAACATCGCTTTCCCGAACACATACAAGGTTCAGGTCTCCAAGGACGGTGCCACCTGGAAGGATATCGGCGGCGAGACGGGCGTACAGCTCAACACCTTCGGCAAGTACAAAACCATCAACACCACCGAAGAAGCAAGATTCGTGAGAGTAAAGTTTGAAAAGTTCAATCTTCTCCAGGATGGTAATGGTATTTACTATGGTGGGATCGGCGAACTGGAAGTTTTCGGAACTCTGATCTCTGCACCGGCGAGCAGATCTATCCTGACGCCTTACACAAACTACACTGCGGGAACGGCGGCTACCGGCGATACAGGCGGAAATTCCGCATGGTTCGGTTTCTCGACAGGTGACCTTGATTATGCCTTTACATTCAAGACAGACGTTTCGTTCACATCCATCGGTTTACCCGGATTCTGGTCGGCTCCCGGAACTCCTCTCACCATTGAGTTCATAAGCAACGGACAGACCGTGCACACCATGAATTACACGACGGCAGGTGACGGAGCTATCATCCTTGAGCTTGGCAAAGCTCTCCCCAGAGGTCTCTACGACGTCATATTTACCATCAACGACGAAACCATCGACCAGGGCACCGGATATTACACCAAGTACACTGTCCTCGGATATGCTACCGACGGTACTCTTAACAACAGTGACTATTTCTATTTCGAGCGCGGAAACGTGGCTCTGGATCTCTACTCTGCGGATGAAGGGCTCGGATTCGTTCCTCTTGACTACCATTATCCCGAGCGCCGCGATTTCAGCAGCGACGCAGGAGACAGTCTCTCCTACGACCAGATCATTGTGGACGGCCAGATAGTTGCTGAGGGCAATGACGTCGTGATCGAAACCAAGAAGGCAGGTATTGACGGACGTGACGGAAGCGTTTCCAAGATAGCTCTTTACGGCTGGTACGGAAACTCAAATCAGACCACCGCTCAGCTGGGCTACCAGATCAACGGCGGCAGGATCGTCTGGGGCGACTTCTTCATCGACACAGAATCCGCTGTAACCTCTCTCGGAGCCAACAACCGCAGATTCAAGATTGAATTTGACGTGTCCAATCTGAAGGGCGATAACAACGTCATCTGGGTATGGGCTAAGCTGGAAAACGGCGACGAGGTCAAACTCAACAGATATGACCGCACCGCGTCAGGCGACAAGGACAGAGAGATCTACGTTACATACAACGGAGTTCCAGGCGTGAATGCTCCTACGGCAGATGCATCGATGGTCATATTCATCGTTGCCGCTGCGGCTGTGGCACTCGCTGTTCTTAAGAAAAAAGTTTTTTGAAAGGTCGGCTGAATAACAGTTGATCGACTGTCGGGCGGGAGCTTCTCCCGCCCGTTTTTTGGTGTTTCAGGCGGTTTTTCGGGTTGCACTCCAGGATTCCCGGGCTAATATATAATAAAAATAATACTTGCCTTGGATGCTTATTCGTGATAAAATTCGCTCTAACCGTGCCTTTGCCAAGGGAGAATCCTTTGACCCTCGCAAAGCCATTGGCGATTTTAATCCATAAAGGAGATCAAAAAAATGACAAAGGAAAGAAAACAGGAAATCATTAAAACTTTCGGCCGCAAGGAAGGCGATACCGGATCGCCCGAGGTTCAGGTAGCTATTCTCACAGAGAGAATAAACGACCTTAACGAGCATCTCAAGACTCACAAGAACGACCATCACTCAAGAAGAGGACTTCTTCTGATGGTTGGTCAGAGACGCGGACTTCTCAACTATCTCACAAAGATCGACGTTCAGAGATACCGTGATCTCATTGAGAAGCTGAATCTCAGAAAGTAATTCCGTTTTGCGGGTGCATATCTCTTTCCTGAGGTAGGCATCCGCTTTTGACGTCTTATCGGAGCCCATTGGTTTTGAAAGGACGGCTAAAACAGCTCATCAGGCAGCGAAAGCTGTTAATATACAAGATTGGAGGAACTTATCCGGTGGTGGGCCGTAGCGGTTGCTGCGGAAGATCGGGTAAGCAAAAGAGAAAATGTTTAAAACTTTCACAACAGAGCTTGCGGGCAGAAGACTTACGATAGAGACAGGTAAGATGGCCCAGCTGGCAAACGGCGCGGTTTTGGTAAGGTACGGAGATACGGTGGTTATTTCCACAGTTACCGCGTCAAAGACCCCGAGAGACGGCGTGGATTTCTTTCCCCTCAGCGTTGATTACGAGGAGAAGCTCTACTCCGTCGGAAAGATCCCGGGCGGATTCCTTAAGAGAGAGGGCAAACCTTCCGAGAAGGCCATACTCACGTCGAGAGTTATCGACAGACCTATCAGGCCTCTTTTCCCGAAGGACCTCAGAAACGACGTCGCAGTCATCAATACCGTTCTTTCGGTGGAGCAGGACAATTCTCCTGAGATCGCCGCTATGATCGGAACCTCCTGCGCTATCTCCATCTCCGATATTCCTTTCAACGGACCTATCGGCGGTGTTGTGCTGGGACTGGTTGACGGCGAAGTGGTCATTAACCCCACGTCGAAGCAACGCGAAAAGAGCGATATGTACGTCACCCTCGCAGGAACCAAGGAAAAGATCACCATGGTGGAAGCAGGCGCCAATGAAGTCCCCGAGAACGTGATGCTGAACGCCATCATCAAGGGACACGGCACCATCAAGAAGATCTGCGAATTCATCGAAGGCATCGTGGCGGAAGTCGGAAAACCGAAGTTCTCCTACACATCCTGCGAAGTGCCCCACGACCTCTTTGAGGATGTGGAAGCCATCGCCCTTGACACAATGAAACAGGCAGTCCTTGCAGTCGATAAGACTGTGCGAGATAACGCCATTGACGCTCTCACGGCAGACGTTCAGAGCAAGCTGGCTGAAAAGTATCCCGACAGCAAGTCCGTGATCAACGAAGCTATCTACAAGCTCGAGAAGAAAGTCGTCAGGAACTACCTCCTCAAGGAGCACAAGAGAGTTGACGGCAGAGCCCTTGACGAGATCAGACCTCTTTCGGCAGAGATCGACATTCTTCCGAGAGTACACGGCTCAGGTCTTTTCACAAGAGGCCAGACACAAGTCCTCACTATCTGCACCCTTGGTCAGATATCCGAGTACCAGATCCTCGACGGCATCGATGAGGAAGACAAGAAGCGCTACATCCATCAGTACAACTTCCCGGGCTACAGCGTAGGCGAAGCCAAGTCCATCAAATCTCCCGGCAGACGTGAGATAGGCCACGGCGCCCTCGCAGAGAGAGCTCTCGTTCCGGTAATTCCTTCCGAGGAAGAGTTCCCTTATACGTTAAGGCTCGTTTCCGAAGTTCTTTCGTCCAACGGTTCCACATCCCAGGGCAGTGTATGCGGCTCCACCCTTGCGCTTATGGCAGCAGGCGTTCCGATCAAGGCTCCCGTTGCAGGTATCTCCTGCGGTCTCGTAACCAATCCCGATGACGAGAACGACTTCATCACGTTCATGGACATCCAGGGCATCGAGGACTTCTTTGGCGATATGGACTTTAAGGTCGCAGGTACCGAAAAAGGCATCACCGCCATCCAGGTGGACATCAAAGTTCAGGGTCTCTCCTACGAAGTCATCCGCCAGGCATTTGAGCTCACCCGCAAGGGTCGTATGAAGATCCTCAACGAAATCATTCTCCCCTGCATCCCTGAGCCCAGAAAACAGGTATCCAAGTACGCTCCGAAGATATTCCAGATGCAGATCCCCGTTGACAAGATCCGCGACGTGATCGGCTCCGGCGGAAAGACCATCAACAAGATCATCGAAGCAACAGGCGTAAAGATCGATATCGAAGAGGACGGCAGAATTTTCATCGCCACACCCGAAGAGGAACTGGCTGAAAAGACAATGAAGATCATCAACGGCATCATCGGAAACCTCGAGGTCGGCGAAGTGTTTGAAGGCCGCGTAACAAGGCTCATGAACTTCGGTGCATTCGTCGAGTTCCTGCCCGGCGTTGAAGGACTTGTACACATCTCCAAACTCGCCAAGTACCGCGTTGAGCGCGTAGAGGACGTGGTTGCGGAAGGCGACACCGTCAAAGTCAAGTTCATTGGTTACGACAAGATGGGCAGAGTTGATCTTTCGATCAAGGATGTTTGACAGGCAACTGCCGTTAAGGGGTACCGCTTGGGCAGAAGGGAGTGCCGCCCAAAGTAATAAGTGCTAAGTAATAGGTGCTAAAGCGCTAAGTAAAAAAGGTGCTGAGTGCCGGGGAAAAGGGGGAAAGCGTTCGTGGAAATGATGAACGCTTTTTCTCTTAAACAAGGGGTATTTACCGATGATAGATCTGCTTTCGCTCCATAAACAGTTTATAAAAGATCACCTGAGGGAGGGCGACGTCTGTGCGGACTTTACAATGGGCAACGGCTACGACACCGTATTCCTCTCGCAAATCGTGGGAGAAAAAGGACACGTCTATGCCTTCGACGTTCAGCAGCAGGCCCTGGACAACACGAAAAAAAGACTCGAGGACACAGGCTGCCCGGACAACGTGACACTGATACTCGATTCACATTCAAATGCCGCAAGCTACATTAAAACGAAGATCAAAGCGGGCATGTTCAACCTGGGCTGGCTCCCGGGGAGTGACAGGAAGGTTACAACTATGAGGGCGACGACGCTCCCCGCGGTGGAGACCGCCATCAGTCTTCTTGACAAAGACTCGGTCCTTACGATAGCGATATATCCGGGCCACGAGGAGGGGGATGCGGAGGGAAAGATGCTTGAAGAGTATTTTTCGACACTGTCCCGGTTCGAGATATGCGCGACAAAGGTCAGGATCGTAAATTCCGGGGCCGCGCCTTATTTCTTTGTTTTGGAAACCAAGTGACGAGATGCAATGTGCGAGACGTAAGGGGTGCCGCTCAGGTAATAAGTAACAGGTAAAAGGTAAGAGGTGGCCGTCGACCACATTTCATCGAGGAACGATTCTTCACGAAGTGAAGCCAAGTGACGAGATGCAATGTGCGAGACGGGGCCGCCCTTGACATTGCGGGGCTTAAGATATAAAATGCTTGATAGTTAATCGCTTTGTCAGCTTTGACCACCCAAAGGTTTTTCGATGGGCGGCACATAATAATACGGAGGTAAATTTATGAAAAAGATAATTGCTCTTGCAATTGCTCTTGCATTGGTTGTTTCGACCTTTTCTATGCTTATCATAACTAATGCGTCAGGCGGAATGACCTGCATCGACTTTATTCATCTTTACAATGCGGATATGGAACAGGTCGGTGACTTTGGCGCAGGCGCACGCAAGCTTGGAAATATCAGTAATACAGTCAGCGCAAAAGGCGGAAAATACATTCACATCCAGGGATGGTATTCGGAAGACACTCCGATAGCAGATTTTGGTTATTCCATCAATGAAGAGGACGTTGTATGGGGCTTCTCTAAATATGACGCGAACCTTGTGGCAAACAAGGCTGCAACTCAGCACGAGTACCCGCTCCGTTTCTACATTGACGCTCCGCTGGTTGCGGGCGAGGATGTGACTCTCGACATCTGGTACAAGCTGGAAGACGGTGAAGAGGATATCTGCGGATCCGGCTTATACAGGCTTACGTATACTCTGGCTGAGGCATCCACCAGGATCATTGACTGCAACTACACGTCAGGAAAGATCGTTAACGGCGATATAATGCCTGCCGATGCACAGTTTAAGATCATTGACGCCGAGAACAAAGGCAAGGACTGGATCGGTGTGTTTGAGATCGAATCACTTGAGGATCTTGAATATTTTGATCCCGACGAGGACAGCTTTACCGGCTGGAGAACTTATGCAAACGCCGAGACCATTCCTTTTAATGCTGCGACATTTAAGCAGGAAGGCGCCAAGGACCTCGAGGCCGGATATTACGCTATTTGCCTCCTTGAGGAAGATACCTACACTCTTCTGTCCGCAGTTCCGTTCACCATTGAGTACGAGAACGGCGACACGATGCATTTCGACGGTGTGGGAGTTGTTGACGGCACACAGTTTGAGGCTTCGACAGATCGCGACCTTGGCGATCTCACAGAAGACTTCAATGCAGGTCATGAGAATATTCGCATTTTCGGCTGGATCGCTTCTGACACGGAGATAGCGGAAGTCGGATACGTGTTCGCCGACGGCGAAGAGTTCTTTGAAGCAGGAAAGAGCCGTGCGGACGCCGCTGCTGCTTCGAAGACACTGTACGGAATGAACATCGACTTCAATATTCCGATCAAAGCGGGCCTTGACGTCGAATTCTCCATTATGGTCAAATATGCAGACGGATCCAGAACTGAGTTCGATAAGTTCACGTATTCCTGCGATCCCAACGGTGAGTTTACGCCCAAGCCCACTCCCGAGCCGACTCCGACTCCCGAGCCCACGCCCGAGCCCACCGCCACACCTGAAGTGACGACAGCTCCCGAAACTGACGCGCCTGAGGCCACCGATGCACCGGAAGCCACCGAAGAGGCCAAAACCAATGACAAAGGCTGCGGCGGCGTTATCGGCGGAATGACAGCGGCTCTCGCCGTTGCTTTTGCGGCAGTTCTGGTAGTAAGAAAAAAGCATTGACGTTAAGTCCTTAAAAGACTTGTGACATACCGCGCTTTCCGTAAAACAAGACGGAGAGCGCGGCCTTTTTGTATGCGGGCGTCACACGTCACATAACGTATGAGGCCAAGAAAAAAGTTGCAAAGGAAACTGCCAGAGAGTATAATTATTTGTAACTTCTTTAAGGCAGTTACGAATCAAGATCAGGACACGCGGCGGGGGCATTGCGCCTTTTTTTGCCGCTTGAACTGTTGCCGTGAGAGTAAAATTAGAGAAAACACGGGGCAGGCCTGAAGTTAGGAGAGGATATATCCTATGAGTAACTACGACGTAGCTGTTATCGGCGCGGGAACTGCCGGTATATATGCGGCATATGAATTATCCAGGCTTTGCCCTGACAAAAAGATAGTGATAGTCGAAAGAGGCCGGTCTATCTTCCACAGAACCTGCCCCATAGTGGCCGGAAAAGTCGACAAGTGTGTCTTTTGCGATCCTTGCGCGATAATGAACGGCTTTGGCGGCGCGGGCGCTTTTTCCGACGGTAAGTTCAATTTTACCACGGAGTTCGGCGGCTGGCTGAACGACTATATATCCGACGATGAGGTCATGGACCTTATTGAGTACGTTGATTCGGTGAACGTGCATTTCGGCGCCACAGAGGAGAGGTTCAGCACCTATTCCGATAAAGCCAAGGCGCTTATGAAAAAGGCCCTTGAAAACGACATGCATCTTCTCGGAGCATCGGTGAAGCATCTGGGCACCGAAAAAAATCTGGAAATATTGAAGCAGATATACCTGTACATGGAAAAGCGGGTGGAGATCCGCTGCGAGACCGCGGTACAGGAGATAAAACCCACTGACAGCGGATATGAACTCGTGCTTTCAAAGGGCGAACCCATAACGTGCAAGTATCTCATTGCCGGACCGGGGCGCTCCGGAGCGGAGTGGTTCTCGACGCAGTGCAAGGCTCTAGGCATTGAGCTCATCAACAACCAGGTGGACATTGGCGTGAGAGTGGAGCTTCCCGCAGCTGTTTTTGAGGCGGTGACGGACGCCGTTTACGAGGCAAAGCTTGTGTACAGAACGAAGCTGTACGGCGATAAGGTGAGGACCTTCTGCATGAACCCTTACGGCTACGTGGTCACTGAAAACGTGGACGGGTGTGCAACGGTAAACGGCCACAGCTATGCGGATCCGGCTCTTCGCTCAAACAACACAAATTTCGCGCTTCTTGTAAGCAACAAATTTACGGAGCCATTCAGCGAGCCATACCGCTACGGAAAGAGCATTGCATCATTCTCGAATATGCTTGGCGGCGGCGTCATCGTGCAGCGCTTTGGCGATCTTGTTAAAGGCGTCAGGACAAACGATCACCGTCTTAAACAGAGCTTTACGAGGCCCACATTGAACGCGACCCCGGGTGATCTCAGCCTGGTGCTTCCCAAGAGGCATCTTGACAACATCATCGAGATGATCTACGCTCTGGACAAGGTGGTTCCCGGGACCGCAAACTACGACACGCTGCTCTACGGAGTGGAAGTCAAATTTTACAGTGCACGCCTGAACCTTTCGGCGGAGCTTGAGACCACATTGACCAATATGTTCGCCTGCGGCGACGGAGCCGGCGTAACGAGGGGACTTTCCCAGGCGGCGGCCAGCGGTGTACACGTGGCAAGAGTGATAGCGGCGAGGGAAAAAACTGAGATCTGAGTGTTTGGAAGGATTAAAGGACAAGTTTTATGGGACTTTTAAGTGATGCAAGATCAATAGCCGAGAGGGACCCCGCGGCACGAAACGTGCTGGAGGTTATCCTTCTTTATCCGGGCTTCAGAGCGCTTTTTGACCATAAAATAGCGTCTTTCTTTTTGCGCCACAAAATGCCCTTTATAGCCCGCTGGATATCCCAGTGCTCCAGCCGGAGGACCGGTATCGAGATACATCCGGGTGCGAAAATCGGGAATGGTCTTTTTATCGACCACGGCCACGGCATCGTGATAGGAGAGACAGCCGAGATAGGCGACTTCTGCACGATATACCATCAGGTGACTCTCGGCGGTACGGGCGTGAAGCGCCATGAAAAAAGGCACCCCACCATCGGAAACAACGTGCTGATAGGCGCGGGAGCTAAAATACTTGGGCCGATAACTGTGGGCGATAACTCCATGATAGGCTCCGGGTCCATCGTACTCTCCGACGTTCCTGCAAATTCCACGGTGGCGGGCCTCAAGGCCCGTGTCATCAAGACCGACGGCGAGAGGGTGGCGCCATCCATGTCTCTTGAGCATGCAAAGATCATAGATCCTATTGCCCAGGACATCGCGTCTCTGAGAGAGCAGATCAAGGCACTCTCCGAAAAAGTGGCGGAGCTGGAAAAGGAAAAGCCCGGGAGCAATAACCAATGACAATATCCTGCGGCTCCAAGCCGCATATAACTAAATAGATCAATTGTTTGGGGGTAAAAGTTTATGGCAACAAATGAACGCAGAGTCGGAACGGTATCAAGGGGAATCAGATGCCCGATCATAAGAGAGGGCGACGACCTTGGTTCTATTGTGACTGACAGTGTGCTTAAGGCTTCGGAATCAGAGGGATTTCCTATTCGGGACAGGGACGTCATTGCCGTGACGGAATCCATTGTCGCAAGAAGCCAGGGCAACTACTGCACCGTGAGCGACATTGCGGCCGACGTGAAGGCTAAGGCCGGGAGCGACACCGTTGGCGTGATATTCCCTATTCTTTCGAGAAACCGCTTTGCGATCTGCCTTAGGGGAATTGCCCTTGGTGTGAAGAAGATCGTGCTTATGCTGAGCTATCCCTCCGATGAGGTGGGCAACGAGCTGGTTTCGATAGATAAACTCGACGAGATGGGTGTGAATCCCTACAGCGACGTGCTTTCACTTGCGAAGTACAGAGAACTGTTCGGCGAGAACAAGCATTCTTTCACCGGCGTTGACTACGTGGCGTACTACAGAGACCTGATCGAGCAGTGCGACTGCGAGGCTGAGATCATTTTCGCCAACAGGCCGAGAGCCATCCTTGACTACACCGACGTGGTCATAAACTGCGACATCCACACAAGAAAGAGAACCAAGAGGCTCCTCATGGAAGCTGGGGCTAAGAAGGTGATCAGCCTTGACGATATTATGAATGCGCCGGTAAACGGCAGCGGCTGGAATGCCACCTACGGACTTCTGGGCTCAAACAAGGCCACAGAGGAAAAGGTCAAGCTCTTCCCGAGAGAGGAGTGCAAAGAGCTGGTGCTTGATATTCAGGCGAGAATGCTCAAGGCAACGGGTAAGCACGTGGAGGTAATGGTCTACGGCGACGGCGCTTTCAAGGATCCCCAGGGAAAGATCTGGGAGCTTGCGGACCCGGTGGTTTCGCCTGCCTTTACGGACGGCCTCATCGGAACCCCCAACGAGCTCAAGCTCAAATACCTTGCCGACAACGACTTCAGTTCACTTTCGGGTGAGGCGCTTAAAGAAGCTATTTCCGAAAAAATACGCCAAAAAGACGGTTCAAGCCTTGTGGGGCACATGGTCTCTGAGGGCACTACCCCGAGGCAGCTTACGGACCTTATCGGTTCACTTTGCGACCTGACTTCAGGATCCGGGGACAAGGGTACTCCTGTGGTCCTCGTTCAGGGATATTTCGACAACTACACAAATTGAAAAGGGGGAAACAAAATGTCAGGATATGTTTATGAGACACGCCCGGAGACACTTCTCAGAATAACCAATGCCACCGGCGCTCAGGCTTTCATCGATGACCAGGTCAAGGCGCTTAAGGAGCAGATTGGCGACCGTAAGGTACTGCTGGCACTCTCAGGCGGCGTTGACAGCTCTGTTGTGGCGGCGCTTCTTATCAAAGCCATCGGCAAGCAGCTCACCTGCGTACACGTTAACCACGGTCTTCTGAGGAAGGGCGAGTCGGAGCAGGTCATAAAGGTCTTCCGCGAGGAGCTTGGCGCGAACCTGATCTACGTGGACGCTGTGGACCGTTTTCTCGACGCATTGGCAGGCGTCAGCGACCCCGAGCAGAAGAGAAAGATAATCGGAAGTCTCTTTATCGACATTTTCGCCGAAGAGGCTGAGAAGCTTTCTGACGTGGAGTTCCTTGGACAGGGCACGATCTACCCGGATATCTTAGAGAGCAAGGGCGTAAAAGCCCATCACAACGTCGGCGGCCTTCCGGACAAGTTTAAATTCGAGCTCGTAGAGCCTGTGAAGTTCCTCTACAAGGACGAGGTCCGCGTAGTCGGTAAAACACTGGGCCTCCCCGACAATATGGTATACCGCCAGCCTTTCCCGGGCCCGGGCCTTGGTGTAAGGTGCGTTGGCGCTATAACAAGAGACAGACTTGAGACCCTCCGAGAAGCTGATGCCATTGTCCGCGAGGAGATCGACAAGCTTCAGTTCAAGCCCTGGCAGTATTTCTGCGTGATACCCGACATGCAGTCGACAGGCATCAAGGACGGAAAGAGATACATGGGCTGGGCAGTCGTGATCCGCGCCGTGAACACCACGGACGCAGTTACAGCGACGGTTCCCGCGCTCCCGTTCCCCACACTCTGCACTATCCGCGACAGGATAATCAAGACTGTTCCGGGCGTTAACCGTGTGCTCTGGGATATATCGGACAAACCGGTGGCCACGATCGAGTGGGAATGACAGGCATCATATAAAAAGAGAAAAGACTAAAACAAAGCGCCCCGCAAGGCATCTAAAGCCAGACGGGGCGTTTTGCAGTTAACTATTCAAATCATTATTATCCGTTGATTACCTTGAACGTGGTGAACACCGCCAGGTGGTCCGAGGCCTGGTAGCTGCCTTCCGCAAGAAGGAATGTCTCGTAGGTCAGCGGCTCGAACAGGCCCTCAGTGTAGAACACGTAGTCAATGGGCTCTCTTGTGGGCTCATACTTTGAGTAGGACTTGTCGTAGTATTTCGCAAGCGTGGCCGTGTGGTTTTTGTCCACGGTGACGGGGGCGTTAAGGCGGGTGTCCTTCAGAGTCAGCCTGCATTCATTGCCGTCAGAATCGGTGGTTGAGAGAGTGCCCTCGACCAGCTGAATGGCATCGTGAGTGCCGTCCTTTGACTTGGTGCGGAGGGTGTTGAAGTCGCCGCCCACGAATATGGCCTTGCCCGAAAACTGCTGTGCATGGCGGACGATGATTGCCATCTGTTCAGCACGGAGAGCGTTGCCCTCGGCTTTCTCCTTGTCGCCGTTTATATCGAGATGGGTGTTATAGTAAACATATTCGGTGCCCGTGACCTTGTCTTTGAAGAGGCCCCAGGAGCAGATCCTTACGTAGGAAGAGTTGGAAAAACGCGAGCCGGCCATGTCCGGTGTGGGGGAGAGCCAGAAGGTGCCGGAATCGAGAAGGTCGAATTTGTCCTTGCGGTAGTAGATGGTATTGGCTTCGCTGCCCTCCGTCCGCTCCGCTCCGAAGCTGTCGTAGGAGTCGTTGAAAACGAATGAATTCAGCCATTTCCGCCACTGGGCAGTGACTTCCTGAAGCCCTGCGATATCCGGAATGTGTTCCTCGATGAAGCTGCGGAAAAGGGCCGCCCTGATTGCAAAAGGAGCGTTGTTGCCCGCCTCTGTCTGGATGTTGAACGTTAAAATGTTCAGTATATCGTTGCCCGCCGTGCGTTCGAAGACCTCGTAAACGTCCGGCACCTCATAATCTGCCGCTTTATCCACAGTCACAAACCTCATCTCGCTTATCAGGAGCGTCTCACCGTTCTTAACGGCGATCTGCTCAAAATTCAGCCTGAACACCTGATACATGTCCTGGTTGATGTCGTCCGAGAGATCGAACACCAGATACGTCCAGCCCTCATTCGCTATCTTTGCGGTACGTTCAGCCCCTTTGATGGAGTAGTCGTCCGTGGTGTTGGAGCCTGTGAGAGACACCAGCTTGTCGTGGGAACTTACGTATTTTACCTTCAAAACCACCACCGGATTCTGCTCGATGCTCACCGGCGCCACGCCAAGTTCCTTGCAGAATTCCCTGTATTCAAACAAGACCTCGGGTCTGTCCGAATTGCCTTTTTTCACGCCCTTTGACGTGATCTTAAGAACGTTTCCGTACTCCTGATCCTTCTCATAACCAACGTCGCACAGTTTTCTGTGGGTGAAATAATCAAGAACCTTCCTTGAGAGCGCCGCATTAAAGTCGATGGCTCCCGTGTCAACTGTTACATTGGGGTCGTACTTCGGACCGCCGCAGCCTGACGCCAATACCGCCAGCGCAGCCACCATAACAAAAGCGATAACCAAAGAAATTTCGGATACGTGTCTTGTCTGATTCATATGCAGGTCTCCTTCTTATTGGATCGAGACGATTATTGCAAAAAACGCCCCGTTTTTCAAACTTTTTTCAAACTGGATCCGGACGGGTTGAAGTGCGTCCATCTAAATTGTATAATTATTTTAGAAGATCCGGCGCGGAAAGCGCACATCACACACGGAGGTTGTTAAAATGAGAAAGATAATGGCATTGGTTATTGTTGTTTCCATAGTGATCGGTATGCTCGGCTTGGCTGTGTTTGCCGATGAGGCAGATCCGTCAAATCCGGGGCTGACCGTTACAAGCGAGCCGGGAAGGCTGAAGATCGTTCTTGAGGGAGAATTCGGCGAAAAGGACTGGGTAGGCGTTTACAAGAACGGAGAGACCACGGATCCGGACAACGGCGGCATTGCATCGTTAGTATGGTGGTATGCCGGAACGGCGGGTTCGACCGTTGAGCTCCCGGCTGAAAGTGAAAATGTGATCTATAACCGGCCCGATGAGTTTATCATTGACGGCGTCATAGTACCAGGCGACTACGCTGTGATGGTTCTTGCGGACGACGGATACGTTCTGAAGGAAGGCTACACCCCCTACTATATCACCGTCGAGAGCACCGTGGTGGAGGGCGAGGACACCGACAAGACTCCTTCGGAGCTTCTTTTCTTCAGCGATGACACCTACGGGGACCTGTTCATCGGCACCAACGACATCGATGACTTTGACTACGATGACGAGAAAAAGTGCTTTGTGGCCGACGTCAGGGAGTCCAATGACCCGTACATTGAGCTTGGTCTCTCGCCAATGATGGCAACCGGAGGCATGGCACAGCTTACCGCTGCGGACGCACAGGTGATCTCGATAGGAGTGAGATTCGACCCCACTGCGGCAAACGAACTTGAGTTCTACTACCAGACAGAGGACTTCCCGGGACTTGCCGAGGCCCAGAAGGTAATGGCAGACTATTCAAATACAGACGGCTATCAGTTTGTGAACATCGATCTCAGACAGGCTCCCAACTGGTCCGGCACGCCTCTGAACTGCCGCTATGACGTTTTCAGAAGCTCTAAAAAGGCCTGTAGCCTTGAGATATATTACATAGGCTTCTTCAAATCCATGGCAGGCGCCAATGAGTTCGGCGAGGCATGGTTGGCAAAAGGCGGCGGGGCGAACGATCCCTCCGTGACGGAAGCTCCGGAAACGACGGACGCGCCTGAAGTTACAGCCTCCCCTGATGACCCGACCGCTCCTCCCGAAGAAGAGCCCACCGAGGAAATCCCGGTGGCTACTCCCGATACTCCCGATACTCCCGAAGAGACCGGGTCTCCCGCGAAGAAAGGCTGCGGCGGTGTCGTACCCGGCATCAGTATGCTCCCGGCTATCATTGGAGCGGCACTTTTGATCCGCAGAAAAAAGAAATGATACCGGATAATTAAATGTGAAGACCGCCCCGCGGGAGCTTTTTCGGCCCTTGCGGGGCCGCGTTATTATTGAAAACCGCAGTACTTTGTGGTATATTGGTTAAAATTCCTGCGGTGTGTCTGCCGCGGGATAATTCAACCTTCTGCGGCGGGGTTTTTTACGGTTCACATGCGTGGATCAGGGCCCGTTCCGCAGGGAAAGCTGGTTTCTTTTATGCTGATTACTGCTTTGCATGGTCTTGCAATGGCAATTGCCGATGCGGTCCCCGGCGTTTCCGGCGGCACGATCGGTTTTATCCTTGGTTTTTACGATAAATTCATAACTTCTCTTCACAATCTTCTGTCCCGTGACAAAAAGGAAAGAGTGGACGCGGTCAAATACCTTCTCAAGCTGGGAATCGGCTGGGTCATTGGCTTTGTACTTTCGATGCTTCTTCTCAAGAATCTTTTTGAGCAGCACGTTTATATAATGTGCTCCGCATTCATCGGGCTTACGGTGGCGGCCATCCCGTTTATCATCATTGCCGAGAAGGACAACCTCAAAGGAAAGTATTACAACATTGTGTGGACGGTGGTGGGAGCCGGCCTTGTGGTCGGTATCACCATGCTGAGATATGTGGAGGGGCTGAATCTTAACGTCAGCTTCGTGGACGGCATTCAGGGCTGGCAGTATCTTTACGTGTTCGTGGTGGGCTTTGTGGCTATATCTGCGATGATGCTTCCGGGCCTTTCGGGCTCGTCCGTGATGCTGATATTTGGCGTTTATTATCCCGCCATTGCCGCGGCTCACGAGATACTGCATTTCAACGGCAATCTGGGCAGGACCATACTCGGAATGCTTCCCATGGGCGTCGGACTTATCGTTGGCATCCTGGTGTCGGTAAAGGGCGTGAAGATCGCTTTTGAAAAGCACAGAAGCGCCGCCGTTTACTGCGTTCTCGGAATGACTGCGGCGTCCGTTTTCCCGATCTGCGTTGCGCCGGGGAGCATCCTTCATCAGATATCAGCAGACGAAGCAGCTTATTATTCGCCGATGACATTGGTGCCTTTTAAAGAGAACTCGATAAACGTGGTCGCGTTTATCGTTGGCGCTGCTGTGATAGTAGGGCTTGAAATTCTCAGGCTTAAGCTCGGCAAAAAGGCCGAAGGGGACAAAGCAGGTGAGAACTGACAGGGGACCGGCACTTTCGAAAAGACTTGAGACCGTAAAGAACGTGATCGGAGAGTGCGGCACGTTTGCGGACATTGGTTCCGATCATGCGCTGCTGCCCGTAAGAATGGTCATGGACGGACAGGCCGGGAAGGCGATCGTCACGGATCTGAGAAAAGGGCCTCTTGAGACTGCGGCGGGAAATATAGACAGGTACTGCCCGGGACTTAAGGACAGATTCAGCCTTAGGCAGGGCAGCGGACTTTCGGTCCTCAAAAAGGGCGAGGCGGAGGTCAAGGCCATATGCGGCATGGGCGGGCTCCTGATAGAGGAGATCATTGAGGATGATTTCGATATCGCTTCAGAGGGGAGGCTCGTGCTTCAGCCAAATACGAGTCTGCCGGAACTGAGAGTTTTTCTGCTGTCGAAGGGCTTTGAAATAAAAAACGAGACCGGTATCTGCGATGCGGGCCACAGCTATGCGGTGATCGACTGTGTTTACACGGGTGTTAAAAGAACGATAAGCGCAGACAGTATCGAGGCTGTAGCCGGGGAGTTCATCGGAAGAGACAGGGACCCGGAGGGCGTGAAATACCTGAAGGCCCTGAGGAGAAGGTACGAGATACCTCTTGCAAAAATAAACGAGAGAGACGGCGCTGAAGGCCCGGCCCGGGATTTTGCGAAAAAAAACAAAAGACAGGCTGAGCTTGAAAGCGTGATCTTAAAGATCGATGCGATTTTAGGAGACAATAAATGATTCATAATGATTTGATCCAGTGGATAGATTATTTTGCGCCAAGGGAATTGGCGTGTGAGTGGGACAACGTGGGCCTCATGACAGGAGATCTCAGCGATGAGACGAAGAACGTGCTGTTCTGCCTTGACCTGACGTTGGCGGATATAGGCCTTGCGAAAAAGACGGGCATTAACCTCATCATCACCCACCATCCGCTGATCTTCGATAAAGAGGCGCCGATAGAAGAGGGCAGTCTCTTGCAACAGAAGCTGGACGCACTTGAGGAAGCCGGTATCACCGTTTATTCTGCGCACACAAACCTTGACTTTGCGTCAGGCGGCGTGAACGACGTGCTTTTCAGAAAGCTGCGGCTGGCAGATCCGAAGAAGGTCGATGGCGACACCCATCTTTACGGAACTCTCCCGGAGGCTGAGGAGCTTGGCGCGTTTTACGAGAGGATCACGGCTGATTTTGAAAGCTTTAACGCCAAGATAGTGAAGCCGAAGGATATGGAGCTTGACGACAATGTCGTAAAAGTGGCTGTGTGCTGCGGCGCTTTTGACGGTGAGACCCGTTGGCTCGTCGAGAACAACGTCGACGTGGTGGTGACGGGCGAAATGAAGCACAGCAGGGCTCTGGAGCTTATGGAGCTGGGCATTGCCGCGATAGAGCTGGGACACTACGAGACCGAGATAGGCGGCATCAAATCCCTGGCGACACACATAAAAAAGAGCCTGCAGGGGCAACTGGAGCAGGACGGTGCGGCTGTGAGGCTCTCGCCGAAAACAAATCCCTACTACGATATCATAGGTTTTTCGGAGTGACCAATGGCTGACTTTTTAACGCTTGGAATAGAAAGCAGCTGTGACGAGACTTCGGCTGCGGTGGTCGCAAACGGACGGAAACTGCTCTCGAACGTCATCTCATCCTCTCTTGAGCTCCACAAGGCTTACGGCGGGGTGGTCCCGGAGATCGCCTCAAGAAAGCATCTGGAGTTCATAGTGCCCGTCATCGACAGCGCGCTCAAGGAGGCCGGAACGTCCCTTGAACGGATCAATGCCATTGGCGTCACGTTCGGCCCCGGACTTGTGGGAGGACTTCTGGTGGGTCTCATGGCGGCCAAGGGCCTTGCGTATGCGGCGGGAAAACCGCTGGTGGGCGTCCATCACCTCGAAGGCCACATTTCCGCCAATTTCCTGGAAAGCCCCGATCTTGAACCTCCGTTTATGACCCTTGTGGCGTCGGGCGGACACAGCCATATAGTGCTGGTGGAGGACTACGGGAAGTATAAGATACTGGGGAGGACCAGAGACGACGCGGCGGGGGAGGCTTACGATAAGGTCTCGAGAGCCCTCGGCCTCGGCTACCCGGGAGGCCCCGCCATCGACAAGGCCGCAAAGTCCGGCGATCCGGGATACATCGCATTTCCCAGGACGAGGTTTAAGGATTCATACGATTTCAGCTTTTCGGGCATCAAGACTGCGGTGCTGAACCACCTTAACAGCCTGAAAATGGCCGAAAAAGACATCCCGGTGAACGATATCTGCGCTTCCTTCCAGGAGGCGGTCTGCGGTGTGCTCTGCGACAATACCTTCAGAGCCGCAAGGGACACCGGCATGAAGACGGTGGTGCTGGCAGGCGGAGTCGCCGCAAATTCCAAACTCAGGGAGCTTTTTGAGCAGACCGCTTCAAAGAGGGGAATGAGGCTGGAAAAACCTTCAAGAATACTGTGCACCGACAACGGGGCGATGATCGCAGCCGCCGCGTATTATGCTTACAAAAAGGGCAGGATCTCGGATATGACACTGAATGCCGAGGCCACGTATTCCCTGGATGATATGTAAAAAACAACAAACAGAAAGGCCGGCAAGAAGCCGCGGAGGAATCCTTTTGATCCACATCTTTATCGATCTCGAATTTTGCACATGCTTCAGAAAAAGCTCGCCTCTAAGGACCGAGACTATTGAGATCGGAGCTGTCAAGGTTGACGAGAATAACAGAATAACGGGAGAGTTCGACAGTCTGGTTAGACCGGATTTCGCGAACTCCATTCCCTCCGCCGAGAGAAACCTCACGGGCATCACATGGCAGATGGTGGAGAATGAGAGAACCTTCTGCGACGTAATGGAAGAGTTTGTCGGGTGGATAGGCACCGACGACTACATGATCTATTCCTGGTCGAATAACGACCCGCTTCAGGTGCTGAGAGAGGCCAGAGTAAAGGGCTTCCCCGCAACCGAGATGGGCATGTTTAAGAAGTGGATCGATTTTCAGCAGGTGTTCATGGCTTCCGTGGGCATGAAAAATCAGGTATCCCTGGAGCATGCAATAGAGCTTGCCGACATGTATTTTGTCGGCGAGGCACACAGAGCCGTTGTGGATTCGTTTAACACAGCCAGGCTGTTTATCTACTGCAACACTCTTGACACCGTTGAACTGAAGCTCCGGACCATTGACGAGAACGGAACCTTCGGAGCGAACCTGATGCCGGGCAGCAGGAGGAAGACCGGAAACGGCCACGGCGGAAGGAACGGCAGAAGGAATATAGGTTCTTCGGGAGCCGTTAAACGGGACCGGGAGGATACCGCATATCTGGCCGCGGGTTCAAAGCCAAAGGCGGCGGCTGCGGGAGCCGGGGATGAGGATGGAACATCCGAAAAAAAGCAGTCAAAACCTTCCCGAAAGAGGTCCGGAAGGGCTCATAGGGGTGGAAGGAAAAAGAAAACTGTGGTATAATTTGACTGCCGCGGGACGAGTCGGCAGGGATGCCGGACCGGTACGTTGGTTATGCAGTTAACAAACGTCATTGAGACGGGATCAGTCGGGAGTAACTTTTATGGCTACTATTGAGTACAAATGTCCGAATTGTGCCGCGCCGCTCGTATTTGACGCGACCAAAAAGCTCATCAAATGTGATTTCTGCGACAGTGAATTTGCGCCACGGCTGATAGAAGATGAAAGTGTCGCAAAACCGTCGAAACACGTTAACTCAAGAATAGATGACCAGTACATCGAGGGCGAAAAGGCGGAAGTCTACTGGATGAAACTGGACGCGAAGACCGCGGGCTACAGCTGTCCCTCCTGCGGCGGCGCCATTATATGCACCGAGAATTCTGCCGCTCTGTTCTGCCCTTATTGCGGAAATCCCGCCATTATCGAGAGCGCTCTTGAGGGAGAATTCAGGCCGGATTACATAATTCCTTTTTCAAAAACCAAGGACCAGGCCAAGTCGGCATACAAGCAGTTCGTCACAAAATACAAATATCTTCCGAAGGAGTTCAAAGAGAGCCACGCGCCGGAAAAGATCACCGGGATATACGTTCCCTACCATCTTATGTCCTGCCGCATATCCGCCAGCGCAGTGTATTCGGGAGAGACTTCGGAATCCTGGACGGTAGGAAATATCAGATACACAAAAACCAAGTATTATGAGCATAAAAGGGCCGGGTCCATGAGCTTTTACAACGTGCCTTCAGACGCCTCTGCGTCCATTGACGACGCCTACATGGAGTCCATAGAGCCCTTTGACTATAACAAAATAGAGCCCTTTAAGGCCGTATATCTTTCGGGATATCTTGCGGACAGATATGATCAGACGGCGGATCAGTGCGCGGGGAAAATAGACGAAAGAGTGAAGGGAACCATAACAAAACAGCTGAAGAAATCCGTCACGGACCTTGGTTACGAGAACGTGAACGTTAAATCTCATGGCGAGAATATCACGAACAGGACGTTTTCATACGCTCTTTTCCCGCTTTGGCTCCTTAGAACAAAGTACAAGGATCAGTTTTACTATTTTGCCATGAACGGTCAGACCGGTAAAGTCGCGGGAAAGCTTCCCGTTGACAAAGCAAAGATCAATCTTACCGCACTTGCTTTATCTCTTCTCGGCATACTGATCGGCCTGGGATTTTATCTTCTTGACGACCATAACCTGATTGGAGGCATCATAGCCTTTATAATCTCAGCCCTTGTTATATTCTTCGTTTCGAGAGGCTCGATGATCAGAAAGGCCAGCAACGTTTCTCCGAAGTACGAGGCGGACTATTACCAGGATGCCCCCGCAAAGATATCTGTCAATACGGACACATATCTGAGCTCAAAGACGACTTCGGTCAGGATCAGAGACGACTGAGTACGGTACCATGAATTAGAGATCTAACCGGAAGCGGCCTCCGGAGGTTGACCGGCCGATGATGAAAGATTGGAGATGAATTTATGGCAAAGAAGAACATGATTGCGCTTATACTTGCCGGCGGGCAGGGAAGCAGACTGAGCCCTATGACTAAGGTGATGGCAAAGCCTGCTGTTCATTTCGGAGGGAAGTACAGGATCATAGATTTTGCCCTCAGTAACTGCTCCAACTCGGGTATAGACACAGTCGGAATACTGACACAGTTCAAGCCCCAGGCGCTGAACGCCCACATAGGTATCGGCACACCGTGGGACCTTGACCGTGTGCACGGCGGTGTTGCTATGTTGCCCCCGTATATGAGCGAGCAGGGCGGCGACTGGTATAAAGGCACTGCCAATGCGGTGTTCCAGAATCTTTCCTTCTGCGACCAGTACGACCCGGAGTATCTGCTGATACTCTCGGGTGACCATATATACAAGATGGACTACAGGGAGATGCTCAAGCAGCACGTGGCCAATGACGCGGCAGCCACCATTGCAGTCATAAACGTTCCCCTCGAGGAGGCCTCCAGATTCGGTATAATGAATACAGACGGAAACGGCCATATACTCGAGTTCGAGGAAAAACCCGCTCATCCGAAGAGCACTCTCGCGTCCATGGGCATCTATATTTTCACGTATAAGAAGCTCAAAGAGTATCTCATCAAGGACGCCGAGGACCCGGATTCAAGCTATGATTTCGGTAAGAATATAATCCCCGCCATGCTTGCGAACAACGAGACCATGGTGGCTCACGAGTTCAAAGGCTACTGGAAGGACGTGGGAACCATCCAGAGCTTCTGGGAAGCAAATATGGACCTTCTCAGCACCGACAATGAAGTCAAGCTTTTCGACACCAGCTGGAAGCTTTTCACCCAGGTCAAGATCAGACCTTCCCAGTATATCGGGACCAATGCGGTCATATCCGACAGCATCATAACGGAGGGCTGTATCGTGGACGGCGAGGTGCGCCACTCCATACTGTTTCCCGGCTGCCGGGTGGATAAAAACGCCAGGATCGTGGACTCAATTATAATGGAGGACTGCGTGATAGAGGGCAACGTCATTGTCAACAAGGCCATCATACTTGAGGGCAGCGTTGTCAAGGCGAGCAATGTGATAGGCAACGGCGAAAAGATCGCGGTTATCGAGGCCGGCACGGTCCTCGAACCGAATTTCAGCGGAAAGATCTGAGGAGGGACGAACATGAGCAAGGAATACATGGCAATATTCAACCTCGACGAGGATGAGAGCGATATCAAGGCGCTGACCGCGAAAAGAACCATTGCATCCATACCGATAGGAAGCAGATTCAGAGTCATTGACTTCATGCTTTCAAACGTCGTCAACGCAGGCGTGACCAATGTAGGCATCTTTACGGAGACCAACTCCCGCTCCCTTGTGGACCATGTGGGAGACGGTAAAGCCTGGGACCTCAACCGTAAGAACGACGGACTGTTCCTGTTCACCCACAGGCTCCTCGACATAGCGAATTTCGAGTCGAAGATGCTCCAGAACAACATGGAATACCTGTTCAGAAGCCGCAGCGAGTTCGTCATTCTGACATCGTCCTATTTCGTATGCAACCTTGACGTGAGAGAAGTGATGAAATCCCACGAGGCATCCGGCGCAGACGTCACAGTGGTCTACACACACACCGACAGGGCCGACAGGGACTTCATTAACTGCTTTACTCTCGAGGTGGACACCGAGCACATGAACGTGACCGGGGTGGGTAAAAACATTGGTTTCATTCCGAAGGCTGACATATGCATGGAATTCTTCATATTGAAGAAGAGCCTGCTCATCAGCCTCATCCAGGAGAACGCGAGAAACCGCAGATACAACGATTTTTACGAGCTCGTTTTCGGAAAGCTGAATGCACTCAACTTCAACGCTTTCAAATTCGACGGGTACGTGGCCTGCATAAACAGCAAGTCATCCTACTTCAAAGCCAATATGGACATGCTCTCCATGGACGTCTCCAATGAGCTTTTCAGATCCCAGAGACCCGTTTACACAAAGATCAAGGACGAGCCGCCGACGATCTACGTTGACGGATGCGAGGTGTCAAATTCACTGGTGGCCGACGGAAACATCATCCGCGGAAAGGTGAAAAACAGTATAATCGGCCGTTTCGTTGTGGTCGAAGAGGGCGCGGTGGTGGAGAACAGCATCATTCTCCAGAACGTGAGAATATCTGCCGGTGCCCACCTTTACGGAGCGATCATCGATAAAAACGTTGTGATCTCGGAGAATGCCGAGTATAAAGGCGACGAATATTTCCCGACCGTTGTGGAAAAGAGAAATATGTATCTGCCTTGATTTCCGGAGCCCTTGCCTGCCGCCGTGCGCCAAGGGCTTTGAGTATTATTAAAAGCTGCGCAGAAGGTTCGGACCCGGACCCGCGCAATGACCTGAAAGAAAGGAACACGTTATGAAAGTATTGTTTGTCTCTGCTGAAGCCGAACCGTTCGCGAAGACAGGCGGCCTTGCCGACGTCGCGTATGCGCTGCCCAAAGCGCTGAAGGCGAAGGGAATAGATGTGAGAGTTATCATGCCGAAGTACGGCACCATTGCTCCGAATTTCACTACCAAGATGAGCCAGTTGGCGAGCTTTGGCGTGTCTGTGGGCTGGAGAAACCAGTATTGCGGCCTTGAATACTTAAACTATGAAGGCATACCGTTCTATTTCATTGACAATGAGTACTACTTCAAGAGACCGGGCTGCTACGGGTATTTTGACGACGGTGAGAGATTCTCCTTCTTCTGCAGAGCCGTAATGGAATCCGTGAAGCACATGGGCGATTTCGAACCCGACGTTATCCACTGCAACGACTGGCACACCGGCATCATCCCGGTATATCTGAGAGACGTTTACTACAACGCTCCGGAGTTTGCTAACTCTCACGTGGTCTTCACCATCCATAACCTGAAATTCCAGGGCATCTATTCTCCGGCCATTCTGGAGGAGCTCCTTGGCCTCAACATGGGTTACTACTCGGAGGAGAAGATGAAGTTCGGCGACTGCGTGTCGTTCATCAAGGCGGCCATCGTTTACGCGGACAGAGTGACCACCGTTTCCGAAACATATGCCGAGGAGATCCAGGGACCTCTCGCAGGGGAGGGACTTGACGGGCTGCTCCGTGAAAAATCATTCAAGCTCTCGGGCATCGTCAACGGCATCGACAGCGACAGATACAATCCAAGGACCGACAAGTACATCGCGGAGAATTACGGCACCAAAAACTACCTGGTGGGCAAGGCCTTCAACAAAGCGGCTCTCCAGAGAGAACTGGGACTTCCCGAGGAGCCTGAAAAACCGGTCATTGCCATCGTTACAAGGCTTACGAGACAGAAGGGCATAGATCTCATCACCTGTGTGATGGAGCAGATACTTAACCTTGACGTGCAGTTCGTGCTGCTGGGCTCCGGAGACTCCGACTATCAGGATTTCTTTGAATACTATGCGTCAGCATACCCCGGCAAGGTTGGTGTGAAGATCGGCTTCAGTGACCAATTGGCGTCGCTCATATATGCAGGCGCCGACATATTCCTGATGCCTTCACAGTTCGAGCCTTGCGGCATATCCCAGATGATCTCCATGAAGTACGGAACCCTTCCTCTGGTAAGGGAGACCGGCGGACTCAAGGATACCGTGGTGCCTTATAACAAATACACCGGTGAGGGCAACGGCTTCTCCTTCAAGAACTACAACGCCCACGAAATGCTGGAGATCATACGGTTCGCGGTGGAGACTTACAAGGACGGCAAGGCATGGCACAAGCTTATGAGAAACGCGATGGCGACAGACAATTCCTGGGACCAGAGCGCTGAAAGATACATAGGCCTCTACAATGAAATGTGCGAAAAATAGGTAAATAACCAATTCGCGGAGACACTTTGGCGGAGACCGCGGAATGCGTGTTCTCCGCTTTGATTTAGGGATTACAAACAAGAAATGTATATTGATAAAGAAAAATTCAAGAACGATTTCAGGGCAAAGCTCATGCAGCTTTACAGAACGGACGTTTCGGGCAGCTCCGACACGGAGAGATACATTGCCCTGGGAACGCTTATAAAAGAGTACATGGCACTGGACTGGTATGAGACGGAAAACCGCAATTTCCAGGAAAAAAGGAAGCACGTATACTATTTCTCCATGGAGTTTCTCATCGGAAGGCTCCTTGACTCCGTAATGATAAACCTGGGCATCAAGGACACCGTCTGGGAGGGCCTTGCGGAGCTTGGCGTCGATCTTCCGAATCTTGAGGACGTGGAACCTGACGCGGGACTCGGCAACGGCGGTCTCGGCAGGCTTGCGGCATGCTTCATCGATTCCATGGCATCTCTCGGCATCGCAGGAATGGGAATCGGCATCAGATACAGGTACGGTCTTTTTAAGCAGGAGATAGTCCACGGAAACCAGATCGAGACCCCTGACAACTGGCTCAAGATCCAGAACGTTTGGGAGTCAAGGCGTGACGACAAGGCCTGCATCATAAAGTTCGGCGGCAGATGCGACCTTCGCTGGGACGAAAACGGTAAGATGTTTGCGGAGCACAAGGACTACGAACCTATCCTTGCCGTGCCTTATGACATGCCTGTTCCGGGCTATGACAACGGCACCGTAAACACATTGAGACTCTGGAGCGCCGAAACAGACGGATCCGCATTTGATTTTTCCACGTTCAGCAAGGGCGATTACGAAAGGGCCCAGGCAGCCCAGTATGCCGTGTCCTCCATCACCAGCGTCCTTTACCCCGACGATTCCACGGAGAGGGGAAAGCTTCTAAGGCTCAAGCAGGAGTATTTCTTCACCAGCGCCGGCATCCAGACCATTGTGCGGGACATGAAGAAGAACGGTGTCTCTCTCGACAAACTGGATGAATACGTGGCGATCCACGTTAACGACACCCACCCGGCTCTTGCGGTGGCTGAGCTTATGCGCATACTCGTTGACGAGGAGGGCCTTGAGTGGGACGACGCGTTCAGAGTCACCGTTAACACCATCGCCTACACAAACCACACCATCCTTGCGGAGGCCCTTGAAAAGTGGCGTGTGCCCATGTTCAGATCGCTTCTCCCGAGAATATATATGATCGTAGAGGAGATAAACAGGCGTTTCTGCGCCGAAGTTTCAAAGCGTTACAGCGGCGACTGGGGCAAGCTCAGCTCCATGTCCATAATCCAGGACGACATGGTGAAAATGGCTCACCTCGCGATCGTGGGAAGCCACAGCGTGAACGGCGTCGCGGCTCTCCACACAGAGATTCTGAAAAACCAGGAACTTCGCGATTTCAACGAGTTTTACCCCGGTAAGTTCAACAACAAAACCAATGGCATCACCCACAGACGCTGGCTCATGCAGGCAAATCCGAAGCTGGCAAATCTCATCGACGAGACCATTGGCGAGGGCTGGAAAAAAGATCCTCTGCTCATATCCGAGCTGAAACCTCACTGCAGCGACAAGGAATTCGTGGGCAAGGTCCGCGACATCAAGCGCTCGAACAAGGAACGGCTTGGCAAATACATACTTGACAGCTACGGCGTGGCAGTGGACCCCGATTCGATATTCGACATCCAGGTGAAGCGTCTCCACATGTACAAGAGGCAGATACTGAACGTGCTCCACATCATCGATCTTTACAACAGGATCTGCGACGACCCGAACCTTGACGTGACGCCAAGGACGTTTATTTTCGGCGCCAAGGCATTCCCGGGCTACACCATCGCAAAGAACGTCATAAAGCTTATAAACTCGGTGGCGGACACCGTAAACAACGACAAGCGCTGCGAAGGAAAGCTCAAGGTGGTGTTTATGCCCAACTACGGCGTAAGCCTTGCCCAGATCATGATCCCCGCAGGCGACATAAGCGAGCAGATATCCACCGCGTCCAAAGAGGCTTCGGGCACCGGAAACATGAAATTCATGATGAACGGAGCGGTGACAGTGGCCACCATGGACGGCGCAAACGTTGAGATCCACGGGGAAGTGGGCGACGATAACATAATCATATTCGGTCTCTCCTCCGAGGAAGTCATAAACTACCAGAAATACGGCGGTTACAGCGCCATGGAGACCATTGCCGGAGATCCGAGACTTTCGAGGATCATCGAAATGATAGACGGCGGCTTCGGTGCGGGCCCCGGCGAGTTTGAACTCATTAAACGCCATCTCACGGTGGACAACGACCCCTATTTCACGCTCCGGGACTTCGCCTCTTATGCGGATGCCCAGGCAAAGGCTGACCGCCTCTACAGGGATAAGGACGTGTGGGGCAAAATGGCGGCTATTAACATCGCCTGCTCGGGTGTGTTCTCAAGCGACAATACCATAAGAAGATACGCTTCCGAGATCTGGAACGCCGACGCAAGGTACTGACCGGTAGGGAAATTTGTAGATGCTGACTTTTTTACACGATTCACGGCTTGAGACCTTCAGAACACCCTTCGGTGCGGTGCAGGCCGGCCAAAAAGTTACACTTAAGATCGAATGTCTGGAGGATGATATTGGCGATCCCGCCGAGGTCACCAAGGCAGAGCTCTTTGTGCGCTTCTTTTCCTCCAAGGACGAGACCGAGACAGACGATTTTTCACCCGAAATATCCTCGATACCCTTAAAGGCGTCACCGATGACGCTCACCGAAACAAAATACGGGAAAAGATACAAGGCGGTATACGAGTGCTGCGTCTCCGCCGATGTGCCCGGCGTCATTTTCTACGGCTTCAGGTTCACGGTCAAGGAAAAAGGAAGAGAGATACCGCTGTTTTACGGAAACAACGAAGATCTTACAGGCGGGGAGGGCTCCTGCAGAGAGGGCACGGACGGCCCATGCTATTCGATCACGTGCTACAGAAAGGGCCTTAAGACTCCCGACTGGTACAAAAAGTCTGTCATATATCAGATATTCCCGGACAGATTTGCCAAGGGCTACGATGCCCTGGCTCAGAACAAGCCGAATTCATTCATGTACGGCACCTGGGACGACCTTCCCATGTACGTGAAGGACGCTGACAACAACATCCTGCGCTGGGATTTCCACGGAGGTAATCTCGCGGGAATATCGGAAAAGCTCCCGTATATCGAGGACCTCGGTGCCAATGCCATCTACCTGAACCCCATATTCAGATCCCAGAGCAACCACCGTTACGACACGGAGGACTATATGCACGTGGACGGCCTTCTCGGGGGCGATCCCGCCTTTGACCTGCTTCTCTACGTGTGCTCAAAAAACAATATCCGCATCATTCTGGACGGCGTGTTCAGCCACACCGGCGCGGACAGCATCTATTTTGACAAGAACGGACGCTTCGGAGGAGGCGCCTACAAGAACCCCTCGTCAAAGTACAGAAACTGGTACAGATTCTCGGAAGAGACCGACGATAAATACGACTGCTGGTGGGGCGTTGACGTGCTTCCGAACGTAAACGAGCTGGCCCCGGGATATATGGATTTTATCGCAAAAGACGACGATTCCGTGATCCGTCACTGGCTGAGAAAGGGCGTTTCAGGCTTCAGACTTGACGTGGCCGACGAGCTGCCCGACAAGTTCATCAAGGAGCTGGCATCAGCCTGCGTTGAGACGTCCGAAGAGACGGGTGATCAGCCTGTGATCCTGGGCGAGGTCTGGGAGGACGCGTCCACCAAGGTCAGCTACGGAAAGCTCCGCTCCTATTTCACTGAGCGTGAGCTCCACACCGTCACCGACTACCCATTCAGGAATATCCTTCTTTCGTTCTTTAAAGGCGAGGAGAGCGGGAAAAAATCGAGCGCCAGGTTCCTTTCCCTGAAGGAAAACTACCCCCGGGAGAACTTTTACGCGCTGACCAATATGACCGGCAGCCACGACGTGCCCCGCCTCATGACCGAGATGCTGAAGGCCGCAGGCGGCCGCAGGACCCTCGCCAGGAGATTCGTGACCCTTTACGCCACCGTGATGTTCACGTACCCCGGCGTGCCTATGATATACTACGGCGATGAGACCTGCCTTGAGGGCGGTGAGGATCCCGACAACCGCCGCACGTACCCCTGGGGACGGGAGGACAAGAACATGATCTCCGTCTTCAAGAAACTTGCGGCCATGAGAAAAGAGAACAAATGCCTCACCCTGGGCGAGCTGGAGTTTATCGATGCCGGGGAAGACGCAATCTGCTATGTAAGATCTCTCGGTGATGAAAAGATCGCGGTCATAGTGTCCCGTGATTCCGAGCCCGTATCAGAGATCGAGATCCGGCTTGAAACCGGAACCTACAGGCGCATTTCGGGAGGTCCCGAGGACGATATCATCGAAAGCACCCCCGGAAGCCGAACGGCGGTGACGCTTTACAACGGCTGTGCCGTTCTCAAAAAGGATTAACATGATCATTGATTTTCACACCCATTGTTACCCCGATAAAATAGCCGAAAAAGCGGTGGCGGGCCTCTCCGGCACAGGCGGGATAAGACCTTATACCAACGGCACCCTGGCAGGCCTTCTTGACCTTGAAAGATCCCAGGGTGTCTCCGCGTTCATCGTCAATAACATCGCCACCGACGGGAGGCGCATGCACAACGTGAACGACTTTGCGATCTCGATAAACAGCGCCAACGTCATTGCCTTTGGGTCTGTCGCACCCTTTGAGGAGAGCTCCTTTGAAGAGCTTGAACGGCTCCGCGACAATGGCATCATCGGCGTCAAATTTCACCCCTATTTTCAGAATTTCTACGTGGACGACCCCAGGGTGATCCCCCTTTACGAGAAGATCCGGGAGCTTGGCCTGATCACTCTTTTTCACGCCGGCTCCGACATTTCATTTGACGACGTTGAAAGAGCGGAGCCGAAGAGACTGAAGGAGGCGGCTCTTGCCCTTGGCGCCGACAAAGGCTCGGACGTGATATTTGCCCATTGGGGCGCTTCCATGCAGTCGCAAAAGGTGCTTGACGAGCTCTGCGGCATGCCTGTGTATTTCGACACCGCCTTCGGCCTCGGCTACATAACGGAAGCAGAAGCAAAAGCCATAATCAATGCCCACGGCGCAGACAGGATACTTTTCGGCAGCGACTGCCCCTGGAGCACGCCGGAAAGGGAGCTTGGCTTTATCCGGAGCCTGGGCCTTACCGATGAAGAATTTGCCGGAATAACCTATAAAAACGCCAAGGCGCTGCTTGGCAGGCATGAAGTCGACATCCGATAACCTTGTTGCCTGATGCTTATTACCTCTTACCTTTTACTTATTACTTGAGCGGAACTCCTTGCATTTCACCAATTACCTCTTACCTAATACCTATTACCTTGAGCGGCACCCCCTTTTACCCAAGGCGGCCCACCCTTTAACCTTAAGCGTCTTTACATTTCCCCACTTTTGTGGTATATTCAGTGAGAAAAAACTGAGCGCACGGCTCGAATACATACAGGGGGAATGACAGCATGATCGATAAAAAAGAATATGACGTATATACATCAAAAATGGATAAGACCATCAGCCTTCTCACAGAGGAACTGGCGGAGATCAGAGCGGGAAGAGCCAACCCCGCGGTGCTTAACAAGATCACGGTCGATTACTACGGAACAGAGACTCCCATTCCTCAGGTTGGAAACGTAAGCGTGCCTGAAGCGAGACTGCTCGTCTTCACGCCCTGGGAAGCCAAGATGCTCAAAGAAGTGGAGAGGGCTATCCTCAAATCCGATCTCGGTATCAATCCTTCCAACGACGGAAAATCCATAAAGCTGATATTCCCGGCCCTCACCGAAGAGAGACGTCTTGATCTGGCGAAACAGGTCAGAAAGATGGGTGAGGATGCGAAGGTTGCCATCCGTTCCATAAGACGTGATGCTGTGGAATACTTCAAGAACCAGAAAAAGAAGAGCGTCATCACCGAAGACGATCAGAAGCAGTCGGAAAAGGACATCCAGCAGTTTACCGATAAGCATATCGAGGAGATCGATAAGATCGTATCCCGCAAGGACAAGGAACTCATGGAACTGTGATCCGGAAGGACTGCGGAGCTTTGGTGTATTATCACCCGTGAGGCAGGGTTGGAACAACGTGCGACGGGTAAAACCAATACGAAATGACAAGCTGTATGCGGTTCCGTGACCTGCTCAGCCTGTCATTTTCGTTTTGTATAAAGGATAGGTCAAAATGGCTTCAAACAAAAAAATGAAGAAGGCTGCGGACATTGGCGACGACTTGAGCCGCGGTGTCGTTTCTCTTGCGATAATCCCGGACGGAAACCGCCGGTGGGCGAAAAAAAGGCTGCTGCCGGCGATATCGGGCCATGCGGAAGGCGCCGAGAACTTCAAACGGACGATAAGAGCCTGCTCGGACAGGGGCATCAGGTACCTTACGTTTTATGCTTTTTCTACGGAAAACTGGAAGAGAAGCGAGCAGGAAGTCACTGGGCTCATGAAGCTCTTTTCGGACTATATGGAGAATTTCATAAACGACCCGGATGACGGCGGAAGAGACCTCAGGCTGAGAGTCATTGGCGACAGAGAGGGGCTCTCTGAGAGGATACTCAGCGACATAAAAAAGATAGAGCAGCTGACCGCGGATAAAAAAGGTTTGACGGTTAACATCTGCATCAGCTACGGCTCGAGAGACGAGATCACAAGATCCGTCAGGGACCTTTGCAGAAAAGCTGCGGAGGGGAGCCTCGACCCGGAGAAGGTGGACGAGGAGATGATAGGTAAGGGGCTTTACGCGCCGGATACGCCGGATCCCGACCTTATCATAAGGACCTCCGGGGAGCTTAGGCTCAGCAATTTCCTCCTCTGGCAGGCGGCCTATTCAGAGTTCTATTTTGCGGACTGCTTCTGGCCTGATTTCAGCGAAGCGGAGCTTGATAAAGCCCTTGACGAATTCGGCAGGCGAAAGAGAAGGTACGGCGCCTGATCTTTGGATTTTAAGGCGGTTTTTAGCACCGCCTTGGCGCTAAATTATATTTAAATATATTTTAATGTTTTTGTGATAAATACATTGCGGCATATTGGTTCATATAAGAACTTGGCTATGGGATCGGAGACATTATGAAAGCAAGAATTATTACTGGTGTCATTGTCGGATCTGCGGCTCTGGCGGCAATAATCCTTGGCGGATACTTCTTTGGCGGGCTTATTATTGCGGCGGCCGGCATTGGCGTCTTTGAATTTGTCAGAGCGCTCAAAAACGGAGGGAAGAATCCCGCGATCTCGCCTGCAGTGATGATATTCCTGGCGCTTCCCGCATATTTGTTCTCAAAGGTTAAGGGACCGTTCAACCTGGTGTTTACGGACAGCGGGAAGAATCTGTTTCCGGCGGTTCTTTGTCTGGCTCTCATTGTTGCGGCGGCTGTGTTTGTCTTCGACCATAAGAAAAGGACTCTTGAGGATTCCACGAGTCCGGTGTTCGGCGCTGTCTACATCGTGGGCATGCTCTGGTGCGGAATGGCTCTCCGTGAGCTTCCCGAAGGAATGCATCTCATCATAATGACGCTGATCGGATCGGTCATGTCCGACACCTGTGCTTTCGCGATAGGCAGTCTGCTTGGCAAGAAGAAGCTCTGCCCCGACATCAGCCCCAAGAAGACCGTTGAAGGCATGTGGGGAGGCTTCGTGGGCGGCGCCCTGGGTCTGGTGATATACGGATTGGTTTTGTTCCTTCTTCACATCGACACCGGGATACCGTTCTGGTTCTGCCCCATACTTGGCGCATTGGTTTCGTTTGTGAGCCAGGCCGGGGACCTCTTTATGTCGGCTGTGAAAAGACAGTGCGGCATCAAGGATTTCGGAAAGATACTTCCGGGACACGGCGGCGTACTCGACAGGATCGACTCATATCTCCCCTCGTTTGCGGTGACTTATTTCATCGTCACGCTGATCTTCGGCTAAAAACATGAAAAATATCGGTATTATAGGGTCCACGGGATCCATTGGAACACAGTCTCTTGAGGTGATCCGGGAGCTAAACGGTTTGGTGCCGGGCAGCTTCCGTATTTCGGCTTTAGCCTGTGGCAAAAGGATAGAGGCGGCGGCTTCACAGGCCAGGGAATTCGGCGTCAGGCTTCTTTGCACCGCGGAAAAAGAGGATGCCGAAAAGCTGAAGGAGCTCCTTTGGGACATGAAGCCCGAGGTGCTCTGGGGAAGGGAAGGCCTAAACGAGATAGCGGGCAGCGATATGGATATGCTGGTCACGGCTATAGTGGGTATGGCCGGGATCGAGCCGACCCTTAAGGCTATCGAACGGGGCACCGACATCGCCCTTGCAAACAAAGAGACACTGGTGGCGGCGGGAGAAATAGTCATGCGGGAGGCGGGAAAGAAGGGCGTTTCGATCCTTCCCGTGGACAGCGAGCATTCCGCGGTGTTCCAGTGCATGCAGGGCATAAAGAGGGAAGAGCTTGAAAAGATCATACTCACCTGCTCCGGCGGACCATTCAGAACATACCCCAAGGAAAAGCTCTCCGGAGTGACGCCAAAGATGGCTCTCGGCCATCCCACCTGGAACATGGGCGGGAAAATAACAGTGGATTCCGCCACTTTGATGAACAAGGGGCTGGAGGTGATCGAGGCCGCCAGACTTTACAACATCGGTCTCAAGGACATTGAGGTGACGGTTCATCCCCAGAGCATCGTTCATTCCATGATAAAGACGAGGGACGGCGCCGTGCTGGCACAGCTTGGTTTCCCGTCCATGAAGCTCCCCATACAGTATGCTCTGACCTACCCGGAGAGGCTTCCCTGCAACGTGCCGGTCCTTGATTTCGAAAAAGGGCTATCCCTCACTTTCGAAAAACCGGACTGTGAAAAATTCCCCTGCCTCGGGCTTGCGATCGCAGCAGGCGAGGAGGGCGGGACCATGCCTGCGTGCATGAATGCGGCCAATGAAAAAGCGGTCAGAATGTTCCTGGGTGGCGCGGCAAAGTTTACAGATATCCCGATGATCGTGGAAAAGGCGATGAATGCTCACCGCACCATAAAAGATCCCACGGCGGAGGACGTTCTCAACGTGAGCGCCGAAACCTACGCCGCCGCAGGGCTTTGAAAGATTGAAAGCAATAACAAAACGGAGCGATTATGTCAGTATTTCTCAGTATTTTAATTATGATCCTGATGCTCAGCGTGCTCACAATAGTGCACGAGTGGGGCCATTATATATGCGCGCGCATTTTCAAAGTCAAAGTCACGGAATTCTCCATTTTTATGGGGCCGAAGATATTCCAGAGGACCGGAAAGAAGACCGGGACAAAGTTCACCATAAGGGCGATACCCCTTGGCGGATACTGCGCGTTCGAGGATGACAATGGCGACACCAGCTCCCCGGATTCTCTTTACGTTCAGAAATGGTGGAAGAGAGCCATCATATTCGCCGGCGGTGTGACGATGAATTTCATCCTTGCCTGGGTATTGGCGACGCTTATAGTGGGCAGCGGCTTTTTCACAGACACCACCCTTGACCGCGTGAGTGAAGACTCCATCGCATATTTTGCGGGCATAAGAGAGGGCGACAGCCTTACAAAGTTTGACAGTCTTGACACCCTTACGGGCACTGATATCAACCTCGCATCCTACGGCATTAAGGACATGGATCCCTCCGACGAGGTGATGAGCTCCCATTACACATTGGTTTATGACAGAAAAGGGACAAAGGCCACGTACGACATTTCCAAGAATATCAACTACGTAAAGGTCACCGGGGAAGTGGACGGTAAAGAGACCGAAGGACTGACTGTGGGCGACTACAGCTACAGGATACTCCGCACAGAGGGTGGAAAGACCACCGAATACTACTGCTTTGTAAAGGTCAACGGGATCTCGGACGAGGGCGACAAGGCCTTCTGCACCGTAACCAAGAAAATCGACGGCGAAAGTGTTTCGGAGGCCGACGAGGAGATCACAGCCGAGAACTACTGCGCTCTCGGGAACAGCAGCTACCACGTGATAAACACAATGAATCCTTTCGTGCTTCTCGGAAGGGGCTTCCTTGAGATGATATCCATGATCAAATCGGTGTACGTATCCCTCTGGTGGATAATAACCGGGAAGGTCGGCCTTGACGGGCTTGCGGGTCCCATTGGACTCACCGGCGTGGTCTCTGACGTGGTCAGCGCAAGCGCGGGCGTATCCATAAAGGTCATCACACTGGTCAATATGGCTGCTCTTATCAGCGCAAACCTTGGCGTCATCAATGCGCTCCCCATCCCGGGACTTGACGGAAGCCACCTGCTTTTCATCGTTATCGAGCTCATAAGGGGCGGAAAAAAGATACCGCCGAAATACCAGAACATCATTTCTTACGTCGGGCTTGCCCTTATGATACTGCTGGCGGTGATCGTGGCCGGAAGCGACATAATCAAGCTCATACAGGGGGGCGGAGGCATTGGTTAAGAGAACCGGAACAAGAGCCGTAAACTGCGGCGGCGTCATCATAGGCGGCGGCGCTCCCGTGAGCGTCCAGTCAATGACCAATACCAATACCCGCGACGTCTCAGCCACGGTGAGGCAGATCCTTGAGCTTGAGAAGGCCGGATGCGAGATCGTCAGGGTTGCGGTACCCGACGTGGCGGCGGCTGAGGCGGTCCGCGAGATCAAAAGGAAGATATACATACCTCTCGTATGCGACATTCATTTTGATTACAGGCTGGCTATAGCCTGCGTGGAGGGCGGCGCCGACAAGATAAGGATAAATCCCGGAAACATTGGCTCCGCGGAAAAGACTTTGGCGGTCACCGAAAAATGCAAGGCCGCGGGAGTTCCCATAAGGATAGGCGTAAACAGCGGGTCTGTGGAGCCGAAGCTCCTTGAAAAGTACGGCGGGCCCACGGCTCAGGCACTTTTTGAGAGCGCTGCGGGGCATGTCAGGCTCCTTGAAGAGGCGGATTTCCGGGATATAGTCATCTCGATAAAAGCCTCGGAGGTTATGACAGCCCTTGAAGCGTACAGGCTTGCCGCGGAGACCTTCGATTACCCCCTCCACGTGGGGATAACGGAGGCCGGAACGGTAAGGGGCGGAACTGTCAAGTCATGCGTGGGCCTCGGGGCGATCCTTTCCCTTGGAATAGGCGATACGGTGAGAGTGTCTCTTACGGGAGACCCGGTGGAGGAAGTCAGGGTTGCAAGAGAGGCCCTGAGAGCTCTGGGACTGGGCAAGGGAAAGATGGTGGATCTTACGTCCTGCCCCACCTGCGGAAGAACTCAGGTGGATCTTATCCCGATAGCCGAAAAGGTCGAAAGAGGCCTTGAGGCCATGGAAAACGAGGGCCTGTTCAAAAGGCCTGTGAAGATCGCCGTTATGGGGTGCGCGGTCAACGGCCCCGGCGAGGCCAGAGAGGCGGACGTGGGCATTGCCGGCGGAAAGGGCTTCTTCCTGGTGTTCGAAAACGGTGAGATCGTGGAAAAAATAGACGAAAAAGGCGCGGCGGACAAGTTCCTCGCCTATATCAGAAATAAATTCGAGTGACATTGGAGATAAAAGAAAATGAGTGAATCCTGCAATCATGATTGTGAAAACTGCGCGTCAAAGTGCGGCGATGCGGAAGGTCAGAAGAGCTTTCTTGCGCCGATGAACGCGCTCAGCGAAATAAAAAAGGTTATCGGAGTGGTCAGCGGTAAAGGCGGCGTGGGCAAATCCCTCGTCACGTCAATGCTCGCCGTTGAGATGAGAAGAAGAGGCTACAGCGTTGGCATACTTGACGCCGACATCACGGGCCCATCGATACCGAAGCTTTTCGGCATCACCGGAAACGCCACGTCGGACAACATGGGAATATACCCGGTGCTTTCAAAAACCGGTGTGGAGGTCATGTCCGTAAACCTGCTTCTTGAGAACGATTCGGACCCCGTGATCTGGAGAGGCCCGGTCATCGCGGGAGCCGTGAAGCAGTTCTGGACTGACGTTGTCTGGGAGGACGTGGATTTTCTCTTCGTTGACATGCCTCCCGGAACAGGCGACGTGCCGCTTACGGTATTCCAGTCGCTTCCGGTGGACGGTATCATAGTCGTGACCTCGCCCCAGGAGCTGGTCTCCATGATCGTTGGCAAGGCCGTAAAAATGGCTGAAATAATGAACATTCCGGTGCTCGGCATCGTGGAAAACATGTCCTACTTCGTCTGCCCTGACTGCGGCTCAAAGCACAGTATATTCGGAGACAGCAACGTGGAAAAGACTGCAAAAGAATTTAACATAACCAATGTCGCAAAGCTCCCCATCGACCCCAAGCTCGCCGCTGCCTGCGACAAGGGCATGATCGAGCTCTTTGAGTGCGACGCCATCGGGCCCGCTGCTGAGGCCGTTGAGAAGCTTATAAAGTAACAGCATTGGCGATAAGACTGCCGCTTATTCCGGAAAGGAGATGAACCCTGCCATGAAGTTTACAAAGATGCACGGCATCGGAAACGATTACATATACGTTTACACGGAAGAGGAAACCGTCAAAGATCCCGCAGCAGTATCGGTCAGGGTCAGCGACAGGCATAAAGGCATCGGAGCGGACGGGCTGATCCTCATCGGAAAAAACCATGACGGACTGTTTACGATGGATATATACAACGCCGACGGTTCCAGAGGGAAAATGTGCGGCAACGGCATCCGCTGCGTGGGAAAATATCTCTACGACAGAGGGCTTACGAAGGGCCTGAAAGAGATAGACGTCGCGACCCTTTCCGGAGTTAAGCACCTCAGCCTCAAGTGTGAAGAGGGAGTCTGCGTGGGTGCCACAGTGAACATGGGGGCGCCGATGTTTAACGCTCAGGACATACCCGTCGACGCCGATGTTTCGGAGCGGGGAAAGCTTTCGACCGGAAACAGTGTATACAATGTGTTTCCGGTATCCATGGGAAATCCACATTGCGTCGTTTTTGCAGATGAGGCGCCTCTAAATCTTAAAAGCCTTGACGATCTCGATATAGAGAAGATAGGGCCCCGCTTTGAAAGGTCGGCCGCTTTTCCTGAAAGCGTGAACACCGAATTCGTACTGACGGAGGACGAACACACGATCTCCATGAGAGTGTGGGAGAGGGGCTCGGGAGAGACCATGGCCTGCGGCACGGGAGCCTGCGCCGCGGCGGTACAGGCGATCGCAACCGGCCGTGTGAAAAAAGGAACCGTCAGGGTGAAGCTCCTTGGCGGAGATCTGGAGATATTCTGGGACGGCGGGGACGTTTTGATGACGGGGCCCTGCGAGACAATATGCGTCGGAGAAGTGTTAATCTGAATTATCTGAGGATTGCGCTTCATTGGTTAGAGTTAAAGCATGTCTGATTTTAAGTTAAGATCACCGTTTAAACCTACAGGGGACCAGCCTCAGGCCATCGCCTCTCTTGTGGAGGGCGTGAAAAAGGGCGAGAAGGCTCAGGTGCTCCTTGGCGTTACCGGCTCGGGAAAGACGTTTACAATGGCGAACGTGATTGCCGAGGTGGGGCGGCCTGCATTGGTCATTGCTCACAACAAGACCCTGGCGGCGCAGCTCTGCTCGGAGTTCAGAGAGTTTTTCCCGGAGAATTGTGTGGAATATTTCGTTTCCTACTACGACTACTATCAGCCGGAGGCGTACATCGCTTCCACGGACACGTACATCGAGAAGGATGCCCAGATAAACGACGAGATAGACAGGTTGAGGCACTCGGCGACTGCCGCGCTTTTTGAGAGACGGGACGTTATCATCGTGGCCAGTGTTTCGTGCATTTACGGACTCGGAGACCCGGAGGATTACATCGATCTGATGCTGTCGCTGAGGCCGGGCATGACAAAGGACCGGGACGAGGTGATACTTAAGCTGGTTGACATGAGATATGAGCGCAACGACCTTGATCTTCAGAGAAACAGGTTCAGGGTGCGTGGAGACGTTATCGAGATCATACCGTCCGACATGTCCACCCACCTTATAAGGATCGAGTTTTTCGGCGACGAGATCGACAGAATGACGGAGATAGACGTTGTCACCGGCGAGATCATAGGCACAAGGTCCCACGTCGCCATATTCCCTGCATCCCACTACGCCACGAAAACCGACAAGCTTCTTCGGGCGGCTGACACCATACTTGAGGAAATGGAGGAGAGAGTCGCCTATTTCAACAGTGTGGGAAAGCCACTGGAGGCTGAGAGGATAGAGCAGCGCACCAGATACGACGTGGAGATGCTCCGTGAGACCGGGTTCTGCCAGGGAATCGAGAACTATTCAAGGCATATCAGCGGAAGGGCCGAGGGGGTGCCTCCTAAGACGCTTATCGACTACTTCCCGGATGATTTTCTGCTGTTTATTGACGAGTCCCACGCCACCGTGCCCCAGATAAGGGCCATGTACAACGGCGACAGGGCAAGGAAGGCGGCTCTCATTGATTACGGCTTCAGACTTCCTTCGGCCTTCGACAACAGACCCCTCAACTTCGCGGAGTTCAATTCGAAGATCCACCAGACGGTTTACGTCAGCGCCACCCCGGCGGAATATGAGAGAAAACTGGCTTCGAGGGTGGTGGAGCAGGTGATAAGGCCTACGGGTCTTCTGGATCCCGAGATATTCGTGAGGCCTGTGGAAAATCAGGTGGACGACCTGATCGAGGAGATAAGGGTCAGGGCCAAAGCGAACGAGAGAGTCCTGGTGACCACCCTGACCAAAAAAATGGCGGAGAGCCTTACGGAATACCTGGCAAAGCTGGGAATAAGGGTGAAATATCTCCACTCGGACGTTCAGACCACGGAGCGCATGGAGATCATAAGAGACCTGAGGCTGGGCGAATTCGACGTGCTCGTGGGCATCAACCTTCTCAGGGAGGGGCTCGACATACCCGAGGTCTCGCTTGTGGCGATACTTGACGCGGACAAGGAGGGCTTCCTCCGCAGCGAAACGTCTCTCATTCAGACTGTGGGAAGGGCCGCAAGAAATTCATCGGGCACCGTTATAATGTACGCCGACGACATAACCGACTCCATGAGGCACGCCATCGACGAGACGAACCGCAGAAGAAAGATACAAAGCGAATACAACGACGCCAATGGCATCACCCCCCAGACCATAAAAAAGAACGTGGCGAAGATCATCGAGTCTGCGAACGCAGACGACGTCAGGGAGAAGAGACTTCCCGGCGGCACGAGAGGGCTCCCTGCGGGCAGAAGGCAGGACGCGGTCAAGACATTGGCGGATATCTACAAGAACGCGGCGAAGCTGCTCCCGGCTATCAACGAGTCTATCCCGCCGGAGACATGCTGCGAGATGCTGCGTGACGTAATGCTGTCATATGCGGCGGAGATGGAATTTGAGCTTGCGGCAAGGGCGAGAGACTGCCTGAAGGACTTTAAAAAGGCCGCGGGACTGTGACTGTAAGTCGGAGCGCGAAACCGGAGGCCATGCACAAAATCGTTAGAGTGGATAAAGAATATGCAGGATGAGATCATTATAAGAGGCGCGAGGGAAAACAACCTCAAGAATATCGACGTCAGGATACCGAGAGATAAAATGGTGGTATTCACCGGGGTCAGCGGCAGCGGAAAGAGCTCCCTTGCCTTCGACACGGTGTATGCCGAGGGACAGAGAAGGTACATAGAGAGCCTTTCGTCCTACGCCAGGATGTTTCTTGGACAGATGGAGAGACCGGATATTGACAGTATCGACGGCCTTTCCCCGGCTATCGCCATTGACCAGAAGACCACCTCCAAAAATCCCAGGTCCACGGTGGGGACCGTGACCGAGATATACGACTATCTGAGGCTGCTTTACGCAAGATGCGGCGACGCCCACTGCCCGAATTGCGGGAAGAAGATCACTGCCCAGACAGTGGACCAGATGGTGGATACCGTGATGAAATACCCTGAGGGAACGAAGCTCATGATCGCGGCACCCGTGGTCAGGGGCAGAAAGGGCGAGTACAGATCCCAGCTGGAGGGCTTTAGAAAGAGCGGTTTTGCGAGAGTTACCGTTGACGGCATACTTTACGACCTGGGCGAGGAGATCAGCCTTGATAAAAACAAAAAGCACGACATTGACGTCATCGTCGACAGGATCGTGGTGAAAAAAGGGGCCGAGAGGCGTATCGCGGATTCCGTTGAAGTGTCGACAGGTCTCGCCAAGGGTCTTTTGAAGCTTGTGCCTCAGGACGGTGAACCGGTGATACTGAATACAGACTACGCTTGCCCGGACTGCGGCATAAGCATCCCCGAGGCGACGCCAAGGCTCTTCTCATTCAACAACCCCTTCGGCGCCTGCCCCGCCTGCACGGGCCTCGGATCCATCACCGAATTCAGCGAGGACCTTGTGGTGCCCGACCCGAACCTGTCCCTTGAAGAGGGGTGTATAAAACCAATGGGCTTCAGCTGTTCGGATTCGTATTTTGCGTCGAAGATGGAGGGCATTGGCGATGCATTCGGCTTTACTCTGAAAACTCCCTGGAAGGATATCCCCGAGGAGGCAAAAAATCTGATCATGAACGGCACCGGAGGCGAAAAGGTCACGTTCAGATACGAAGGAGTCGTTTACAGGCACGCCTTTTGGGGCGTCATGCCATCCCTCAAAAAACGCTTCGACGAGACAAAGAGCGAAATGATGAGGGCCCACTACGAGACGTTTATGAAGTCCAGGCCCTGCGAAATGTGCGGAGGAAAGAGACTGAAGAACGAGAGTCTGGCCTTCAAGATCGGAGGGATAGACATCGCCGCCCTTTGCGACAAGTCCGTTGAAAAGGCGCTGACCTTCTTTGACGGCCTGAGCTTTGACGGTATGAAGGCCCCGGTGGCCGCGCCGATAATGAAGGAGATAAGAGCAAGGCTCGGTTTCTTGAAGGCTGTGGGTCTTGATTACATAACTCTATCAAGAACGTCCGGCACTCTCTCCGGCGGCGAGTCCCAGAGGATAAGGCTTGCGACACAGATAGGCTCGGGTCTCACGGGGGTCATATATATCCTGGACGAGCCTTCCATAGGCCTCCACCAGAGGGACAACGGAAAGCTGATAGAGACATTGAAAAGGCTGAGAGACCTGGGCAATACGCTGATCGTCGTCGAACACGACGAGGAGACGATGCGGGAGTCCGACTATATCATCGACATAGGCCCGGGAGCGGGCTCTTTCGGTGGTAAGATCGTTTTTGCGGGGACACCGGAGGAGATACTGGAGTGCGAGGAGTCGTTGACCGGAAAATACCTCTCGGGTAAACTGTACATCCCGGTTCCAAAAACGAGGAGAAAAGGCTCCGGCGCTTTCCTCACTATTAAAGGGGCCAGGCAGAACAATCTGAAAAACATTGACGTGGACATACCCCTTGGCGTGTTTACCTGCATCACCGGCGTCAGCGGCAGCGGAAAGAGCTCATTGGTAAATATGATTATCGCGGATTCCCTTCAGAGCGAGCTGAACGGCGCAAGGCCGAAGACCCGGGAGTACGATTCGATGGAGGGCGTAGAGAACCTCAACAAGGCTGTGGTCATCGACCAGTCGCCAATAGGAAAGACGCCAAGGTCCAACCCCGCCACATACACGGGTGCCTTCGACCTCATAAGAGAGCTGTTTGCCATGACGCCTGAGAGCAGGGCGAAGGGCTACAAGAACGGAAGGTTCAGCTTCAACGTCAAGGGCGGACGATGCGAGGCCTGCTCCGGCGACGGCATACTGAAGATCCCGATGCACTTCCTGCCGGATATTTCGGTGCCCTGCGAGGTCTGTGGCGGCGCCAGATACAACAGGGAGACACTGGCTGTACACTACAAGGGCAAAAACATTGCCGAGGTGCTGGACATGACCATTGAGGAGGCCGCGGTGTTCTTTGCCGACATCCCGAGAATAGCTGCCAAGATAAATACGATGAACGACGTGGGTCTCGGCTACCTGAAGCTGGGACAGCCTTCCACACTGCTTTCCGGCGGAGAGGCCCAGAGAGTCAAGATCGCCACGGAGCTTTCAAAGAGGGCGACGGGCAGGACGTTTTATATTCTGGACGAGCCCACGACGGGTCTCCACACGGACGACGTAAAGCGTCTCATAGAGATACTCCAGCGGCTCACCGACGGCGGGAATACCGTGCTTGTTATAGAGCACAACCTGGACGTGATCAAGTCGGCGGACTACGTCATAGATCTGGGGCCCGAGGGGGGCGACAGGGGAGGTACGGTCATCGCCAAGGGAACTCCCGAAGAAATAGCACAAAACGACAGCTCCTACACCGGACTGTACCTTAGAAAGGTTTTGCCCTAATTTTAGATTAAATCAACCTTGAAGCAGGTGTCTTGACTTTTGTGCCCGGATGTGGTATTAATATTAACCCGGTTTTTTGGGTCACGGAGGTTTGACAAGAAAAATACAGACCCCCAAACAGGAATAAATAAAAGAAGACAATTCACAAGTTTTTTGTATACAGGAGAGTCGACTGATGGATAAAGATAAAGAACTCTGCGCCATTTGCCACAAAAGAAAGCCTACCGTGTACATCACGGAGATGGACCAGAGCGGAAACAAGAGGGGAACAAAGAAGATATGCATCCAGTGCGCATATAAAATGGGACTTCCCCAGATAAAGGACTTCATGGACCGTTTCGGCATCACCGAGGACAATCTGGAGGAGATGTCCGACGACATCGACAGCATGATAAACGATCTCGAGGAGAACGGCCTTCCCGGAGCGATGTCAGGAATGGATGAGACCCGTGACGACGACGGAGATGATGAGTCAGACGATATCGAGGACAAGGACGCCGAGAGCAGGAAGTCTGCCACGAATACCCCAAACCTCAAGAAGTTTTTTGAGCAGCTCATGGGAGGAAATATGAGAAATTCCGAAAACGAGGCCGCCTCAGGGGAAGCTCGGAGCGAAACGACTAAAAAAGAAAAGTCCCGCAACAAAAAGGATCAGGACAAGGGCGAGTTTGACCTCAGCAAGTTCAAGTTCCTTTCGAATTACGGCATCGACCTTAACAAGAGGGCACGCGAGGGAAAACTCGACAGGGTCGTGGGAAGAGAGCGGGAGACTGACAGAGTCATCCAGATACTCAACCGCAGGACCAAAAACAATCCTGCCCTCATTGGCGAGCCCGGCGTCGGTAAGACTGCCATTGCCGAAGGCCTTGCCCAGAGGATCGTAAAGAGAGAGGTCCCCTTCGGCCTTCAGAACAAGGTCGTGGTGGTGCTGGACCTTACGGCGATAGTTGCGGGTACCCAGTTCAGGGGACAGTTCGAGAGCAGAATGAAGGGCACCATTGACGAGGTCAAGAAGGCGGGAAACATCATCCTTGTCATCGACGAGCTCCACAGCATCATTGGCGCCGGTGAAGCGGAGGGATCTCTCAACGCGGCGAATATACTGAAGCCTGCGCTCTCAAGAGGCGAGATACAGATCATAGGAACCACCACTCTGAAGGAATACCGGAAGTACATCGAAAAGGACGGCGCTCTCGAAAGGCGTTTCCAGCCTGTCATGGTGGAGGAACCCTCGATCGCGGACACCGTCGAGATACTGAAGGGCCTCAGAAACACATACGAGACGTACCACATGGTCAACATCTCGGATGCTCTCCTTGAGGACTGCGTGAGGCTTTCGGAGAGGTACATAAACGACAGGTTCCTGCCGGACAAGGCGATAGACGTTTTCGACGAATCCTGCTCAAGGGCTAATCTCCGCAACAAGGTCCCCGAGATGATCCACGATAAAAAACTGGAGATCGCGGCAGTGGAGGAGGAGATCGCAAAGCTTGACGCAGAGATCGCGGACTCCCAGTCAAAACCCTCCGTCGTGACCAATCTTAACGGCGAGGTCGTGGTGGACGAGAACGCCCAGACCGAGCTTTATAAGAAGAGGGCGGACAAGACCTCCGAGATCGCAAGGCTGAACGCCGAGATCGAGGAGCTTGACAAAAACAGCCGCGTGGACGTGACTTACGAAGACGTGGCCAAGGTGATCGAGACCTGGACGGGCATTCCCGTTCAGATGATAAGCACCGAGGAGGCCGAGAGGCTTCTTAAGCTTGAGGACGAGCTCAAACAGCACGTTATCGGCCAGGACAGGGCGGTGTCGTGCGTTGCCAGGGCCATCAGAAGGAACAGATCCGGCTTCAGAAAGCGCTACAAACCATCTTCCTTCATTTTCGCGGGACCTACGGGCGTGGGCAAGACCGAGCTTGTAAAGCAGCTTTCCATACTGCTCTTCGGCACCACCGAGTCTATGATAAGGCTCGACATGTCGGAGTACATGGAAAAGCACACTGTGGCAAAGCTTATCGGAGCTCCTCCCGGATACGTCGGTTATGACGAAGCGGGACAGCTTACCGAAAAGGTCCGCAGACATCCCTATTCGGTGATCCTTTTTGACGAGATCGAGAAGGCCCATCCGGACGTCTTCAACATGCTTCTCCAGATACTGGACGACGGCAGGCTTACCGACAGCCAGGGAAGAGTGGTGAACTTTGAAAACACGGTCATCATTCTTACCACAAACGCCTACGGAAAGCAGAACGGCGTATCTCTGGGATTCGGCGCCAATGACGCCACAGGCGATGCCCAGCTGGCGGCGGAGAACGCTCTCAAGAAGGTGTTCAGGCCTGAATTCCTTAACAGGATCGACGAGATCGTTCTCTTTGATTCACTTTCAAACGAGTCTCTCACAGCCATAACGAAGCTGATGTTAAAAGAAGTGGAGACCCAGTGCAGATCCCACGGCATGGAGCTCAAGGTGTCAGATGACGCCATTGGTTATATCGTTAAAAACGGCTATGAAGAGGAATACGGCGCAAGGCCCCTCAGAAGGTTTATCCAGAAGAACATCGAGGATGACCTGGCAGAGAAGATGCTAAGAGGCGAGCTGAATGGCGTTAAGACCGTATCCGTTGATCTGGTTGACGGAAAGCTTTTGATAACGGGAGTGTGAATCCCGGAGGAGACTTACATATGTCCGACAAAAACAAACTGACAAAGGAAGAGTTTGAGGCTGAGGTCGCCCACGGTGAAGAGATCGTGTCCGTTATTATGAAGCAGCTGGACGCTCTTGACGAGACCATCAAAAATCAGGAGGAGGACGTCAGACGCGACAGGCAGTACTTTATCGATTTTTACCGTGAAATGCACACGGATGAGAGACAGGACTGGCTGCAGTTTGAGCACTCCAACCTCACGAGATACGACAGCTCCCAGCAGAACAAGAGGAAGCTCCTGAAGCAGCTTGAGTCCCCCTATTTCGGAAAGGTCAGGTTTGAGGACGGCGACAGGTCGAAGGTGTATTACATTGGCGTGTATTCACTGTTTAACGACTACCTTCCCGTCATTATCGATTGGCGTGCTCCCGTATGCTCTCTTTACTACGAAAGCGAGCCCGGGGAGACCAGTTATATCGCAAAAACAGGGGAGAGAAAAGGCCGCCTCACCGAGAAAAAACGCTTCGGATGGAATAACAGGGAACTCACCACGGTGCAGAACATCAACATGCCCTCTGATGACGAGTTCCTGCGGGAGATACTTTCCGAAAACGCCACAGACAGGCTGAAGGTCATCGCCTCGTCCCTCCAGAAGGATCAGAACAGGATCATCAGGGACACCATTGACGGCGTTCACGTTATTGCGGGCTGCGCGGGCAGCGGAAAATCATCCGTTGCAATGCACAAGATAGCGTATATTATGTACGCCATGAGGGACAAGATACGGAACAGCAACATAGTGGTGCTTTCGCCCAACGGCGCATTCGCGGAGTACATCTCACACATACTTCCCGACCTTGGCGAGGAAAACGTCACCTCCATGACCCAGGAATACCTCATCAGGTTTATCACAGACCTCCACAAGATAGAGTATTCGCCAAGGGACAACTCCGTCGAGCGGATGCTGGACGACAAAGAGGGGAAGCTGGCGCCTTCCGTAAAGTTCAAGAACAGCGAAAAGTTCCTGGAGATCCTCGACAAATACGTGCTTTTCTACGAGAACCACAATTTCGAGGCAAAGGATATCATTTACGAGGTGGGCGACTCCGGAGGCTCCAAGGAGTACAGGATAAAGGGCGAGGACCTGGAGTTTCTGTTCAAATACGAATTTTCCTATCTCCCCGCAAAGAGCCGCATCAACGCCATCAGCGAGAGCCTTATAGCCAAGAACCGGATCATGGACGAGGATGCGGTGTTTACCATCAAGACCTCCATTGCCTCAATGCTGAAGGACGAGGGCTTTGATCAGATATACAGAGGGCTTTTCACAAGCAAAGAGTTTGCCGAAAGCCTTGGCGATGAATATGCCGAATACGTAGCGAAATTCGACGATTACAACAACGAGGTCTTCATGTTTGAGGACGCGGTGGCCATCGCATATCTCATAACGAGGATCGACGATAATTACGAGGAGAACGACGTGTTCTACGTGTTCTGCGACGAGGCCCAGGATCTTTCTCCGGTGATGCTCTCCATCATCAAGTCCCGCTACGGAAAAGCCAATATGCTTTTTGCCGGCGACATAGCGCAGAACGTGTTCGCGAACTCGGACGACTACGCGGAGCGCATCAAAGATATATTCAAAAACAGGTATTTCAAAAAATACGAGCTGAACGTAAACTACCGCTCCACAAAGCAGATCTCGGAATTCGCAAAGGCCAGGACCGGCAGAGAGAACGAGATATCCTGCGTGAGAGAGGGCGGAGAGCCGGAGGTCATAAACGTTTCCGCGGAGCCCGGTGATCTTGAGGAAAACATCGCATCGGAGCTGAATAAGTGGATCGAAAAGTCGGCCGCCTCAAGCTACACCAGATGCTGCGTCATCACCGCTTCGGGCACGGAAAGCAAAAAGCTGATGGAAAAGGCTTCGATACCCGAAAACGCCGGCAGTGACAGGTTCCATTTCCTTCCGGTCTATCTCGCCAAGGGACTCGAATTTGATTCTGTCCTTCTCATGAACGTGGGCGGCAGCATGGTGAAGTACGACGAGGAACTGGGAACCAATATGTTCTACACCGCCGCAACAAGAGCGATGCATGAGCTCACAGTGCTTGAATAAACACTATCGTTAAACATCCGGTCCGGAGGTCATTGTCCCCGGGCCGGAAACATTTGTCTTCAGCCGATGTCCTACACCCTTCAAGTCAGAAAAACACTTCTCTGGTCAGACCTTAAAAACCAATGCTGCAGAAAAACGGAGCTGTTTGTATATCTTTGCGGCCTCTGCGGCTGCTCAAAGCCTGAGGATGTATTCAGCACCGGCACTGTGGCGGTTAAAAACGAGGATCTGTTTTCCAGAATAAGGTTCATCGTAAAGAAACTGTCGGGAAGCGGCGATGATACAGGCGCTTTTTTTGAGACAGACGGTAAAAATGCGGGGGCGGTAAAGCCCGGAGCTTTCGCAAAATTCTTTGCAGGGTCGCAATTTACGGACATCTCGCGCCTGGACGATATCCTTGAAAAAGACTGCTGCAGGGCATCTGCGGTGAGGGCCTTCTTTGCGCTTACGGGCACTGTATCCGCTCCCGACGCCCCGAAAAGCTATATTGAAATATATTTTAGAGACCAGGGCACCGCGGAGTGCTGCAAAAGGATACTTGCGAGTTTCTCAATAAAAAGCGGCTTCTCGAAGAGGCGGGACAAGTACGTCTGCTATATCAAAAACGCGGAGGGGGTAAGCGATTTCCTTACCATTGCCGGTGCGCCGGGTGAGTCCATCAGATTCCAGGTGGCGAAGACAGAACGGGAGGTCAGCAACAACGTGAACCGCGTGATGAACTGCGACTACGCCAATATCGAAAAATCAAGGCGCGTATCAGAGCGTGAGGTATTGGCGATAAGAAAGCTGAAAGCAAACGGCGGCTTCGATTACCTGCCGGACGACCTCAGAATACTGGCCGAGTTCAGACTCGCCAATCCCGAAATGAACCACACGGAACTGGGGTCCCTTCAGATACCGCCGGTCACACGGAGCGCGGTCAGCAGAAAGATGAAAATGATATTTGAAGCGGCGGATACGGACTCTTAAAACCCGGTGGAGGAGGCCCGTGACGCACTGTCTGAGAACATCCCTAAAAAAGCTTAAAAAGATCCAAAATAAAGCCTAACAGACGGTTATTGCGGTTGACAAAAACTACCTGAAGTTTTATACTTCTTCAGGATATAAACCCTAAGGAGGTTATCAATTTTATGGCAAGAGAAAAGAAATCGATGGACGGTAACCAGGCCGCCGCGCACGTATCGTACGCGTTCACGGAAGTTGCCGGAATTTATCCGATTACACCTTCAAGCCCTATGGCAGACTATGTTGATCAGTGGTCGGCTCAGGGCTTGAAAAACATCTTCGGCAGTAATGTCAAGGTCATTGAGATGCAGTCTGAGGCCGGCGCCGCAGGTACTGTTCACGGATCTCTCGGATCCGGTGCTCTGACCACCACATATACGGCTTCGCAGGGTCTTCTGCTGATGATCCCGAATATGTATAAGATCGCCGGCGAGCTTCTCCCGGCAGTTTTCCATGTTTCCGCCAGATGTGTTGCGTCCCATGCTCTCAATATTTTCGGAGACCATTCCGACGTGTATGCATGCCGTCAGACAGGTTTTGCGATGCTGGCTGAGACCAACCCTCAGGAGGTCATGGACCTGGCTCCCGTAGCTCACCTGGCAGCTATCAAGGGCAGAGTTCCGTTCCTCAACTTCTTCGACGGTTTCCGTACTTCCCACGAGATCCAGAAGATCGACGTCTGGAACTACGACGACCTCAAGGAAATGTGTGACATGGACGCCGTTGACGCGTTCCGTAAGAGAGCTCTCAATCCTGAGCACCCCGTAATGCGCGGTTCCCACGAAAACGGAGACATATTCTTCCAGCACAGAGAAGCATGCAATAAGTATTATGACGCGGTTCCCGGAATCGTTGAAGAATACATGGCTAAGATAAACGAAAAGCTCGGAACAGACTATAAGCTTTTCAACTACTACGGCGCACCCGATGCGGATAAAGTTATCATCGCTATGGGTTCTATCTGCGACGTTGCAGAAGAAGTCATCGACTACCTCACAGCGAAAGGCAAGAAGGTCGGTCTCGTAAAAGTCCGTCTCTACCGTCCTTTCTCAGCAGAGAAACTCGTTGAAGCTATCCCCGCCACCGCGAAGAAGATCGCTGTTCTTGACAGAACAAAAGAGCCCGGCGCTCTCGGCGAACCTCTTTACCTCGACGTTGTAGCAGCTCTTGAGGCACAGGGCAGAAAAGCCACCGTCATCGGCGGACGCTATGGTCTCGGTTCCAAGGATACTCCTCCGTCCAGCATATTCGCAGTTTACGATGAACTGGCAAAGAAGGCTCCGAAGAAGCACTTCACCATCGGTATAAACGACGACGTCACATACCTTTCACTCCCTGAGAAAGCCGCTCCGAACACCGCTGCGGAAGGAACCATCGAGTGCAAGTTCTGGGGTCTCGGCGGAGACGGCACAGTCGGCGCAAACAAGAACTCCATAAAGATCATTGGCGATCACACGGACAAGTACGTTCAGGCATATTTCCAGTATGACTCTAAAAAGACCGGCGGCGTGACCATTTCCCACCTCCGTTTCGGCGATAAGCCCATCAAGAGCCCTTACTACATCAACAAGGCCGATTTCGTTGCATGCCATAACCCCTCATACGTAACCAAGGGATATAAGATGGTAAACGACGTTAAACCCGGCGGTGTGTTCCTGATCAACTGCCAGTGGAGCGCAAAGGAGCTTGAGCACCATCTCTCCGATGAAGCAAAGCTCTACATCGCAAAGAACAAGATCCAGCTTTACATAGTTAACGCTATCGACCTGGCCGCCAAGATCGGTATGGGTAAGAGAACCAATACCATTCTCCAGGCGTCATTCTTCGCTCTTGCGAACGTAATGCCTATCGAGGAAGCTGTTGACTACATGAAGAAGGCCGCTTACAAGTCCTACTCGAAGAAGGGCCAGGATATCGTTGACATGAACTACAAGGCCATTGACGCCGGTGTCACCGCCTTCAAGAAGGTCAGAGTTCCTTCCGCATGGAAGAAGATCGAGCTCAAGGCTCAGGAGAAAGCTACCGACGAGTCCACTCCTCTCGAGAAGATGGTCGAGGAAGTCCTTAACCCCGTATCCAGAATGGACGGCGACTCCCTCCCGGTATCCGCTTTCAACGATTATGCGGACGGCACCTTCTGCCAGGGCGCTTCTGCCTTCGAGAAAAGAGGCGTTGCGGTCATGGTTCCCGCATGGAACGCAGAGACCTGCGCAAAGTGCAACAGATGCGCATTCGTATGTCCTCACGCAACCATCAGACCGTTTGCTCTTAATGACGAAGAACTGGCCGGTGCTCCCGAGAACATGAAAAAGGCTCCGAAGCCGGTGGTCAAGACGAACTACACGTACACACTTGCGGTATCTCCTCTCGATTGTATGGGATGCGGCGTATGTATCGGTGTCTGCCCCACAAATTCTCTCAAGATGGTTCCGATGGAAACAGTCATCGACCAGCAGAAAGTATTCGACTACTGTGTTGAGAAAGTTTCCGAGAAACCCGAGATCTGCGGAACAAACGTCATTTCCAGCCAGTTCAAGAAACCTCTCCTGGAATTCTCCGGCTCCTGTGCAGGCTGCGCAGAGACTTCCTACGCAAGACTTATCACACAGCTCTTCGGCGACAGAATGTACATATCCAATGCCACCGGCTGCTCCTCCATCTGGGGCGGACCTGCCGCAACATCGCCGTACACCACAACAGCTGAAGGCAAAGGACCCGCATGGGCGAACTCCCTCTTTGAGGACAACGCTGAGCACGGCCTCGGTATGTACCTGGGCCAGAAAGCTATCCGCGAGAGACTCATCGAGAAGGTGAGAAAACTCAGCGAGGTTGCCGAGAAGCCCGACGTTAAGGCCGCGGTTGACAAATATCTTGCAACTCTGGACGACGGAAAAGCAAACGCTGCCGCTACGAAAGAAATGGTAGCTGCTCTTGAGGCCTGCGGATGCGATAAAGCAAAAGAGATCCTCGCTGAAAAAGATTACCTCTCCAAGAAATCCGTTTGGATATTCGGCGGAGACGGATGGGCTTACGACATTGGTTTCGGCGGCGTTGATCACGTGCTGGCTTCCGGCGAAGACGTGAACATCATGGTATTCGATACCGAGGTATATTCAAATACCGGTGGACAGGCTTCTAAAGCGTCGCAGATCGGCCAGGTGGCACAGTTTGCGGCTGCAGGTAAAGCCATCGCCAAGAAGAGCCTTGCCGAGATCGCAATGTCCTACGGTTACATCTACGTTGCCCAGATAGCTATGGGTGCCGACATGAACCAGACCATCAAGGCGATCACAGAGGCTGAGGCTTACCACGGACCGTCCCTCATCATCGGCTACGCTCCCTGCGAGATGCACTCCATTAAGGGCGGCATGACAAACTGCCAGGCTGAGATGAAGAAGGCTGTGGACTGCGGATACTGGAATCTCTTCAGATTCAACCCCGCTCTCAAGGCCGAGAAAAAGAATCCTTTCAGCGTAGACTCCAAGGAAGCTTCCACCAGCTACAGAGACTTCATTATGAACGAGGCACGCTACTCGAGACTTACAAGAGAATTCCCCGACAGAGCAGAGAAACTCTTTGCCGAGGCTGAGGAAAACTCCACAGACCGTTACGCACACCTCAAGAAACTCGTCAACCTCTATAGTGAGGAAGAACAGTAATCATTAAATATAGGATGCCGGGCTCCGCAAAACTTTAGCGGGGTCCGGCATGATCACCTGCCGGACATTCAGATTATTCATCGCATCATTGGTTTTTCACCGGTTTCTTTTCTTTCATTTTTTCTTTACCCATTATCATAAATGACCGCATCGCTAAAGATGCATATCAGCTTACATAAAATTCACACAGAACAGGAATATAACATTGGTTTTTGGACCGATTATCTATAAAGGAGACTGATTTTATCATATGAACCCACAGGATGAGCTCAACAAGAAGTCTGTAAAGGACCTGAGGGCTATTGCCGCTGCTGTCGGTATCGATGCCGCTTCAATGAAAAAGCCCGAAATCATCAAAGCTTTGCTTTCCGCCGGCTCCCCGGACGGTAACGAACAGCCGAAGGAGCCTGAAAAAGAGGAGCAGGTAAAACCTAAACGGGGAAGACCGAAGAAGATCGCCACCGAAGCTCCGCAGGAAGAAGCAAAGGCCGCAGCTCCGGCAAAGGAAGAGACAAAGGAGGAACAGCAGACTCCCGCGGAGGAGGCCACCAAGACACCTGCGCCTGCTCAGCCGCAAAAAAGACAGTCTTCCGAAAACAGAAGCTACAGAAATAATTATACGCCCGAACAGAGAAGCGCCGCGGCCTTCAGAAGAGACATCGAAAAAGAGATGGAGCGGAAGGCGATTTTTATGAACTATCAGGACCGGCGCCAGGGGGGCTATGACCAGCAGAATCCCCGTCAGAACGGAAACCGCGCAGGACAGCAGAGACCCTATGATCAGCGGAACCAAAGCGGAAGATATGCGCAGGACAACCGCTTCCAAAGCGACATGAGGCGCCAGAACGACCTGCGACAGCGCCAAAGCGACGTGAGAAACCAGGGCGATCAGCCAAGAAGAGATCCCTTTGGTTCATATCCTTATGAACGGACACCTGAGCCCGCGGATATTGACACCGCAAAAGAAGAGGCGAGAGCCCAGGAGAGGGAGGCTCAAAGGCTTTCCAATAATGAGCCCGAAGCAGTCGAGGTCAGACAGCCGGAAGAGGAAAAAGAGTTTACTTGCTACGGTATCCTTGAGATAAACCAGAACGGCTATGGCTTTTTGAGAGCTGAGACGCTGTACCCCGGAACCAAGGACATTTTTGTGCCGCCACCGCTCATCAGGCGCCATCTGCTGAGAACAGGCGACATGATCACCGGCAAGGCAAAGCCCCAGTCAAAGGAGTTCAACGCCCAGTACGCGCTCACCACCGTGTGCGAGATCAACGGAATTATAGCCGAAAACGTAACCTCAAGGCCAACGTTTGACTCCCTCATACCCACATACCCGGACGAGCGTTTCACCCTTGAGGTAACACCCGGCGAATACGCAACGAGGATCATCGACATGTTTGCCCCAATTGGCAAGGGCCAGCGCGGACTCATAGTTTCTCCTCCGAAAGCAGGTAAAACCGTTCTCCTTAAGACCATCGCCAATTCTCTCCTCCGCAACTACCCGGACGTGCATCTTATAATGCTCTTGATCGACGAGCGCCCCGAGGAGGTCACCGACATCAAGGAGTCGGTCAACGCCATGGTCGTGGCTTCGACCTTCGACGAGATGACGTCGAGGCACGTGGCGGTGTCCGAATTCTGTCTCGAGCATGCGATGCGCATGGTGGAAATGGGCGAGGACGTGGTGATCCTTATGGACAGTATCACGCGTCTTGCCAGAGCCTACAACCAGGAGGTCACACCCTCGGGACGTTCGCTCTCTGGAGGTCTTGATCCCGCAGCTCTTTACAAACCCAAGAAATTTTTCGGCGCCGCCAGAAACATCAAAGGCGGCGGAAGCCTCACCATCATTGCCACCGCTCTTGTGGACACTGGCAGCAGACTTGACGACGTTATTTACGAGGAATTCAAGGGCACCGGCAACATGGAGCTTCACCTGGACAGGTCCCTTGCCGAGAGACGCATTTTCCCCAGCATCGACATCACGCTATCCGGAACCCGCAAAGAGGAACTTCTCCTCCCGCCGTCCACACTTGACAAGATATATGCGCTGAGAAGGTCCTTCGCCAATGTAAACAGCGCCAAGGACATCACTGAGGCGGTCATCGACAATCTGTCCAAGACTGCGACCAACAAGCAGTTTTTGAATACGATCAAGGTGCCGGAAAGGTGAAGTTAAAGGGGTGCCGCTCAAGGTAAAAAGTAATAGGTAAAAAGGCGTCGACCGCATTTCATCGAGGAGCGATTCTGCACGGAGTGCAGCCAAGTGACGAGATGCAAGGTGCGAGACGCGAGCGGTGCCGGACAAAGTAATAAGTAAGAGGTAATAGTTTGAGGGGTGCCGCCCAAAGTAATAAGTAAGAGGTAATAGGTAAAAATTAATAAGGGGCCCACGTCGACCTAAAAAGTGGCCTTGTTACGAAGAAAAAGGCTTGCATTGTTTTTTTCGATGTGTTATACTCTAATCCGCGCTGAAATGACAGCCGCGGTATTAGAGTCCACTGCGGGTATAGTTCAGTGGCAGAACTTCAGCTTCCCAAGCTGACCATGGGGGTTCGATTCCCCTTACCCGCTCCAACATGCCTCCATAGCTCAGTAGGTAGAGCGCATCCATGGTAAGGATGAGGTCATCAGTTCGAATCTGATTAGAGGCTCCATATTGAAACAATAGGATTGATACCAAAAATATCAGTCCTTTTTTCATTTTTAAGGGTTATTTCGCTTATTTTAGGCATAAATTACTTTATTTTAGGTGAAGTAGTCCTCTTTTCTTTGCCTTTTTAATATGCAGGCATTTTATGAAAAGCACGATTTGATAATAAAAAGCACGAATTAACTATCAAAAGCACGAACATTATATTTGTTAAGTGTCTCATTAAAAAATTTTCTGGTTGTTTTCTGGTTGTTTTCTGGTTGTTCTTGTGATATAATATAATCGTAGGAGGATTTAAATATGTTTGTTGATGAGGATAATAATATAGAATTAAAAGAAATATTAAATAGTTCTTTAGCCAAGGAGATTGTCGCATTTTTGAATACAGATGGGGGCACTATTTATCTAGGTATAAAAAACAATCGAGAAGTTATTGGGGTGAATAATATCGATGAAAACATGAGAAAAATATCTGATATCATAACAGATCAAATTTCACCAAGATGTGTTTCATTTGTAAATCAATATCACGAAATACTTGAAGGAAAGAACATTATTAAAATTGAGGTAAAGAAAGGTAATCAATTGTTTTATATTAAAAAGTATGGTATGTCTGAAGCAGGTTGCTATGTTCGTATTGGTTCATCTTGTAAAAGCCTACTACCCGAAGAAATTCAGGATAGATTTATTAAATCTTTACAGATTCATGAACAAAATATAATAGATATTCCTTCAAGAAGAAAAGATTTAACTTTTAAGATTCTTAAGAATTATCTTTTATCTAATGACAACCACATTTCAGAAAATACATTTTTAGATAATTACCATCTAGTAACAAAGAATGGTGAATATAACTATCTGGCTGAAATTTTATCTGATAAAAACGATATTGTTATTAATGTTGCCACATTCTCATCTAATGACAAGACTCAATATTTAAGTAGAGAAGAGTTTGGTGGGAAATGCTTGCTATTGGCTATGGAGCAGGCAAAGAATTATATTAACTCAATCAATCAAACGTTTATAAATTTGGAAACTACACCTAGAAAAGAAATAAAAATGTTTGATACTGAAGCGTTTGAACAAGCTTGGATAAATGCATGCGTACATAATAAGTGGAGTGAAAGCAACCACCCAGGCATTTATGTTTATAGGGATAGATTAGAAATTGAGTCTTTTGGAGGTATTCCAAAGACTTTAACAAAAGAACAATTTTTAAGAGGAAAAAGTGAACCAGTTAATAAACAATTGTTTGATATCTTTAGAGCTTGTAATTTTGCTGAAGAAAGTGGACATGGAGTGCCATCGGTTGTAAAGGTTTATGGAGAAGATGCTTATGTTTTTTCTGATTTTTATATCAATGTGGTTATTCCATTTAATCGCGACGGTTTTAATACTGCTGCCAGAAAAACTGACAGTAAACAACCAGAAAACATTGATAAAGAGATCATTGAAATACTAAAAAGTAATGGTAAAATCTCGAGAAAAGATCTTGCATTAATTTTAAATAAGACCGAAGGAAGCATTAGACATCACTTAAATAAATTGCAAGAAAAAGGAATAATTAAGCATCAAGGCCCAGACAAAGGTGGATATTGGGAGGTTATTGATGAAGCATAAAATGAATTTGTGGAATGATTCTTTCGAGGCAATAAAAGATGGATGGAAGACTATCGAAATGCGTCTTAATGATGAAAAAAGAAGTAAAATCGAGATAGGTGATGAAATAGAGTTTACAAACACAGAGACTAATGAAGAATTAATATGTGAAGTAATCAAAATTTACAAATATAATAGTTTTGAAGAACTTTATAAGAATCATAATAGGATTTCAATTGGATATAAAGAAGATGAAACAGCTAATCCAAATGATATGTTAATGTATTATTCAAAGGATAATATAGATAAGTATGGTGTGTTAGGAATTGAAATTACATTGAAATGACAATCTAGTATCACAACAAAAGGGTGCGAAACTAGGTCTAGGGTACGAACTTTTTTGCTGGGGTACGGAATTGTATTAAATGTTGTATTTCTTGACAGATGGAAAGAACAGTGTTGATACAATTGTGTCAGCACTTTTTCTTTTACCATGATATTTCACTATGACAAAATGGCACACAAGATAACTCAAAATATGACAAAATGGCATGTAACCATTGATTATATGTGCCAAATGTACTATAGTACAAATACAGATTTCACAATAGTCTATGAAGTGGTGATAAATAGTATAAAACCTCTTAGGAATGTATTAGAAACATTAGGCTAATCAACATAGTTAAAATGATAAAGGATAACAGATATGGAAACTATTACATTAGAAAAAATCACTTATTATAATTACGTAAAAACTATCTGGGGATTAAGTGTATCAAGAAAACAAAAGAGCTTTGTAGCTAGTAACGCTAATTCTCTTGCAGAAGCATATGTAGCCATCACTAATGGGGGAGCAGCTCTTCCTTTTGCTATTTGCAAGAATGGTAAGCCAATTGGATTCTTAATGATTGGCTATGGCGCTAACGATGACGACTTTAAGGGTGAGGATCCGGAATTCATCAAAATGGCCAAGAATAGTTACTGCTTGTGGAGATTCATGATTGATAAGCGCTACCAAGGTAGAGGCTATGGTAGAAAAGCTATGGAACTTGCCTTAGATTATATGCGCACCCTACCATGTGGCAAGGCTGATAACATTTGGTTAAGCTACGAACCGGAAAATGAAGTGGCGAAAAAACTCTATGCTTCATTTGGCTTTATAGAACAACCACAATGGTATAAAGGTAATAAAGGCGAAGAGATTCCTGCGTTACTTAGACTATAGAAATCTATTTGAAAAGAGTGCACATCTCTAAGTAGTGGTGTACATGAAATTCCCGAGGTGAATGTCTCAGCCATAAGCTCGGGATTTTTGTATATAAAAAAGCGGCAGAGCCTTGACCTGCCTGCCGCCTGAAATAACCGAAATTCAGTTTCTGTCGATTTACCGGGTCTTATTCAAAAACGATGCTTGATTTGAAAGCTTCGAATGCCTCTTTGTATTCACCTGACACGGTCGATATCGTTATTGTTACGGCACCGTTGCCCGGGTGAAGGATCAACTGTTCCATTTCAAGCTCGATGTTGTTAAGAACAAAACTGTAAAAAATGATATCGGAATCTTTCCCGCCGATCTCTGCCTTGGTGACGTCGAATCTGCTTAACCCTTCAATGCCAAGGGCGCTCTTTAATGGTTCTTCAATACTTTCTTTGGAGATCGTGCCGGCATCTGTGTCGACTGAGCTGAAGATCGTATTGATGCTGTCGGAGTGAGCGGGATAATCTTCAGGAACATATGTGACAACACCGTTCTGACTTGTCTCTTTAAAACCTTCGGGAATGGTAAACTTTACACCATAAAATGAAACGGTGCGGTCGTCAGGGCTCTCTTCCGGAACAGGAGTGTCTTCTGCTTCGGGAGTGGTCTCCGGCTCGGGCGTTTCCTCTGCCTCTGGTGTCGCCTGAGCTGTCTCGTCTGCGGGCTTTGGCGTGGAATCTTTTTCAACGGTTGCGGTCACGCAGCCTGAAAGACATGTTGCGATCGCCAATAAAAGACACAGAGTAATGCAAATTACGTATTTTTTCATTGTTCAAAACCTGCCTTTTGTAAGTAGATACAAGAAATCCAGCCCCATGGGCCGGAAAACCTGCTTTTATGATCATTCGTCTTCGTCCCAGCTGTGGAAAACGTCGATCACGTCGTCATTGTCGTCAAGGCCGTCCAGAAGCTTGCCGATCTGCTCGATCTGCTTCTCGTCATCAAGGTGAGCGGTGGTCTGAGGAACCATTTTGATCTCGGCCTCTGCCAGCACGTATCCCTTGGCTTCAAGGGCCTCGCTTACCGCGGAGAAGGAGGAGGGGTCTGTGGTGATCTCGAACACTTCTTCGGTGGGATTGAAATCCTCGGCGCCGGCGTCGAGAACGTCCATCATGAGTGTCTCTTCGTCGATGTCGCCGTCGTTTTCAATGAGGATCACGCCTTTCTTATCGAACATGAAAGCGACGCAGCCTGTGTTTCCGAGGTTTCCGCCGTGCTTGTCGAAAATGTGTCTCACTTCGGAGGCGGTCCTGTTTCTGTTATCGGTCACAACGTCGACCATGATGGCAACTCCGCCGGGGCCGTAACCTTCGTACCTGATCTCTTCTATATTCTCGCCGCCGCCTTCACCGGACGCTTTTTTGATGGAGCGCTGGATGTTATCGTTGGGCATGTTGTTTGCCTTGGCTTTTGCAATGACATCCTTGAGCTTGCTGTTATTGTCTGGGTTGGGTCCGCCGTCTCTTACGGCAATCTGGATCTCTTTTCCTATACGGGTGAATATCTTCGCCCTTGCGGCGTCAGCAGCGCCTTTTTTTCTCTTAATATTGGCCCATTTTGAATGTCCGGACATAAAATACCTCCGATTTTTGAAATAGAAAAGGGCTTTTTTGGCCCAAAGCTCATTATATTATTTTTATATTCCTAAATCAAGACAAAAACGATCGCGGGTCACACAGCGGTGGACGAGGCCGGCTGCCCGGGTGACTCATTGGCGAGGGAAACGACAATGCCACAAGTTTGTTATATTTGTTACAAAACCAATATCATTTGTAAATTTTTAGCAAAAAAGTGTTGACGCTTTCAATTGCATTTGATATAATGCACTCCGTGTTTGTGAAACACGTTATTCAACGCGATGCCCGCGAGGGCCCGCTCCGATAGATAGTCATCACCGGGGGGAGGGGAATACAATGTCAGTTATCAGACGCAGAGAAAACGAGTCAGATGAGAGTCTCTTGAAGAGGTTTAAGAAAGAGACCGTACGTTCGGGCGTTCTTGCAGAGAGCAGAAAAAGAGAGCATTATGAGAAGCCGAGCGTAAAGCGGAAGAAGAAAGCTGAAGCTGCCAGAAAGCGCAAATATTGATTCGATTTTTTAATCAGTAGGAAATTAGACCTGAGCTCATCAGGTCTTTTCCTATATCTTGGAAAATATGTTATAATACATCAAGTGGCCGGTGAAGGGCGGAAAATGCCGCACCGGTTTTAAACGCAAAGTCAGAGTGAAAGGGAGATGCCTCTATGTTTTCCGATATATGGAAGATCTCAGGCGAATACAACGATCCCGCCGGATTCGAAAAGGAGCCCGGCTCTTTTGACTTTGAAGATGCGGTGGCAAAGGCACTTTCGCCGGAGGATCCCGAGGGCTTCCTTGACCTCGGACCACACAGGCTATGCGACTGTTTCCTCATGCCCGATATCAATGCCGCGGCGGACAGGATACTTGACGCAGCCGACACAGGAGAGAGGATCGCGGTCTTTGGCGATTATGATTGCGACGGTGTTTGCGCGACAGCCATACTTTACGATTTTCTGAAGAATACCCTTGAATGCAACGTTATGTGGCGGGTGCCGGAGAGGCGTGAGGGCTACGGACTTTCGAAAAAGATCGTTGACGAGCTGAGCGGGATCGGCGTCACACTGATCGTGACCGTTGATAACGGCATATCCTGCGCGGATGAGGTGGATTACTGCGAAAGCCTCGGAATAGACGTGGTGGTGACAGACCACCATGAGATAACGGGGCCTCTTCCGAAGAGCATTGCCAATTGCGACCCAGAGAGGGATGACTCGGAATACCCTGCCAAAAATATTTGCGGCGGCGTTGTTGCCTACAAGCTTTGCGAGGCGATATCGTTCCTTATAGGGGCGGACGGCATTGAAAACTACCTTCCTCTTGCGGCGGTGGCCACCGTTGGCGATATCATGGAGCTTCAGGGGGAGAACAGGTCCATCGTGACACTGGGTCTCGGAATGATAAAGGACACCATGTTTCCGGGGCTCAACGTGCTCATTGCCGACAGGATAGCAAATTCCAAAAACGTTCAGGATATGACTGCCGGGTTCCTGTCATATTATGTGGTTCCGCTGCTCAATGCGGCAGGGCGTATGGGCTCTGCGGCCGATGCGGTAAGACTTCTCCTTGCGGAGAACGAAAAGGAAGCGGTGCCTCTCCTTCAAACAGTGCTCAAGCTCAGCGAGCAGAGAAAATATGAGGTCGATAAGATCATTTCAACGTATGAAGCGTCACCGAAGAGCTACCTGATAAACGATGAAAAAGCGCCTTTCATATTTGTAAAAGGCGACAGCTGGCCGGAAGGCCTCATAGGCGTGGTGGCCGGGAGACTTTGTGACCTGTATAAGAAGAATATATGTGTCCTCACCCGGGACACCGGCTCCCCGGAGGACGAAGCGGTATACAAGGCTTCCGTACGGGGAACGGGCATAGTGAACGTGGTGGAGGTATTGACGCCGTACAAGCATCTGATGGTGTCCTTCGGCGGCCACAAAAAAGCCTGTGGATTCAGCGTAAAAGAGAGCAATCTCCATAAGCTTTGCGAATGCGTTGCGGGAAAAGACAGCGCGCTTAATGACATTGTTCCTCCGGTCAATACGGAGAAGGCGCTGATGTATCTTCCGCCGGAGTGCATAACCATCGAAAATGCCGAAAAACTCGAGAAATTCGAACCGTTTGGCGAGGGCTGCGAGGTGCCTGTATTCGTGACGGGCGGCATCGAAAGCATGGAGGTCACAAAGTATGGCGATCCCGGCAAGGTGCTTAAGTTCGGCTTCCGTTTCCGGGGAGGATATTTCGTCTCCGGGGTTAATTTCAAGGATATCAAGTACTATGAAATGATAGCGGGCTCAAGGCCCACCGCCGTGGCGTACACCCTTGGCGTGAACGAGTTTAACGGTAAAAGATCGGTGCAGATACAGGTGATCGACCTTATCGAAGGAGACAAACAGGCCGCACCTGAGACAACGGACCGTTCCTACGGAAAGCTTCTTGAAAATAACGAAAATGACCTATTTGGTGCTTTTCACGTAAGCCGCGAGGACCTCAGCCTGATATACAGGACGCTCCGGAGCGCGGGATCGGCGTTTTCGTTTAAAGACGTTATGAACGTCAGGCGCGAAGCCGGCAGAAAGGGTGGCCCTAATGCGGCGGTCTTTACCTGGTTCAAACTGAAATATGCGCTGGAGGTTTTCGTCGACGTAGGCCTCGTGGAAAGGCTGCAGGCAGGCTCCTACAGATTTATTGAAATGAAAGAGAAGAGAAACCTTTCGGATTCGGGAATTTATAAAGTCCTGGAAGCGAGGTGAGCAGAATGACAGAAGAAGAGAAAGTTACCGAAACAAATACCCCGGAAAACGAGGAGATGACTCCGGCAGAGAAACTGACCCGTGAAGAGAACGAGGCGAATCTCAAAAAGGTGCGCGAGATCATCAGAATTGCGAAAAAGAACTACCCCAGAGCCAATATGGATCGCATCATGCATGCGTACGAGGTGGCAAATCATATGCACCAGGGCCAGAAGCGCAAATCGGGGGAACCTTTTATAGACCATCCCATTGAAGTGGCGCTTATTCTTGCGGAGATGCACGCTGCGCCGGACTGCATTGCGGCGGGTATGCTTCACGACGTGGTGGAGGATACCTCGCTTACCATTGACGACGTTCAGGCGGAGTTCGGATCCACCATCGCAGAACTGGTGGACGGTGTCACAAAGCTCAAAAAAATAGGCGACCTGACAAAGGAGGAGCAGCAGGCAGAGAACCTCCGTAAAATGGTCATGCACATTGCCGAGGATCCCCGGGTGGTCGTTATCAAGCTGGTGGACCGACTTCACAACATGCGGACGCTTCAGTACATGAACACCGACCAGCAGATGAAGAAAGCCAGGGAAACTCTGGAGATCTACGCGCCTCTTGCCCACAGATTCGGTATGAGCAAGATCAAATGGGAACTGGAGGACCTTTCCTTCAAGTATCTGGACCCCATTGGTTATGAAGAAATAGAGCAGCAGCTCAACATGACCCGCAAAAACCGGGAGGATTTCATAACCAATATCCTCGCCTTGGTGGGAGCGGCCCTTGAGGAGAACGGTATCCACAACGCGGAGCTGGACGGCAGACCCAAGCACATCTACAGCATAAAGCGCAAAATGGACCAGAACAAAAAGCGTCTGGACCAGATATACGACCTGCTGGCTATCCGCATAATCGTGGACACCAACGCCCAGTGCTATTCGGTGCTTGGCATCATCCACAACATGTTCAATATTGTGGACAAGCGCTTCAAGGACTACATCTCAAGACCGAAGCCCAACGGCTACAGGTCAATCCACACCACGGTGCTTTCCAGCGAGGGCATTCCCTTCGAAGTGCAGATCAGGACCCACGAGATGCACGCCATGGCGGAGATGGGCATTGCTGCTCATTGGCGTTATAAAGAGGGCACAAAAAAAGACGCGGAGCTGGAGGAATCTGAGACCTACGAGTGGGTCAAGAGGCTTTACGAGAGCCAGCGCGACGAGGAATCCTCCGAATTCCTTGAGACCTTCAAGATGAACCTGTACACGGACGAGGTGTTCGTATACACGCCAAAGGGCGACGTCAAGGTGCTTCCCCTCGGGTCAACGCCGATAGATTTTGCATACTGCATCCACAGCGACATTGGAAACCGCATGGTGGGCGCAAAGGTGAACGGAGAGCTCAAGCCCCTCACCTATACCCTCAAAACAGGGGACAAGATAGACATCATCACATCCAACGCTCCCAACAGGGGACCCAGCAGAGACTGGTTGAAGATCGTGAAGAGCCCTGAAGCCAGATCCAAGCTTCGCCAATGGTTCAAAAAGGAACGCAAGGAGGAGAATATCGAACTGGGCAAGGTCATGCTCGACAGGGAACTGAAGCGCCAGGGCGTGACCTATCAGGAACTGTTTGAAGACGAAGAGGCGGTGGATGAGTTCTTAAAGCGCAGCAACTTCGGCAGCGTGGACGACATGCTGAATGCCCTTGGTTTCGGCGACATCACGGCTCTTAAGATCATCGTCAGGCTGAAGGACATATACGCAAAGCGCAGGCAGTCGAATCAGACAGCCGAGGAGCCGATGAACCTCAAGACCGCCAAAGACGCCAAGGTCAAACCCGAGAGCGTCTCCGACAACGGCGTTATCGTGCAGGATATGTCAAACTGCCTGGTGAAGATAGCCCGCTGTTGCAATCCTGTCCCCGGAGACATGATAGTGGGTTATACCACAAGGACCAGCGGCGTATCCGTTCACAGAGCGGACTGCCCCAACGTAAAGGCCATGGCCGAGATCGATTCCGGCCGCATGATACAGGTAAGATGGGCAAGCGACATCCCCGGTTCCTCCAAGCACACGGCCGAGATCAAGATCGAAGCCATTGACGACGGCCAGACACTCATCAAAGTCGCCAATGCCATCAACGAAATGGCCATCAGGATGACCTCATTCAGCTCGAAAAACAGCAAGGACAACTATCAGAACCTGGACGTCACAGTGGAGATCACCGACCGCACACAGCTTGACCTCCTCATCCGGAAGCTCGAGACCATCGACACGGTGAGCAAGGTCATACGCCCGGTCAGATGATCGTAAGAGAAACAGGAGAACCATTATGAGATGCGTTGTTCAGCGCGTTCTGTCCTCATCCGTTGAGGTCGACGGAAAGACAGTATCAGAAATAGGCGAAGGTCTTAACGTGCTCGTGGGTATAGGCCCAGACGACAATGACCGCGACTGCGACTATATAGCCGAAAAGCTCACCGGCCTCCGCATTTTTGAGGACGAGGAGGGCAAAACCAATCTTTCCATGGCCGACATCGTCGCCCGGGGACGCTCCTGCGGGATCATCCTCATCAGCCAGTTTACGCTTATGGGCGACGTACGCCACGGCAAGCGCCCCTCGTTTACAGGCGCGGCCGCACCCGAGATCGCGGAAGGAATCTATTTGAGGCTTGTCGAAGCTGTGGAGAAGATCTGCGGGCCCCTCGGCATTTATGTGGGCAGAGGCGTTTTCAGAGCGGATATGAAGGTGAAAATACTGAACGACGGGCCGTTTACGGTGCTGCTGGACAGTAAGAAGTTATTCTAAAGCGGTGCCGGACTAAGTAATAAGTAAAAGGTAAGAGGTAAGAGGTGCTGGCGCAAGGTGCCGCCTTAGGTAATAGGTAAGAGGTAATAGGTAATAGGTTACTGCGTGAAGGGGTGCCGCTTTCGATAAAAGGGAGTGCCGCTCAAGGTAATAAGTAATAGATAATAGGTAATAGGTAAGAGGTATGATAATTAGATGCAGCACGGAACCGTCCAATACGTTCCTCTTTATTAATGACGAGGCCGCAGGGTCCGGTAAACACGAGGCGATGCTCGTTGACGCAAGCGCCGACGCGGAGGTCGTGAAGCGGGCCTGCGAGAAATATGACGCATTGGTTAAATACATTGTGGTGACCCACGCCCACTACGACCATCTGACCGCTTTTGAGGAGCTTATAAAGGCCTTCCCGGAGGCTGAGACGGTCTGCCACGAGGACGAACTTGAAAGCTTTGAAGACGTGGACGCAAACGTCTCATACCTTTTTGAGGACTCCAGGGTGTTCCCGAAGTGCGGCAAAACCGTAAAAGAGGGCGACGTGATCGTTTTGAAAAGCGAAAACGGAGACGTGACCTTCAAGGTGCTTCACACGCCCGGTCACACGCCGGGATGCATATGCCTGCTTGACGAAAAGGACAAGCTGATGTTCACCGGGGACACGGTATTTGCGGACGGCGGCATCGGGAGGACCGATTTCAAAGGCGGGGATACCGACACGCTTTACAGGTCGCTGAAGAGGCTTGCGGAGCTTCCCGAGGACATCACGATCCTTCCCGGTCACGGAAGGCCGAGCACCATTGCCGAGGAGCTTTATTACTACTGATCCATGAAACTTGATTTTTACTGCAGGGAAGAATATGCGCCAATGCATTACTATGAGGCAATGCAGGTCTTTGCGCATCTTTTCGGCATGCCCGAGATACATTGCGGGTGGGGCGAAGACGATAAGACCGGTGCCGACAGCCTCCTTACGGTGACGTGTGACGGCGGAGAGACCGGAAGCTATCCCATTTTTATTGATGCGGCCCGGGAGGATGCGTACTCGGAGGACCCGGTGCTTGATGCAAGAAGAGGGCTTGCAAACGACAGAAATCTCCTGAAGCGCTACCTCTACAAGCTTCTTTCAAAGATATACGGGTACGGGTCGCTCTGGGGCGTATTGACGGGTGTGAGGCCCGTGAAGGTACTCCACAAGCTTCTTGAGGCAGGCATTGGCGAAGAGGATGCGAGAAGCCATTTCAGAGATTTTTTCTTTGTGACCGAAAAGAAGATCGACCTCTGTTTTGAGACTTTGAAAAATCAGAGAAAGTTCATTGGTGTTGATGAGGACGAGGTAAGCGTTTACGTTTCCATACCCTTCTGTCCCACGATCTGCTCCTACTGCACCTTCGGGTCGAGCCTTGTGAGCCGCTATGAATCGAGGATCGGCCTATACATCGATGAGCTTGAAAACGAGATCGACTATGCGGCGGGGCGTCTCAAGGGTAAAAAGATAACCGATATTTACATCGGAGGGGGAACGCCAACGTCGGTCACCGCATCACAGCTTGACAGGATCCTCGGTATTTTAGTGAGGAATTTTGATCTGAAGGCGCTTTCCGAATTCAGCGTGGAGGCCGGAAGGCCGGACACAATAACCGAAGAGAAGCTTCTTGTTCTGAAAAAATACGGTGTAACAAGGATCAGTATAAATCCCCAGACCATGAACGAAAAAACTCTGAAGGCGATCGGCAGGCACCACACGCCGGAGGAGACCGTTGCGGCTTTCCGTATGGCCAGAAGGATCGGTTTTGACAATATCAACATGGACGTGATCGCAGGACTGCCGGGCGAGAACGCAGCGGATTTCGAGCACACCATGGAAGAGATAGAAAAGCTGGGGCCGGACGGACTTACAGTGCATACATTGGCGCTTAAGAGGGCGTCAAGGCTCTCAAAGGATGAGGACTCGAGAAAGCAGGTGGCTGTAAGCGAAACGGAAAAAATGTGCGACTGCGGAGCCGAAGCAGCCAGATCCTGCGGCATGCATCCGTACTACCTGTACCGTCAGAAGAACTGCGTCGGAAACAACGAAAACGTAAGCTACTGCAGGCCGGGTTGTGAGAGCCCGTACAACATACATATCATGGAAGAGGACAAGACCGTGATCGCCTTCGGGGCGGGTGCGGTGACCAAAGTGGTCAAAAACGGCGGCGCGTTCATAGAGCGGTTCTTCAATACAAAAAGCGTGGACGAATACCTGACGTCACGTGAGGAGATTATAAGACGGAAGAAAGGGGCCCTCGACCTGATTGACTCGCGGGCTTAGAGACCAAATAAAAGTTTAGGCCGGTGACTTTGTTAAAACTCCGCCGCAAAAATGACCTGTGACGAGGTCTTCTATCTGCTTATGTCCGAGAATATTCGGGTGTATTCCGTCACCTGAGAGAAGAGTCTTTTCATTCCCTTCAAAAACTGCTTTGAGATCGATGAGCCCGAGACCGTATTTCCTTGAAAGAGAGACGATGGCGTCATTGTAGCTGTCGTGCATGGAGGAGAGATTTTCCGCCCGGCCCAGCCATTTGATGATATTGGCGCGGTCATATTTTCGTGAAACGTGGTTGAGATACCGCTCCGGGTCAATGGGCACTATGGTGGAGAGGGTGACCCCGAAGCCGAGACCAATGAGTCCCTCTACGATCTTCCCGTATATCGCCCTGAAAGAATGAAGCTCTGTCAATGGTTCGTGGTGCGAAAAAGGATCCAGAGACACTTCCTTCCAGTTAAACATTGAGTCATTGCCGCCAAAACCGAGGAGCACGCTGTCTCCCGTTTGCTGTTTCAGTCTGCTTTCCTGATTCACGTAATCCTCAATAAGCCTTTCTCCGTCCCTTATCGTATACCCCATGTGTGAATGGTTTTCGGCTAAAATGCACTCAGCCAGCAGTTTCCCTGAAAGTGCGCCGTCGTAGAGGGTATATTTTTTTGGGCCGTCATTGCTGAAAATGACTCCCTTAAGTATCGAGTCCCCGAATATGCAAAGCTTTTTCATAAGTAAGACCCTCCGGTAAAAAGTGACAAAAGAGCGCAGATCCGTGCGGCTTCCGGTATCATAATGCAATATAAAAGGCGGGAGAGCAACCCACTGCCGTTAGAAAGACGTTTGAAGATGCTTAGACAAGGCTTCCACCTGCCGGGGAGAGAACTCTACCGACAGTAGAATCCCTATTTTTAGGGAAATGAAGTGGCACTCGCCAATGCCTTCCGGCCTGCCTGCCGCCCTTGACAGTCAGACTCTGCAAGTAGTAAAATTAATTGTTATACGCATCGATCAAAAGGCGGAACGTTCGCATCTGCCCGAGGATCACCGGAGGTTTGTATATGAAGAAAGTTGTGACGCTTGTATTGGTTATTGTATTGATGGCAGGGCTCCTTTCCGGATGCTCCGGCTATGGCGGACTTAAGGTATCCCTTGACAAAAAAGATGCCCTCGAACCCAGTCTTTTCCTGACTAACCAATGCGACATCACTTACGACGGCGAAGGTACAGGCAGCTCCCCCTGGTTTAAGGTCAACACCGAGTACGCAAACGATCCCCACGTGAATTTTAATTTCAAACAGTATCTCCAGCTTACCGGGCGGGGCTCTGTGAGCAGCGATACGTACAAATATATAGTTCTTAAGATCAAAACAAAGAACTGCAACGATAATTCATTCATGCTTTTCGCCAATACCGGCGACATGATGTCTCCCGACCCGAACATATTCAGAAGCGCTTTTTATGACAATACGTCGAGCGACTGGAACTACGTGATGTTTGATTTTTCGGACAGCGGCCTCACGGGTGACTATTCGTATTTCAGGTTCGATTTTGAGAAGACCGCGACATCCGTTGGCGAATCCTGCTGCGTGGCGGAGATGATATTCCTGAAGACCGAGGGCGAAGCGCTGAAATTTATCAGCACGAAATCGACGGTGGACAGATCTCTCACAGATGACGAAAAAAAGACAGTGGACGGGCTCCTTTCAAAATACAAAGTCCAGGCCCCCGCTGAGTTTACGGATTATAAACGGAAGACCGCGGCCAAGGAGGACTCCGGGCTGACCCTCAAGTTCAACCATTCATTTACGAGGATAGCTCAGGAAGACACCGGGGCCGGCGGAACCGATACGTACTGCATGTACCTTGCCAAAAATGAGCTTGAGGCCTGCCAGCTTGTGCTGACCGCAAAAGAGGCCCGCGACGGTCTGACTGTTGAAGTATCCGATTTCACGTTTGAAAACGGCAGCGAGACTCTTAAAACTCAGGTTTATGACGGCACGTATTTTGAAGTCGAGGGCGAGCACGTTATCGACCCCATTCCGCCTCTTTCCGGAAGCTTTGGCGTCGAAAAGAACACCAGCAAGTCACTTGTCATTAAGACGGGAACCTCAGCGGATTCAAAGCCGGGCGCTTACAAGGCTACAGTGAACGTTAAAAACAGCAGCGGCGAGGTGGTCAAGACTGCGGATATTTTCGCCTACGTTTGGGATTTCGTGCTTCCCGAGGAGACCTCCTGCAGGACCCTGATGGATCTTGGCTGGTACGGGATATACTCATACCACGAGTGCTACGAAGGCGACGACGGTGTGCTCTACAAGATGTACTACGACCTGCTCCTCGAGAACAGGGTGTGCGCCTACAACATACCGTACAACTCGAACGACGGCCTCTTTACCGACGAGAGGGCGCTTCCCTACCTCGATAATCCCCGCGTTAGAGCATTTCAGGCTGTGGGCTGGAAGACTGACCTTAACGAGACCAATGTCAAAAACGCCTACTCCTTCCTGTCTCAGAAACCGGAGTGGCTGGACAAGGCATATTTCTACCCGATCGACGAGCCTTTGACAAAGAGCATGCTGGACGACGTGAACAGGTACGGGCAGCTCCTCAAAGAGAACTTCCCGGGCTACAAGCTCATCACGCCAATGCACTACACCGAGGACCTCTCCGGCGACGGCACCGTTGACTATTTCGAATACGTCAAGGACAGCGTGACCGCATGGTGCCCCCATAACTTTTTCTTCAGCACCTGGAAGGATTACATGAGCAATCCCAGGACCTACATCGGGATCACGCCCCTCATTGAGAAGAAGCTTGGCGAGTTCCCGGACAGAATGAAAAAGGAGCAGCAGGAGGGCGACGAGGTCTGGTGGTACGTCACGAGAGTGCCGAACATGCCGGAGGCTACGTTGCTAATAAACTGCGACGCCATCGGTTCCCGGGAGCTGTTCTGGCTCCAGAAGCTGTACGGCATCGACCACTTCCTCTATTATGCGGTGAACGACTGGTCCTTTAAAGAATACAATTACGGTGTGGATCCCAAATTTGAGATCGTTAACGGCAACGTAAAATCCTACGGCAACGGCGTCCTGGTCTACTGCGGAAAGCCCTACGGCATCAACGGCCCTGTGGAGAGCATGAGACTGGAGCTTGTGAGAGACGGTATCGAGGATTTCGAATACCTGACGATGCTTGAAAGCATGATCGGAAAGGAATCCACGGACCTCATCGTGAGGACGGTCGCCAGATCCCTCACGGACTGGAACAAGGACACCGAGGCGTTCAGCGACCTCAGAATAAAACTGGGAACAATGATAGAAGCCATGGCCGGATCATCCGCAGGCTGACAATAAACAGACCGGCAATCAACAGGCTGACTATAAATCTATAAGGAGACTTGACAATGTACATTTACGAGAAGAACTGGATCGGTCTTTCGGACAAGAGGCGAGTATTCATGCTCCCCCAAATGTCAAACCGCCACGGCATCATCTCCGGTGCTTCGGGAACGGGCAAGACCACCACGCTGAAGGTTCTGGCCGAATCTTTTTCGGACGGCGGTGTGCCTGTGTTTTTCGCGGACGTTAAAGGTGACCTCACCGGAATGATATTCCCGGGAGAGGACAGCGAAAAAATGCAGACCAGGATCAAAAGCTTCGGGATCGATAACTGGGAATACAAGTCTTATCCTGCGAGATTCTGGGATATTTTCGGCGAAAAGGGCACTCCAGTCAGGATGACCGTAACCGACATGGGCCCCCAGCTTCTCTCAAGGCTTCTTGAGCTCAATGACGTGCAGACAGGTGTTCTCACCATCATTTTTAAGATCGCGGATTCCCACGGACTGGAGCTCATTGATTTCAAGGACCTTCAGGCGATGGTGCAGTTTGTGGGCGAGAACCGCAAGGAATTCACGAACGAGTACGGACTCATCACCACTGCCAGCATTGGCGCTATTCAAAGAGCTCTCCTCAATTTCTCGGAAGAGGGCGCGGAATATGTGTTCGGCGAGCCGGATCTGGATATAAACGACTGGATAAAAACCGACAATGACGGCCGCGGGTATATGAACATTCTTGCCGCGGACAGACTGATCAACAGCCCCAAGGTCTACGCCACGTTCCTGCTCTGGATGCTTACGGAGCTTTTTGAAAAGCTCCCGGAGGTGGGCGACCCGGACAAACCCAAAATCGTGTTTTTCTTCGACGAGGCACACCTGCTGTTCACAGACGCGCCAAAGACATTGGTCAGGAAGATCACCCAGGTCGTCAAGCTTATACGTTCCAAGGGCGTTGGCGTCTATTTCGTGACCCAGAGCCCGTCGGACATCCCGGACGAGGTACTGGCCCAGCTTTCCAACAGGATCCAGCACGGCCTTCGCGCCTACACCCCCGCGGAGCAGAAAGCCATCAAAGCGGCAGCATGGTCTTTTAGGGCAAATCCTGAATTCAGTACGGAAGAGGCCATCATGAACCTTGGCGTTGGCGAGGCAGTGGTGAGTTTTCTTGATGCAAAAGGCGCGCCCGAGATGGTCGAAAAGGTGAGGATTCTTCCGCCCCAGAGCTATATGGGAGCTGCACCGTCTTACGCCGCGGTCATCGAATACGTCAACCGTGACGAAATGGAGCACAAATACAGGGAGTCGGTCGACCGTGAATCTGCATACGAGGTCATAAACGAGGCCCGGGCAGAACTTCAGCGCCAGGAGGAGGACGCCGCCGCAGCCGCAGCAGAAGAGGCAAAAGCAAAGGAAGAAGCCAAGGCCAAAGCCGCGAAACAGACACCCGCCCGTAAAACGACGGGTTCCGCCGCATCTGACAAGGTCAAAAACACCCTGAGCAAGAGCGCCAAGACCGCCATGACAAGCGCCACATCCACCGTTTCAAGGGGGATCAGCTCCGGCATAGTGAATTCGCTTACCGGAAGCGGCAAGGGCATCAACGTTCAGAACATCGCAAAACGCACCGCCACCAATGCACTCTCCGGCGCCATACGCACAGGGATCAACGAGATCATACGCGGCTTTTTCGGAAACAAAAAATAACATGCTAATAAATCAATAATTCTGGAGGTAATCATTATGATCGTTACAAAACCGCCAATGGGTTGGAACTCATGGAACACATTCGCTGCAAACATCGACGAGACATTGATAAAGCAGATCGCCGACAAAATGGTGGACGAGGGCTACCTGGACTGCGGCTACGACTACCTCGTCATTGACGACTGCTGGTCAGAGCACAAGCGCGACGAACGGGGCAGACTCGTTGCCGACCACGTTAAGTTCCCGAGTGGCATGAAGGCTCTTTCCGACTACGTCCACTCCAAGGGCCTGAAATTCGGCATCTACTCCTGCGTCGGGAACTACACCTGCGCAGGCTACCCGGCGTCTTTTGAATATGAATTCATCGACGCGGAGACATTCGCAGAGTGGGGCGTTGACTACCTGAAGCTTGACTATTGCTACAAGCCTCAGTCCGAGGACGGCGCCAAGCTCTACAGAAGAATGGGCCTCGCCCTTGCAAACTGCGGCCGCGACATCGTGCTCTCCGCATGCAGCTGGGGTGCTGACGAGACCCACAGATGGATCAAATCCACCGGCTCCCACCTCTGGCGTTCGACCGGAGATATCGTTGACTGCTTCTCCTCCGTTCGCGACATTTACAATATCCAGAAGGGCATTTACGAGTACAACGGCCAGGGCTGCTTCAACGACATGGACATGCTCATCGTCGGAATGGGCGGCAAGGGCAACGTGGGCCGCGAAAACTGCTGCACCACCGAGGAATACCGCACCCACTTCTCCATCTGGTCCTTCTTCGGCTCGCCCCTGATGATAGGCAGCGACATCCGCAACCAGACCCCCGAAACCAAGGCGATCCTCCAGAACAAGGCAGTCATTGCCGTCAACCAGGACGCCGCCTACCGCCAGCCATACCTTCTCATGAGCCGTCCCGACAACGCTGACGTCTGGGTAAGACACATGGAGAACGGCGACATAGTCCTCGGCTTCTTCAACATGAGCGACAATGAAGCCGGCTTCCCGGTCAGCTTCACCGACATGGGCCTCAACCGCTCCACCGGCGTAAAGCTCAAGCTCTTCGACCTCTGGCAGATGGAAAGCCTCGGCGAGTTCGAGGATATATTCGTCACAGGCGTGCCCGCCCACGGTTCGAAGCTTATAAGAGCAAGGCTTATCAGGTAACTGCGCAAGCGGTGCCTGTTTAGTTAGAGCGGTGCCGGACAAAGTAATAGTTTGAGGGAGTGCCGCTCAAGTAATAAGTAATAGCGTAAGGGAGTGCCGCTTTTAGTTAGAGCGTGTGCCGGACAAAGTAATAAGTAAGAAGTAAAAGGTAAGAGGGATCTGCGGAAGGGGTGCCGCACCAAGCAATATATGAATATCATAGTCTGGGGCCTTTTTGGGCCCCTTATCTTTATTCTAAGCATGTTTGAGAGGCTTCGTCAAGGGCGGCGGAGACCGCTTTTCCTGACCCTTGACTATGATTTTCGGACGAGTTATTGAGTGAGATATTTTCAAAAATTCAACGCTTGTTAAACATGATTTTTCTTGCAAAAATACGATAAAAATGATATAATTATATCAGTCGAAAGACGGCGTTTTGGTTATATTTTTTAAAGGAAAGTATCGTTAGGAAGACCGGTGATAACAGGCCGGTTTGACCCATCGGGTCAGGGAGGAAATTAATATGCGCAACAGTCAATTGGTTATTCAGTCAGAAGAGTTTTCGGTAATTATAGTTCTGCTTTCGGACAAACTAAATGCACAACGTAATTACGATATTTCATCGCAGATTCTAAAATCGGGAACTTCTATCGGTGCCAATATCGCCGAGGCGGTATATGCTGAGAGCACGGCCGAT
>JAFSVU010000028.1 GCA_017444825.1 Clostridia bacterium
GATTATTTGGAGGGCGTTTACCATACCATCGTCGTTAAGGATATCGCCGCACATAAAAAGATTTCGGATACCATGATGTTGGAGAGCGTGACACGCTTTTTGTTCGACAGCATCGGCAGGCAGCTTTCAACAAAAAAGATTGCAGATACCATGACCTCTTCCGGCAGAAAGATCGACGTAAAGACTGTGGAGCGGTACCTTGAGGGTTTGATGGAGAGTTTCATCATCTATCAGGCAAAGCGCTACAACATTCGTGGAAAACAGTATCTGAAGACATTGGAAAAATACTATGTGGTCGATATCGGTATGCGCTATATGCTGCTCGGCACAAGCGGCACGGATGTGGGGCACATTCTTGAGAACATTGTTTATCTGGAACTGCTTCGAAGAGGATATGAGGTCTATATCGGAAAGATAGATGAGCTGGAAGTGGATTTTGTTGCTCGTGGTAACAAAGGGGTGCAGTATATTCAGGTCGCAGCCAGTGTTCGAGACGAAAACACTCTTAGTCGTGAGCTTGCCTCCCTGCAGCGCATTTCCGACAACTATCCCAAAGTGATACTGACTCTTGACGAAGATCCCGAAGCAGATTATGAAGGTATCCGCCGGATCAATGCGCTGGACTGGCTGGTTGGAAAAACAGAATTAAACTGAATCTAGATGCAGGTTCATCATGAGGAGAAAGAGAAATGGCAAGATCCTGATTTCTTGGAAGAGCGCAGAAGGCTGATCGCCATTTTCCAGCGCCCGGAGTTTGACTTCCGCACCAACAAGACGGGCGGGGACGATATTCTGGGCGACGCCTACGAATATCTGATGCGCAACTTCGCCACCGAGAGCGGCAAGAGCAAAGGGCAGTTCTATACGCCGGCTGAGGTCTCCCGTATTCTGGTCAAGGTGATCGGCATCGACCGCATCCAGGAGCGGGACGAGGACTGGTCGGTTTACGAAATGAAAACACCGAGATTGATACAATTTAATTATTCCTCCGCCGATTTTGCCGCTTGAGGGGTAAGTTGACGTTTGAGGGGTAAGTTGTGGAAGTCGGGGCGTCCCGGCTGTTTTTATCGGTAGAAATGTTCATATATCGTCGTTATAATAGACGGCGAGCAATCGGGATTTGTGAGGAAAACGCAAATGAACTATAAGGTAATTGACAGATCAACATACTATCGGAAAGGCGTATTTCGTCACTTTACGGAAGACTGCAAGTGTTCGACCTCCATGACGGCGAGAATAGACGTAACAGATCTCGCCGCATATTCCAAGAGAACGGGGACAAAATTTTACATTAACTTTCTATATATTCTCTCAAAGGTACTCAATTCGCGCGACGATTATAAAATGGATTATCTTTATAACACTGACGAGCTTATTTGCTATGACGTTATTCATCCGTGTCATTACGTCTTTCATGAGGACACGGAAACCTGTACGACGGTACACTCCATATACTGTGAGGATTATAAAACCTTTTACGAAAACGCCCTGAGTGATTTGGATAACGCAAAGAAAACCCATGAGTATGAATTTGACAGCGGGAAATACCCCAACTGGTTTGACGCTTCATACATTTCGTGGGTTTCCTATGATTCACTGAATCTTGAGCTGCCGGACGGCTATTTGTATTTTCCGCCCATTATCAACTGGGGCAGATACCGGGAAGAAAACGGCAGGCTTGTCATGCCTGTGACCGTTCGCCTGAATCATGCGATTGCTGATGGCTATTTGGTTGCGAACGTATTCCGCCTTCTGGAGCGGGAAATCAGATCTTTTGTCGGGGTTTGATCGACAAATCTTCCAGTTTTTGGAGGAGAACATGCGCATAGATTTCAATGAGATTTCATCCATGACGTTTCCAGGCATGGATAACGGCACCGGTATGATGAGTGCCCGTATGTATAACGATGATTCCTACAGGATCATTCCGACAGCGATCCACCCGGGAGGAAGCATTGGCAATCATAAGCAGAATTCCGGCGA
>JAFSVU010000029.1 GCA_017444825.1 Clostridia bacterium
ATAAACTCATCATGTTTTTCACAGTCAACATTTGAGGTAATTGAAACCTTTACATGTTTATGTTGGTAAGCAACCTTAACGCTGCACGATGACGAGTCATGAATATCTATAATTCCCTTATAGTCAAATATGTAAGGTATGTATATCTGATTTCTGTGAACTCCTTTATCAAACAACAGCGCAACTGCATCAAAAAAACTCTTAACGATTCTGACTTTTGGTTCTTTTTGCTCGATATGCAATTCAAATGGGCTGCAGCCGATTACTTGACCGCTATACTCTTCTCCGTTTACATAGATTGAAATATCTTGCCCGGTTTTGTTTATTAGATCTAATGATACTTCCATTAGTTTTTATCCCCAAAACATGCTTTTGTGAATCAATATGGTCAAAAAACCACAAAAAGGAAACGACCTTGTTTGAGGTATTCTTCATTTTTGTTCTGCATTCCGCACTGTAAGGGGCAATTTCCGGTTCCTCGAGATATTGCTGCATTATCTTGAAACATAACGCCTGTGTGTCTGTGATAATAACGGTTGCGGCCGTCTCCTTCTTGGAAGAGAAGACTTTGTCTTCTTCCGGATCGTAGCCCTATTCTTTACTTCTGCACTTCCCAATAGCCATATCGCTTTCCGTCTTTGCGCACTATTGCACCGGATTGAGACAATATTTTTATCATCCTTTGAATCGTAGCTCTTGACACGGAAAGGCAACTCGCCAGTTCAAGTTGACTGATCTGAGGTTTTTTCCTTATCACATCTAGAAGCCGCTCCTCCAAAGCCTCATCCAAAGCCTCATCGTGATGCTTTAGAACTTTGGAATTGAAGCTTTGGTTTTGATCACCAAAGCCATCCCTTATGAATAACCGCGTAATAAAGAAACTGTGATCATCATCAGTAATAAACTCCGGGAGAGGAGAACCGTTCTTCTCCAAGGCATTCAAAATCTTCCGAAAACCCGTATTTCTGCCTTCTGTCAAGCGCAGTTCCTTCAAAAAGTCACCGATTCTGCGGTTGCGATATCTGCGGACGAAAACACTGTAGTTCTTCAAAGCCTCTACAGTAACTGACCTGTCCGGACCCGGAAAGCTCAGAATCTCAATTTTATCTTTTTCGACTCTCACTTCAATTGGTTCTCGCACATCATATGCTTTATGGTATACGGCATTGGCGAGACTTTCCTCAATCGCTGCATATGGATAATTGAAGAAGCGGTCTGCCTCCGCACGGTCGGAATGTTTCACGACACGTTCTTTAATGACCGTGTTCTGTATGTATTTCAGGGCCTCGCGTAACTGCTGGTGAAGCGGTCCTTTGAAAGATTTCTCTTCGATTTCATCTCCGCCAACGCCTTCCGGAAACTCCACTACATCTATTTGAGCACATGGAATAAACTTTTCCGGTTCCATGCTGAAGAACAGCAAACCAACGTTTTTGGGTTTCATAAATTCCGGCATGCTGTTAGAAATGCCCATACTGATGCAAAGCCTGTTAAAGTCCATCGTATCTGCTTCAGTGAAGAGAGCACTGTCGATTTCCTTCAAATATGCCTTAATAAGCGTCAGATTAAGATCCGTCATATCCGCATGATGGCAGATGCGGTCATCAAACGGAATCTGGTTGGAAAGAGCGAATAGATCGTTAATTTCTTGCGAAGATGGACGTATAGTACTGGCCATTTTTCTGATCCAATAAATACTATCACTCGAAGGTACTGCTTTATTCTTTTCATATGTGAACGATGCCGGGCTCCGATAAGGGCGGACAGCTCCGCCGGGGCACCAGACAACAATCAACTTCGTGTGATCATCATAATCCATTGGGGCCACAATTGGCAGATAATCAGGTTCGATGAGTTTGCATTTGTTAAGCAAATCCTTCTGAATATCATCGACTTCCGAGAGTTTCAGCCCCCGTATAGGATATTTTGGCCTGCCGTTATCATCATCGACGCCAATAACCAGGTAACCGCCGCCCCAGTTGTCGATATCATTAGCAAATGCAGTTATGGTTTTTAACGATGCCGCCGGGTTCCATGATTTTTTCAACTCAATCCTCGCCCACTCCACAACATTGCCGGAGAGCAGTGTATGTATATTTGTTGGAATTGCCATTACTGCTCACCGTCCTTTCTTCTTGATATATTTTCTGCTTTTTATGCGGGCATCCGCAGGCTTTTTCGCATCTGCCGGAAGAATCCACGACTTTCCGACGCGGAAAGCACCGTCTACCCTATTTTCTGCACAAAGCACCTGTGCCCTACGAACAGTGATTCCCCACTTTTCAGCCGCTTGCGCACTTGTCATAAAGTCTTCAGCGTTCATGTATCTGCTCCTTTGCAGAAGAATAATTGGCTTATATGTGGATTATATGCATTTTGGCGAATAAAATCAAGTCAATGAATACACATATACGAATTCAGTAATATGTACGTATAACCGCTAAAACCCGTGTTTGAAAAGCATCAATAGCGTACGAATGCATCGCCGCAAGAGACGCCGACTGCGTGTTTCAAGCGTTATAAGATTGTATTCGCTTGGACCACTTCGTTTGCGTCTCTGCGGCTCCTTTTCCCCAAAAATACAAGCATTTTCGGGGTCCCCTATATGTTCCCCTCGGAAAAGGGCTTTTGCATCTTTTTATTTCGCACTAATATTTTTGGCCTTTCGAGCCGCTCCAATCGGCTAAAAATAGCCGATTTTTGCTCGTGCATCTAAATAGACTACACGCCTTGGCATGATCATTTCATTTGATATCTCTTCTGCAGAACGCATCCCCGGCAGCCCAGATGATCAGCACCGTAAGCACTGCGGTAAAAATGACCGAATAAAGCGCCGAAAAAGGATGGGTAACGTATTGCGCACAGTAGTCGCCGCCCATCAGAAGATCGGCTTCGGAGACGATCATTTTGCTGAGGTTAATGAGTGCGGGAGCGTCTTTGGAAAAATAAAGATTACTGAAATTCCCAAGGGGAAGCACAGCCCTAACAAGGCGGTCGTTGGTGACTCCCCATCTTAAGTCCGTGATAAGTTTTGCGATAAAATAGCCTGCCGGTGCGATCACGGAGGCAATGGCATTGCGGGTGAGGGTCGACAGAAGCAATGCAAGCATTGCGAAGAAGAATATGCCGTAGGCGTCAATGAGAGTCGACAACAGCACTGCAACAGCAAAAGGCATGATGACAGCGGAACCGTCGGCTGCGTTGAAGATCACGTTGCCGTGGTCCCAGACGCCCGTAACCGCAGATCCGAACAAAAGTCCGAAGCAGGACACAACAACGCTCATGAACAGTGTGACGGTGAGCAGCATCAGTACTTTTGAAAAGAATATTTTGTCTCTGCGCACAGGGGCGATTATAAGCGATTTTATGGACCCGTTTTTTATCTCGGATGCAACGGAGCCTCCTGCTGTCACAAGGACCGTAAGCAGAACGGCTACCATGCCTGCGATGCCTATGGACATGGAAACGACTTTGTTGGGGTCGTTCAACTCAATTTCAACGGATAGATTCCTGCTGAAGCGGACCGTTCTCATGGCCCGTTCAGCGGAAATATTGTTGGTCAGGTCGGCGGTCAGAAGATTCACCGACGCCGTCAGGCCCGGGACCGTGTATGAATCGATGCCGCGGAAGTTCTGACCTGTATGTTCGTCCAGCTCGACCTTAAGGCTTGCGTATTCTCTGACCTTGCGGAGTATCTCGCCGCCTGCAGCGGAGTCGATCTTTTCCGGACATGCAGACAACGCCAAAGCATAGCCTGAAAGCCTGGCGTCGCGGAGAGCAGACGGAGTATTCTCCTCCTCAAGGCGTATCAGTTCCCGGAGAAAATAGACAAAATCATTTTCCTTCACGGCAGGTTCCAGCGACGCAAGTACGGTCTTAAAAGCTTCCAATGAAGAAGCGCTGCCCTCTTTGGCGGAATCGTAGCGGGCTTTTGCCCCTTCCAGATCCATTTGGCGTATAAGCTGATGCTCGATCTCAAAGGTACTAAGCATTGAATCGATATATACGGATCTGTAATCGTTCTGCAGCAGTTCGTACTTTATTTTAAGCTCAATGACGGCGACCTCAGCTCGGGAACGTGCAATGTTCTCCAGCGAGTTGGCGGCATCGTTAAGCAGATTTACATAAGCGGTCTTAGCAGTCTCCAGCTTTTCGGACACTTCCCTTGAGGGATCCGTCTCTGCGGTTTTCGCCGCCGCAATATAATCTGCTTCTGCGCCGGCAAGCTGGTCTTCAGCGGCTGAGATCGCCTGCATTTCGGTCTTTTCACAGGCCTTTTCCAGCGATATCCTGCCCGACAGGCTTCCGAAGTATTCCTTGTCCGACGCCTGCATGCGGTTCTCAAGAATGCCGTTTCTTGAAATAAACGTCATAGCTGCGGTCAGGGCAAAAGCCATGAGAAGACCGACCCACATGGCGGGTCTTTTTATCACGCGCTTCATTTCATTATTGTAGAGGCTGAAAAACTTATTCAATGACGCCGCCTCCTCCCGTTATCGCCATGAAAACGTCCTCTATGGAACGCTCCGACTCGGAAACGGTAAGGATCCCCACGCCTCCGTTTATTACAGCTCCGTTGACCTTGGCAAGGCGAGTGCGGTCCATGAGCACGGATATGCTCCCTCCGGGAGCCATTGGCGATGAATCGTCCTTGATGATGGATGGTTTGAGCCCGAGGCTGCGCATTATTTCAGCGGCCTTCTCCGCATCACTTACTGTATAGATAAAGCCTGTGTCGTTTCCGCCGGCGTGCCTCAGTTCTTCCACAGACAAGTTGCCTTTAATGACGCCCTTGTCGATTATGCAGACCCTGTCGCAGAGAAGATCCATTTCTGCCAGCATGTGGCTCGACACAAACACTGCAACGTTCTCCTCATCCGCCAGATGTCGCAGCATCGTGCGGAACTCCTTGACGCCTGCGGGGTCGAGGCCGTTGGTGGGCTCATCCAGTATGAGAAGCCTCGGCCTGTGAAGAACGCTCTGGGCCACCCCGAGACGCTGCTTCATGCCAAGAGAATACTTTCCCACCCTGTCGCGGATACGCTTTTCCAGCCCCACAAGACGCACCACCTCGTCAATGCGCTCCTTCGTAACGCCGTCGTGCAGCGCCGCGTACATTTTAAGGTTGTCCAGGCCGCTGAAATCCTTGAACATGTCCGGATTTTCCACGATGCCGCCAACGAAGGACATCGCCTTCTCGTAGTCCGTGCGAAGGTCGTACCCCATGATCTTAATGTCCCCGGAATCCGGGAAAAGGAAGCCCAGGATCATTTTTATGGTCGTCGTCTTGCCCGCTCCGTTTGGTCCCAGAAAACCGAATATCTCGCCTGCGTACACGTCAAAGCTCGCTCCGCAGATGATGCGTCTGCGGCCGAAGGACTTCTCAAGGTTTCTTACCTCGAGAACCGTTTCTCTTGTTCCGTTATTTACAGTCTCACGGTCCATAGGCAACCTCATGAAAAATAATCACTGCCGTAAAGCTCGTCAAAAGCCTCGCGCCTTCCCTGAAAGCTGTAGGAAACGCTCTTTACGTGCCACTTCCCGCCCGAAAGCTCCACGTAAAACTGGTCGTAAAGATCATAACCCGTGCATTCCGAAACAGGCAGATCCGGCTCCCTGTCGGTCAGATTTCCAAGCACCCGTACCACCGCGTGAGTGAGGTCGTCCCACCGGTAGATCTCCGCTTTAAGGTACTCCCTGTGGGGAATTCCCGCATCGGCATCCAGGGTCTCATAATAATCTCCCGCAAGAGCTATCATCTTATCAGGCATATTTTTAACGTAATTTGAGGAAAAGATCACAAACAGCACGCACAGAACAAAAAATACGCCAAGAGCGATCAGTCCAAAATTCAGTTTACTGTTCCACCTGTTTTTCATGCCTGTCTCCCTGTTCATTACCGGCCTTTTTCAGCCGCCAACGGATCTCCGGCACGCAGATCCCTTATTTGAAAAACGCCCCTTCCGGCAAAACGCGCGTTCGTCCGGGAAGCGGCTTTTTGACGCTATTTACACCAATGTGATATTACAACAAAAAGACATTCAAATTCAATACTTTTAGCGGCCCGCCTATATTCGACCTCCACAGACTTACGTTTCTGCTTGCTGGGTTTATCCTCGGTTTCGGGATGTTCCGTGCTTGCTTACAGCGATTTGCATTGTTTTGACATTAGGTCCTTCCCGGTTTGCGCTCCCGGTACTATGACCTCAGCTGACTCCCCCGTCACCATTGCTGATGCCGGCTTGCGGTTCGCTACACTTGGCGGTAAATACCTGTGGCGGGACTTTCACCCGCAAGAACTGTGCCGTGCCCGGCACACCTGCAGACAAGGGGACACCATTTCTAGTATCCCCTTGTATGTGTGGTGTGTGGTCGATTTAGATGCAGCGGGCCGTTTTTACCCTACTGTACATCCTTAATAGATGCGCTGTTCAATCCGTCACATCTGCCAACCTGTCCTTTTGAACCCTGCACGTCAATTCAGCATTATGTCAATGGCGGCGCACTCCTCGTCTGTTAGCTCTATATATGTTGAGTGCATTAAATCCTGCAAGATTTTCATGTTGGGCTCATAACAGAACCACACATCACCGTCAATGAAAAAGCATGCGTACCTGAAATACTTAACGCCCAGAAAATCGTTTTGCCTCCAATTGCCGGAAGATATTAACTCCCTCAAATAACTCTTCTCGCTCTCATCAAGTACCACCTTGCACTTTGGATCTGAAACATCGTCGATTCGGGCTGATACCGATATCCATGTGAACTGAACGTAAGGGCTGTGCATTTCCATGACCCTTAGGAAAGTCTCTTCCGGTATCTCGCTGAATTCACTCACGAAACCCATTGGCGGCTGTCTGTTGGCGCTGAGATTCAAGTAGTATCTGCCGTCTTTTTCAAAAAACTCCATTTCGAATGTACTGTAGCTGAAACTCATTTTAAAGAAGTCGTAATCGCTTTCAGTCAAAGCGTATTTGAGTCTTTCGCCCCGGGTCTCCAGGCAAAGCAGTATGATATCCCGCAGGGCATCCATATTGGCGACGTCATGTCCGATCCGGCCCGTGCTGCCCCTGTCCTCTTTGTAGGTGACATACCAGCGGTCGGTTTCCGCGAAACGGTTATAGGCGGCAATGTCGCGATAGTCGTCCCAGTAAGGGGAGTCAACCCTCTGCTCCTCAAAATCCGGAAGGTCAGGTATTTCTTCCAGCGTTCTTGTGTGGTAAAGCGTAACCTCCCTGCAGTTGTCGTCGACGGCAAGCCTGCAGCTGTTGAACACCGCATAAAGAGTCCCTTCGATGAGTACCGGATCTTTTGTTATCGGAGCAACGTCTGCAAAAGTCCATTGGCAAGCGGAGACCGAATAGCAGAGGACTCTGTTGTCCTTGGCGGAATATGCGTAAAAGTAGGCATGATCTTTGCTCCAGGCAGTAGCGCCCTCCGTATAATGATCCATGATGACCGTCTCTTTTCCGGTCTCGTCGTCAATAGAAAGCACGCCGTAGGATCCGTCGTCCATCACCGCCAATGCCAACACGCCGCCGCTTCCCTTCCTCAGGAGCCCGGTCTCGACGTTATATACCGCCACTTCCACGTCCTTATGGTAGCCTCCCCACCAGTTCTTCACGGAATAAAGGAGCCCGTCAAACACGATATTGTGCTCACCGATAAGCTTGAACATTCTCGAATTGGCGGTGTTCCAGGCGTAATATCCGTCGGGAGTCAACACCTCAAGCACAGTCTCCGTCAGGAAGGTGCAGGTCAGAGACTTAAGTCCCGCGTCCTTGCCGAAGTCCTGATATTCACCGGTCCCGCTATTGAAAATACTTATGTAACAATCGCCAATGTCATCGCTGACGCAAAGGGCAAGCTTCCCGTTGCAGAGGCCCGGCGTATAGCTCTTTATATCCTTGTAGCTGCCGCATCCCTCCGGAAGCCCCACTCTCTTTGCCAGGCGGTCGTCCATGTCAAAAAGCCACAGGTCCGTGGTGCCAAGGTCGCCCGGATCAACAATCTTTATGCAAATCAGATCGTCACGCACCGTGTCCTGCTCATAATAGATGTAATAACCCTCCGGCACGGTCACGCCCGAGGCCTTCAGAAACTCGTGGTAAACGCAATATATCTCATTGGTCTCAGTGTTATAGTAGACCTTCCCGCAGTTCTCATGCTCGCCGAATACCGTTGTGGGAATAAGCTTTGCGCTGACGCTCCCCTCGCCAAAGGAAACGATGTTTGAGGAGCCGCCGTAGCCAAGCTTTTTGATCGTCAAAGACTCCCCCTTAAGCCAGAAAGGCTCAACGTAATAAGGTTCCCGAGTCCCTTGAGGTTCTTCGGTCTTGTCAATATCTCCGGTCTTGTCAATATCTCCGGGCGAAGGAGTATTCACCAAAAGGACCTTGTCAGAAGGACCTCCCCCGCTTATGTTTTGATTATTCGATCCGATCGTACCGATAATAACAGCGGCAATGACCGCAAAAGTCAGCACGATTGCCGCCGCGGCAGATATGATCACAATGTTTCTGAATTTACTTTTATTCTTTATCACTGCGTCGCCCGAAATTGGCGCATCGACGTCATTTCCAATCTCAGACAAGGCCTCCCTAAAGTCTTTATCGTTCATTTTTTTCCTCCTTTTTCGCGTAAAGAACAAGCTTCTTTCTCAGTTTGGACAATCTCCACCTGATTGTAGAAACGTTCATATGCATCTCCTCTGAGATAGCTTTGCATGTTTTCATTGCGAAGTATCGACTCATAAACAACTCGCGGTCAACGCCACCAATGCTTTGAAGGAACCCGTTCATTATCTCTTTTACTTGTTCCTTATTACCCGGTGAACTGTCAACATCGGTAAACTCCGCAATCTCATCGCCAATGAGTTTCCTCTCAAGCGACGACGCAAAAGCGTATTTCCTATCGCTCAAAATCTCCTCCTCACTTACATTGAACAACGCAGCCATTTTCTCAACGCTCAAACTGTCCGGAATGCGTGTTCCCGCCTCCCACATTGACACGAGAGATCGCGAAACAAAAACTGCGTCAGCAAGTTCCTGCTGCGAAATGCCTCTCTCAGCTCTGAGCGCTATGATTTTTTCAGCTGTGTTCATTTTCGGAATCACCTCCCGTCTTTAAAATGCCGGCTATTTTTTACATTGCAAATTGTACCAAACTCATTTCGTCTTGTCTTGCCACAAAAAGTTTGCTTTTGCATAAAAAAGCCGGCTGCAAACCTAAACTTTTCTACTAACATACTAACCTGAAATTATACTAATTTTGATATTTCACTAAAAATAGGGAAATTGTCTATTGACAAGTCCCTATTTTTTGTGCTATACTATGTTAGTACTTACTAACAGGAGGCAGACGATGA
>JAFSVU010000030.1 GCA_017444825.1 Clostridia bacterium
AGATGGATACATTTTATCATAAAACCTATCCCTAGAAAAATGTACACAATTCGGGGTTTTTAGTCTTTTACCACTTCTTTCGTGTCCGAAAATCAGGGCGTACTACTAAAGTGCTGTGTCTATTTTCAGGGGTACAGTTTAAGCGGCACCCCTTCTCGCAGAGCACCTCTTACTTCTTACCTGTTACTTATTACTTTGTCCGGCACTCGCTTTAACTCAGAAAGCCATCTTCTCCTCAAACCACTTATCCAGCTCATCTATGCTGAGCCTTACCTGCTCCATGGTGTCGCGGTCGCGGATCGTAACTGCATTGTCCTCAAGGGTATCAAAGTCGACCGTTACGCAATAAGGCGTGCCGATCTCGTCCTGGCGGCGGTAGCGCTTACCGATGCTGCCTGCCTCGTCGTACTCGCAGTAGTACTTCTTGGAGAGTCTGTTGTAGACCTCGAGAGCTTTTTCGGAAAGCTTCTTTGAGAGCGGAAGGATCGCAGCCTTCACCGGGGCAATGGCCGGATGGAAGTGGAGCACTGTCCTGACGTCGTTCTTCTCCTCGTCAAGCACCTCCTCGTCGTAAGCCTCGCAAAGGAACGCAAGGGTCACGCGGTCAGCGCCAAGGGAAGGCTCGATGACGTAGGGCACGTATTTCTCATTGGTTTCGGGATCGAAATAGGAAAGATCCTGGCCGGAGCACTCAATGTGTCTGCCCAGGTCGTAGTCGGTCCTGTCGGCAACGCCCCAAAGCTCGCCCCATCCAAACGGGAAGAGATATTCGAAGTCTGTGGTCGCCTTGCTGTAGAAAGCAAGCTCCTTCTCCGAGTGATCGCGAAGTCTGAGGTTTTCCTCCTTCATGCCGAGGTTCAGCAACCAGTCGCGGCAGTATGCGCGCCAATACGAGAACCATTCAAGGTCGGTGCCCGGCTTGCAGAAGAACTCAAGCTCCATCTGTTCGAACTCGCGGATCCTGAATATGAAGTTTCCGGGGGTGATCTCGTTACGGAATGATTTTCCGATCTGGCAGATGCCGAAGGGAACCTTGCGGCGTGTGGTGCGCTGAACGTTCTTAAAGTTCACGAATATACCCTGTGCAGTCTCCGGTCTCAGATAGATCTGTGTCTGGGAGTCCTCGGTAACGCCCTGGAAGGTCTTGAACATCAGGTTGAACTTTCTGATATCCGTAAAGTCGGATTTGCCGCAGTAGGGGCAGGTCACGCCTTTTTCCTTAATATAGGCAACCAGCTCCTTGTCGGTCCAGCCGTCCACCTGAAGGGAGATGCCGTTTTTCTCGTTCCAGTCCTCAATGAGCTTGTCTGCGCGGTATCTGGACTTACAGTTCCTGCAGTCGAGCATGGGGTCGTTGAAGCCGCCAACGTGTCCGGATGCGACCCAGACCTGGGGATTCATGAGGATAGCGCAGTCAACGCCCACGTTATACGGGTTCTCCTGGACGAATTTCTTCCACCAGGCGCGCTTAATGTTGTTCTTCAGTTCAACGCCAAGGGGGCCGAAGTCCCAGGCATTGGCCAGTCCGCCGTAGATCTCGGAGCCGGGGTACACGAAGCCTCTGTTTTTGCAGAGAGCAACGATCTTATCCATAGTTTTCTCAACCATAACCTCGTTCCTCCGGACTTACGCTTCTTCAACCTTTTTGAACGTGAGTTTACCTTCGAGCAGCTCGTATACGCTCTCGGAAACCGCCTTGCCGTGTTCCAGGTTAAGTTTCTTGTTGGGAACGTCCTTGCAGTCTCTCTCTGCGTAATAAAGCTCATCTTCGAGCTGTCTTGCTCTCTTTGAAACGATGGAGCAAAGCGTGAATCTGGAATCAATACCCTCGATCTTAAGAAGTTCGGAAATCTCGGGTTCGGTCATTTTCGAATCTGCCATTTTAATCAATCTCCTTTATAATTCGCGTGCTGACGCGCCTTTTTTATGTCGTCGGGGCCCGTGGTCCCGTACATATCACTTTTCCTCAGCGAGCATCTCTTCGGCCTCTTTTTTCAGGGATCTGACCAGTTCCTCGCAGCGGACACATTGGTTTTTCTGTTTGTACTTCTCGGCCTCTTTGATATCGGCCTCTCCGCCGTCCCTGAAAGACCTGTAGATCGAGATTATCGCCCTTTTCGAATCCTCCAGCTTATCGTTGAAAATGATGTAGTCGAAGCATCCGTAGACGCCAATTTCATTCTCAGCCGCAGCCTTGATGCGCTCTCTGATCTTTTCCGCGCTCTCGGTCTTGCGCTTATCGAGCCGCTCCTTGAGTGTCTTGAAGGACATGGGCAGGATGAATACGGTCTTTACTCTGTCACCAAACGCCTTTTTAATGTTTACCGCGCCGGGTACCGTGAGATCGAGGGCAACGTTTGCGGACTCGCCAAGGAGCTTTTCGATCTCCTTTTTCAGGGTTCCGTAGTAGTTGTTATTGAAGCAGTCGTACTCGATGAATTCGCCCTCTTCCACCAGTTTTTCGAACTCTTCCCTGGTCTTGAAGTAATACGCCACGCCTTCCTGTTCGCTTCCCCTCATGGGCCTTGTGGTGGCGGACACGCTGTGCCTTAATGTCGGGTCTGTCTCACGTATGAAATCTATCAGCGTGTTTTTCCCCGAACCGGACGGCCCCGAAAGGACCAGAAACGACCCCTTGTTTTCATTGCAGGATTTTTCCAAGATCTCACCTCTGTCAGTCATCGTCTCCGTCGTCGGGCTGGTCATCCTCCTCGTCAAATCGGGAAGGTCTGCCGTTCTCGGCGGCTTCGATACGCATCGCGATCGTGGCAACGTGCAGTGCCGAAAGGATCACGTGGTCACTGTCCATAATGATTATGGATTTGGTTCGCCGGCCCTGGGTCACATCGATACACCTGCCTGTGTCCTTGGCCTCCTGTATAGTTCTCTTGGAAGGCGCCGAAACTGCCGAAGAAACGGATATTATCCTGTCGGCATTGACGATATTCCCGTAACCAACGCTTATAAAGCTCATCCGCCGTCCTCCGAAAGAATTTTACTCAATGTTCTGGATCTGCTCTCTCAGCATCTCAAGCTTTGATTTAACGGTAAGCACCGATTCAAACAGCTCGCTGTCGTTGCTCTTCGAGCCAAGGGTGTTTATCTCCCGTTTGAATTCCTGCAGCACAAAATCGATTTCTCTTCCGCAGGGTTCTCCCGAGTCAAGGTATTTCATTATCTGGGCAAGGTGGCTCCCGATCCTGGCGGTCTCTTCCGTGATATCCGCCCTGTCAGCGAAGAATGCGACCTCCTGGGCGATCCTCTGTTCGTCAAGGGTCTCCGGTGAATCAAGGAGCTTTTCAAGCCTCTCGGTGAGCTTCTGTTTATACTCGACGCTCACAAAAGGCGCTCTCGCTTTTATCGTCTCAAAAGCCCCGGATATCTCGCCTACCAGCCTTCTTATCTCGCCGTCCAGGTATGCACCCTCGGTCTCGCGCATCTCCGAGAGCTTTGATACAGCCGCTTTCGAAGCCTCAAACACGCACTTTTCAAGCTCATCCTCATCAAGTTCCGGTCTCTCCACGGTTATGGCGTCCGGTATCTTAAGGAGTATCTCGGGTGAAAGAGCTTTTTCAAGACCGAATTCCTCCGCGCCGTTTCTCAGCTTTTCAAGGTATGCCTTAGCAAGACCCCCGTTGAGCATGACGTTGTATTCACTGGACTGATCCCTGTCAAACTGGACGAAAACGTCGACCTTACCGCGGCTCACCTTCTCGCGCAGAGCCTTTTTGACCGTCACCTCGAAAGCCGAAAGCTCTCTCGGCATTTTTATCTGAAGATCCAGGGTCTTGGAGTTGACAGACTTTATTTCCACAGAGACCGTGCCGCCGCCAAATACCGCAACACCTTTCCCGAAACCGGTCATGCTCTTCAGCATAGATCAAGCGCCCCTTCCGACAGTTTTTGAGCCTGTAATGCGCCTCTCAAACCAATGAGATCACCGGCTTTTTCCGAACGCACACACATCTTAAGATTATAACAAAATAAACAGAGGTTTCAAGTGTTTTTTGAAACCCCTGCCCTTTTTCTGTCTGTTTTTGACACCATTGGCGTCGCCTTTTTCGCGCCGTTTTCGGCCTGCTTATAAGAGGCTCTTGATGTAATCCGCAAACACCGCCGCGGCGTCTATCCCGTACACCGAATACAGCATTCTCATGCCCACCACGTCCTCGATCTCGTTGAAAAGCAGACCTTCATCCGTGACCAGAAAATCAACGCCAATGAGGTCATTCGGACCCAGCCCTTCGACTATCTTGTACACCATGGCCTCTTCCTCGGGCTTGAGCTCCGCAGGCAGGGCCTTCCCGCCCAGGGAATAGTTGCTTCTGAAATCCTTTTTGGAGACTCTCAGCACGGCCTTGTAGATCTTTCCGCCAAGGACGTACACTCTCATGTCCCTGCCGCTCTTTCCGTCGCCCGAAAGCTTCTGCGCGATGATCTTATCGTTCTTAAAGAAATCCCCGGCTTTCGAAAGATCGTAGAGGTTTCCGCAGAGCACAACACCCTTCCCTCCGTGACCGCTCACCGTTTTCACCACAACGGGGAAAGCCTCCGGCGGCACCTCTTTTCCGGCCTCAAGGTCGTAATACTCTTGGAACGGAATACCGCAGCTTTTGGCCAGTTCGTAGGAAAGTCTTTTATCGTTGCAGATCTTTGACACGCGGGCGGGATTAACGACTCTCACCCCTCTGCTCTCGAGATACTCCGACAATCCCGGATCGATCGTCCTTACAACGGCAACGTCCGGAAGCTCAAAGGGCTCCTTCAGGTCTTCCTTCATCACGACCTCAGCCTCTCCGGCGCCAACGAGACCGTCTTTCAAACGCTTCGCAAACCACTTGTTGTTTTCGTATTGGGGAACGTCGTATATGATCCAGATCTTTTTCACGGTAACCTCCGATCATCAGCCAAGCACATTTTTCACGTGCTTCATAATATACAAAGAAAGGTCTGTTCCGGTCGCGTCAATGGTACTCTTAAAGTGGGGATTCGAGTTGACCTCGCAAATGACCGGTTTCCCACCATCGCCAAAGAGCACGTCCACGCCGGCAAAGTCAAGTCCCATGGCATCGCATGCGGCAAGGGCCGCCGCTTCCTGTTCCTTGTTTACTGTATATGCTTTTCCGTGTCCGCCGAGAGTCACGTTGGACCTGAAATCGCCGTCAGTGCTCTCCCTCAGCATCGCGCAGATCACTTTCCCGCCAACGACGTTCACTCTAACGTCACGGCCCGAGCTCTCTGCGATAAACCTCTGCAGTATAAAGCCTTTATGCCCTATTTTTTCGATGATGCTCTTCACATCATCCATGTCGGACGCCAGATATACCTGTTTTCCGAAGGACCCCGCGTTTTCTTTTATCACGAGGGGGAAACCAAGCTTCTCCGCCGCCTCTTCGGCAAAGCCAAAATCATCTATCCTTATACCTTCAAAGGTAAGCGGAGCCGCATAGGTCTCGGGAACCGGCACGCCGGCCCGTTCAAGCTCCACCGCGGTGAATGCCGTGTTGTCGCACTTTTCGATCGCCGCCGCGCTGTTAAAAAGTCTCAGCCCGCAGGCCTCAAGCTGCCTTGCAAGAACGACGTCCTTGTCCCAGAAAAGCGCAAAATCGGCCTCTTGGACTCTTTCTTTCAGTGCGTTTACGGAATGGGGAAGCGCTCCTGTTTTAAGTATCTCCAGCTGTATTTGTTCCTTTTCCGCGGCGCTTTTAAGATACGCATAGATCTCGTCGAACTTCGCGCTCTTCATGAAGTTATTGACGATCAACCAGCCTTTCATAATGCCCTCCGCGGCGCCTTCTTGCGATCAAAGCGCCTTTTTCGTCAGAAGGCATCCGTTATGCGGCACCTTCCACGCCTGTCAATTTTACCACTCAGGCAGGCATTCTTCAATAGACTCGGCGTTCCACCCGGGAGCCTGCGCAAAGAGCCTGAAACTCAACGCTCCACTGAGTGCTCCTCTAAAAAAATCGCTTGACGAAGCACTTGTTAGAGTGCTATAATCTGCTTCGCGCTATTTAGGGGAGTAGTTCAACTGGTAGAGCAACGGTCTCCAAAACCGTCTGTTGCGTGTTCGATTCGCGTCTCCCCTGCCATCTCCGATGATATAACAAAATGTATCAGATTCGGAAGTCAGCGCGGTGGAACGGTACTTTTTGTCGCAGGGCAGAGAGGCCGTTCCTTTTTTGTTTTTTGTTTCCATTGAAAAACCGCGGTCAAAGGATTAAAATGAATAAAAAAATCGAGGAGAGCTTTCTATGACAGATATACCGAGAAAAGAACATCCGTTTCCGCAATTTGAACGTACAAACTGGGTCAACCTGAACGGGACCTGGCAGTTTGAGATCGACCGCGGAAGGAGCGGCACTGACCGCAGGCTTTTCGAAGCGAAGCAGCTTGGTTCCGAAATAGCCGTGCCCTTCTGCCCCGAGTCGGCGCTTTCCGGCATCGGTGACAAGGACTTTATGGATTGTGTCTGGTACAAACGCAAGGTGACCCTGCCTGAGAGCTTTATTGGCGTGAGGACGATCCTTCACATTGGCGCGTGCGACTACCACACCACTGTCTGGGTGAACGGGAAGGAAGCCGGGACCCATTTCGGCGGATACGTTTCTTTTTCCTTTGACATTACAGACCTTCTCACGGAGGGTGAAAACGATATAACCATTAGGGCCCTTGACGACACAAGATCCGGTAAGGAGCCTTCGGGCAAGCAGTGCTTCCTGTATCACTCCATGGGCTGTCACTACACACGCACAACGGGTATCTGGCAGACTGTCTGGCTGGAATCTGTGCCTTCCTCGTACATCGTTTCGGCTAAATACTACACATCTCTTGACGGAACGGTGAGGATCGTTGCCGCCACCAAAAACGGATTCGGAAAGACCCTCGCGGTAAAAGCTTCTTTTGGCGGAAAAACGGTTGCTGAGGGGAGCGCATTGGTCAGAGGCGACCGCACAGAGATCGTGCTTAAGATAGACGCGCCAATGCTCTGGGGCCCGGGAACCCCGAATCTTTACGACCTTGAGCTCTCCATGGGTGAGGATCTTGTGAAGAGCTATTTCGGCATACGCGAGGTCTCTACAGCGGACCACAGGTTTTACGTTAACGGGAAGTCTGTTTTCGGCAGGTTCATCCTCGACCAGGGCTTCTACCCCGACGGCATCTACACGGCTCCCACAGAGGAGGCTCTCAGAAAAGACATTGAGCTTTCCATGGCCTGCGGATATAACGGTGCAAGGCTTCACCAGAAAATATTTGAGCCCAGATTCCTTTACTGGGCGGACAGGCTGGGTTACCTTGTATGGGGCGAGCATGCAAACTGGGGTCTTGACATTGCCGGTATCGACGCCTGGAAGAGCTTCCCCGCGGAATGGCTGGAAGCTTTGGAGCGGGACTTCAACCACCCCTCCATCATCGGATGGTGCCCCTTCAACGAGACCCAGGGCAACCAGGACAACGATCTTCTCAAGTTTGTATACGATCTCACGAAATCTCTCGACCCCACAAGGCCGGTTATAGACACCAGCGGATGGGTGCACGTGGGCGGTCACTGCGACATGGTGGACTGCCACGACTACGAGCAGGATCCCGCAAAATTCAAGGAAAAATACGATAAATTGATGACCGGTGAACCTATAGAAGGCACGACGCAAGACCTTTGCTTCGTATCGGAGTTTGGCGGCACCTGGTGGGCTCCCGGAGTCAAAGGCGGCTGGGGCTACGGCGCTTCACCTGCCGATATGGATGAGTTCCTTACAAGATACGAAGGCCTCGTCTCCGCCCTCCTCGCCAATGACAAACTCTGTGCATTCTGCTACACCCAGCTTACGGACGTGGAGCAGGAGCAGAACGGTCTTTACACTTACGACAGGCGGGCCAAATTCCCCGTCGACAGGTTGTACGCCATCACTTCCGCCAAGGCGGCTGTCGAGGACTGACGTTTCACCCGGTCACAAAGGAGCCTTTCAATGCAAAGTTTCAGTTTTAAAGATTTTGAGATCGGAATAGATTTTGAGAGCGGCACCGTAGAGAGCCTTTTTGTCCGCGGCAGGAAGCGGAGCGCCGGAAGTTCCTGTATCTTCCGCGCAGGTCTGAGGGACAGGGAAGGAAATCTCACCACCGTCTCCTCAATGGACGCCATTTTCTGCTCGCCAGGCGATAACGGCGCGGTTTACGAAGGCTTTAAAGGCTCCGGGATCACCGAAAAACTGAAGGTCTCCGTCTCTCTTACAAATCAGTGCGGCCGGGCCGCCTGGACCGTCTCCGCGGATATATCGACAAGCGATGCCTTTATCGAGTGGATAGACTACCCTTTGGTGTCCCTTCCGAGGCTTTTTGATGACGCTCCCGAAGACGGCGGCGGATCGATACTTTTCCCCTATAACGAGGGAGTATTGGTTAAGAGCTACAAGGACAGGGAACTGTCATATTTCGGCCACTGGCCCCTCGTCTACCCTTCTTACGGAAGTCTTGCGATATTCCCCAATATGATCTGCTCCCAGATGATGGCATATCTTTGGGAGGACGCAGGCATCTATTTCGGAGCAGAGGACCCGGATCGCGGGCTTAAAGGCATTGACTATTTTGAGGAAGGCGGCGTGATCGAGCCAAGATTCAGGCTTTTCTCGGGCGCAGGCTTTGGCGAGAGCTTCTCCCCCTCCTACCCCATCGTGTGGGCTGCCTGCGGACCCGACTGGCAAAGCGCGGCGGCGATATACAGGGACTTTTTTGAGGCAAACCTCCCTCCAAGGGCCCACAGGATATCCGAAAATCCCAACCTTCCCGGCTGGTACAAGGACTCTCCTCTGGTGGTCTCGTACCCCGTGCGCGGCATCCACGACATGGACAAGATGGACCCCAACAACTATTTCCCATATGTGAACGCGCTGCCCGAAATTGACTATATTTCCGAAAAAACCAATGCAAGACTCCTGGTGCTCCTCATGCACTGGGAAGGCACCGCCCCCTGGGCTCCGCCCTACGTCTGGCCGCCCTACGGAGGCGAAAAGCCTTTCAAAGATTTTCTCGGCGAGCTCCGCAAAAGAAATATGCTTCTCGGAGTTTACTGCTCGGGCTTTGGTTATACTCTAAAGAGCAATCTTGTGGACGACTTTGACAACTTCGAGGAGTTTGAAAAAGAGCACCTGATAGATATAATGTGCGCAGGACCGGACGGCAAGGTTCTCCTAAGCAACATCTGTCCGGGCCAGCGGTCGGGATACGACATCTGCCCCGCCACGGAAAAAGGCAAAGAGGTGCTTGCGAAGGCATATACGCCTCTGTTTTCCGCCGGCATTGATTATGCACAGATCCTTGACCAGAACCACGGCGGCGGTCAGTACCTTTGCTACAGCAGGGATCACGGCCACCCTCCGGCGCCCGGCCCCTGGATGACTAAAAACATGCAGGGTCTTCTGACGTCCTGGAACAAAATGGCCGGAAAGATGATCCTCGGCTGTGAATCCGCCGCTGCGGAGCCCTTCATCGGTAATCTCCTTCTCAGCGACAACCGCTTCGAGCTGAATTACTTCATAGGCACCCCGGTCCCGCTCTACGCGTTTATCTACCACGAATACGTCAGGAATTTTATGGGAAATCAGGTCTGCTGCCCTCTCGAGGAATCGGAGGACACGTACACTTACAGGCTTGGCTACTCCTTCGCCGCGGGCGACTGCATGACCATCGTTATAACCCCGGACGGCAGGATAATGTCCAGCTGGGGCAACCACGATTTTTCGAAGCTCCCCGACAAAGAATACGTGCTGTCATTCGTAAAAAACCTAACCGCTTTTTATAAAACAAAGGCATCGGAATTTCTATACAACGGACGGATGACGGCTCTTCCCGATATTTCCTGCGAAAAGGTCTCCTTCGGTTACAGGTTCCCGGACGGCTCGGTGAAGCAAAAAGAGCTTCCCGCAGTCATCTGCACTGCCTGGGAGGGTCCCGGAAACGCCAATGTCATCATCGCAGTGAACCCCTTAAACCGGGAAGCCACACTTTTTGTCCGGGGCGAAAAACATACGATCCCGCCCCTTGACGCTAAACTTATTGAATTTGATCGACTGTCCTGACCGGACGGTTTGGAGGATATTGGTTATGGATGATCACGAAAATGCATCTACAGAAAATCTTGCGGTAAATATCGAAAAAAGGAACAAAACGATAATCCAGACGAGCATAATCGGAATTATCGCCAATTTTCTTCTCGCGGCAGGCAAGGCCGTCGCAGGCCTCATCGCAAACTCGATAGCTATCGTGCTCGACGCCGTGAACAACCTGACCGACGCGATATCGTCCATCGTCACCATCATTGGTGCGAAGCTCTCGGCCAAAGCGCCTAACAAAAGATTTCCCCTTGGTTACGGAAGGGTCGAATACATATCGACTCTGGTAGTCGCGGGCATCGTGTTCTTTGCCGGCGGCACAGCCCTCGTTGAGAGTATCAAAAAGATAATCCACCCCGAGACGCCTGAATACAGCCTCGTCACGATCATACTGATCATAGCCGCAATTATCGTAAAAATAGGGCTAAGCATATTCTACAGAGCAAGAGGTAAAAAAGTGAAGTCCGGGGCTCTCACCGCATCCGGCGCAGACGCGTTCTATGACGCCATTCTCTCCTCCTCAGTCCTTGTCTCGGCCATCGTTTTCATGATCTGGCACGTTTCCCTCGAAGCTTACGTCGGTATCATAATCGCGGGCTTCATCTTAAAAGCAGCGGTCGAAATGATCCTCGACAGTCTCACAGACATCCTCGGCGGGCGCCCTGAGCGGGACCTCACCCTCAAAGTAAAGGAGATCATCATGCGGGAACCGGAGATCCTTGGCGCCTATGACCTCATAATCAATAACTACGGCACCGGAAAGAACTACGCCTCCGTACACATCGAGCTGCCCGACAATATGCCCGTTTTTCAGGTCGACAAGATCACCCGCCACGTGGAGCTGAACGTTTTCAAGGAAACAGGGGTCATCTTAACCGGAGTCGGCGTTTACTCGTACAACACCCGTGACAGCGAAGCCGCGGCAATGCGCACCGCCATCACAAACAAGGTCCTTGAGCACGACTGGGCACTCCAGGTCCACGGCTTTTACGTGGATTACGAAACCAAGGTCATCCGCTTCGACGTCGTCATCCATTTCGGCATCAAAAGCAAGGAAGCCCTCGAGATCCTCCATAAGGACGCAGAGGAGCTCTACCCTGATTATGACTTCATGATAGTGACCGATGTTGACATATCGGACCTGTGAAAATATATGTTTTATGTAGGAAGGAAACAAAGCCAATGAAAAAACTGTTTACACTAATTTTGATCTTATTTTTAATAACATCAGCATGCGGGTGTGCCCGTATTGAGTCATCTTCCACCGAAAACGCAGAAGACAGCAAAGAATTGCAACGGGCAAGAAATGTTTTTACTGAGTTTCTTTCCGAGATCGCCAATGATATCCGGACAGAAGACTGTAATATTGAAATATACACCGGTGACAGCTGGTTTCACATCGAAAACGGCATTCTCGACCCGAATAATAAGAGAGACAGTTCTCCGGGAGACATGCTGATGCAATCCGACCATATGGGGGAGCCTGGTCATGCAGACGGATATGTATTTTACAAGACGATTTTAGACTTCGACGTGTATGTTACGGAAGAGATGTATGAGACCCTTGCAGAATGATACTGCTGTAATCTCCCGCTTCATGAGATACTGAAATCCACTAAAAAACGGACGTCAATTCGGCGTCCGTCTTTTCTAAACCCGGCAATGACATATTTTCGCGAGCCGCTTCCAGCGCACTATCGTCTGCATCAGGGAGCTTAACTACTGTGTTCGGCATGGATACAGGTGGATCCTCCCCATAATTATCACCGGATA
>JAFSVU010000031.1 GCA_017444825.1 Clostridia bacterium
AAAGCAAGAAATCAACCAAAAAGAAGATCGTTGATTTTATGATGGATGTGGATCTCTTTAAAAAGTTGATTTATGAAACACTTCCTTCTGCCAAATTGAGTGAGCTAAAGTGAGACCTAATACATTAAGCGATTGCCCTGACCATCGCCAATGATGTACCACGATCCTCTAAAAAAAAGCCAAAAACGCCAATTTTAACAGGAACTAATAAAGACGGGCTCCGCCTCTCATTTCCGGCTTCGCCCGTCTGTTTTGCCGCCCGTGCGGCTCATTGGTCAGTGTTTATTTCACGCCGCTTTCCTGAAAAAAGAGGAGTTTCTCTCTTCGACCATCAGCTTTTCCGTGCGCTTGATACCTTTTAAGACCATCATTACCGCAAAGATGCCCACCGCAGTGAGTACGGTCTCCGGGATCATGTAGGTCGCATTGTAGATGGCGCTGTATATCCACGAAAGCGCCGAACCGGAGAAATTCTGCATGATGGCATCGCCAAAGGCCTCCTTGACGCCGTCCTGGGTGAAGAACCACTCGGCGTACTCAGCGAAGAGAAGGTAGCCGGACACCGTGTGGGATATGTATCTTGCGATGCACACGATCGCGCCGCCCGCCGCAGCAAGGAAGGGAGCCGCCTTTGACGTGATGTTCTTTTTGGTTATGAACATGCCGCCCAGGCCCAGCACCGTAAATGCGACAATGAAGTCAAACAGCAGCATGAGCACAACGTATTTCGCGTTCTGACCCACAAATGCCTGTGAAAACACCGCACTCTGGAAAAGCTGGAGAAGGCTGTAGAGGAAACCGACGATCAGCCCCCAGGAAGGCCCGTAAAGGCAGCCGATGAAAACTATCGGCACCATGCTGAAAAGAGAAATCGAGCCGCCGTAGGGAAGAAAAGGAATCTTCACGAACGAAAGCACGAAAGCCAGCGCCAGCATTGCGCCGCTGATAACAAGTCTGAATACAATTGATTTTTTCATTTCTTTCACCTCTTGAAAATAAAAGTACGGAGTGACCGCCCTTCCATGGAGGATCTCAAGCAAAAAGCGGCCTCATCTGAGACCGCCATCGCATGCTTACCAATAAATGAACCCCAAAAGGTCCACGTCGGCAAATCTCCCTACGGTGGCATTGTCCACATCAGGTTTAAGGGTTTAGGCATACGCCAATCTCAGCCGCCAATGCAGCTCCCCTGACTATCCGCACCGGATTATATTACTTTTCGGCCTTGATGTAAAGAGTATCCGAAAATTGTCTCTTTATTTAAACGAAGTTGATTTGTATAATACTTGAAGGAGGCAATGGATGTCATTATGCTCTTATGATACAACGAAATGGCCCACGCAAGTAATTGGTGAGACGGGAGGAAAAGACGATGAAGAAAACGTTGATTTTTATGATGTTGTTTTTAGCACTGATGTTTATTGTATCCTGTGATCCTGTATCGATCCGCCCGGATCCGGAGTTCACAGCTTCTCAGGAGACAGAGGCGGTCGCATCTACCCCAAAGCCGACGCCTGCCATTGATTCTGCCGTAGAATACCTGAACAAGATCTACGTTATTTCCCAGGCATCCGGCGTGGTCTCAAATCCTAAGACAGGGCTTCCTGAACCGGGGCAGTATTACGTTGGCGGTACACCGAATTATCCGAGAGACAGATACGATATGCTGATCCTCGACAAGGAACAGACGGGAAGGATATTGGCGGCGTCCGATCTTACGGAGATAACGTACAAACAGTCGGAGTGTCTTCCCATTATGCTTCGCTGGGACGACGTCAGCGTAATCGACGTGTATTCGTATCTGGTCAACGATGTGTCTGCCTACAAAGCTTTCTACTACTATACCGACGATTCAACGGTCATTATCGTAAACGACGCAGCCAGAAAGAATACTGCTTACAAGAATAATGACAAGGCGTGGATAACCGTGGTTCCTAAGGGCAAAGAAAGCACATATCCTTTTGATATTCCTCCCAAAGGGACCGTCGTTTCTCCCGACAGCGAAAATAAAAAAGCGTTTGAGCACTATTACGATGATCTGAGAGCGTACTTGATGCGTGATTCGGAATATGTACCGGTCAAGCTCCCGCCAAAGGTCTATGAAGACTACATGAAGGATTATATCAAGTGGATAGAATGGAGGGCGGAACATCCGGAGGAATATGCGGAATGGAAAACGCTGTCGTTCAAGCAGAAAAACGTTATTCTCTATTCCGGTTCGGGTCTGTTCAGAATATCAGGTTTTGAGTGGTGCGAAGCTTACTCCGGCAACGGTGCTCAAACCGTTGAACGCAGCGACAGGCTTCCGGAATTGTACTATCAGGTTCGGGAATACGGGATACCCAAAGAGGAAATGCAGGAGTTTGTCAAGTGGCAGAACTGGTCGGAGTATTTTGAGTCTGCGGCGCTGTCTTATGATGACGTCGAAATACTGTATTCGGACGATGAGGATCAGGTCCGCCGGCATTTCAAATCCCCGGATGTATGGTATTACGAAGGAGAACTGTATACGAGATCCCGTATCCTTATGACTCTGCCGGCTTACGAGATCGCGCAGATGTTTACTGCCGATTCTTTTGCGGACTTTATCAGAGATGAGATACTCAATGATTACGTTTTGCGCGGGAAAATATCTGCGGGCCGCTTAACGGACATTAAAACAGCCTGGTCCCGTTATGAACGTGTCTGCAAGGAAGAATCCGGATCATTGACTCCCGAATCCGCTGAAAGGATGCTAAACGGTTTTATGAATCTCTACAGAGAAATAAGATATACACCCGATGTTCTCGCGGGAGACCCCGTATGGCGTTACGACGAAAATTTCCTTATCGGAGAAAACGGACCTTTTTTTCATCTTTCAAGGAAAACCATTGGCGAGATCGAACTGGAATTCAACACGGTCTTCGCCAAGGAAACTGCGCGGGAGCTGAGCCGTCTTTTGGACGCCGGCTACGACAAACAGTTTGCCCATTATCCCTGGGAGGGGCAGTTCACCAACGATCTTATGGTATCGGTCAAGCCCGGATACTACAACGGGGCAGCGGCGCTCTACGATTTTGAATACAAGCTTTCCGACCACATTGAGATCGTCAGCAGCGACGAAAATTCCGCGGAGGTATCGCTGACGGCAAGGGCCAGGGACGGGGCAGGGGAAAGGACATACAGCGTTCTGTTTTCGAAAGAAGGCGGGATCTGGTATATCTGCGGCGGAACGGTGCTTGAGCTGTTGACAGATTTTTAGCTTGACGGCGGCGTTATATTCCTGAGAAGCTGCATGAACCTGCAATAAGGTTTAAAACAGCTGTCATTTTTCGACGCCAAAACAGGACTTCAGATTAAAGCAAACGCTCAGTTTTCGAGAAGGTACGCCGCAAGGTCTGCCACCGTTTCGACTATGACGTCAGCCCCCGCGGCCTCAAGCTCTTCCCTGTCTCCGTACCCGTAAAGAACGCCCACAGACTTTATCCCGGCACCTTTTGCGCCGTCTATGTCATTGCTCCTGTCGCCTATCATCACGCACTCAGGAAGATCCTCTTCCCGGATACCCGTTTTTGCAAAGATCTCCTTAAGAAGCTCGGCCTTGCCGGTATACTTTTCGGTCATGGTGTTTCCGAAAACACCGTCGAAATTATCCCTGATGCCGAAATGGGTGAGTATTCTTTCCGCAAAAAGAAGGGGCTTCGATGTGGCCAGAATGACGGTCTTCCCCGACCGGTGCAGCTTTTCGGTAAGCTCTCCGATCCCCGGATAGACTTTGTTCTCGAACAGTCCCTTCTCCGCAAAATATTCACGAAAACATTCGATAGCCTCCCCGGTCCTTCGGGGCTCCAGATCACAGTATTTTACAAAAGACTCGGAAAGCGGCGGCCCCACAAACTTTACCAGCTCCCCGGGAGCCGGCATTTTAAGGCCCAGCCTGTTGATAGCATGGACGACGGAATTTATTATCCCCGGCGCAGATTCGGTCACTGTTCCGTCAAGATCGAAGAAAATATATTTCATTTTTTCTCCTGCTTTCTCTGCCTGACGTTAAACGCCCGTACTCTGAAAAGGGACGCCGCCACCGCAACAAGTATCGCCGCAGCAGCAGTGGCCACCGCAATGAAAACAGCCGTTGCGGAATAGGGCGACTCGTAGGTGTTTCCGCCCTCGATAAAAGCGTTTCTGACACTGCTGACAGCCTCTACACCCGGGGCCGAAACGGTCGCGGTTATCACGAGCTCCGTGCCGTCCACGATGCTGCTGGGAACGGTAAATGAAAACTCACGGCGCGCAATATCTCTTCCGGCAGTGCCATACTTTTTGATAGATTCGTACTGCTTTGTCTCCTGGTAGAGGATCTTCTGGTCAGCCGAAAGCGTGAACACCACCTCGATGGTCCCCAGGTCCTCGGGCAGGTTGTTCGTCACCGCAACGTCCACCGCCAGATAGTCGCCTCTTCCGCCAGTCGCGCTGTAGGCTTCGATATTTACGCCAATTGGCGAGAATGCGTTCCTCACCGCTTCGCTGAAGCCCTCCCGGAAGAACGAATCTTTTCCGCCGAGTCCGGCCCTCACTACCTCCACGGGAAGAATGATGCCGCCGTACTTTCTCGACGTGCGCCAGTACTCTATAAGGACCCGCATGACCTTGTCGAAGCCCTCTGCGCCGTCCTCCGTACCGAGGGCAAGGAGCGTATCGCCCCACCATTTGTTGCCCTGGGTTATTCTTTCCACGTCAGTTCTTTCGGTGATGATATTGCCGAAGAAATTAGTTATTATCCTCGCGGCCGAAACGTTCTTTACGTTCCAGTCGATCTCTTTCGTAGTCTGAAGCAGCGGTGCCTCGAGGGACAGATCTCCGAGGTAAACGCTCCCGCCCAGCAGCGTCACGTCGCACTCCACCATATACCCGGACTCACCGGGCTCCCTCAGGCCCGTGGAGAAAGGCCTTGCGTAAGCGTCAAGCGCCTTGATCTCGCTGATGGCATTGGCCAGGTTCTGGACCACTTCCTCCTCCCCCGCAAGGTCCCAGACCACACAGGAGGCATAGTTGTAAAGCGTCCTCGCCACCGCAAGAATGTCATTCGTGAAAGCACCCGCATTGGTTTCGGTCTTTTCGCCCTTGATCTCGGTCCCGAGAGGAAACTCCGACAGAAGCAGCACGCCCTCTTCGTCGCAGATCTTGTACCACATTGGCGAGAAAACCACGCCCTTGCCTTTTATCGTGTTGAGCCCCAGGCCTTTCACATAACCAATGAACTGCCTTGCCGACGTCTCGGACCATATCCCGAGTTCGGAGATCAGCGAATAGTCGATCGTGACCCCCGAAAGGAACACCGGCTGCCCGTTCAGAGAAATGAACACCTCGTCCTCGTTTACTGTCACGCTTCTGACGCCGAAGACCACGCTCTTGCTCATTCCGTCCACATTGAAATCGGCCTGATAAAGGAAGGGGTTGTCCGGGCTCCAGCATTTTCCGTCCTCAAAGCCCCTCAGCCTCACCGTCAATGAGACCTCCATCCGTCCGCCGGTGCCGTCCATGGCAACTCTGACCGAATCCGTCCCCACGCCGTTATGTATCGCCGCCTCGCCGTTCTCAAACAGCCCAAGCTCGAACACGTTGACCTCAAGGGTCGTCTCGCCAATATAGCCTTCCTCAACATCCAGCTCCACGCGCATCTTTGCAACGCCGTTCTCATTCACGGGATCGATAAAAATCTCGCCAATGGAAAACCCGTGCCTGCTCTCGATCGTAACACTGTTGTCGATCCCGAGCCCCCGGCCCGCCTTGTACACCGAATTTTCGCCTGAGATAAGCATGATCGAAATGGTGTTCTCCCCCTCGACCACAAACTCGGAAATATCTATCTTCTCGGTAATGTAGGAAAAAGGCCTCATGGCCACAAACTCGCCGTTGATAAAGATCCGCGCCCCGTACATCATCTTCCCGGTGCTGAGAAGGACCGAAGAGCTCTCCTCGTCAAATGCGGTAATATAAAAAGACCTGGTGAGAAGCAGCGCCTCCGCTCCCTCATAACCAATGCCGGGAACCTCAAAGCTCTTTCCGCCCGTAAGCGGCTCCCCGCTGTATTTTTTTGCGTCATCGTATGACCTGGTGTCCGCGCGCCATGTGCCGTCAAGGGATATCTCGTCCCTGCCGTCGCATCTCAGATATCTGGACCCGTCATCCGCGTACTCCGGAACAGGTGTGGGTGTGGGCGTAGGAGTAGGTTCCTCCGTCGGCTCCTCCGTCTCGTCTCCGGGCTCCGGCGTTTCGTCTTCATTGTATCCGGGAGTGGCGCTTTCAGTCCCCTCGTCAGGCACATCCTCCGCCCACAAACCAATGCCCCCGGCAAAAAAGAACGAGAACAGAACACAGATCACCATCAGCCCCGCAGTGATCTTCTTTATTTGTTTAACTGAAAAGTCAATTTTTGTCATATGTCATCCTTGCCTGCGGCTTTTCCGCTTTCCCTATTATAGAGACATTCCCCCGAAAAGTCAAAAAAATCATTCCTGCGGGTAATGATTAACACTCATCACAAAACAAAAACAACCTCGAGCAGCGTAATCTCAAGGTTGTTCTGTAGTGCGGAGCCTCCGCTTAGAACCTGATTGGAGTCGCCCCCACACGGACCTGATGGTAGTATCACCTTGGTTAAAAATCAACAACACTGTTTTGTGACTCGGAGCCGCTTTTAGCCTTGTGCAAGGTTTTCTACTTCAGCAACACGCCAACGAAAATCCACAAACTCCATTCGGACGATCCAATGACCGCTGTAGCTGACCTCTTCAGGCCCGAAACAAGTGATCGTAAAAGAAACTTCATAATCCACACTGTTAATAGACAAGTTTCTTATCTTGTGTCTGGTCGAGAGGCTAAATGAATTATCAGCAAACCTGGTATCATCATCCACTATTCTCAACCGAACCAGGTCATCGTAATCTATAATATCGGGGTTATAGTCTTTGTCAATGTCAGACGGAGAGTTGGCTATACGAAGATAACCGTCGATTACTTCAACTCCTCGGGAATAATAACCGACAATACATAATACAACTGAAAGCAACACCCCAATCGGAATGCAAATAGACAATATCAATCTTAAACGTTTCTTCTTTTTCATTTCAATCTCACTTTAACCTTTCTTAATAATTTTGAAATCGAAAGCACTGAGCAAGAGTCAACCCTGATATCCAATATACTTGCAAACTGTGAGCATTTTTCCCATGTTTATTTTAACAGCAAAGCAGTTTAAAAGCAATTATTACCTTTTACCTCTTACTTATTACTTTGTCCGGCACCGCTCGCACCTTTTACCTGTTACTTATTACCTGGGCGGCACCCCTTGAACAATTACTTATTACCTTGTCCGGCACCCCTTTAACCTCTTACCTTTTCCATCGCTTTCTGTTATACTCTTGGCGTTGCCATTGTGGATCATTTCAGGCGAAAACAAAAAAGGAGCTGTGTCGGTATGGCATTACTTCTCTCCCCTGCGGGGAACCCTGCGTGTCTCGTTGCCGCTGTTCAAAACGGCGCGGACGAAATATATCTTGGGCTTAACGATTTCAATGCCCGGGCGGGTGCGGACAATTTTACCCTCGAGAACCTGGGTGAGTGGATCCGCTATGCCCATGTGCGGGGAGTGAAGATCCACATTACTCTGAACACGCTTCTTAAGGACGGAGAGCTTCCCCGGGCTGTGGAAATGGCCAAGGAAGCTGACATACTCGGCGCAGATGCGTTTATTATCCAGGACGTGGGGCTTGCCCGGAAGCTCGCGGGTGTGGTGAAAGCCAAACTTCACGCCTCCACCCAGATGACAGTCATGAACCTTCAGGGGCTTAAGGCGGCGGCAGAGCTTGGTTTTTCCAGGGCAGTGCTGGCAAGGGAGCTGAGCCTCAAAGAGATGGCAGAGCTTGCGGGCGCGGGCATTATGGAGACGGAAGTCTTCTGTCACGGGGCTCTCTGCATGTCCTACTCGGGCCAATGCATGCTGAGTTATTTCACTACCGGAAGGAGCGGAAACCGGGGCACCTGCTCCCAGCCCTGCAGATTAAAATATTCCTATACCGGCGAAAAAAACGATGAGCAGCATCTTCTCAGTCCCGCGGACCTCTGCACTCTCCCCTACCTTGGCGAACTGGTCGCAACCGGGGTCAACTCCCTTAAGATCGAAGGTCGGCTGAAGTCACCGGAATACGTGGCGGCTGTCACAAAAGCCTACCGCGACGTCCTTGACGGTAACGAAACCAATGTCCCGGAGGCGGTAAAACGTCTCACAGTCATATTCAGCCGCGGAGGATTCTGCTCCGGCCACCAGAGGTTCAAACTCAGGATGAGCGATATAACCCGTGACTATCCCGGCAAGACAGGCCTGCCCTGCGGTGAGATCAAAGGCAGGATAACGACGTTCAGAAAAAACGGTGTCGATCTTTTCACGGCCACAGTCAAGGCCTCCGAGCCCCTGTCCGCGGGTGACGGCATCTCTTTCAAAGCCGATCCGACCTGCGGGGGCACCGTCAACGTCATTGAAGCCGGCGGAGCGAGAATAAAGACCCTTCTTCCCGGCGAGACCGGCCGGTTCACCGTGAGCGGCCTTGTTCCGTCGTCTTCGCTCAGGGACCCTGTGATATGCAAGACCGTTGACGCGGAATACCGTAAAGTACTCCAAAAAACCTTTGCGGAAGGGTCGAATCAAAAACGCATCCCTGTGACGGCATCTCTCCACGGAACCCCTGACGGCATCGTCCTTGACTACTCCGACGGCATGAACACCGCCTCTTCACAGGCCCCTTGCGCAGAAGGCAGCCCCGCCACCTCCGAAAAGCTTGCGGAGATAATATCGGCAACGGGCGGCACCCCCTTTAACGTAACCAATGTGACCGTCGCCGAAAACTGCGGCTTCATAACCTTTTCAGACCTCAAAAAGCTTCGGCGCGAAACCATAGATAAACTCGCAAAAATGCGGGAAAGGAGGATCGAGTTATGAGATCTGCCTTTCTTTATTCTCCCCACGGTATCGCAGCCTCCGCGGGTGAAGGCATTGACGTCATCCACGTCTCCTGTCTGCCCTACCTCTGCGGCGAGCCTCTTCCCGAAAAAGCAGCCCGCCCCTACAGGCTTCTTCTCTCCTTCCCGTTCATATCAAAAGGCCGCGCCTACCGTCTTTTTTGTGAAAGATTCCGGGAGTTTGCGGACCGCTTCGACGGGTTCACCCTGCAGAACATTGGGGACTACGGCATGCTTTCCGACCTGCTTTCAGGATCGGGCCTTTCCCGTGACCGCTTTTTTGTTGCGGGCGACGTCTCCCTCAATATAACCAATGCCGAGACCGCCCTCTTCTGGCAAAACAAGCTGGATTCCGCGGCGATCCTGCCGGAGCTTCAGCCGGAGGAGCAGGCCGCCCTCGCAGGCCGTTTCCCAAAGGGGCTGATCCCCGAGATCATCGCGTCGTCAAAGACTATCGTAATGAGAAGCGAGCACTGCTACGCCGCCCGGGAGAGCGGGTTTGGCTGCGGACGCTGCGGAAAAACAGGCCTTTCGGGAGGCAGCCTTTTTGACATCGGCGGCAGAGAATTCCCGATAATAACCAATCCTTTAGACTGCAATTCCCTTCTTCTCACACCTGTGGAATCCTCAGACCTGCTTTCGGAGGCGGGTGACATTGGTTTGTCAAAAGACCGGGTCATCGCAAGGGTGCGGTAGCGTATTTTCGCATTCTTAAAGAAATTCAACTTTTGGAGCGCGGGTGTTCCGGCTCCTTTTTTATTAAAATTGTTTTCTTTTATCCTTCGATATGCTATACTTGAGGTGGTTTTTTTATTTCACAGATATTTGTTTTCCCTGCAAAGCATTGAGTCTGTGTATCGGTATATGACAGAAAGGAGATTCAGAATGAGGAAAATAAAGTTTCTTTCTTTATTTATCGCTGTCTGTGTTGTGATGGCAACCATGCCGGCAGCTGTTTTCGCAGAGAGTGCTTCTGCAGAACCCGCTTACGTATGGGACTTCTATTACGAAGACGTTATGGACTCATATAACTTGAGCGGTTTTACCGGCTGCGACGTCTCCTGGAAGGACCACCAGATGGTCATCATTTCGGACGAGGATCTCATGACCGGGGACGATGACATTGGCGATATCAATTTCACCATAGAGGACGCCGCCAAATGCGGTCTCGACTGTGACGCTAATCCGTACATAGCCATAAAGCTCTGCAATAAGGGCACCGCCACCCAGTACGAGGGACACTTCGGCACAAGTCTCCACTCTCTTGACGGTGCGGGAGTATTCCACTTTGATATTGAAGCTTCCATGACCGAATCGAAGGTCTTTGTCTGCTACATTCCGGACTCAAATATTTACTGGACGAACACCATAAACGGACCGGGCGGTATCGTCGAGGAGGTCAAGGGCACACCCTCTGTGGAGGACGTGCTCGGCGAAGGCGAATCCCATTGGGAAGGCACTCTCAAATCCTTCAGAATTGACGGCCCGTACTACGGAGGCGTTTCCGGCGAGGTTCCCGGCAACGTCGAAATGGACATCGACTGGATCGCATTCTTCCCGACCGAGGCCGCAGCGAAGGCATATGCGGGACCTGACCACTCCGAGCCCACGCCGGAACCCGAAGCGACCCCTGCTCCCGAGATCTCCGGAGATATAATTCCCGCGGGAACTGTTATCTTCAATGAAGACATTTACGACGATTTCTGGAAAGGCCCCCACGGCGTCGAGGATTACATGTACAACGAGGCGGACAATTGCTACGACCTGACCGTTTCTGCCATCGGCGACCCCTCCATAACCATGGCCTTTGGCGATTATATTGACATAGGCGAGCTTGACGAGGTCGATCTCAATGAGTACAAGGTCATGCAGATGAAGGTCAGGATCAACCCAAAAGTAGGCAAATCCGGAAACATCTACTTCTCGACAGACGAGGCACCCGGCGCTTATGCCGAAGCACAGAATGTGAAGTATTCCTACGCAAAGACTGAGGACTGGCAGATCGTAAACGTTGACTTCAGCGTCAATGCATCCTGGACCGGTATCCTCAGCGACTGCAGACTCGACCCCTGGCCGGAGGTAAAAGGCGACTCTGCCCTATTCCAGATCGCATACGTCACTTTCTTTAAATCTCTGGACGAAGCCAATGTGTTCGCCGCCGGTGGAAGCGTTTTCCCCGCCACCCCGGAGCCCACGGCCACTCCCGAACCCACCGATACACCTGCGCCCACAGCCACACCCGAAGCCACCGAAGAACCCTCGATAACGGAAGCTCCCACGACAGAGCCTTCTTCCGAAAACAAGGGCTGCGGCGGTATCGTTGCAGGTTTTGCGGGGACAGCGGTCATCGCCATTGGCGCTGCTTTTGTCCTCAGGAAAAAACATTGAATCAAAGCTTTGTGATCAAAGCGTAACTATCAACACAACGGAGGTAAAATAATGAAAAAGATAATATCTGTTCTTTTGATCATTTCTCTGGTGCTTTCTCTTGGAGTTATCTCCTCTTTTGCAGACGGAGAAGCAACAGAGGCAAAGGCATCTTCCTATCTGGAAGGCGCTGAGGTAGTGCCCGGCGTGTGGCTTAACCAATTCGACGCTGACGGAATCTGCTTCGGCACAATTTCGGCCATTTTCAATGCAGCTGCCCCCTTCACGGCCATCGTTCTTCCGGTCTACTATGCAGGTAGATCCGAAAACGACCAGGCGGCCGACAGCCGCTTCGAACTGTTTGCTTTCACCGGTGAACAGGAAGAGTCTCTCAAGGCTGATCCGGTATTTAAGTGGGAAACAACTGTGGACGGAGACCAGAACGGTTTCAAGATCGACCTCGGCAAGACTTTCCCCGCAGGCCAGTACATTTTCAGAGTTTCCGAGATCTCGGAGAATCCCGACCAGGCATCTCCCGGCCCCTATACCGTTGTTCCCGCTGCAGAGGCAGCCTACGGCACAGACGTTATCGCTTACTTCTCGCCCATCACCACTCAGGATTTCGCTTTTGACGTAATTTATGACGGCTCAGTTCCCGCTTCCGAATTCTTCAAGCCCCTCGAATTCAGCACGCCAATATCGTTCAAAGACGACAAGGCCGTTCAGGTCGTGGCCCGCTCCGGCAACAATCCTCACGAGATCATGAACGTTGATTTCGCGATCCTCACACCCGAGATCCCCGAAGGCAAGGTTTTGAGATACTTCACGTTCAAAAACGCTCCGACCTGGAGTAACACAAACCACGATTCGGACCTGGATTTCGACGTATACGTCTGGGATACCGACTACAGCACCTCCTACGGCTCAAGGCCCATCAAGTCCGGCTCCGTTCTTGACCACGCAGACAACCAGGATCTCACTCTTGATTTCGGCGCAAGGCTGACTGCAGGAAACCGCTACCTCATCGTTGTTTACCGTTCCGGCGAAGGCAAGATCGGCTTCTGGGGCGGCGACACCATCCTCAAGGAAGGCTGGGTATTCTTTGAGGACGAGGAAGAGACGGATTCGTATCTCCCCGCCTGCGAATACAAGCTGTCCGTTTACACAGGCCCCGCTGAGACTCCCGAGCCCACAGAAGAGCCCACACCCACACCCGACGTGACGGAAGCACCCGAGATCACAGAGGCTCCCGAAGTTACCGAGGCTCCTGCGGCGGAGGAAACAGAAGCTCCGACCCTCGAACCCACGGCAGAGCCCGAGAAAAAAACAGGTTGCGGAGGCTTTGTTGCCGGCGGCTTCGTTTCGGTCTGCGTTCTTGCCGCAGCACTCTTCATCTCCAAGAAAAAAGACTGATCCGTCGGTCTTTTGACTAACCAATATGGGCGCCCTCCGGGGCGCCTCTTTTTTTCTTGATTCAACCATATATTTATTCTATAATTTCAGGCAGTTACAAGGATCGCCTTGGTTATTATTTTCGGAGCTGCGGAGTTATGAAAAAGCATCTGTTTCAAAAAGCATTATTTCTCGTTTTTGCCTTCCTTTTCGGCGTCTTTTTAGTTTTTTCTCAGGCCTCGGTAGTTACTGCAAAGCAGGCGGAACCCGTGGACCCTGAGACCGTGAGGGGCTATTCATACACCGGAAGTTACAGGGTTGGGAACTGGCTGAGCACCTTTGACGAAAATAACCAATGCATCGGCACTACCTATGCGATCTTTAACGCCGCAGCACCCTTTAACCAGTTCGGCTTCCCCGCTGTCTGGGCAGGAGTCAGCGACAACGGCACCGACGCTTCATTCACCGCCTCCGTCTACGCATTCATTGAAACCCCCGAAAGATCCTTCGAGGCTGAGCCCGTGTTCTCCGAGACCATTCACCAAAACGGCGACAACTCCTACGGCGCAATTTTTCCGATGGAAAAGACCCTGCCCGCAGGGAAATACATCATCCTTTGCTCACAGGTCACCGGCAATGAATCCGGCACCAAGCCGTATATCGTATTGCCGACGGGCACAGCGTCAATGAACGAGGCTTACATCGAGTTTGGCGGCACTGCAGACGGCGTTCTTTGCTTCTTTGTGGATTTCATAAAGGATCCTGCCATTGAAGACTACTTTCTGCCCCTTGGCACGAAGCAGATCGAGGTCATCACAAGAGACGAGGCGGTCATAGTCCTTGACACCGGCGGTTCGGAAGCCCACAGACTCGGTGACGGTGATACATTGGCGATACTCACAGCCGCAATTCCCGAGGACAAATATCTGACAGACCTCACGTTCCTCTCGATGCCCACCTGGAGCAACAACGGCCCCGGCTCTAACCTCAGCTACGCGGTGTACGTCTGGAACACCAACTACCCAAAAACCGTTTCCGAGGAGCCCTTGACCTCGGGGGAGATCAAGGACCACCACGATAACCAGGCCCTGAACATCAACTTCAAGAACACCCTGAAAGGCGGCGTCCGCTATCTGATCGTGACCCGCAGCTCAGGCACAATGGCAATAGGCTTCTGGCAGTCCCCCGGCACATTCCAGCAGTCAAACTGGAAAGTCTATCTAAACGAAAAAACAGCACCAAAGGACCAAATGCCCGGCTTCTCCTACACCCTTGGCACGGTAACCCTGGTGGACCCGCCCCAGCCGACAGAAACGCCTGCGCCTTTTGAAACACCTTCACCCGAAAACACACCCGCACCGGACATTACGCCAAAGGAAACTGCCGAAAATAACGGATCCGGCTGCTCCACATCAATAACGCCAACAGCCGGAATAGCCCTCCTCGCAGTGCTCTTCTTTAGTCAGAGAACCCACAAAAAACAACGTCACTGATGCATCGCCAATAATCCCTTTGCTCAATCATATCCCGCCCGTAGCTCTTCGCTTCAGGGCGTTTTTTATGTAGAAAGAAAAATTAGTCTATTTTTAGGCAATACCATACAAATCGTGGGTTTTGGGCTGATTTTTGTGGGTTTCATGTGGATAAAACCAGTCAAAAAGTGGGTTTGCAATGGTGTGTTGTGGGTTTTAACAGCTAATTTGTGGGTTTTAGGATTATTGAGGGCTGGCATCATGCTCGCACTGTGGGTTTTCCGGACTTGGCTGCGCTTTCACGCTCTCGTCTTGTGGGTTTTCAACGTCGTCTCGTGGGTTTTGCGCAGCTTTTTGTGGGTTTTGGCGTTCGGCCGGTGGGTTTCCGTGTTTTTACTGCCTTTGCGCAGAGTCATATGATGGGTTTCCGTATTCAAATCTCAGATGTTTCCGTGGTTTTCCCACAACAAACCCACAAAAGAAAGACATTTATCCACATTTCGAGCGTCCACGCTGATGTTTCCCACAATTCGTCATTGCTTTCCCACAAACTAACCTTCTTTTCCCACAAAATGGCCCTACTTGCCCACAAAATCACGTCTTTTTCCCACTAACAGCTCCGGCTTAACCGCCGCCCCGTGCTGTTTTCATCAAGATCTAATCTGTGCTCAGTGACCATCAACCGAAAAGTCCTCTGAACCGGGTATGATGTCGTATGTCAGCCTAACATCTACGCAGCAGATCCATTTTGTATGGTTTGGCACGTCGATCCGGCCTTTACCCACAATTAATCACTGTAAGATATCCGGGACATGCTTTGTTTTCTTACTTCTGCGGAGTTATCCACCATATAACCCACAATAAACCCACAATTTTTTGGTTTGCTTGTGATTTTTGTGGCCTCGCACTCTAATTAATTGTGAATTATTTATCCTGCTACTATCTGGTTAGTTCTTGTTGTGGGTTTTTGACTGCCCGTTTTAGCATTAGCTGTGGGTTTCCCACCTTCTTTTGTGGGTTTTCTGTGGTTTCTTTGTGTGTTTCTATGTTGTTATCCACAATCAATCTTTCTGCTAAACCTTATTGTGGGTTTCTTGTGGGTATCATGTGGGTTTCGCCATATTTTCGGTGGGTTTTGACTCATATTCGGTGGGTTTCCTGTGTGTAACCCATCCTCAGCTCTTCGGGCGCTTATAATTCACCATATTGTTTTAGCTCCATCAAAAAACGGACGTCTATTCGGCGTCCGTCTTTTCTAAACCCGGCAATGACATATTTTCGCGAGCCGCTTCCAGCGCACTATCGTCTGCATCAGGGAGCTTAACTACTGTGTTCGGCATGGATACAGGTGGATCCTCCCCATAATTATCACCGGATA
>JAFSVU010000032.1 GCA_017444825.1 Clostridia bacterium
TGACAGAAAACTTGGAAGAAGTAAATGCATTTTCCCCTCCGGAGGGGAAAAGAAAGAGATTTTGAGTTCAAAATGAAACTTTGGAAGAAGTAAACGCAACACATCCAAAAGAAAAGTTTGCTTTTACTTTTTCAAATGACCGCGATGGCATTGGCGTCGGCGGATCCGTTGACTTTCGCCTTAAATAATAGTAATATACAGAATCGGGTCTTGTACGCCGAAACAGGCCAGTTTTCGCTCTTTTTGACATGAAAAACCGCCCGGGGTACGCCGTAAACGATCACAATCGGAGGCAATTTAAAAAATGGCAGATAAAAAAACTTATTACATAAGCACTCCAATTTACTATCCAAGTGACAAGCTCCACATCGGGCATTCATATACGACCGTTGCCGCTGACTGCATGGCAAGGTATAAAAGGCTTAAGGGTTACGACGTCATGTTCCTCACCGGGACCGACGAGCACGGGCTGAAGATCGAGAAAAAGGCCGACGCCAAGGGTGTCACCCCGAAGAAATACGTGGACGATATCGTGGCCGGGATCAAGGACCTCTGGTCCATCATGGACATTTCCTACGACAAGTTCATCCGCACCACCGACGACTATCACGTAAAGGCCGTTCAGAAGATATTCAAAGAGCTTTACGACAAGGGCGAGATCTACAAGAGCTACTACGAGGGCTACTACTGCACGCCCTGCGAGTCCTTCTGGACAAAGACTCAGCTTAAGGACGGCTGCAGATGCCCGGATTGCGGCGCGGAGACACAGCTGGCGAAGGAGGACTGCTATTTCTTCAGGCTTTCCAAGTACAGCAAGATCCTCATTGACTACTTCAACGAGCACCCGGACTTCATCAGCCCCGCATCGAGAAAGAACGAGATGATCGTGAACTTCCTTGAGAAGGGCCTCGAGGACCTCTGCGTGTCCCGTTCCACGTTCAAGTGGGGCATCCCCGTAACGTTTGACGAGGGTCACGTGGTCTACGTGTGGGTGGACGCACTTTCCAACTATATCACTGCCCTCGGTTACGGCAGCGACGACACGTCACTTTACGACAAATTCTGGCCCTGCGACCTCCATCTCGTGGGCAAGGAGATCGTCCGCTTCCACACCATCATCTGGCCCGCCATCCTCATGGCTCTGGGTCTGCCTCTTCCGAAGCGGGTCTACGGCCACGGCTGGCTGCTTTTGAACGGCGATAAGATGTCAAAATCCAAGGGCAACGTGGTGGACCCCGTTGTTCTGGTGAACAAGTATTCTTCTGACGCCATCAGGTACTACCTGCTGAGGGAGGTGCCCTTCGGATCCGACGGAAGCTTTACGCCCGAGTCGCTGCTGAACCGCATCAATGCCGACCTCGCCAATGACCTCGGAAACCTGGTCTCCAGAACGGTCTCGATGCAGATCAAATACTTCGGAGGCGTATGCCCGGCTCCCGCGGAAAGGAAGGCCGAACCTTTGGACGATGAGATCATTGGTTTGTTCAGCGAGCTTAAAACCAACGTGGAGACGCAGATGGACGCGCTCCAGTTCCCGCTTGCGCTGACAGAGCTCTGGAAGTGCATTTCAAGGCTCAACAAATACATCGACGAGACCGCCCCCTGGGCCCTTGCGAAGAACGAGGAAGACAAACCAAGGCTTGCGCAGGTCCTTTACGTGCTCTGCGAAGGTATCAGGATCGCCGGAGCCCTTCTCGGACCCTTCATGCCGAGAACACCCGAACGGATATTTGAGCAGCTGGGCATTGCCGGAAACGACGGCCTTACAAACTGGGAATCCGCCGGCACGTGGGGCCTCTACCCCGAGGGCACGGTATGCAAAAAAGGCGACCCCCTCTTCCCGAGACTCGACGTTCAGAAGGAGCTTGAGGATCTGGAGAGGATAAAGCTCGAAGCGGCCAAATAAAGCAGGCCTCATTGCGCAGCGCTCCCCGAAAAGGAGACATTTTTACAAAAGAGCCGACATGGAACAGAAAACCACACAGCCCCGATTTGAAGATCATTTCGGGCAAAACCGAAAAGCTGACGCAAAGCCTGTGGACCTCAAGTATCTGAAAGGTATCCACTATGCCCAGGAGCAGCTGCTTCTCGAAACGGATCGTATCTGCCGCGAGAACGGCCTTACGTATTATCTGTGGGCGGGCACGCTCCTCGGCGCTGTCAGGCACCGGAATTTTATCCCCTGGGATGACGACGTGGACATCGCAATGCTGCGGGAGGATTACGACCGCTTCCTTGAGATCGCGCCAAAAGCCCTCGGAAGCGCCTTTGAACTGGTCATGCCCGGTGAAAACGGCAAGTTTTTCGACATGATCCCCAAGATCAACTACATTCCCAGCGTCCTCCGCGCGAAAAACGACGGCGATGAATTTTATCTGAACAAGCACAACCGGGTGTCGCTGGACGTGTTCTGCCTCGACGCCCCCAAAAAAGGCATTGGTTTCAAGCTTCAGCTTCTGGATCTTAAAAAATGGTACGGCTACGCCATGGGCCACCGCCAGGCGATCTACGCCGAAAAATACAGCCCCATCCAGAGACCCGTTATAAAAACACTGGCATTTTTAGGCAAACACAAACCAATGCCCTCCATTCTCGCAGGCCAGCGCAAAGCCTCGATGGCAGGAAAGAACGCCGACAGCGAGCATCTATGTGTGTTTAACGAGCGTATATTCTTCATCTATCCCCGTTTTAAAGCGGCCTGGTTTGAGAAGACTGCGGAATATGAGATCCGCGGCCACAAGTTCACCTCGATCTGCGACCCCGACGCTTATCTGCGTTTCGTCTACGGAGACTACATGACCCTTCCGCCGGAGGATAAACGGATACCCATGCACGCGGACATACTGCCCGACGTTACGGTTTACGACCTTGACGGAAACCTCGTGACCTGCGATACTAAGGAGTAATCATTTTGGCAAAAAAACAAAAGTCAAAGCCTGCAATACTTGACTTGCGGAAGCCTCATTTCAAGAGCTTCTATTATCTTCTTTTTGCCTTTTTCATTCTCGTGTTCGCAGTCTCGATGATCACTTCCGACGGTGCCTCCATCAGAGCGGCTCTCTTTGAGGACGACACCGACTCCTTCATGGACCACTACAACAGCGTTGTCTACAACGAAGTCGACGATCCTTATGAGATACTTGTGGTGTATCCGCCATTGGCGTCTCTACTTTACAAGGTCTGCAACCTGTCCATTCCGTCCGACGACTACTATTCTCTCGTTACGGACCCCTCCGAGCTCGCCCAAAGCCGCATCCTCAGGATCAGGCAGTCCTTCGTTTTTCAGTTTCTGATATATGCCATCGTCGCTATGCTGATATTCCTGGCCGCTCTGTGCCTTTTAAAGAAGGGTTCGTCGGCGGAAAAGGCGTTCTTTGCGGCGGTCACGTTTATATCCTTCCCCTTCCTCTACATGGCCGACAGGGGAAACAACGTGCTGCTTCCGGTGGCGTTTACCATCATATTCCTTGTGCTTTACAAGCACGAAAACAAGTTCATGAGAGAACTGGGGCTCATATCCCTTGCCGTTGCGATAGGGCTGAAGCTCTACCCTGTGGCCTTCCTGCTGATCCTGATCGGCGACAAGCGCTACAAGGAGCTGGCGAGAGAGCTGGTCTACGTGTTTGTTCTCTTGATCCTGCCCTTCTTCGTCTTCTACAACGGCATCCCCAGCATGATGCTTATGCTGCGTAATCTCCTTGGTTTTGACGCGAAACGAACCAATGAGTTCAACATGGCCGGCCCTCTCGACTTCAAGCGCATGTTCTTCTTCCTCTACGGCGGTCTGCGAAAGTTCACGGGCATAACCATCGAGGACAATATGAGGGAGGTCTATGCAAACGTCTGCCGCTACGGGCTTTCCGCGATTTGCGGCATTGGCGCTATTTTTTCGAAAAAAATGTGGAAGCGCACCATGCTCCTGGCCGCCGTCATCTACGGTTTTCCGGGCTCCGCTTCGACTTACATCCTTCTGTTTATGGTGATCCCCACCGCCCTTTTCCTGGACGAGGAGGACAAGCCCAGCTTTAAGAACTACCTCTATCTGTTCCTCATCGCCATGACCCAGGTTCCGTTTATAATGAAATCCGGCGGCGTTTACGACAGGTATTATCCCACCAAGCTCTCCAGTATGGCGGTCCTCGGACTTGTGCTGCTGGAGCTGATCGATATGATCGTGGCCGTGGTGGTGTGGAGCGAGAACCGCAAGGTCTCCGGGAAGCCCTTCTGGAAGACGCTGTGGAACCTGATAATGGATTCTCTGTTCAGAAAAACGCCAAAGGCACCCGCTCCGGTCACCGTATCCGGGGCCGAAGCGCCGGTCGAAACCGGGGCGCTGCCCGATCCTGCTGAAGCGCCGCAGGAAGCCGGCGTTCCCGCCGGAGTATCCCCTAAGGAAGGAGGCGGCGGAGAATGAAAAAATTCAGCCTGAAGCCCGATCCGGATAAGGTCTACTACAGACAGGTCTTTTTCTTTGCGATGACCGTCCTTTGTCTGTCCTTTTTCGTTGTGCTCCTGTTCTCCGGCGGCTACTCGATGAGGGGACTTCTCGCATCCGACATAAACGGCTCCTTTATGGAGTTCTTCGGTAATCTGTTCCATTCCGGCGGAAACACCTACGCCTCCGGTGCGGTCACCGCCCCCTTCGCGATCCTCTTCTACAGAGGTCTCTTCGCGTTCCTGCCCTCGGGCCTTACCAGCCAGATCGTTCCCAGCCTTTCCTCGGCCACCGTGCCCGTGGAGGTTAAGACGTACCAGCAGTTCTACTTCCCGTTCATACTGTACACCTTCCTGGTGATACTTTTGATGTTCTTCTCCTTAAGAGCCATCAAGGCGGGAGGAAAGATCGAAAAGATCGCTTTTGTGACGTTGATATTCCTCTCCGGCCCCGTGATATTCGCCTTTGAGAGAGGGAGCGACATGCCGGTAACTTTGGCGCTTCTTGTATTCTTCTTTTTCCTCAAGGATTCGGAGAAAAAGGTCATGCGGAACATTGGCGTTGCGGCCCTTGGTTTTGCCTGCGCCTTCAGCATATACCCCCTCCTCTTCCTCATCGTTCTTCTCAGGAAAAAGAGATTTTGGGACGCGGGGAAAGCGCTTATCGTGTTTACGGTCCTCACCGTTCCCGCGATCTTCCTCGTATGCGGAGGCCTGCAGGGACTCGGAGTTTACGCTTCGAACCTTGTGACGGCCTGGAAAGAGAACAATCTGACGCTTCTCGGACAGCTCAATTTCCCGAAGTGTCTCATAAATATACTTGCGGATGCCGAAGTTTCGGGCGAGACTCTTGTGACCGCCGGAAACGTGTTCGGGCTTGTTATCGGGCTGCCGGCCCTTATCGGCGCGTGCCTTGCTAAAAAGGAATGGCAGCAGACAGCCCTCATCTGCGCACTTATCTTCGGGCTTTCGCCCGTTTGCGAGACCACTCTTCTCATGTTCTTCGCGCTGCCCCTCGTGCAGCTGATCGACGGAGAAAACAAAAACTCGCCCGTCTCGTACGTCTCTCTCGGCTTCATCACAGTCGCGCTGGCGCCATTGGTGTCTCCCGACGTCACCTCACGGAGCTACACGAGAATGTTCTACACCAGGGTCACGAGCTACGGAGTGCTGGTCCTCGCCGCTATGCTTACCATTGTCGCCGCCGTCGATTTCATAAAGGGTCTCGGGAAAAAGGCCCCGGTGGAAGAGTCTGCGGCTCAGAAAGAAACCAGCGTTTTGCCTTCCGTTCAATAAGGCGATTTTTTGATGAGTAATTGTTTTGTATATCAGAAGGAGGATTCTCTATGAAAATTCGATTAGCGGATTACGTTGCCGATTTTTTGTCGGGCCACGGTGTTACCGATGTTTTCAGTGTCGTCGGCGGAGGCGCCATGCACCTCAATGACGCTCTCGGGCATCACCCCGGGCTCAAAGTTCTTTACAACCACCACGAGCAGGCCTGCGCCATTGCCGCTGAAGCTTATGCGCGACTAGAGAACAAGATCGCGGCAGTCTGCGTCACTTCCGGCCCCGGAGGAACCAATGCCATCACCGGCGTCGTAGGCGGCTGGCTGGATTCCATCCCCATGTTCGTGCTCAGCGGACAGGTCCGCTACGACACCACTTCAAGATATGCTCTTCCCTACACCGGCGAGCCTCTTCGCGCCATGGGCGACCAGGAATATGACATAACCAAGGCGGTCTGCGCCATGACCAAATACGCAGTGATGGTGGAAGATCCCCTTGAGATCAGATACATACTCGAAAAAGCCTGGCACCTGGCCACCACCGGAAGGCCCGGCCCCGTCTGGATCGACATTCCCGTAAACTACCAGGGCGCCACCATCGAAACCGACGACCTTAGAGGCTACGACCCCGCGGAGGACGACGCAAAGCTTCCGCCTCCGGTGAAGGAGTCCACCATCGACGAAATCCTCGCAAAAATAGCCAAGGCAAAACGCCCCGTGTTCCACGCGGGCTACGGCATCCGCCTCTCCGGCGGCTACGACGAATTCAGGAAGGTCCTTGAGAAGCTCAACATACCGGTGGTCACGTACTGGAACGCGGTGGATCTCATTGAGGACGACCACCCCCTCTACTGCGGCAGAGCGGGCAACATGGGCGACCGCCCCGGCAACTGGGCCATCCAGAACGCGGACCTGATCCTTGCGGTGGGCACCAGAATATCAATCAGACAGGTGGGATATAACTGGAAGACCTGGGCAAGGGCCGCAGAGGTCATAATGGTGGACATCGACAAGGCCGAGCTCAAAAAGCCCACCCTCCACGTGGAATACCCCGTCTGGGCCGACGCAAAGGACTTCCTCACGAAGCTGGCGAAAAAGGCCGAAGGGCCCGTCTTCAAGGGCGAGGACTGGCTGAATCAGTGCCGCACCTGGAAGAAGGACTACCCGGCAGTGCTTCCGCGCCAATGGGAGGAAAACGGCAGGACCGCCAACGTGTACGCATTTGTGCGCTACTTAAGCAGCCGTCTCCCCGAAAACAGCCTCACCGCTGTCTCCAACGGCGCCTGCTGCGTCGTCGGAAACCAGGCCTACGTGATCCAGAAAGGCAGCCGCATGGCTAACAACAGCGCCGTCGCCAGCATGGGCTACGGACTTCCGGCGGCCATCGGAACCTGCGTCGGCGGAGGCAGAAGGGAGACGATATGTCTCGAAGGTGACGGCAGTATCATGATGAACCTTCAGGAACTGCAGACCATCCTCTCCTTCAACCTGCCCATCAAGGTGTTCCTGATAAACAACAGCGGATACCATTCCATCAGAATAACCCAGACCAATATCTTCGGCCACCACACAAGGGTCGGCATCGGCCCTGAGTCCCACGACATCACCTTCCCGGAGTTTAAGAAGATCGCGGAGGCCTTTGGTTACCGCTACTTCTCCGCCCGGTCAAACGCCGAAATGATGAAGGTCGTTGACGAAGTTCTTGCCCTCGAAGGACCGGTATTCTGCGAGATATTTACGGACACCGACCAGGTATGGGAACCGAAGAGCAGCGCGAAGAAGCTCCCCGACGGCAGTCTTGTGAGCCCGCCCCTTGAGGACCTGGCCCCCTTCCTTCCCAGGGAGGAGCTGAAGAAGCAGATGTACATACCTCTCGTAGACGAGTGAAAGGAACCCGCCATGCCCGAACCCATTGTAGCTTTGCTTTACGATTTTGACCGCACCCTCTCCACGGAGGACATGCAGAATTACAGCTTTATCCCGAGTCTCGACCTGTCTCCTCAGGATTTCTGGGACTCCGCCAATTCGTTTGCACAGGACAATAAAATGGACGGCATATTGGCGTATATGTACACCATGATCAGAAAGGCCAAGGAGAAGGGAGCCCGCTTCAACCGCGATACTCTCGTAGAAATGGGGAAGAACATCGAGTTTTTCAAGGGCGTCGACACCTGGTTTAAAAGGATCAACGACTACGGAAAGACCAAGGGCGTCCTCGTGGAGCACTACGTCATTTCCTCGGGGCTCAGGGAGATAATCGAAGGCTGCGCCATAAAGGACTGCTTCAAGGAAATATTCGCCTGCGAGTTTCTCTACGACGGCGGCGAGCCCGTGTGGCCCAAGGTCAGCGTTAATTACACGAACAAGACCCAGTTTATTTACCGTATAAACAAAGGCGTCCTCGACATATCGGACGACAAAACGCTGAACGCCTCCATGCCCGACAACGACAAGCGGGTGCGCTTCAGCAATATGATCTACCTTGGCGACGGTCTTTCGGACGTGCCCTGCATGAAGATGGTCAAGGCCTACGGAGGGAAATCCATTGCCGTCTACGCCCCGGAGATCAAGGAGAACCGTGAGAAGTTCAGAAAATTTGCGGACCTTCTGCTGAAGGACAGGGTCGACTTCCTGCTGCCCGCGGATTACAGGGAAAACACACCCCTTGAGGACACTGTCAAAAACATTATTTCAAGTATGGCGGCTGAGGATCTGCTGGACACGGGAAGCACCAGACAGCGGGACGAGATATCAAAAGTCTACGGCTGAGATCCGGTTTTGGCCATTGGTTAGTTTAGAAATTGTTTGAAGGAGAATGTTATGGAGAAATTTAAAGACCTGAAGTACGAAAGGCCCGATCTTGAGGCGCTTAAGAAAAAGATCCTCGCAAATCTGAAGCTTTTTAAAAAGGCCAAGACTTTTGAGGAAGCCGACAAATACATGCTGGCCTGGGAAGACGATATGATGGATGCCATGACCCAGATGACCATTGCCCACATCAGGAACACCATCAACATGGCCGACGAGTTTTACGACGCGGAGAAGAAATATTTCGACGCGAACACGCCAAAGCTCATGCCTGTTATGAAGGAGACCAGCAAGGCCCTTCTGAAGAGCAAATTCCGCCCGCAGCTTGAGGAGAAATACGGCTCCCACATGTTCAAATCCAATGAGATCCAGGAAAAGCTCATGAAGCTTTCCATCATTCCCCAGATGATCGAGGAGAACAAGCTCACCAGCGAATATTCCAAGGTCGCCGCAGCCTGTTCTGTGGAATTTATGGGCGAAAAGTGCAACTTCTACGGGCTTCTGAAGCACATGCAGTCCGTGGACCGGAACGAGAGAAAAGAGGCCTTCCTTGCGTGGGCAAAGCTTTACGAGGATGCGTCTCCGAAGCTTGACGAGATCTTCGGAAAGCTGGTGGACGTCCGTGTGAAGCTGGCTAAAAAGCTTGGCTATAAGCTCTACACCGACTATGCTTACCTGAGCAGAGAGCGCTATGACTATGATAAAGACGACGTTGAGAAGTTCAGGGACGCGGTGTGCAAATACATAACCCCCGTGTGCGAGAAGCTGTACCGTGACCAGGCGGAGCGCCTCGGCCTTGAGTCGCTCAACTGGTACGACGAGTCCCTTGTTTTCGCGGAAGGCAACGCGGATCCCATCGGCACCCCCGACGAACTCGTGGAGGCGGCGAAGAAGATGTATTCCGCCATGTCTCCCGAGACCAAGGAGTTTTTCGACTTCCTCACTGAGTACGAGCTCTACGATTTCGTCACCCGGGAAAACAAGCACCTGGGCGGCTACTGCACATCCCTTCCCAAGTACAAAGCGCCCTTCATTTTCTCGAATTTTAACGGCACATCTGCGGACGTGGACGTTCTCACCCACGAGGCAGGCCACGCATTTGAGGGCTTCTACGCCTCCCGCAGGCTGCCATTGGCGAATCTGGTCTTCTCCACCAGCGAGATCAACGAGATCCACTCCATGACCATGGAATACTTCGCGTACCCCTACATGGAGGGCTTTTTCGGAGACAAGGCCGACAAGAACCGCTACGCCCACTTCACCGAATCCATAAAGACCATACCCTATCTCGTGTCCGTGGACGAGTTCCAGCACAGGGTCTATGAAAACCCCAAGGCCACCCCCGAAGAAAGGCGCCGCTACTGGAAAGAGATCGAACAGAAGTACATGCCCTGGAGACATTACGACGGCAATGCATTCCTGGAGGGCGGCGGATTCTGGATGCAGAAGCAGCACATATTCCTTTACCCCTTCTATTACGTGGATTACGCCATGGCCCAGCTCTGCGCACTGCAGCTCTACAAGACAAAGTCCGAGGGCGGCGACGCCTGGTCCAAGTACCTGAACCTTTGCTCCATGGGCGGCATGTACGGCTACTTCGAGACCCTGAACAAGGCGGGCCTCCGCATTCCCCTTAGCGAGGACGTGGTAAAAGAGATGGCCGAATTTGCCGAAAAAGAGGCGGAGGAGCTTAAGAAAAAGGTCTGACCTCTATCCGTAACCAATGTCAAAAACCCCGGCGTGGACCGCGCTTTGCCTGCGGTCCCGCCGGGGTTTCTTTCAGCTGTTATAATAATTACATTATTGTTCCTTCGTCCGTGTTCCAACCGGAGGGCACCATGTCGGGCGTGTACTCGTCAAGGGTGACCCTCAGGGCGAAATTTTCGTTGTCGAGAACGCCCTTCACCAGGACCGACGTCCCCGCGGGCTTGCCTCTTATGACCACCGCCAGCTCCTCCGGAGTCGTGATCTCCGTGGAATCCACCTCGGTTATGAGCATGCCCTTCACAAAGCCCGCCTTTTCCGCGGCGCTGCCCGGTATAACGTAGTTTACATACGCCCCGCTGACTCTGGTGGAACCGAAGAAGCTCTGCCTTACCGCAACCGCCCCCGCAATGCCGAGAGCGCCCTTTCCTTTAACAAAGCCGTATTTGATAAGCTGGGCCGCAATGTTAAGCGCATCGTTTACCGGAATGCAAAAACCAATGCCCTCCACCTGCGTAGATTTGACCTTCGCTGTCACCATGCCTATGACGTGTCCCCTGGAGTCGAATGCGGGACCTCCGGAGTTGCCCTCGTTTACAGCCGCGTCCACCTGGAACACGATGATGGGGGTGCCGTCCTCGTTGATGGCCCTGTTGAGCGCGCTGACCACGCCTCTTGAGAGGGAGAAAGTAAGCTCTCCGAGAGGATTGCCGATGACGATAACGTCCTCTCCCACCACCATCTCGGCGGTATCGCCAAAGGTCGCAGGCTGAAGTCCCGTGGCGTCGACTTTTATGACGGCCACGTCATTGGTTTTTTCCGCGCCGATTATCTCTGCGTCGTAGGTGCTGCCGTCGTAAAGAGTTACCTTGAATGCGGTGCCGTCCTCGATCACGTGGTTGTTTGTCAGAATGTACCCGTCTTCGGTGAGGATGATGCCCGTGCCCGATGATGCGTTGACGGTGGTCTGGCCGAATATGTTCTTTGACTTGCTCTCGGATCTTATACCCACCACCGAATTAACGTTTTTCCCGTAAATATCCACGGTGCTGTAGACCTCGTCGGCTTTTGTGCCTCTTTTGAAAAGGCTGTCCGTGTCGATGTTTGAGGACGTGCGCTGGGCGGGGACCGTACTTCCGGGGTCTGCGGTTTCCGAAACTGTCGTATCGTCACCTTCGAGCCTTTTTGTGATCTCATCCCAGTCGATAATTGCGCAGGCCGAAAGCAAAGCCGCGGCCACTATGACGGCAATGGCTGCCGTTAAACACCTGATGACCTTCTTTTTCATTCTATCAGCATCCTTTCCGTGAATTCAGGCCCATTCGCCGTTCACCAGCACGGGCACTCTCTTACCGTCGCCGGTTATGCCTGTAATGCAGAGCGTCCCGTCACCGACCATAAAGTCAACGTGGCTGAGGGAGTCGTTTACGCCGGCATTGGTTATTTCTTCCTTGGACATGTTCTCGCAGCCGTTTATGACCTCCGGGAAGCCGTGGCCCAGAGCCAGGTGGCAGCTTGCGTTTTCGTCAAAAAGCGTGTTCTTAAAAAGTATCCCCGTGGCGCCGACCGGAGAGCTTACCGGCACGATGGCGACCTCGCCAAGCCTTGCAGCCCCCTCGTCAATGCTGACGATGGTCTTAAGCATGTCCTCGCCCTTCTCGGCCTGCCAGGAAACAGCCTTTCCGTCCCTGAAGGTGACGCTGAAATTCTCGATGAGGCTGCCGCTCCAGGAGAGGGGCTTCGTGGCGTAGACGGTGCCCTCCGCTTTTCCGCTCATCGGCGACGTAAATATCTCCTCCGTGGGAAGGTTGGGAACGAAGTAGACCCCGTGTCTTGAGGTGTCGCCGCCGCCCACGAATTTCGCACCGGGAATGAGGCCTATGGTGAGGTCCGTGCCCCCGGCGCTTTTGTATTCCAGTTCCCGAAGGTCGAGAGAGTTTAACCACTCGCATTTTTCGGCATAAAGCGCCTTTCTTGCCAGCCAGGTCTCGACCGGATCCTTGTCCTCCGTCACGTAGACCGTCTCAAGGATCGCCCGCCAGAGCTTCTCCACCGCAATGGACGTCCTGTCCTCCGGGAACAGAGCCTTTGCCCAGGCCTTCGACGGCACAGCGGCAATGCACCACTGCTGGAAACCCTCCACCGCGTCACGGTACTTCTTCATGACCGCACGCCTTGCGCGGCTCACTTTAAGCAGTTTTTCCGCATTTATGCCTTTAAGGGCATCCGGCGCCGAGGACTCGATCAGTATCTTCGCGGTATTGAGATCCACCTCTTCCTGAGCCTTCTCCTCGATCCATTTGCTCACCTTTTTCATGGTGGTGAGGGTCTGGTGCCTGTAATCAAGCTTCGTCAGCCTGTCGGAGGAGAACTCGACTCTCACCTTCCCTGCTCCCGCCCTGTAAAGCTCCTCCGTGAGATATACGGCGAAGTCCTCGTTCTCGGCGGGGATACTGAGAACCACCGTCTGACCCTTCTGAACGTTGATCCCGACTCTTGCGATGAGCCTTGCGTATTTTCTTATCAAACTCTTTTTCATAACCCTTCCCCCTGCGCAAATAGCGCAGCTTCAGTATTAAACATCTCTATTTGCCTCAAAAGGGCCGCCCGGCACCAACGCCAAACCGCCCTTTGGTTTTCAGCTTATTTCCCGATGATCCGTCTTATATCAGAACGGGAGCTCCTCCGACTTGGGGCAGTCGTCGCATTTACCGCCGCACCCGGGATATTCCTCGCAATCGGGCTCATCGTCCTCGAGAGTGATCGTGACCTTCTCTCCGCATCCGGGGCAGTCGAGAGTGATCTCCTCTTCGGATTCAAGAAGGTCCTCGTCTACCGGGAGTATCTCGCCGCAGTTGGGGCACACAAATTCCTCCGGATCAAATTCTCCGTCGTCTTCGTCCTCGTCCCGGTCATCGTCGTAATCCTCGTCAAGATCATCGTCGCCGTAAATGTGGTTAATGACATCGTCCTGCAGATCGGAAAATTCCTCCAGCATGTCGGACTGTTTCTCGTCAACGTCCTCAATGGAAGTGGCCATATCGTCCAGCAGTTCAATGATCTCCGCAAATATTCTGCTCTCCGGACTGTTCTCGTCCAGCTTTATGCCGTCAACAAGCCCTCTGAGATAGCTGACGCGCTCCGTCAAATAACCCATATCGAATCCTCCTGTAACTCAAGTCTTCGCTCAAGCTCTCTCCATGTATTCCTCTGTTCTGGTGTCGATCCTGATCCTGTCGCCAACGTTGATAAAGAGCGGAACCTTTACTGTAGCGCCTGTCTCAACTGTTGCGGGCTTAACGGTTCCGGTAGCGGTGTCGCCTTTAAATCCGGGCTCTGTCTCGGTAACTTCAAGCTCTACAAAGATGGGAGGCTCGATGCCGAAAACGTTTCCTTTGAAGGAAAGAATCTTGCAGATATCGTTCTCTTTAACGAATTTCAGCTTATCGCCCACTGTCTCCGCGTTGATCGGGAGCTGGTCGTATGTCTCGGTGTCCATGAAGTAGTAGAGATCGTCGTCGCTGTAAAGATACTGCATCTCCCTTCTGTCCACTCTCGCGTTTTCAAATTTATCTGTCGGGTTGAATGACCTCTCGACGGTAGCGCCTGTAATGACGTTCTTCATTTTTGTTCTGACAAACGCAGCGCCTTTACCCGGCTTCACATGCTGGAACTCTACGACCTGCCATACGCCGTTGTCCATCTCAAAAGTAACGCCATTTCTAAAATCACCGGCTGTTAACATAGAATAATTCCTCCTGAAAGTATGTGTGTGTGTTTAGGGCCTCCGCCGCGCAGGCGTTTCAGACCGTTTATCGCACCTTGATCCGATAACGATATTCGTTTAATTTTACCATTCCGAAGCTGTGAATTCAACAACTTTTCGGTTCAAACCGGCCTCAAGGCATCTTAACCAATGGGCCTCACGGGGCCTCAGCCGCCGCCCGTTTTTACCGACTTTACCCTGTAAAGCTTCCCCGCCTCCACAGCGGCTCCCTCCGGGATCTCAATTATGTTTCTCAGGCTTTCGACCTGCTTACTGTCCTTGGTGTCGTAAAAATACACGAACGTGATCTTCCCGCTTTCTGCAAGCTCTTCCGGCTCACCGTACATCCCCTCCACCTTCCAAGGGGCTGCATTGTAGTTTGCGATAAGGTGCATCCTGGTCTCAAAGCCGGACGCCGCAAAAAGTATCCTGTCGCCCGAGGAAAGCCCCGCCTCTTCGCAAAGCGCCGGTATATCCTCCCCGTAGTTTTCGATGGTCCTCTTTTCCGCGCTCGCCGCAGCCTTGTAGGGATACGTGAATATCAGCAGCACCGCGACCCCGCACACGCCAATGGCCGACACGGCGCAGAGGATGGCATTGGTTATTTTTTCTTTTCGGAGCTTATCCCTCAGGATCTTCAGCAGAGTGCCCGAAACAGACGTGATCAAGACCGCGCAAATAACGGATATCCAGAAGGTCAGATAAGTCCCTATGTAGCGCTCGAAGGACGCAACGGACGTGGCCTCGCCGGGTGTAAAAACAGTCCAGTATGACGCCAATACGCCCAGGCAGTAAAGGAAGAAGCAGACAGTCACGCCCCCAAACAGGGCGGCAGCCTCACCGGTCCATTTGCAGCCCGTCTTTTTAAGGAGCAGCACCGTCCCCAGCTGAAGGAGCGTGAAGGCACATATCACCGCCACCAGAGGCACACCGAAGGAAAATCCGGGTCTGATCCATGCGGCAAAGAACGCCCTTGTGGTCTCTTTCTGAGTCTCCGAAAAACCGCTCGTCATCATCTTTCCCAGGGCCGAGAACATGCCGGAGCCGCCGGAGTAGGCATTGGTTTTAAGTATCAGCCCGTTCCAGACGAGCCTTGCGGCAATGGCGGCAAGGGACGGCACCACGGCGCGGAGAAAAGCGTTTTTGAAAAAGTATTTTTTGTCCTTCTTTTTCACGGATTCAACGGTGACCGCGGCCAGGATCGCAAGGGACCCGAAGACCGCAAGTCCGGTCCCCGTGTCTTTTATGAGGGCGAGAGAAAAAGCGGCCGTTGACGCGAAAACAGCGCCGGCGCAGTCCTCCTTCCGAAGGCCCTCCCACACAAGGTAAAACAGCAGGGCTCCGAGGAGCGTGTCAACCGCTATGGCCGTGAATGCGGACAGTTTAAAACAAAGGATGCAGAAAATGATGGCTGCGGCGGGTATTGCCGCAAAAAGCCTGCCTTCCCTTTTTGCGCCCTTTTCTCTGCAAGAAGCAGCGTACCCCGTGATCACGGGAAGCAGCGACGCGATAAGCAGCAGGTCCATGGGTATAAATGTGGCGCTCTCGCTGAAGGTGCCCGTAAAGCAGGTCCCGAGGAAGCAGAGCACCGTCGAAAGGGGCGGGTAGCCGGGGAAGATGGCATTGGTTTCGGGGTCGAAAGGAAGCTTCCCGGTGAAGAAAAGGTTCTTTACCGAAAGGCCCCAGTGGGAAAACTCGTCGTCAAGGGCGTACATTCTGCCCCAATTCAGAACAAACATCAGGGCGACCGCCGCGGTGAAAACAAAGAGCTCGGTGGTCAGTATACATGAAAGCTTCTCCCTGTGACGAACGATCATAACGGCAGCGACCGCAGAAGCGCCAATGCACAGCGCCGCCAGAACGAAAGGGACCGCGTCCTTTGCGCCGAGCACTATGAGGAGCGTCGCTGCAAGGCCTGTCGACAGCATGGCGGGAAGATACGTGCGGCCGATCCTGACGTTAAAAAAAGCCGCGAAGGCTGCCGCCAACGAGGTTATCAGAACCGTATAGATGATCGCACTTAACATGTCTTGCCCCCGGAAATCGTTTCGTGACTGATGTTTTCAGGGTCTTATTTTACTATAACAAGGCGTTTATTGCAAACAAGAACCGCGCCTTCAAGGGACCTTTCGGGTTCGGGCCTGCAGTGAAGACGCGGCATTGGTTTGTCCATTCAAATGGACTGTTTGGTTTGTCTTAATTCATCAGAAGGGTTCTGCGATGTACTCCTGGATCGAAAGCTTGAAGTTTGCGTTGAGCGTCCTCAGCTCGTCGATGAAGGCTTTCATCTCTTTCATGTCCTTGATCTTGATCGAATAGGTGAGCTCGATGAGGGTGCCGCCGCTTATGACTCTGACTCCCACCAGCTTGTGACTCTTGGTGTATTTTTGGAGCACCGGCTCGAAAACCCCGTCAAAATCAATGCTTTCAGGCACCGCGATCTTGAGTGTCTTCTTAACGTTTGTGGTCTTATCCGCCGCAAGGATGGCATGGAGCACCGCAACCACGATGCAGATAAACACGAATATGAGTGCGCCAAGGTAGAGATTTACGCCTGCCGCAAAGCCCGCGGCCACGCTCACGAATATGAAAGCCAGATCCCTGGGATTTGTGAGGGTGCTTCTGTAACGAACTATCGCAAGTACGCCGGCAATGCTGAGAGCCGCGCCGATGCTCGCCCTTGTGGAGACCATAAGCGCAACGGTGGCCGGAATGAAGACCAGCACCAGGCCGAAGTTCTTATCGTAGGTGAACTCATCACTCGTGAATTTGTGAGTGAAAAGGATCACAACTCCGAGAACGACTGACACCACCACCGCTATGCCTACGTTCAGGAGATTTGTTCCCGAATTCACGCCGGTCAGCGAGTTAAACCATGTTTGAAGCGATGTAACGAATTGATCCATTTTTGTAGTCTCCTTCCGGGGATTCTGTTAGTTTGTTCGCATGTATGTTTCCGCTCTCAGGGCCCGCCAGCATGACGTTCTGCGGGGAATAATGGGAGCAGTATTTTGAAAAAGTCTGGTTCCTGTAGCCGTACGTCGAGAGTATCTCCACCAGCCAGAAGGGTATCGCCTTGGACGTCTTCACCTCAAGTATGGCCACGTTCTCCGGGCACGTCCGGTTTCCTCTCGTGCCTTTTGTCAGGTCAAGCTCGTCAGCCCTGGTCCGTATGTTAAAGTCAAATGTTATCCTGAGGTCCGGATCGTTCCTGCAGACGAACGGCAGCCTCTCGTAGCTCACCACGTTCACAAAACCAAGGTTATTCGACACTATCACCCGCTGCAGCTCCTTCAGTATCTGGGGATTCGTGCTCTTGTATTTTGAGCTGTCGCAGGAAAAGCCGTTCTCGACGCAGTCCTTCGCGAAAGCCATCGCATCCCGGAGCACCATCTTGACTCTCCGCTTTACCACAAGGCCCTTGATCTTCCCTTTGATCTCGAGAAATGACGGGGAGTCCTCCGTGTTCTTTTTTCCGTAAACGCGCAGTCTTACCTTCTGTCTGAACGGATCACCGTTGATGGTCTCGTAATAGCACTGGAGCTGCGGGTTATCCATGTAGATGCTGCTTATCGTATAAAGACCGTTCTCATCCACATGCTCGTCAGGGTCCACGAAAGGGGCCAGGTCCTGTATCAGGCTGTCCACGTCGGAGTAAGTCATAGGAAACTTAAACTCATATCTGCTGAAATTGTCCTTGAACAAAGCTTCTGATCTCCCTCTCGCAAATTATCGTAAAACACTGTCAACCCGTAGATTATAATTCTTCGGGCGGTCTTTTTCAACCCGTTTCCACCATCGCCCAGGGCAATCGCTTAATGCATTAGGATAAAAAATTTCAAACACTTTCAAACAGTGTTTGATTTTTTTGAGCAAGTATTGTATAATATACAATACTGAATTGGAGGTGTGTTTATGTTTCCGGAATGGGTTGAAAAACAGAA
>JAFSVU010000033.1 GCA_017444825.1 Clostridia bacterium
AGTTGAAGGAGTCAGCGTTTGCAGCATTGTTAAGTACGTATCCGACTACGTTTGCATCACCGACTACAGGAAGCACTGTGTATGCCTCAGGAGCAAGCTCAACGATCTTAACCATGAATACGTATTCGCCTGCTTCTGCCTTAAAGCCATCAAGGATAAATCCTGCGCCTTCGTCGCCTGCAGGAGTTCTCACAACACTTGCGATAGGAGTGAGCTTGATCGACTCTTCAAAGTTGTAAACAAATTTGTAGAGAGCGACCTCAAATGTTGCGGGCTTTCCGCCATCGGGTCTGGAGCTCCACTGTGCGGGAATCTTAATTGCGTCGAACGGAGCCTCTGCTGTGAAGATAGCTGCAGCGTAGGAGTCAGCCTGGTTGAGCCAGAGACCTATAGCATTTTTGCTGTCTTCTTTTACGGAGAACCACTTCGGAAGAACCGTGTCATCATTGTAGTAATCACCCTCGTAGAGGATCTCATATGTATCATCGCTGTAGTGAACGATAAGCTGGATGATATGATGTCCCTCAGAGAGCGGGATGTTTCCGACCTTGGATGTATCAAATCTTCTGGATATGGATGCGTAAGCCAGTGACTGTGCAGAGAATACGTCAACTATGGCCTGGTCGTAATATGCGCAACCCCATGTGATCTCGCCTTTGTCAACGCGGAAGCCGATGTCGGAGATCTCTTTCTCGGGATACAGCCAGCCGTAAATCTTGATGGATGTAGCGCCTGCTTCAGCGATGGGTTTGATCTGACCGAGTTCAGCTTCTGCCTTGCCGGTCTGGACCGATCCGCCTTCTCCGTAGTAGCCGAATTCGTCTACGTTAAGAATGCGGTTTGTAGTTACAAGATTGAGCGGAGCAGCTTCAACGACCAGCGTGCAGTCCTTCATCTTCAGTCTGGAATCGTCCTCGAAGATGGCGACGACTCTCAGTCTGTAACTTCCAACAGCAAGATCTTCAATACCTGCAAGTTTAAGCATGCCGGTATCAAGACCGAAACCTGAATTTGCGAACCAGGCAGCATCTACACCGACCACACCTGCAACGTCTGTACGTGCTCTGTAGGAGCCTGCACAGTCTACGTCATCCTGACTGTCGATCCTGTAAACGACTTTGGTGAGATTCGTATAAGTTCTGTAAGCCCAGCCGAGAGCAAAGAGTTCCTCACCTTTAGTGATGGTCACAGTCTCATCGATGTTGAAATTAGCGCCCTGTGCCTCCGGCCATGTATTTATGGTTGAAAGTGCGTCAAGGGAGAAGCCCTCTAATTTCTCTGCTCTGTAAACAACGTAGATATCGCGGTCTTTCTCGTTATCCTGACCGGGATTGTCAACTCTGTTAAGGATCACGATCTCGTCATCGGAGAGTTTTGCAACTGCACGGATGGTGTGATCTTTTCCTTTTTCAAGACCTGTAACGTCAACGGTAATGGTGAATCTGGAAGCGTAGGGGCCGCCGTTAGAGTCTAACTTAACGGCATCCTCTGTAGTAACCTTAAAGTCACCGAAAACAGGCTCGCCGCCGTCAACTGTGTAACCGAAGGAAGCGATCTCCAGGTTCTTGTTTCCGTACCAGCCGTGCATTGTGACGGAGGTTTTGGAACCGTCGGAACCGTCGATAAGCTTCTTGGCTGCGATAACAGCTGAATTGCCATTAGCAATCTCTGTTCCGTCTACAAGGATCTGATCGTAGGAAAGTGCATCGCCGTAAGCCTTTGAGAAGTCACGGGTCGCACCGGGAACAGGAGCGTCGATGTCAGCCGGGTTCTGAACCGAGACTGCTTCGCCGGTTATAGCACCGATGATGGTGAGAGAGAACGGCTTAGCTGTTCCGAAATACTTGAAGTAGCTCTCATCAGGGGTCGTTGCGGGAGTATCAAGAACAAAATATATAGATGCGGATGCCGTGCTGCCGACCTCAACCTTGAATACGTAAGTTCCTGCGGGAAGCTGCTCGCCGAAATCCAGAACACATCCGGGCACACCGTCCGAGATCGTGTTGTACGTAGTAGTCTTAAGCGGAGTCTGAGCAATGGAATATTCAGCATTGTACTTGAACTCGAAAATGCTGAGTGTTACTTCGCAGGATTTGCCTGCGTCCTGTCTGCTGGCCCAGGTATTGGGGATCTTAACGGAGCTGAAAGGAATAGTCGTCGTGAACTCGACAGCTACAGCTTCGTTGGGACTATCCAGCCAGACTGTGGGAGAGCCGGTTCCGCCAACGAGAGCATATGCCTGTTCAGTGATCTCGCTAACAACGCGAAGCGTAAAGGATTGAAGTACTTCCTCTGAATCGTCCTGGTATTTCGCAATGATCTGGATGGCGTAATCGCCCTCGGTGAGATCATCAATGCCAAGGAGCTCCATCATGGCGCCGTTTGCACCTACGGAAGATCTCTGTACATAGGCTGCATCTATGCCTAAGGGGCCGCAAAGGTCAGCCCTTGCAGCATAGCTGGTGGCACCGTCGCAATTCTGCGCGACACCGTCGAGCTTATAATAAACATAATCCAGGTTAGTGCCGGATTTTGCAGCCCAACCAAGAATGTAAACTCTGTCGCCTTCCTCGATGACGATGGGGTTGTCACCCTTCACATCGGCGGACTGATCGAGCACGTTATTGTTAACGTGGATTCGGTCAAGACCGGCGAAAGAGCTTAAGCATAATGTAACCATCATAGCAATGACGGTTACAATTACTACTAATCTCTTCATAGAATTACCTCCATAAAAAAGTATATTTATTGTGAGTTTGTCCCACATAAATTTCAAGGTTATTTTAAAGCATTGGGCGGGAAAAAGCAAGCAGAATACTCAATTAAATTGCATAAAACAGACAAATAACAGCGCGCGCATTTATTAACATTTAAGAGATGTTGCAAAAAAGACAGTAATGTAACATTGGCGTGTCAAAGAGTGTTGTCTCTGAAGCCCTTGCCCATGATCTCATTGGTTTTGGATATGATGACGAAAGCCCCGGGATCGATCTCCTTGACCCTTTTGCGAAGGCGCAGTGCTTCCGAAAGCTTGCAGACCGTGAGGATTATTGTTCTCTTGTCCCCGGTGTAAACGCCCTTCCCCTCGAATACGGTGGCGCTGTGATGGAGGTTCTCTGTAATGTACTCGAAGATCCCATCCGGTTTCGTCGTGATGATAGTAAAGGACTTGCACATGTTCATGGAATCGAGAACGTCGTCCACCACGAACACTTTGGCGAAAAGGCCCAGCATTGCAAAGAGACCGGTCTTGACGTCGTAAACAAAGAACGTGGAGGCCGCAATAAGCGCATCCGTAATGAGAAGCGCCTGGCCAACGTTAAGGGACGTCTTTTTCTTCAAGATCAATGCGACGATGTCTGTTCCGCCTGACGAAGCCTTGCATCTGAATATCACCGCGGCACCGATACCCGTGAGAAGCACTGCATAGACAAGCTCAAGCAGCGGATACTCCGTAAGGGGACCCTTCAGCGGCACGAGCCATTCGAAAAGCATATTCTCGAGGGAAAGCATGACGGAGCAGTAGATTGTGAGGAGACCGCACTCTTTTCCAAGGAAGATCAGGCCGAGAATAAGAAGCAGCACATTGATCACCAGCATGTACGTTCCTTGAGAAATCATCGGGAACAGTCTCGCCAATACGATCGATATGCCGCTCACGCCCCCGGTGGCAAAACCGTTGGGCGACTTGAAAAAATATATTCCCACCGCCATCAGCAATATGCCGAAGTTCAGTGTAAGGAAAACTTTTAATTTTTCTAAGAATTCTTTTTTCGTCATCCGCCTGCCATCCCCTTTCAGATGCCGGGACGGATTCTATCACATTTGTTTGTAATATTCCAGAAAATCCCGCAGTTTTCCCATGGCGTCCTCGAGCACCTCGACTCTGGGCAGGAAAACCACTCTGAAATGGTCCGGTTCATCCCAATTGAAGCCCTTGCCGTGGATAATGAGTATCTTTTTTTCGCGGAGAAGATCAAGAGCGAACTTTTCGTCGTCGGTTATGTTGAACTTTTTAACGTCCAGCTTCGGGAATATGTAAAAAGCCGCCTTCGGTTTTACAGCCGATATGCCCGGAATGTCGTTAAGCGCCTTGTAAACGTATTCACGCTGGTCGTATATCCTTCCGCCCGGTACCACGTAAGTTTTAACGCTCTGGTAACCCCAGAGAGCGGTCTGAACCACGGACTGGGCGGGCACGTTTGAGCAGAGTCTCATGTTCGCAAGCATATTGAGACCCTGGATGTAGTCAGCGGCAGGCTTCTTGTTTCCCGAAAGCACCATCCACCCGATCCTGAAGCCCGCTATCATGTGGGACTTTGAGAGGCCGCTGAAGGTGACGCAGAAAAGATCGGGAGCAAGGGAAGCCACGGATATATGCGCCAGGCCGTCCATGACCAATCTGTCATAAATCTCGTCAGAAAAGATGATAAGCCGGTTCTGCCTTGCCACCTCGACGATCTCCTCAAGGACCTCTTTCGGATAAAGAGCGCCTGTGGGGTTGTTCGGGTTGATGATGACTATGGCCTTGGTGCTATTGGTTATAAGTTTTTTGATATTTTCAATGTCCGGATACCAGTCCGCTTTTTCATCGCATCTGTAATGGACAGCCTTTCCTCCTGCAAGTGTAACGCATGCCGTCCAGAGGGGATAGTCGGGAGCCGGTATAAGCACCTCATCACCGGAGTCAAGAAGCGCCTGCATGGAAAGGTTTATAAGTTCGCTGACGCCGTTTCCGGTGTAGATGTCATCGATCGTGACGTTGGGCACGTTTTTCACCTGGTAGTACTGCATAATGGCCTTGCGTGCGGAAAACAGACCCTTTGAATCGGAGTAGCCCTCGCATTCGGTAAGCTGCGACCTCATGTCGTAAATGACCTCGTCGGGTGTTCTGAAGCCGAAGGGAGCGGGATTACCAATGTTGAGCTTAAGAACGTGGGTCCCCTCGCTCTCCATTCTCGCCGCCTCATCCACCACAGGGCCTCTTACGTCGTAAAGCACGTTATCGAGTTTGGCCGATTTTTTGAACACTCTGACGCCGTCCACATATTCGTTTTTCATAGCATTCCCCGGGTTTTCCGGCAAATCCTGGTACGAGACCGGGTACAGGAAGTATGCAGGATCAACGTTAAGTACGGACGCAAAGAAATCTATTCCCTCACGTCTCGGCATGGTCTTGCCTGTTACGTATTGTGAAAGCTGACTTTTACTGAGTTTAAAACCGCGTTCAGCGGCAATTCGTAAAACGTCCGCCTGTCTCATATTTCTTGATGTAAGCAAAAGGTTCAAATTTGTTGCAAAAGTTTCAGAATCCATAAACATAAATCCCTCCGCAAGTTAATACAGGGGGGATTTTAGCACTTTTTAATGCGTTATGCAAGAATTTTGTTATATTTTTGATTAACCAATGTTGAACTTTTTTGAACCGGTTCAATATTTTATTGAACCCGAATTATTTTTTTGATAAATTCAGGTTCATATAAAGTTTATATATTCGATACCTCTCCCAATTTACGGCCCCCTTCTCTTCCCAGGACTTCAAGGCCCGCGGCGCTGTAGTGACCCGCGATGTCGGAGCGCATCATACCGGGCTCGCTGCCCATTTTTTTCGCATGGTCCGTCAGGATCACGAACATATCCGGACGCTCTTTGGCCGCTGCCTCCTGCGCATTGATTATTTCATCGTCCCGTGCGTCATTTGTGAAGCGCCCCACCTCTATTATTCCGAACCGTTCAAGACCCATATCCGCCTTGAGGCCGTCTGCCAGGTCAAAAAGTTTCGTCTTATATTCCTCCATCGGTTTTGAAAAAATGGCGTCGCTCTCCCCCTGGAGCCACACAAAGAAAATCCGGCCTTGGCTTTGTCCCGCTCTTTTTAAGGCATTGGCGGCGGATAGGGTTTTCTTAACGATAAATTCGTAGCCCGGTGTCCCTTTCATCCAGTCGTCGATCTCGGTGCTTCCCTTGGCGGCGTGAACGGCAACGGATCCCCTCCCCGCGGTCTTAACGTATTCACGGCAAAACTCCGGAACAAGATTCGTATGGCCGTAGCACGATGAACCCAGCACATGTTCCTTAAGCCACTCCTCCGCGTCAATGTTGTCGAAATAGCGGTAACCGCAGCTTCCGTCGTACTTTACGTCCTCACCCACCGGATTTTTGAGAGGCACCAATGTGTCGCTGAGAAGCCTGTATTCAAAAGCGCCCCGCACCTCCCGTTCCTCCGTGAGCGCCTCGCTCTGTCCCTGCATATTGCTCTGTCCGCCGAAAACAATGATATCGTAAATCATAAGCGCCTCCGCCCTTTTTTCCGCATTATAACCAATCCGCCCGAAAAATCAAAGCTGTAAAAAAGCGTTGACAAGCATTGGCGTCCGTGGTAGAATTTCATAAACGGAATAAAAATTCCATTTATGAACGGAGGCGGATCTGTGAGAACACTTGATAAGAGCAAAAGCGATATGATCGAGAATTATATTTGCGGATTTATAGACAGAAACGGCATTTCGCCGACCATGGACGAGATTTCGGAGGGAACAGGCCTGCCGAAGACCACTGTCCACAGGTATGTGTGCGCCCTTAAAAAGGACGGAGCTCTGGAGGCCGAGGGACACAGAAGCATCGTGCCTAAAAAAACGAATACCAGATCGGTCAGAGTGCCTGTGCTCGGCGCCGTCGCCTGCGGGCTTCCGAAATTTGCGGAGGAAAATATCGAGGAATACGTGAGACTGCCCTCCTCTATTTTCGGAGACGGAAACTTTTACATTTTGAGAGCCGAGGGCGATTCCATGACCGGTGCCGGCATTGATAACGGAGATCTGGTTCTTATAAAGCATACCGCAGTCGCGGAGCCGGGAGACATCGTGGTCGCGCTTGTGGATGACGAAGCAACGCTTAAAAGGTTCTACCCCGACACCGCGGAACATAAGATACGGCTGCATCCGGAGAATAAAAAATTCGGCGATATAATCGTCGACAGCTGCGAGATCCAGGGTATCGCCGTAAAAGTGCTTAAGGACCTGAAATAAGCAGGAAGCGGTGTCCGCGCCATGCGAAACGAGAGAACCTATTTTTGCATAGACATGAAATCATTCTACGCTTCCGTGGAGTGCGCGGAAAGAGGCCTCAACCCTTTTGAGACGTGTCTTGCCGTAGCGGATCTCACCCGGGGAAAAAACGCCCTCTGCCTTGCGATCTCCCCTAAAATGAAAGCTCTCGGAGTAAAAAACAGATGCAGGCTCTCGGATATACCGGCAGGGATAAAGTACGAGATAGCGCCGCCCCGGATGGCTCTTTACATCAAATATGCCGCAGATATTTATTCGCTGTACCTTGATTACATCGATGCGTCGGATATACACGTTTACTCGATAGACGAGTCGTTTCTCGACGTGACCGCATATCTCGACCTCTACAAAAAAACGCCCGGGGAGATGGCCGGCATGCTTATGAACGAGATCGCCCGCCGGTGCAGGATACCTTCCACGGCAGGGATCGGCACAAACCTTTATCTTGCGAAGATAGCTCTCGACATTACCGCTAAACACGCAAGGGATCACATCGGTTATCTCGATGAGGAGAAATACAGGAACGAGCTCTGGGGCCACCGCCCTATCACAGATTTCTGGATGATCGCATCCGGCACGGCGAGGCGGCTCGAAAAATACGGCGTTTATGATATGCGTGGCGTGACACAGCTGCCCGAGGAGCTCATGTACAAGGTCTTCGGTAAGAACGCGGAGCTTCTCATTGACCATGCCTGGGGCCGGGAGCCCTGTATGATATCGGATATAAAAAACTATAAGACAAAATCAAAATCCGTTTCATTCTCCCAGATACTGCCGAGGGATTACTCCTATAAAGAGGCAAGAACAGTTATTCAGGAAATGTCCGTTAACGGCGCTGAAGAACTAATGCGAAGGAAAGTCATAGCAGGGAAGATCAGCGCTTTTGTCGGCTACTCAAGAGAATTAAAGCCCGCAGACGGCGGATCGATCAAGCTGCTTTCCGCCACCAGCCTTGCATCACCCATCAGGGCCGCAACCCTGGAACTTTACGATAGGATAGCAGACAGAGACGTGCCTGTGAGGAGACTCGGCATAAGCTTTGATAACGTCGTGGACGAGGGCTGCGAAGGGTATGACCTTTTTACCGATTTTGAGGCGGTGGAAAAGGAGCGGTCCGTGCAGCGGGCAAAGATATACGTTAACGGGAAATACGGCAGGAATTCTGTCCTCACAGGTACAAATTATCTTTCCGAAGGAACGCAGCGGGAGAGAAACGGATTCATAGGAGGTCACAGAGCGGGTTATGATGACACGTCAGGAGAGAGCTAAACAGTTTGCGCCCTTTGACGCCATGAAGGGACTCCAGGAAGCTCTGAGAGACAGGGAGGAGCGGCACAGCAGAGTTCAGAAACGGGAGATATCGGAGGACGCCGAAAGACAGATCTCCGACGTGCTCTCGAGGCTCACCCGCGGTATGAAGGTCGACATCACCTTCTACTCGGCATTTCACGAAGTGCGTACAAAGTCATATGTATGTGACGTAAACATTGCCGCAGGTTATATCGCCCTTGAGGAGCACACTGTCTGCCTAAGCGACATATACAGTCTGGATATAATCGAATACCCGCCCCGGAGATAAATGCCGGATGTCAGAAACGCCGTGGAAAGTACCAAAAAGCTGAAATCAGATCAAATTCGGGTATAACAGCTTGACAATGCCCTCACGGGGAAATAAAATGCAATTCAGGACTGAATCGCAAATTCAGCGCCCCGGAGAACCGCTTCGGAAAAGCGGACGTAATCATTTAAAACAAACGGAGAACATCGATGAAAAGAAACTGCAGACGTATAACAGCGATAATGATCGCCATAACGGTAGTACTGGCGGTTTCGGCTCTTTATATGTTCGCCGCTCTCGAAATGCATCACGACTGCTGCGGCGACGGCTGTCCTGTCTGCGCTGTTATTTCGGCGGGCAGAAGGCTGGCAGAGACCGTATTGGCGGCGGTGAGTGCATTGGCGATAACGTTCTTTGCGCTTTCAATGTTTACGGTCCGTAATATGCGGAAGGACCATTTTGTAAACAAAACTCCGGTTTTACTAAAGACCACACTGCTTAATTGATCCATCGGCCTATGTAATATGCTTTCCTCCGCGGCATGATATTTCACGGACGGAAACGTTAATAGATATAGCCAAGATCAGTTAAGGAGTTAATATGAAAAAAATAATTGTTTTAATCTTACTTTCGGTATTCGCTGTTTCCCTCGTGTCATGTGTGACCGCACCGGGAAGCGATAATTCAAAGATCAATATTGTTACAACCATTTTTCCGCAATACGACTGGGTCAGGCAGATCGCAGGAAGTTCGGAAAACATTGAGATCACCCTGCTCCAGGATAACGGAGTGGATCTTCACAGCTATCAGCCCAAGGCATCGGATATAATAAAGATATCGTCCTGCGACATGTTCATATTTGTGGGCGGAGAATCGGACGGCTGGGTAGACGACGTGCTTAAAACAGCGAAAAACGATAAAATGATAAAGATAGACCTTCTTGAGATCCTCGGCGACGACGCAAAGGAGGAAGAGATCAAGGAAGGCATGGAGCACGAGCATGAAGAGGACGGAGACGAGGACCATGATGACCCGGATCACGAGCATGAAGCCGAGACCGATGAGCACGTCTGGCTCTCTCTAAAAAACGCAGTCAGGTTCTGCAATGCAATAAAAGAAGGCATGGTAAGGATATATCCGCAGAATGCAGACAAATACGAATCGAACTGCTCCTCATACGTAAAAAAACTGGAGGAGCTTGATGAAAAATACGCGAAAGCCGCTTCTTCCGCCAAGACAAAGACACTGCTTTTCGGCGACAGGTTCCCCTTCAGGTACATGACAGAGGATTACGGCCTTGACTATTTCGCAGCATTCACGGGATGCTCCGCTGAAAGCGAAGCAAGCTTTGAGACGGTGAGGTTCCTCGCAAAAAAGATCGACGACCTGGGTCTTAGGTCCATCATAAAATTGGAAGGCTCCGACGGCAGGATCGCGGAAACGATAAAAACCTCCACGTCGTCAAAGGATCAGGAAATACTGACTCTCAATTCACTCCAGTCCACCACATCGGTACAGATCAGGGACGGTGTGACCTACCTTGGCGAAATGGAGAAGAACCTCGAGGTTATAAAAAAAGCTCTCGGCTGAGGAGATAAGAAGATGGCTTTACTGACATGCACTGACCTCTCCCTTGGCTACGAAGGGAGAATAATAGTTCAAGGGCTTTGTTTTGAAGTCAATTCCGGCGATTATCTCAGTATAGTCGGCGAGAACGGCTCCGGAAAATCCACCCTTATGCGAACGGTTTTGGGACTGCAGCCGCCCCTTTCAGGAAAAATTGAGACGAGGGACGGCCTGAAGCTTACGGAAATCGGCTATCTGCCACAGCAGACAGCCGTTCAGAAAGATTTTCCCGCCTCGGTAACAGAGGTGGTCATGTCAGGTTTCTGCGGCAGAGCGGGGCTTAGGCCCTTTTACAATGCCGCAGAAAAAGCCGAGGCGGCATCAAACCTTGAAAAGCTGGGAATTTCAAACCTTGCCAAGCGGTGCTACAGAGAGCTTTCGGGAGGCCAGCAGCAGCGCGTTCTTCTTGCAAGAGCACTTTGCGCTACCAAAAAGATGATACTCCTTGACGAACCGGTGTCTGGGCTCGATCCATTGGTTACAAACGAAATGTATGAGATCATAAAGGACCTGAACACCCACAGTGAGATCACAGTCATAATGGTTTCCCACGACATAGATGCAGCAGTGAAATATTCCAGCCATATTCTCCACGTGGGCCGCGACTGCTTTTTCGGAACAAGGGATGAATATCTGGGAAGCGACAGGTTCGCACTTTTCGGGAAGGGAGGCAGTGATAATGGCTGAGCTTTTCGAAAGAATAACGGAATATCTTTCATACCCCTTCGTCATCTATGCGCTGATAGTAGGCGCTCTTGTGGCTCTTTGTTCATCGCTTCTCGGAGTGACCTTGGTGCTGAAGCGGTTCTCGTTTATAGGGGACGGCCTTTCACACGTTGCTTTCGGCGCAATGGCTGTTGCATCCGTGCTGAACATCAAAAACGAGATGCCGGTGGTTCTGGCCTTTACGATCATCAGTGCGATCCTGCTTCTCCGAACGGGACAGCGGGCCAGAACAAAAGGTGACGCTTCCGTTGCGATGATTTCCGTCGGCGCACTCGCTCTGGGTTATCTTATACTTAACATTTTCTCCAGCAGTGGGAATCTCTCGGGAGACGTCTGCACGACGCTGTTCGGATCGACTTCGATATTGACGCTTACAGATACCGAAGTCTGGCTTTCCTGCATTCTCGCCCTCCTCGTGGTCGGTATATTCGTATTCTTTTACAACAAAATATTCTCGGTAACTTTTGACGAGACCTTCGCAAGGGCCACCGGAACAAAAGCCGGGATCTATAACCTGATAATCGCAACAGTGGTCGCGGTCGTAATAGTACTGGCGATGAATCTCGTGGGCTCGCTTCTGATATCAGCGCTTATCGTATTTCCGGCGCTTTCGGCGGCGCGTGTCTTCAAGAGCTTCAAGGCAGTCACCGTCTGTTCTGTTATACTTTCGGTGTCCTGCGCACTTGCAGGCATGCTTACTTCAATATTGACAGGCTGGCCCGTCGGTTCCACGATAGTGGCAGTCGATATAGTTTTTTACGGCATTTTTACGATTGCAGGGTTTATGGGGAGGTTATCCGCAAAATGAAAAAGATTATTTCGATCTTATTGGTTATAATCATATGCGTGCTCGGATCCTCATGCGCAAAGCAGGGAGATAATTCGGGCAGATCAGGTACAAATAATACAACAAAAACCGTTGATGATATTCTCAGCGGACGCACGAAAGAGTCGGAGACGGAAGCGCCAAAACAAACCAAAGGATTCTATGACGACAGCCTCAGCTATTACGACGGGAAGATCGACATAGATCTCACAAAGATGACCTCAGTCATGATCTATTCAGAGGTTCTGAATATGGTGCAGGAGCCGGACAAGCATCTGGGACAGGTAGTAAAGATGAACGGAAAATTCACCTACGGGGAAGGCGATGACAGATATTATTTCGCATGCGTGATCCCCGACGCCACCCAGTGCTGCTCTCAGGGTATCGAGTTTATACTTAAGAACGACAGAAGCTTCCCGGATCAATATCCCACAGTCGGGGAGGACATAACAGTCGTAGGAGTTTTTGACAAGTATTACGAGGGAGAATACTTATTCTGTCAGCTGATCGACGCATACATCGCAAAAGGCTGATATTTTCAGGAGACGACATATGACACCGTTTGAATCGCTGGTAAAGCTTCTTTCCGAAAATTCTCCCGGAACTTATATGGTTTGCGAAATGGCGGATGATTCCTGCCGTGAGGAGATGCTGAGACCCGGTCAGGGAGCTCACAATATCTACTCGATTTCGAAGTCAATAACCGGCTGCGCCGTGGGTATCCTTAAGGAAGAAAACAAGCTAAGCGATGAGGACAATGTGTATGACGTCATCGGTCATCTGTTTCCCGAAAAGTTTGATAAACGCTGGAAGGACGTTAAGCTAAAGCACGTAATGACTCACCATACAGGAGTTCCTTACGAAGCCAACATAGACATAGACGTCATGGATTTCAGGAAAGACGGTCACGAGGATTTTCTGTCCTTCTTTCTGTCTCAGCCCATCGTGTTTGAGCCCGGAAACGGACCCTTGGTATACTGCGACACAAATTACTATCTAATAGCAAGGATCGTAGAAGAAGTTACAGGCATGACCTGCGCTGAATTCCTGCAGGAAAAAATGTTTAATCCTCTTGGCTGGATAGGAAACGCCTGGGGCACATGTCCTTACAACCACACCCTTGGAGGAACCGGGCTGTTTGTAAGGGGACGGGACCTTGCCGCATACGGAAAGATGCTTGCCAATGGAGGCGTATTTAGCGGAAAACGCATTCTTTCAGAAAAATGGATCGAGACCGCAAGAGGCGAAAAAGGCTGCTACGGCTACGGCTTCACCAATTCCTCAGACGGAAGATGGTTCATGGCAGGCGGTATGCTTGGTCAGGCAGTATACGTTTTCCCGGAAACCAAATGCGCAGTTTCAATACTGGGGCACGAAGTTCCCCTGGATCTGGTGGTGAAAGAGATCGTACCTCTATATCTTGAAAGTTGATCAAATCAAATGAATGATAGGCGACCTTGTCACCGAATTGTACTTCTTATTAAAGGTATCGCAGGTGAAGAAAATCTCTCTATAGAGATCAAAAACGGGACTCCCTCTGTGAATGAGACAAAAGAGAATCCCGATCTTTTTCTTGAACACATGGAAGCAATGAACTTTTTCTTTGCGGAATTTGCTCCTGTGAGAAACGGCCTTGCTCCCGAAATATCCGGCTGGTTCCCGCTTCCGATATACATCTATCCTGCAGACGATGTTTAACGAAAGCGGTTTCCTCTTTCCGGATATGTGATAATATCACTCTTTATTTGTCATAAAGCTTAGTGAATGTGGTGCCGTCGACAGAATAGAAGACGTAGTCCTCGGCCTCAACGATGAGCACACTGTCATTGCCGTCAAGGTATTTAACGTCATTAAGCTTCGGAACTGTCTGTGCCTTGCCGCCGTCGGAATATTTCAGCTTGTCGTCAGTTACGAAATATCCTTTTCCTTTGAAGAATCCGAAATCCTTAACGTCGCTCTCATCAACTATCTTCACGGGCTTATTGTTACCGGTCTTAACAAGTATCTCATCATCGTACGTGTAGCAGACCTTGTTGCCGGTCACATAAGTCAGATTGTCTATCTCATCTTCAATGAGCTTCACAGGTTCGGCAGAGGGATTTTTGCCGTTGCATTTGAGAAGGTTGCCGTTCTTTAAAACGTAGAGAGTCTTGTAATCTTCAGACGTTCTTACGTTCACGGAAGATGCGCTAACGATAGTTTCAGACTCATAGTTCTTGTTAAGATAAGCAAATTTGAGGGTCGAGCTGTCAGAACTGTCAGAACTGTAAGCATAGATGTTGTCTGCAAAGCCGGCAATGTCATATATGAAAGCGCCCGTATTGTTGTTTGAGTTTCCGTAGATGGGAACTGCCAGGATGGATGCACTTGAGCTGAATATCTTCTGAGGCTCCTTGGCGTCTGCGCAAACATATGATTTGCCTTCTTTTTCGTAAAGGATCTGAGAAAGATCGCGGTTGAACATAAGAATTCCGCTGTAGCTTGAATAAGATTCCGAAGTAAAGAGTTTAACGGCATCGTCTTCATTGCCGTTCTTCATAACGTAAAAGCTGATTGAGCCTTCGCCTGACTCTTTGATGAAGTAGACGTATTTAGCGTTATTGGAGATGGCAAACACCCTTCTGTTCTTGCCAAGGTCATATTCCTTACCGTTGACCATATAATGGCCAATGATCTCGTCGTCATCGTTAAATTCGTAATAGCCAATGGAATTTCCGTCGGGGGAGAATGCAGTGGGAATCGCCCCGTCCTTTACCTTCTTGGACGTTTTTCCGTCAAAAACGTAGAGGGAGTAATCAAAATCATCGCTGTCGGCTTCGACCAGATAATATGCCTTATCGCCGTTCATGGTAAGACTTGCGGTGACATACTCATCAGTGATCCTGGTCAATGCTTTACCGTTGTAATAATAGAGCTCAGAAGAAGAGGCGCCACTTTCAATTATCTCAAAGAGACCTGCTTCACCGTTTGCGCATTCAAACGAGGTTACGTCCTTAATATCGGACATTTTTGTGACAACGCCTTTGGGACTGATTACGTAGAGGTTATCATCATCGTCAAGAGTGTAATAGTAGCTGTCGTAAGAAGACTTGTAGCTTCCACCGCCGCCTCCGGCTACGGAAGCAACTATGATAATTATGACTATGAGCAAGACCACTGCTGCGGCTGCGGGAATCAGAATCTTGAGCAGCTTCTTTTTATCCATCGGCGCTTTTGCAGGGGCTGCGGCAGCATCTGCCGGAGCGGGCTGCGGCGCAGGCTGAACCTCAGGCTGCGGCGCAGGCTGAACCTCAGGCTGTGGCGCAGGCTGGGGCTCGGGCTGAGGCTCGTTTACAGCTTCGGCTACCGTAACTTTCTCGGGCTCTGAGACAGCTTCCGCTACAGGCTCAGCGGGTGCTTCCGGAGCGGGCCCGGAAGGAGCTTCCGCAGCGGGCTGCCCGGTGGTTACGGAAAAAGCATTTGCGCAATAACGGCAGAACATTGCGTCGTCATTACTAGGCTGACCGCACTTTCTACAATATTTCATATTAAAATCCTCCTAAAACAGTATGAATCTTCGCATCTGTCAAATTCATAGATATGATAGGTTGATTCTACTTTAGCATGCCATGTTTGTCAAGCAACATGTTAAATAATACCGAAAAAGAGGATGATTAAGATAAAGTCACTTTCGAAGAAGTGAAGCAAGCTTAAGCGCCGCCTTCTTTGTAGCCTCCGGGCTTCCGAATGTTGAAAGTCTGAAATATCCCTCGCCGCAGCTTCCGAAGCCTGCTCCCGGGGTGCCTACGACCTGTATCTCGTTTAGAAGCTTGTCAAAGAAAGACCAGCTGTCCATACCGTCAGGACACTCCATCCAGATATACGGAGCGTTTTTGCCTCCGCAATACCATATGCCCAGACTGTCAAGTGTCTCCATGAGCACAGCGGCGTTCTTTTTGTAAACGGATATGTTTTCCATTATTTCAGCTCTGCCCCTTTCGGTAAACACAGCAGCGCCGCCCTTCTGGATTATGTAGGAGACTCCATTTGTTTTGGTAGTCCGGTTTCTGACCCACATGGCGTTGAGACTCTGTCCCGACCGGGAAAGATCCTTCGGTATCACAGTATAGCCAAGGCGCGTCCCGGTAAAGCCCGCGGTCTTTGACAGCGAGCATATCTCTATGGCACAGGTCCTTGCGCCGTCGATCTCGAAAATACTGTGGGGTACCGCCGGATCCTCAATAAAAGCTTCATAAGCCGCATCAAAGAGTATCACGGAGCCGTTGTCATTTGCGTAATCGACCCATTTTTTGAGGCTCGCCCTGTCAAAAACAGCACCCGTTGGATTTGACGGGGAACAGATATAAATAATATCCGCTTTAATATCCCTGTCGGGAAGAGGTATGAAGCCGTTCTCCTTTCCTGAAGGAAGGTGGATTATTTTCCTGCCGGCCATGACATTGGCGTCGACGTATGCGGGATATGCGGGCTCCATAACCAATGCGGAGCAACCCCTGTCAAACAGGTCAAGAATATCGCCAAGTTCGTCGCTGGCGCCGCTGGAAACAAAAACCTCGGAAGGATCGAGAGATACTCCCCGTGTTCCGTAAAATGCGGCGATCGCTTCCCGAAGGAAAGGAGCGCCTGTTTCGGGCATATAGCCGTGGAAAGTGTCTTTATGGGCCTGATCCTCTACCGCAGAATGGAGCGCCTCGATAACGCAGCTGCAAAGAGGGAGAGAAACGTCCCCGATGCCGAGACGGAGTATCTCAGCAGACTGATGCGCCGCAGTAAAAGCCGCTATCTTTTGGGAAATATTGTAAAAGAGATATGAATCCTTAAGATTTGAATAATTCAGGTTGGGTTTTAGCATGATAAGCTCCTATTTTGCGTCAATTGTCGAAACGCCGAGGGTGACCTCCTCCAGCACGTCCAGAAGCATGCGCACAGTGTCAAGTGAAGTGAGCATAGTGATATTGTTTTCGGCGGCGGCCCTGCGGATCTCAACTCCGTTTCCTTCGTGAACACCCGAAAGTATCGCCCTTGTATTGATCACGTAGCTGAGGTGGCCCTTTTTGATGGAATCAATGACCTCGGATGAACCCTCGGTAGGTTTGTGAAGAACTTTGGTGGGTATGCCGTGGTCAAGAAGCACCTCCGCCGTAAGAGAAGTTGCCTCGATCACAAAGCCCATGTCGTAAAAACGTCTGGCCAGGGGAACAGTCTCCTCCTTGTCCTCATCGGCAACGCTTATAAGCACCGTTCCGTAATTCTTCAGGGTCAGGCCTGATGCCAGCATCGCCTTGTATGCCGCTCTGTGAAGCATCTTATCATAACCAATGGCCTCGCCCGTGGACTTCATCTCCGGTGAAAGATAGGCGTCCATACCCCTGAGCTTCGAGAAAGAAAACGCAGGCACTTTTACGTAATAACGCTGCCTTTCAGGCGGATATCTGAAGGTTATGCCCTGCTCCTTAAGCGAAACTCCCAGAACTGCGAGGGTCCCTATGTCCGCAAGGGAATAGCCTGTGGCCTTTGACAAGAAAGGTACGGTCCTTGAGGAACGGGGATTGACCTCGATGACGTAGACATTGTCATCGGGATCCACTATGAACTGTATGTTGAAAAGACCTATGATACCTATACCGAGACCCAGCTTTTCCGTGTAATCGAGAATAGTGTCTTTGACTTTGGCGGAGAGACTGTAGGATGGATACACGCTGATGGAGTCTCCCGAGTGCACGCCGGTCTTTTCCACAAGCTCCATGATGCCGGGAACGAACACGTCTTTTCCGTCGCAGACTGCGTCCACCTCGACTTCCTTGCCGCGGATGTATTTATCCACAAGCACCGGGCGCTCCTCATCGATCATCTCGGCGGCCTTCAGATATTCCCACATGGATCCTTCTTTTGCGACAATCTGCATCGCCCTGCCCCCGAGAACGAAGCTGGGTCTTACAAGCACAGGATAACCGATCTCGCCTGCGGCTTTTACGCCCTCTTCGATGCTGTAAACGGCCCTTCCGGGAGGCTCGGGAATGCCCAGCTGATCCAAAAGGTTCTCAAATAGATCCCTGTCCTCTGCCTTCTCGATGGCGGCGCAGTCGGTGCCTATGATCTTAACGCCTCTTTTACTGAGCTCCTCCGAAAGGTTGATGGCGGTCTGGCCGCCCAGCGTTGCGATCACGCCCTCCGGCTTTTCAAGCTCTATTATGTTCATCACGTCTTCAGCAAAAAGAGGCTCAAAATAGAGCTTGTCGGAACAGGTGTAATCTGTAGATACTGTTTCCGGGTTGTTGTTGATTATGATCGCCTCGTAGCCCGCTTTTTTTATGGTCTGAACGGCGTGAACGGTCGAATAGTCAAACTCAACTCCCTGGCCGATCCTTATCGGACCTGCGCCAAGAACCACGATCTTCTTTTTGTCAGATATAACCGACTCATTTTCTTCTTCGTAAGTCGAATAAAAGTAGGGGATGTAACTTGAAAACTCCGATGCGCAGGTGTCTATCATCTTATAGACAGGCATGAGCCCGGATCCTTTTCTCATCTGAAAAACGGACGTCTCAGGTATGTTCCAAAGTCTTCCGATCTCTCTGTCTGAAAAGCCGATCTTTTTCGCTGCATAAAGAGCATCCATGTCAAGGGGACTATCCCTTAACACAGCCTCGGTCTTTACAATGTTAAGTATCTTTCTGATAAAAAACCTGTCGATGCCTGTAGCACTGTGAATGTCGTCTACGGAAGTGTCTCTTCTTAGAAGCTCCGCAATCGCAAAAATGCGCTCATCGGTTCCCTTCTCGATATACTTAAGGAGCACATCCGTCTCCACGTTGTCAAACTTGTCTTTATGTATGTGGCAGGAGCCTGTTTCAAGCGACCTGATACCTTTAAGGAGGCTTTCCTCGAATGTTCTCCCCAGTGACATGACCTCGCCTGTGGCCTTCATCTGGGTGGAGAGTGTATTATTGGCGTCAATAAATTTGTCAAACGGGAAGCGTGGTATCTTTGTGACCACATAGTCAAGAGCGGGCTCAAAAGATGCCGGTGTGTTTGCCAGCATGATCTCGTCAAGCTTCATTCCGACGCCAATCTTTGCGGAAACACGGGCAATGGGATAGCCGCTGGCCTTTGACGCAAGAGCTGACGACCTTGACACTCTGGGGTTGACTTCTATCAGATAGTAGCTGAAGGACAAGGGGTCCAGGGCAAACTGAACGTTGCAGCCACCCTCGATCTTAAGGGCCCGGATTATTTTCAGGGCCGAGTCGCGAAGCATATGGTATTCTCTGTTGCAAAGAGTCTGGGAGGGACAGACGACGATAGAGTCACCGGTGTGGATGCCCACAGGGTCGACGTTTTCCATATTGCAGACAGTGATGGCGGTGTCGCTTCCGTCCCGCATGACCTCGTATTCGATCTCTTTATAGCCCTTAACACTTTTCTCGATAAGTACCTCGTGGACAGGGGACAGCTCAAGTGCGTTTCGGAGAAGCGGTTCAAGATCCTCGATGTCATCGGCAAAGCCGCCCCCCGTACCGCCAAGAGTAAACGCAGGGCGGAGGACCACAGGATAACCAATGCTCTCAGCTATCTTTACGCCCTCCTCAAATGAATAAGCGGTGCCCGAAGGCAGAACAGGCTCGCCGAGGGACTGGCAGAGCTCCTTAAATAAAGTCCTGTCCTCGGCAAGTTCTATAGATCTGGCATTGGTCCCGAGAAGCTCCACGCCGCACTCGTCAAGAATGCCTTTCTTCTGGAGCTCTATCGCAATATTGAGACCTGTCTGGCCGCCGATTCCCGCAAGCAGAGCGTCAGGCCTTTCAAGCCTTATGATCTTGGTGATAAAATCGAAAGTGAGAGGCTCCATGTAGACTTTGTCGGCGATTGCCGTGTCAGTCATGATGGTGGCAGGATTTGAATTGCAGAGGATCACCTCGTAGCCCTCTTCCTTAAGGGCCAGACAGGCCTGTGTACCGGCATAGTCAAACTCAGCGGCCTGGCCAATGACGATCGGCCCCGAACCGATCACAAGGATCCTTTTTATATCAGCCCGCTTAGGCATTGGTTTTTTCCCTTTCCATTAAAGCTGTAAAACGGTCAAAAAGATGTCCTGAGTCCTGGGGCCCGGGAGCACTCTCGGGATGGTACTGGACAGAGAACACCATTTTTTCAACACAGGAAAGCCCCTCGACCGTTCCGTCAAGAAGATTTATATGTGTAGTCGTAAGTATCGTATTATTCAAAGAATCTTCATCGACTGCAAAAGAATGATTCTGGGACGTGATCTCAACAAGACCGGTTGTAAGATCCTTCACCGGATGATTTCCGCCACGGTGTCCGAATTTCAGTTTGTAGGTTTTTGCACCGCAGGCAAGGGCAATTATCTGATGCCCGAGGCAAATACCGAACACAGGGAAATGACCAATGGCCTTCTTCACTGTTTCAATAGTCTCGGGAACGTTTTCGGGATTCCCGGGGCCATTGGAAATGAAAAGGCCGTCAGGATGAAGCTTTGAAATTTCATCAAAGCTTGTGTTATACGGCATGACCGTGACCCTGCATCCTCTTGCGGCAAGGGACCTTAGTATGTTTTCTTTCATTCCGCAGTCGATGGCCACCACATGGTATTTGGCGTGTTCGCAGGGATATTCGTAAGCCGCTTTAACGCTTACTCTTGCCACCTGGTCCTTAGGCGCCTTGAAAGCTCTTATCTTCGAAAGGGCATCTTCAAGAGTCGTTGACGAGGAGGTTATAAGTGCGATACGGCTGCCGAAGTCTCTGATGGAACGGTTGAGCTTTCTCGTGTCGACCCCCTGCACCCCCGTTATGCCATATTTTTTCATGACGCTTGAGAGTGTTTCGGAGGATCTGAAATTCGAAGGCTCATCGCAGTATTCCCGGACGATAAGCGCGCCGATGGACGGTGACTTTGATTCGTAATCGTCATCGCACATGCCGTAGTTGCCGATGAGAGGATAGGTCATCACCACAGCCTGATCCGTATAGGAAGGATCCGAAAGGATCTCCTGGTACCCCACCATGGACGTGTTGAAAACGATCTCAAGTATCTTTTCGGAATCCGAACCAAAGGAGTACCCTGTATACTCGCTGCCGTCTTCCAGTATTATCTTTCTGTCAGGAGAATTAAACATACACCTTGTACCTATTACCTGATACCTTGTACCTATTACCTGATACCTTTTACTTATTACCTTTCATCATATTATCAAAAGCCGCTCCGATAAACCCGAGGAACAGCGGATGAGGCTTGTTGGGTCTCGATTTGAGTTCAGGATGGAACTGCACACCGATAAAGAAGGGTCTTTCAGTGAGCTCAACTGTTTCCACAAGGCGTCCGTCAGGAGACATGCCGCTTAAAGTCAGGCCGTTTGCGGTGAGTATTTCCCGGTAGTCGTTGTTTACTTCGTAGCGGTGGCGGTGGCGCTCACTGATATTAAGCGAACCGTAGCAGCGCTCCATAGCCGAGCCCTCTTTTATCACACAGGGGTATGCGCCAAGTCTAAGGGTGCCGCCCTTGTTGACTTCATTGTTCTGACCGGGCATGAAGTCGATAAGCTTGTGGGGGCAGTTTTCATCGAACTCGCCGGAATTGGCGTCTTTAAGGCCGCATACGTTGCGGGCAAATTCAATGACGCTGATCTGCATGCCGAGGCAGATGCCGAAATAGGGAAGACCCGTTTCTCTGGCAAATTTCGCGGAGTAGATCATGCCCTCGATCCCTCTCTTGCCGAAGCCGCCGGGAACTATGATACCGTCGAGGCCGCCCAGCATTTCGGACGCATTGGTTTCGTTGATAAGCTCCGAGTCGATCCAGTGTATCTTGATATGGGTGTTGTGGAAATAGCCCGCGTGGCGCATGGCCTCTGCAACTGAAAGGTAGGCGTCGTGAAGAGCCACGTATTTACCAACAAGACCGATGTGAACGGTGTAGGGCCTTGATTTGATGCGGCGCACCATGTCGGTCCAGTCCGCAAGGTCAGGCTCCTTCGTTTTAAGACCCAGCTCCCTGCACACCACCGATGAAAAATTCATTTTCTCAAGCATAAGCGGTGCCTCGTAAAGGTTGGGGAGCGTCAGGTTTTCGATGACGCAGTCCTTTTTAACGTTGCAGAAAAGCGAGATCTTGTCGAATATTGCCTCCTCCAGGGGCTCGTCGCAGCGAAGAATGATGATGCTCGGGTTAACACCCATGCCCTGAAGCTCCTTGACGGAGTGCTGTGTGGGTTTTGTTTTATGCTCTTCGGAACCGTGGAGATAGGGAACCAACGTGACGTGGATAAACAGGCTGTTCTCACGCCCGACTTCAAGGGATATCTGCCTGACGGCCTCAATAAAAGGCTGGGACTCGATATCGCCAATGGTACCGCCGATCTCGGTGATGACCACGTCAGCGTCGGAATGCTTGCCAACGTTGTAAACGAACTCCTTGATCTCATTGGTTATATGGGGGATGACCTGCACTGTGGAGCCGAGATATTCGCCCCTGCGCTCCTTGTTAAGTACGTTCCAGTACACCTTTCCGGTGGTGAGGTTTGAGTACTTGTTGAGGTCCTCGTCGATGAAGCGCTCATAATGACCAAGGTCCAGATCGGTCTCCGCGCCGTCCTCGGTAACGTAAACCTCTCCGTGCTGATAGGGGCTCATGGTGCCGGGATCCACGTTTATGTAAGGGTCCAGCTTCTGGGCTGCCACCTTAAGACCTCTTGCCTTGAGAAGGCGCCCAAGGGAAGCGGCGGTGATGCCCTTGCCGAGGCCTGAGACAACTCCTCCGGTTACAAAAATATACTTAGTCATTATAATCCCTCCTTACTCTCTGTTATGGCTTTACATTACTCCCACTCAACCGTTGCCGGCGGTTTTGACGTTATATCGTAAACGACTCGTGTAATGCCTTTAATTTCATTGGTTATGCGTGTGGATGCGGCCTCAAGTATCTCGTATGGGATCTTTGCGTAGTCAGCCGTCATAAAGTCGTCGGTAGTGACTGCCCTGAGCGCCACCGTGTAGCCGTAAGTTCTTGAATCGCCCATGACGCCAACGCTTCTCGTGTCCATAAGAACCGCGAAATACTGGGCAAGGGCGCTTCTGATCTCAGACCTGTCGATCTCATATCTGTATATGGCGTCCGCCTCTCTTAAAAGCTCCAGTCTCTCCTCCGTGATCTCGCCGATCACTCTTATTGCAAGTCCCGGGCCCGGGAAAGGCTGTCTTCCTACAAGCTCCACAGGTATGCCGAGTCTCAGTCCAACCTCGCGGACCTCGTCCTTGAAAAGATCCCTAAGCGGCTCTACAATACCGCTGAATTTCATGTTGGAAGGAAGGCCGCCCACGTTGTGGTGGCTTTTGATCACCGCCGAGTCGCCCTTTCCGCTTTCGATGACATCCGGGTAGATCGTACCTTGGGCCAGCAGATCAATCTTGCCAAGCTTTCCCGCCTCGTCCTCAAAAACTCTTATAAACTCTTCGCCGATTATGTGGCGCTTGGTCTCGGGCTCGGTTACTCCCTTAAGTCTTCCGAGGAATCGATCTTTTGCGTTCACACGGATCACATTGACGCCAAGCTTCCCGCCAAGAGTATGCTCAATATAGTCGCCCTCGTCCTTCCGGAGCAGTCCGTGATCCACAAATACGCAATAGAGGTTCTTGCCAATGGCATTGTGGAGAAGCACAGCCGCCACGGAGGAATCCACGCCCCCGGAAAGGGCCAGGAGCACCTTCTTTCCCGCCAGTTCCTTCTTGTAACGCTCCACGGATGCTTCTATGAAATCATCCATCAGCCAGTCAGCAGAGCAGCCGCATATATCAAATATAAAATTCCGGAGGATCTCCGTTCCGAACTCCGTGTGGGTGACCTCGGGGTGGAACTGGACTCCGTAAAGTCTGCGCTTTTCGTCACAGACGGCTGCGGCGGGACATTTGTCGGTGCTTGCGACGATCTTAAAGCCTTCCGGAAGAACGTCTACAATATCGCGGTGGCTCATCCAGCAGACGGATTCCTTCGGTACGTTCTTAAAAAGAGGCGATTCTTCCGCATAAAGCTTTGTCTTTCCGTACTCGCTGTGCTCATCTCCGGAAACCACCTTCCCGCCGAGTGTATAGGCCATGAGCTGGTGGCCGTAGCAGATCCCCAGGACCGGAATGCCGAGTTCCAGCACCTCCCGGTCAATGTGGGGCGATTTTTCGTCATAGACGCTGCTCGGTCCCCCTGTGAAGATGATGCCCTTGTAGGACGCCTTTATATCCGCAGCGGATATCTTGTTAAAGGGCTTGATCTCCGCAAAAACGTGCTCTGCCCTTACTCTCCGGGCGATCAATTGGTTATACTGACCGCCGAAATCAAGAACCAGTACCTTGTCCATAAAACCTCCGGTCACTTATCGATCTTGTCGATCTCGACGTCCGAGGGTTTTATTCTCGCCCTCACCTTTGCAACAAATCTTTCCACCTGCCCGGGGCAGCGTCCAATGTAGCCCGCGGGATCAAGTATCCCTGAGAGCTCCTCTTCGGTGAAGCGAAGCTCCTTTTCCTTCGCAAGATCCGAAAGCAGGTTCCAGTCTCTTCCGTCCTTCATGGCGGCAGTGGCCTTCATGGAGCACTGTCTGATTATCTCATGGGCGGCCTGACGGTCTGCGCCCTTCTTTACGGCTTCCATAAGTATGTTCTCTGTAGCGATAAACGGGATGTAATCCGCCACGTGCTTTGCAACAACTTTTTCGTTCACCACAAGGCCGCTTATGACGTCGTGGAGAAGTCTAATTATAGCGTCTGCGCAAAGGAACGCTTCGGGGATGCTGATTCTTCTGTTCGCGGAATCGTCAAGTGTCCTCTCCAGCCACTGGGTCGCGGCGGTGTCCGCAGCGTTTCCGGCATCGTTGATCAGGTACCTCGAGAGTGAGCAGATGCGCTCGCATCTCATGGGATTTCTCTTGTATGCCATGGCGGAGGAACCTATCTGGCCGCTTTCAAAGGGCTCCTCGAGCTCCTTGTCGTGGGCCAGAAGCCTTACGTCATCCGCGAATTTGTAAGCGCTCTGGGCAAGTGCCGCAAGTGAATTGATGACACGCGAGTCAAGCTTTCTCGTGTAGGTCTGCCCGCTGATGTCGAACATTTTGTCAAAGCCGAAATCGGAGGCTATCATATCGTTAAGCTCGTCGATAAGAGCACCCTCGCCAAGGAGCGCCACCAGGCTGGCCTCGGTTCCCGTCGTGCCCCTGCAGCCCAGGAATTTGATGGAGCCTATGGCAAAGTCTATCTCCTCAATATCGGAAACGAAGTCCTGGAGCCAAAGAGAAGCTCTCTTTCCGACTGTTACGAGCTGGGCGGGCTGAAAATGGGTATAACCAAGGGTCGGAACCGCTTTATATTTTTCCGCAAAATCACAGAGCTTTAGCACCGTGTTAGCCAGCTCGTCCCTAATATACCGGAGGCCGTCCCTCATGATCACCAGGTCAGCGTTGTCGGTGACGTAGCAGGATGTCGCACCAAGGTGGATGATTCCCGCAGCACCGGGAGCCTTAAGGCCGTAGGCGTAGATGTGGGACATGACGTCATGTCTCGTCTTTTTTTCTCTTTCGGCTACAACGTCGTAATCAATATCGTCGATATGGGCCTCCAGCTCCTCCACCTGCTCATTGGTTATGGGAAGACCCAGCTTCATTTGGGCACGGGCCAGCGAAACCCACAGCTTTCTCCAGGTCCTGTAACGGGTGTCGGAGGAAAACAGCGACTTCATATAATCGGAGGAATATCTTGAGGAAAAAGGTGATTCGTATTTGTCAGTCATTGGTGTACCTCCCTGATGATGATAGCGTCGCGCTCGGCGCCGACCGAAACGTATTTGATGAAGCAGCCAATGGAGCGCTCGACGAAGTTGATATAATCCTTTGCCGCCTTGGGAAGATCCTCATAGCGCCTGACGGAGGAGATGTCCTCGTGCCAGCCCTTGAAATACTCTATGACAGGCTTTGCCGCGGCGAGTTTTGAAGGAAACGGGAAATCGTCTGTCTCGGTGCCTTCCACCTCATAGCGCACGCAAACAGGAATCATATCCATATAGCTTAATACGTCAAGCTTTGTGATGGCTATCTCCGTGGCCCCCTGCATTTTAACGCCGTATCTTGTGGCGACGATATCGAGAGGTCCAACGCGTCTCGGGCGTCCGGTCTTTGCGCCGTATTCAAGGCCCGCATCTCTCAGCTTCTCAGCCTCCTCGCCGGACATCTCTCCCACGAACGGACCTTCGCCCACGCAGGTGGAATAGGCTTTGACCACACCAACGACGTCATCTACCTTTACGTAGGGAATGCCGGCGCCAATAGGAGCGTACGCGGCAAGTGTATTCGAAGAAGTGGTATAAGGATGAATACCGAAATCGATATCTCTGAGCGTTCCCAGCTGGGCTTCGAAAAGTATATTCTTCCCCTCCTTTACAGCTTTGTCGAAAAAGGCCGAGGTATCGCAAATGTACGGTTTTATCCGTTCGCCGTACTTTTCCAGCCATTCCTCCGCATTCTTAAGCGTGTAAGGCTCCGCGCCGTATACACCTTTTAGCGTAAGGTTCTTCCATTCAAGGATATCTTTTACGTGTCCGAGGAACTTTTCTTTGTCAAAAAGCTCGCCGGCAAGGATCGTTTTCTTCTGAAACTTGTCCGAATAAAAGGGAGCGATTCCCTGCTTTGTGGAACCGAATTTTTTGTCCGCCAGGCGCATTTCCTCAAGCTCGTCCAGCTTTCTGTGCCATGGCATCAAGAGCGATGCGCGCTCTGAAATCTTAAGATTTGAAGGTGTCACTGCAACGCCCTTCGACTTAAGGTCGTCGATCTCGTTGCAAAGGTTTTCGGGGTCAAGAGCCACCCCGTTTCCCAGTACGTTGACGACACCGTCTCTGAATATGCCCGAAGGCAGAAGGTGAAGGGCAAATTTACCCTTGTCATTGATAACCGTATGGCCGGCATTTCCGCCGCCCTGATACCTTACGACTATGTCGTACCTCTCCGTGAGAAGGTCCACCATGCGTCCCTTTCCCTCGTCGCCCCAGTTGATTCCCACAACCGCGCAGTTTGCTTTTTCCCTGCAATTATTCATATTCACTCCTCCTGAAACGCTCATGTGTTATTATGAAACACACAATCTTTAAGTATAGAATAATTCGCTAAAAAAAACATTTAAATACGGTCTGTTTTCAACAAAAATCACCTTTTCTTTCAAGTCTATTCGCTACTTTCCGCTGTCGCCGTAATTTGACAGCACCCTTGCCGACGGATCGTTCACGTCGCAGCCCTCCCAGGCCTTGTTGGGCATCCAGAAATCAGTCACCATTTCAGCCTGGCCGGGATAATATTTTTCAAATATCTCACGGTAAAGAAGGGATTCCTTTGTGAATGGCCGGGCATGGTCGTAAAGCATTTTTCTCGTCTCAAACTCATCGTCCGTGTATGTCTTTTCCGCATACTCCTTGAGGTAATCCACCATCGAGTGTCCCACCGCATCAGAAAACGCGGCCTTTTCACGCCAAAGTATACTGTCAGGAAGGTAGCCGAGGCCCTCAAAGGCATGCCTCAGAAGATATTTTCCCTTCCCGTATACGTTCATCTTTATGGCCGGATCAAGGCGCATCACATAGGAAGCGAAATCAAGGTCTCCAAATGGAACTCTGGCCTCAAGGGAGTTGACCGAGATGCATCTGTCCGCCCTCAAAACGTCGTACATGTGAAGTTCTCTCACCCTCTTCACCGCCTCCTTTTGGAATTCCTCTGCAGATGGCGCAAAATCGGTGTATTTATAGCCAAAGAGCTCATCCGATATCTCGCCCGTGAGCAGCACTCTTATATCGGTCTGTCCATGGATCGCCTTGCACACAAGATACATGCCCATGCTTGCCCTGATTGTCGTGATATCGTATGTTCCCAAAAGCCTTATAACCGTCTCAAGAGATGAAGTGACCTCCTCCGGCGTCATGAAAACTTCTTTATGATCCGAACCAATGAAATCAGCCACCTCTCTTGCGTATTTAAGATCGATAGCATCCTCGCTCATGCCAATGGCAAAGGTCTTGATGGGTGCATTGGACTCCCTCTGCGCGATGGCACAGACGAGGGACGAGTCCAGACCTCCCGAAAGAAGGAAACCCACCTTTGCGTCCGCGATGAGCCGCTTGGACACACCATTTATAAGCTTCTCGCGTATATTTTTGCAGGCGGTCTCGATGTTGTCTTTACATACGCTTGTGACATTGGTTACGTCACGATAGCAGACAAATCTACCGCCTTTGTAGTAATGTCCCGGCGGGAAAGGCATGATCTTATCGCAGATGCCCGTAAGGTTCTTGGGCTCGCTGGCAAACACAGTCACACCGTTCCTGTCGTTTCCGTGATAAAGAGGTCTGATACCGATGGGATCCCTTGCCGCTATATATTCGCCGGTCCTACCGTCATAAATGACGCAGGCAAATTCAGCGTCAAGCATCTTAAACAGATCGGTACCGTACTCAAAGTACATGGGAAGCAAAATTTCGCAATCGCTGTCGCTCGAAAACGTATAGCCCAGCTTCTTCAGCTTTTCCCGCTCTTTTTCGAACCCGTAGAGTTCTCCGTTACACACGGCAAAACAGCCGCTAAGTTCAAACGGCTGCATGCCCTCGGGAGTGAGGCCCATGATCGAAAGTCTCCTGAACCCCAAAACTCCCTCGCCGGTAGAGGCAATGCGGCTGTCGTCAGGACCTCTGGAAACTGTCTCTGCAAATCCTTTCCGAAAAGCTTCGGCATCCGCGACAGGGCCGCAATAACCAATGATCGAACACATTTTTTAATCTCCTGAGATCATCTGATCTTTACTCAACATCCTGCAGGGCGTCGTAGCCCTCTTCTCCGGTCCTTACCTTGACCACGTTCTCTACGTCGTAAACAAATATCTTTCCGTCTCCGATGTGACCGGTGTAAAGAACCTTCTTGGCAGTCTCAATGACGTGCCTCACGGGAACCTTGCTTACAACTATGTCTACCTGGATCTTGGGCAGGAGATTTGCTTCCACTTGTACGCCGCGGTAGTACTCAGGCTGTCCTTTTTGAACACCGCAGCCCAGAACATGTGAAACCGTCATGCCGGTGATTCCGATATCCATCATGGCGTTCTTAAGAGCCTCAAACCTTGGTTCCTTGCAAATGATCTCGATCTTCGTAAATTTAGGTGTTCCGTCATCCACAGAGACCACCTTCTTTACCGGGATCGCCTCAGCCGCCGGCACTTCGCCGCTGACCAACGTGGCTCCCTCAAATCCGTAATCAATGCTCTCAACTGCGGGAACGAAATCCGCATAAGCGCTGGGAAGACCGTGCTCAGTCTTATCAAGACCTTTGATCTCCTCCTCTTTTGAAACTCTGAGACCGACTGTCTTCTTGAGCAGGAAGAACGTGGCTGTCATCATAACGGCTGTCCACGCAAGCACCGCCACAATGCCGAGAGCCTGCACACCGAGAAGCTTAAAGCTGCCCGTATAGAAAAGACCGCTGAGACCTGCCGGAGCAGATGGGTTTGCGAGAAGACCGACCGCAAGTGTGCCCCAGACGCCGTTTACGAAGTGAACGCCTACAGCGCCAACGGGATCATCAATGTGAAGCTTGATGTCGATAAACTCGACGGCGACAACCACCAGTATGCCGGAAACAACTCCTACCACGGTAGCGCCAATGGCGTCAAGTGCGTCGCACCCTGCAGTGATTCCAACAAGACCTGCGAGAGATGCGTTGATGCACATTGAAACGTCGGGTTTCTTGTTCTTTATCCATGTAAATATCATGGTCACACAGGTTGCAACCGCAGGGGCGATGGTCGTTGTGACAAATATAGAGGACAGAGACTCATTGTCCCATGCAGCAGCACCGTTGAAGCCGTACCATCCGAACCAGAGGATGAAGCATCCGAGCGCTCCGAGAGTGATGGAGTGGCCGGGGATGGCGTTTACTTTCTTGACCTTTCCCGCATTGTCCTTGATGTACTTGCCGAGCCTTGGCCCGAGTATGATGGCGCCGATGAGAGCCGTAACACCGCCGACGGAGTGTATGGCAGCGGAGCCCGCAAAGTCGTGGAAGCCCAGCTTGTTCAGCCAGCCTGCCTCATTCCAGATCCAGCCCGCCTCGACAGGATATACAAACAGCGAGATCACACCGGAATAGATGCAGTAGGAAATGAATTTGGTCCTTTCAGCCATGGCTCCCGAAACAATGGTTGCGGCTGTAGCGCAGAACACCAGGTTGAACACGAACGACGGAGCATTGCCGCTTTCCAGGAAACCCTTAAAATCGGTAATTATCTGAAGATTGGGAACTCCGACAATGCCCAGCACGTAATCTTCAGCCATCATCAGCGAAAAGCCAAGGAGCGTAAACACCACTGTGCCGATGCAGAAATCCATCAAATTCTTCATGATGATATTGCCCGCATTTTTGGCTCTCGTAAAACCGGTCTCGACCATTGCGAAACCCGCCTGCATAAAAAACACAAGCGCAGCTCCTATCAGCAGCCATACACCGAAAACCTCTTCGGTGACAGATGCACCGATCAATTTTGTCAATTCTTCAGTTATCATTCGTTTTCACCTCTCTATTCATACCTTTTTCTTGTATTGTGTACCCTTTGTCAAGGACAATTTAATTTTAGGAGTAGTTTTTAGCTCTCCTAATTTGTTATACTGTTTTTACTTTACCACCCCGGAGGATAGTGCAACGCTGAGGAGCGACACGAGCGCCGCGGTGGGTTTACGG